>NZ_MDSK01000030.1 GCF_002940205.1 Xanthomonas arboricola pv. guizotiae
CTGCATGGTCAATTGTTCGCCACTTCTGACATGTACTGGAAAATTCCGCTGGTTGCGCCTCGCGTCGCGGCTGGTATTTCAGCAGCCTGTTAGGTGCGACAGTAGCGATGGCGCGCCGGTACGGATAACGAAAAAAGCACCAGCGCCCACAGCGAACCCGAGCGGCCATGGTAGTGACCGCAAAGCCGTAAGCCCGGTACTTCCCCGTTTGCATCCCATGCATGAAACCCCCGTTCCAACTTGCACACTACCGTTATGTAGTGGCTTTGTCAGCGGGGTACCCGACATTTTGTCTCAGCGGTGTCATCCGCTGTGATTGCACGCACTAAATTGCATGACTAGAGACGCCGGCCGTTGTGCCAACGCCTCTACTCATTTACTGCAGCGCTCGCTTACTTCTTTTTGCTTTTCTTGTCCGGTGCTTGACTCAAAGCGGACGCGGCCGCTGTTTTTGAATCCTTGCCGGTGTTGCCGCTACGCAAGACCTTGCTTGCAGCCTTGGCCGCTTTCGGGCCGGTTTTCTCGTTGGTCGCCATGCGTGTGACCTCCTCGCCACCGGAATGGCGGCCAGGCGACGCTAGGCCGATTAAGTTGGCCGCACAAGTCTGGTTACAGCGCGCGATGCGGCAGATACTGCAAGACCATCAGCTTCAAGCGCTTGTCAGTGTCTTCCGCAGACATCCGTAATACGGGTTAGCCGTCCATTACGACGGACCCGCGTCCTTGGCGTTGCCACTTGTGCTTGCCTGAAATGAAAAAACCGGCGCAAGGCCGGCTGTTTCTCCCTGACTACTACGGTGCAAGCCCGTAGCAATGAGGTCAGTTGGTTGGGCAGGCATGCGATTGCGGCCAATCCTTCATGGAGCCGTTGGCTGCTTACGCCGGCACACACACCGCCTCTGCCAGCAGGGCGCGCTGCCTGTGCAGATGCTGCTGGAAGCGGCTGGCGTAGTCCTGCCCCACCGCGCCGATGACGCTGGGCCGGGCGGCCAGGGCGGCGCGCCAGGCGCCGATGCGCGGCAGCCCTTCAAAGATGGGTGCACAGACACCGGCGGGCAGCAGGCCGAAGTAGCGCAGCAGCGGGGCGAACACCACATCGACCATGCCGAACGTGGGGCCGGCGAAATACGGGCCCTGGCCCAGCGCCTGCTCGAGCGTTTGCAGCTTGCCGCGGAAGGCGGCGCTGGCGGTGTCGGCGCTGGCCTGGTCGCTGGCATTGAGGAACTGCTAGGCGTCGGCAACCGTGGGCGCGGCAAACTCGATCCAGGCGCGGTGCTGCGCACGTTGCAGCGGGTCGCGCGGGTACAGGCTGGTGCTGCCGCTGGTCTCGTCGAGGTGGTCGCAGATCACCACGCTCTCGAACAGGGTGGCACGCTGCCGTCCGGCTGGCCGATGCGCAGCAGCGGCACCTTGCCGGTGGGCGACAGGGCCAGGAACCAGTCCGGCTTGGCGTGCAGGTCGATATCCACGCGCTCGAAGGCAACCGCGTGTTCCAGCAGCACGATGGCGGCGCGTTGCACGAACGGGCACAGCGGGTGGCTGATCAGGGTGAGGGTGTTGGGCATGCGGGCTTCCCACTCGAGTAGCATTGGGGTCTACAGTCCAAGGTTGATGACGGTGATGCCGCCCCGGTGCCTGACGCGGCCGGCAGATCCCACGCCACCGCTCTACAGGCCCTGGACATTGCCCACCTTCGGCGCCGCATCCGCTGTGGAGACTGCGCCCTGCAGCCACGAGGCGTATGCCATGACGCTTGCCGAGCCAGCCTCCATGCGACCCCGCGCTGCACTGGTGGCGATCATCGTGGCGCAGCTGCTGGGTACCTCGTTATGGTTTTCCGCCAATAGCGCGGCCGACGACTTGATGCGGCAGTGGGGCGTGGGTACATCGGCGATCGGTTTGCTGACCATGGCCACGCAGGTGGGTTTTATCCTGGGCACGTTGGGCTTGGCGCTCAGCGGCTTGGCAGACCGGTTTGCGGCCAGCCGCATCTTTGCCGGCTGTGCATTTGCGGGTGCGGCGTGCAACCTGGGCTTTGCGGTGTTTGCCAGCGATGTGACCACTGGGATGGTGTGGCGCTTTGCGGTGGGGCTGAGCCTGGCGGGCGTCTACCCGATCGGGATGAAGCTGGTGGTGCAGTGGGCGCCGCAGCATGCGGGCAAGGCACTGGCGTGGCTGGTGGGCATGCTGACGCTGGGCACGGCGTTACCGCAGGGTATCAAGGCGCTGGGCGGCGCAATGCCGTGGCAGACGCCGATGGTGGTGGCATCGACACTGGCGGTGATTGCAGCGTTGATGATCCTGCGCCTGGGGCACGGCGCGTCCGCGCCGCAAGGTGCTGGCGGCAGGCTGGCATTCGGCGCGGTGTTGCAGGCGTTTGCATTGAAGGACTTCCGTGCGGCCGCCTTTGGCTACTTCGGCCATATGTGGGAGTTGTATGCGCTGTGGACGCTGACGCCGCTGCTGATCGCGCGCGCAGGGTTGGCGCAGGCGCTTGGGGTGAGTACGGCCGCACTGGCGTTTGCGGTGATTGCCGCCGGAGCGGTGGGCTGCGTACTGGGCGGGCAGTTGAGTGCACGCATCGGCAGCGCGCGGGTGGCGGCGTTGGCGTTGCTGGTGTCGGCACTGTGTTGCCTGGCGTTGCCGTGGGTGGGGGCCTTGTCGGCTTACGCGGGGTTGGCGCTGATGCTGGTGTGGGGCGCCAGCGTGGTGGCGGACTCGCCGCAGTTTTCGGCATTGGCCGCACGCGCCTGCCCGCCTGCGATCGTGGGCAGTGCCCTGTCGATACAGAACGCGATCGGCTTTGCGATCACGGTGGTGGCGATCGGCCTGACCACACGGCTGATGGAGACGCTGGGGCTGCACGTTGCGTGGGTGCTGCTGCCCGGCCCGCTGCTTGGGCTACTGGCGCTGATGCCACTGTGGCGCAGGCGGCCTGAGGCATCGGCATGATGCTCGGCTGACAGCATGTGCCCCAGGTTGAGTGTGGCAGGTGGCAAGGCATCAATGCAGCCGGGCCGGCGCCCGTGAAGCACTCGGCGGGCCGGTGTTTGGCGAGCGCATGCGTTGAAGGCCGCGCATCGGCGCGCTGCGATGTGGGTTTGCCGGGCAGCCGACATCCGGGACGTGCCTGACGAGGCACTAGGTTATTCAAACGGCCGTGGAGACGGTGGCCGGTTCTTGGCGTAGGTTTGGTACAGCGAGGCGGCGCGCTCGTCTACGGCGATATGTTCGACGCCGCTCAAGCCCTGCGCTGCAAGCGCAGTGGACGCCTTGCGGTCGCCCAGCAGGTACGCCAGCCGCAGGTAGGCCGCGCTATCCACGCGATTGGTGTGCGGGGTATGGCCGGCGTAGACCTCGGACAGGCCGTAATACGCATAGAGGTTTCCGCTGGCTGCGGCGTTGCTCAGGATGGCCAGGCCCTGAGCGAAGCGGCCACTCAGCGCTGTCTTGACGCCGTAGCGCACTGTTGCCGCCTGGTTGCCTGCCTGCGATTCGGCGTTTAGCTGGGCCAGGTCCATGCCGCCCAGGCGGGCAGCTTCGGTCTGCGAGGGGTAGCCGTGGGCCAGCAGCCAGCGCGCTTCTGCCTGCGTGTCGGCCACCAGTGGCCCACTGCTGGCGCAGGCGTTGACGCCGCGCTCGCACAGGTAGGGCGTTATGCCGGCAGCGGTGCTGGCTGCACGGTTGCCGGCTGCTGGCGTTGCCTTGCCCGGTGCGGCGCTGCCACCGGCCGTGGAGGCATCGCTGCGTGGCGGTTGGGTGGTGGGCGCCGCATCAGCCTGGGCGTGGTGCTGCGCGTTTGTGCGGCCAGCCAGGACGGCGGCAAACAGTGCCATGCACATGCTGCGGGTTGGTGTCATCTCACTCTCCGTGTGTGTGCGGTAGCGCAAGGCGCGGCGCCACCGCGTTGGTCGTGCATTGCTGGGGGCTGGCGCACCTTGGCGCGCAGTGGCGCCGTGGTCAAGGCCGGTCTGGGCGCACTGGTGGCGCAGTGCCATCGCCATTGATGGCCCACTGCGCGGCAAATGCGCGTTGATAGGCGGGGCGCTGTTCGCCGCGGGTGACATAGTCCTGCAGGTTGGCAAATCCATCCAGCAGGCCGGTGAGCTTGATGCGGATGAGCACCGAGATCATGAGCAGGTCGCCGGCACTGAACTCGCCTTCCAGCCAGGGGTTGCTGCCCAGGGAGTCGCCCAGGTGCTGCAGGCGGCGCTGGATGCGCTTGTGCAACAGCGGCAGGCGCTCTGCCATCCAGGGTTTGTCGGCTTCCAGCAGCAGGGCGTTGCCCAGCTCCAGCATGGGCGGCTCGACGGTGTTGAGTGCGGCAAACATCCAGGCGATGGCGCGGGCGCGGGCGTTGTCGTCGTGCGGCAGCAGGCCGGGGTAGCGCTGGGCGATGTGCAGCACGATGGCGCCGGTTTCGAAAAGCGCCAGCTCGCCGTGCTCGAAGGTGGGAATCTGGCCGAACGGGTGGATGGCCAGGTGCGCCGGTTGCTTGAGCGCGCGGAACGGCAGCAGGCGCACTTCGTACGGTTGGCCCACTTCTTCCAGCGCCCAGCGCAGGCGGGTGTCGCGCACCAGGCCTTGGCCACCATCGGGCGAGCGCTCGAAGGCGGTGATGGTGATCGTCATGGTGGCCAGGCTCCCTGTGGTCGGCGGCTGAGGCCGTAGGGTACGCCTGCGATGGGCCGGCGCCATGGGGGGGCCGGCCCCTGCGTTGCCGGGCGGCGCGGCCTGTCACCTCTGGCGAACGGGCCGCCTTGGTCGGGCCGCGCCTGGTCCATGCACGGCCGTGTAGGAGCCGCCTGCTACCCGGTGAAAGACCCACCTTCTGTTGCCGCGCCTGCAAGCGGCCGCTGCCTGCGCGTGCGGCCCTGCCCGATGCGCCTGCTTTGCCGGACAGCCCCTGCATTCCACTGCCACCGGGCAGCGCGCCTTGCCGTGCCGGTTGCTGCGCGGCGCCGCCCTTGCTGCCGACGACCGGCCCGAACCGGCCCGATTAGGCGTAAGCGCCGGTTTCTTTGCGTCATCGGGCCGGTTGGGACGTTTTGCCACCCTCGTCTCACCCATTAGATATACCGTGCGTTCCGTCACATTTTAATGTGACGCACACCGCACTTATCGACCGGAAGAGGGAGCTGTCATGACCGATCACAGAATGGGGCTGCAGGCGCAGCCGCTGGGCGCGCCAGGCAGTGCCGGGCGGGGCTGGGCCACGCTGTTGCCTGCGTTGGAAACCCCGTTTACCGACAACCGGCCGGTACGTTTGTCGCCGGCACCGGTGCCGCAGCCAGACAGCCCCAACCTCAAACGGCTGCTGCGCAAAGGCGCGCGCCGCCTGGTCAGGACACTGCCGTGGCGGCATCAGGACCGGCTGTATTTCCTGAATACCTTCGGGCGGCTGCCCAACCTGTACAACCCCACCTGCTTCAACGAGAAGGTGCTCTACCGCAAGTGCGTGCACGGTGATTACCCGCTGTACCGCCGGCTGGCAGACAAGTTTGCGGTGCGCCCGTATGTGGCGGCCAGGATCGGCGAGGCGCACCTGATCCCGCTGCTGCTGGACACCACCGACCCGCAGGAGCTGGTGCGCCTGCCGCAGTGGCGGCAGACCGTGATCAAGGCCAACCACGGTGCGGCGATGGTGGAGGTGGTGCGCGATGAGCCGGATGCGCAGCAAAAGCGCCGCATCATCGAGCGCTGCGACCAATGGCTGCGCACCGACTTCTCCGACAAGGTGCGCGAGATCCATTACCGCGATATTCCGCCGCGCATTCTGGTGGAGCAGTACATCGGCGATGCGCAGCAGGTGCCGGTGGACTACAAGTTCCACATGTTCCGGCAGGTAGACGGCAGTTTTCAGTACGTGCTGCAGGTGATCTATGGGCGCTTCGACACGCCGAAGCTGGGCATGACCTTCTTTGTCGGCAACCTGCACGAGGCCTTCCACCGCATCCGCGACGACGGGCGGGCGCCCCCGTGCACGCCGGCGCTGCTGGAACAGGCGCTGGGGCTGAGCAAGCAGCTGGCAAGCGACTTCGATTACGTGCGGGTGGACTGGTATATCCAGCACGGGCAGGTCTATTTCGGCGAGCTGACCTTTACCCCCGGTGCGGGGCTGGTGACCGGCCTGGACCGCGGGCTGGACCGGATCATGGGCAATATGTGGGTGCAGCAGCGTGCACCGGCGGCGGCGTGCCTTGCCACGGACGGCATCCGCGTGCGGCTGCCGTCGTGAAGTGCGCGCGGCAGTGACGCGCTGCCGACCGCGCGCGCCGCGATCGAGCAGAGACAGGACAGCCGCGGAGCTGGCAGCGATCCGCATCCACCGCGCGCGGCTGCTGCCGGATGCGGAAAACGCGCAGCGCGCCCGGAGGCCGGGCATTTCACTGCAGCAGCCTGGCTGTACGCTCACCGACGTGCGCCAGCGCACCGTTCGCACGATTTTGTTGCTGGGCGAGGTCGATGGCGTTGGCGTGAACAGCACCAGCGCCTGCGCGATCCATCTGACAGCCTGCTGCAGCCGGTGACCTACGAAGACGGGTGTGGGCGCGCGCGCGCAGCAATGCGTGTTCAACGCGAGACGGGTGGAAAGAGGGTCGCGCTTGTCAGCGCGAAAGACGATTCTTGCGAAAGAATCGCTCCGACCGCATCACGTGAACCACCACGACGCGCTGCCCGTCCACACGATAGAACACGCGGCAAGGTGGCTCGACGATCTGACGATAGCGAGAGCGCTTGAGCTCCTGCGGCCGGCTTCCACTCTCCGGGTGCTCGGCCAATTGCTCGACATGCGCAAACACCCGTCTCACCAGCGCCGCTGCGGCGGCAGCGTCCTCAAGTGCAATGTAATCGGCAATCGCGTCCAGGTCGGCCAGTGCCGGCTCCGACCAGACTATTTCAGCCATCGCGCCAGGCGTTGCTTGGCTTGCTCGTGGCTCAGGCTGCGGCCTTCCGCTACGGCCATTTCACCACGGGCAATTCCTTCGAGGATCAGCATCCGCTGCTGCATGCGCTCATAGCTGGCGACATCCACTAGGTAGGCGCTGGGCAGGCCATGCTGGGTGATCAGGATCGGCTCCTTGTCGCGCTCGACATCTGCGAGGAGCTCGGTGGCCTGCCGCTTGAGCGTCGTGACGAGTTCTGTGCGCATACAGTGACACTAAAGTATCACTCCGGGTAGGGCAAGCCGGCTGCGCCCGGCGAGGCTACACCCCGCCCAGCGGCTGCAGGCACAACCAGATGGCATACCAGTGCGACAGCGCACCGCCCAGCACGTGGGCGTGCCAGATGGCGCGGTTGTAGACCATCGCCTTGCGCACGTAGAACGCCACGCCCACGGTGTAGAACGCGCCGCCAGCCACGATGAGCCAGAGCACGGCGCTGTCCAGGCCGGCAATCATCTGGTTGATCACCACAATGCCGGCCCAGCCCAGCAGCAGGTAGATCGCCACCCAGAAGCCCTTGGCGATGCCGGGCAGGAACAGCTTGGCGAACACGCCGAACAAGGCCACGCCCCACACGCCCAGGATCATCGCCCAGCGCCAGGTGCCGTCGAGGGCGACCAGCAGGAACGGGGTGTAGGAGCCGGCAATCATCACGAAGATGCCGGCGTGGTCGAACTTGCGCAGCATCGGCTGGCGTTGCGGCGGGGCGAAGTTGTAGGCCGCCGAGCAGCCGAACATCACCAGCAGCCCCAGCGCGTAGACGCAGGTGGCCAGCAGCATGGTCTGGTTGGCATGCGCGCGCCAGACCATCCAGGCGCCGCCGACGATGGCCAGGAACAGGCCGGCGGCATGCACGATCACATCGGCAAGTCGGGCGGAACGGGTCTTGTAATGCGGAGCGGTGACGCTGGGGGCAACGGGCACGGGGGTTCTTCGAGATGGGGGAGCCCACGGCGTGCAGGGCACGGTGACGCGGCGGGGGGCGACAGAATACCCGGCTTGCTGAATCCGCTCAGTGACACAGGCTCGCCGGTTCGGCGCTGGTCTCATACCCTGAGACACCTCCCCTGTCTCATGCCCCTCTTTGGGAGCCGCCGTATGCCTCCGTTTGCCCTCGCTCCCCGCACCGAAACCGCCGAACGCGCGCTGGCCACCACCGACGGTCGGCCCAGCCGCGATGGCGCACTGCTCACCGAACGCCTGGAACGGCGTTACCACGACCGCATCACCGGCAGCTTCACCCTGCCCGGGCGCGACGGCCGTTATGCGCCGATTCCCGCCGACGTGCCGGCCGCGCTGGCCGACGCCTTGCGTGCGCGCGGCATCAGCCAGCTCTACAGCCACCAGGCCGACGCCTGGGCGGCCACCCAGCGCGGCGAACATGTGGCGATCGTGACGCCCACCGCGTCGGGCAAGTCGCTGTGCTACACGTTGCCGGTGGTGAGCGCGGCGATGAGCGCCAGGGCCAAGGCGCTGTACCTGTTCCCGACCAAGGCGCTGGCGCAGGATCAGGTGGCCGAGTTGCTGGAATTGAACCGCGCCGGCGAGCTGGGGGTGAAGGCCTTCACCTTCGATGGCGATACGCCCGGCGATGCGCGTCAGGCGATTCGTTTGCATGGCGACATCGTGGTGAGCAACCCGGACATGCTGCATCAGGCGATCCTGCCGCATCACACCAAGTGGGCGCAGTTCTTCGAGAACCTGCGCTATGTAGTGATCGACGAAATCCACACCTATCGCGGCGTGTTCGGCAGCCACGTCACCAATGTGCTGCGCCGGCTCAAGCGCATCTGCGCGTTCTATGGCGCCAACCCGCAGTTCATCCTGTGCTCGGCCACCATCGGCAACCCGCATGCGCACGCGCAGGCCCTGATCGAAGAGCAGGTGCATGCGATCACCGAATCCGGCGCACCCACCGGCGACAAGCACGTGCTGCTGTGGAACCCGCCGGTGGTCAATGCCGATTTGGGCCTGCGCGCATCGGCACGCTCGCAGAGCAACCGCATTGCGCGCATCGCGATCAAGAGCGGCCTGAAGACGCTGGTGTTCGCGCAGACGCGCTTGATGGTGGAAGTGCTGACCAAATACCTGAAAGACATCTTCGACCACGACCCGCGCAAGCCGCCACGCATTCGCGCGTACCGTGGCGGCTACCTGCCCACCGAGCGCCGCGAGGTGGAGCGTGCGATGCGGGCGGGCACCATCGACGGCATCATTTCCACCTCGGCGCTGGAACTGGGCGTGGATATCGGCGCGCTGGACGTGGTGATCCTCAACGGTTACCCCGGCAGCGTGGCGGCCACCTGGCAGCGTTTCGGCCGTGCGGGGCGCCGCCAGCAACCGGCGCTGGGCGTGCTGGTGGCCAGCTCGCAACCCTTGGACCAATACGTGGTGCGGCACCCGGATTTCTTTGCCGATGCCTCACCCGAGCACGCGCGCACCGCGCCGGACCAACCGCTGATCCTGTTCGATCACATCCGTTGCGCCGCGTTCGAATTGCCGTTCATTGCCAACGAACCGTTCGGGCCGATCGACCCGCTGGTGTTCCTGGAAGCGCTGGCCGAAAGCGAAGTGATCCACCAGGAAGGCGACCGCTGGGAGTGGATCGCCGATAGCTACCCGGCCAATGCGGTGAGCCTGCGCTCGGTGGCCGACGGCAACTTCGTGGTGGTGGACAAGAGCGACGGCAAGCAGCAGATCATCGCCGAGGTGGATTATTCGGCCGCGGCGCTCACCTTGTACGAAGGCGCCATCCACATGGTGCAGAGCACGCCGTACCAGGTGGAGCGGCTGGACTGGGAAGGCCGCAAGGCCTATGTCACGCGTACGCATGTGGACTACTACACCGACAGCATCGACTACACCAAGCTGAAGGTGCTGGACCGCTTCGACGGTGGCGTGGCCGGGCGCGGCGACTCGCATCACGGCGAGGTGCATGTGGTGCGGCGCGTGTCCGGCTACAAGAAGATCCGCTATTACACGCATGAAAACATCGGCTACGGGCCGGTCAATCTGCCCGACCAGGAACTGCACACCACCGCGGTGTGGTGGCAGCTGCCGCAGGCCACGCTGGGCAAGGCGTTCGCCTCCAAGCAGGATGCGCTGGACGGTTTTTTGGGTGCGGCCTACGCGCTGCACGTGGTGGCCACGGTGGCGGTGATGGCCGATGCGCGCGACCTGCAAAAAGCGGTGGGCAATGGCGACGGCGCCTGGTTTGCGGTGGCCGACCAGACCGGGCGCGGGCAGCTGCGCGGCGTGGACGAGGGCGAAGAAGGCGCGGTGGAGTTGCAGCAGGCCTTCGTACCCACGGTGTATTTGTACGACAACTTCCCCGGCGGGGTGGGCCTGAGCGAGCCGCTGTGGCTGCGCCAGGCCGAGCTGCTGCAGCGCGCCGACGAGCTGGTGCGGCGTTGCGACTGCAGCGCCGGCTGCCCGGCCTGCGTGGGCCCGGTGCTGGCCGCCCATGAGGAAGGCAAGGGCGAATCGCCCAAGTCATTGGCCTTGACGGTGCTGGCGCTGTTGTTCGATGCGGATGCGCCGTTGCGGCATGCCACCCAGGTGGACGATGACCTGGCGCTGGACGTGCTTGCATGAGCGTGAGTGCGGACCGGCTGCGCTTGCTGCGGCGTCAGGCCGGGCATGCGGATGTGCGTGCGCCGGCGGCGCTTGCAGATGGCGCTGCGGTGGATGGTGCGGACGTTTCCGCTGTGGCCGACGCGCAGGCCGATGCCCACCCGCTGCGCGCGGCAGTGGTGGCGCGTACCTCGGGCGATGCAGTCGGTGCGGGTGCTGTGGCAGGGGATGCACGCACGCGCGCCGCAGGTGACATGCCTGCGGCGGCGCAGCCGATGCGTGCGCCGGCAGTACCGATGCCTGGCAGCGCTCCTGGCGTGAGCGCAGAACGTTTGCGCCTGCTACGCCGCCAGGTCGGTGGGCTGACGCCCACGGCGCGCAAGGACGATGCGGTGATGCCCACGCGTGCGCAACGCCAGCCTGCGCCGGGTGCTGCGGCGTCTGGGTCACGCGCTTTGCCGCACGAGGCGGCTGTGCGAAGCGCGCAGCCCGGCAGCGCAGAGGCGGCCGGCGCACCGCGCACCCCGCCCAGCGCACCGGCCATGACGCGCCGCGCCCTGCAGGCACCGGTTGCTGCAGCGCCTGCGCGCGATAGCTCGGCGTTTGCCTGGGTGGACCACGATGTGCGCCACACCCCGGCAGGTGGGGCGGCCGCTGCGGCAGCACGCATGCCGGCTGCGCGCGCGACACCGGCTGCAGCCACATCCAGCCCGCCACCGCAGCGCCGCACCGATATCGCCGGCCTGCGCAAGATGATCGGCCTGCGCGAGCGCGCGGTCTCGGCGCACGGGCCGGTACGCGCGGCGTCCACCGACCGGCATCTGCCCGGCAACGAGATCGCGCCCGGCCTGCACCTGATCGAAGCCTTGCTGCCGCAGGCGATCCCGCGCCAGGCGCTGTCGCTGGCGTTCGCCAAGCGCGAGGACGCGGTGGACCCGATGGACCTGCTGTTCTTCGACACCGAAACCACCGGCCTGGCCGGTGGCACCGGTACCCGCGCCTTCATGATCGGCGTGGCCGATTGGTACGTCGATGCCGTGCAAGGCAGCGGCCTGCGCGTACGTCAGTTGATGATGTCCACGATGGCGGCCGAAAGCGCAATGCTGGATCTGTTCCGCACCTGGCTGACGCCACGCACGGTGCTGTCCAGCTACAACGGCCGCTGCTACGACGCGCCGTTGTTGAAGACGCGCTACCGGCTGGCGCGCCGCGGCGACCCGATCTCTGCACTGGACCATGTGGACCTGCTGTTCCCCACCCGGCGCCGTTATCGCGGCACCTGGGAGAACTGCAAGCTGGCCACCATCGAACGGCAGCTGCTGCGCGTGGTGCGGGAGGACGACCTGCCCGGCTCCGAAGCGCCGGCCGCCTGGCTGAGCTACCTGCGCGGCGGCAGCGCGCGCAACCTGCGCCGCGTGGCCGAGCACAATCACCAGGACGTGGTGACCTTGTCGCTGCTGATGCAGTGCCTGGTGGCAGTGGAAGCGCAGGACCGTGACGTGATTCCGATGCTGGAGACGCGCTGACAACAGGCCGTCATCGGCAGTGGAACAACCGCACTCACACACGCACTTCCAACAGCTCGGTCACCATCTGCCATGCTGCAAACTCCTGCTCGAATTCGGCCAGGGTCAACAAGCCCATGCAGGCATGCGCGCCGATCGGTAACGCCTGCCCTGCTGCAAGCTTGCGCACCAGCAGGATGGCGGCGAAGCAGGGAATCTCCGGGCCGTGCAGCATCGCAGCGGTGAGGTCCCACTGCAGTCGCAGCGGCCGGGGATCGCCAGCCTGGGGATGGCTCATGCCACGCAGCTCCACGCGCATGCCGCCGAGGTCGGTGCCGAAGCGGTCAAACCAGCGTGCCGCGCGTGCAAACACCTCGGCCAGGCGCGTCATCGGCAATGGCACGCCGTGCTGACGCAGCCGGGCGACACCGGCCAGGCAGCGCTGCAGGAATAGCACCTCCAACGCGGCGCGAAACTGCACGCTCTGTACGCCTGGATAGCGCTGTGGCAGCAGATCGTGATCGGGCACATCGCACGGCGACGCAAGCCGCGGCGCGAGCCGGGCGAACTGCACGCGCGTGGGTCTGGCCCAACCCACCACCGTTTGCCAGCGGCCCTCATGCAGCCATGCAAACGGCGTGCCGCAGTACGACAACACCGCACGCACGGTGGCCAGGCCAAGCGGTGTGCCTTGCGCGGGCGCGATGACCATGCGGATGCCATGCAAGGCGGAAAAACGCGGCAGCAAGGCATCGATGACCGCGCTCGACAGCGCCGGCAGGGTGCTGGCGCCGCTGATGGCCACACGCTGCGCTTGCCTTGCCACTGCATCCATTGCCGCGGGGAAATCGCGCACGAACGCGCGGCCGTCGGCCAGGTCGATGTAGTGCATGCCGGCCTGCAGGCAGGTGTGCGCCACGGCGTAATCCTGGCCCTGGAACGGGCCTGCGGTATGCACCACCGCATCGGCGGCAGTGGCCGCCAGTTGCGCGGCAAAATCGCTTGCGTCGATATCCAGGCGACAGCACGCGATGCGACCGGGCGCGATATCCGGCCACCTGGCCGCCACATCGCCGGGATGCCGCCCGGCCGCGATCACCTGCAGTTGCGCCGTCGCCGCCAGCGCCCGCACGATGCGCGCGCCGAAATGCCCGAAGCCGCCCAACACCACCACCCGGTACGTCATTGCCTGCTCGCCGTCTGCGCCTGTTGCACAGTATCGGCGAGCCGCGGCGTCACCAAGTCACCAGCGCTATGTGTCGCCCGCCGCGCGTGCCTGCATGGCGCGTGCGGCGCCGAGCCGGTTTGACGCCAGTCACTGCCTCCGGCCGAGATGGCGCCAGCTGCTCGCCGTCTGCGCGTGCTGCACAGTCTCCGCGCGCAGCGGCCTGCGGCGATCAGCCGTCGATCTGCGTGGCCAGCCCCTGTGCGATCGCCTCGCGCATGATGCGCCGGGCTTCCTTGTCGGCACGCACGCTGGCGGCGGCCTGCTGGCTGGACAGGGTTGCCTGTTCGGTGGCGAGCGCCGCCTGCTGCCTGGCCAGCGCCTGCATCCGCTGATCGGCGCCGCTGCGCTGCATGGCCAGTTCGGCCTGGCGTACTGCGCGTTCCGCCTCCCGCGCCGCACGCTCGGCGGCCTGTTGTGTACGCGCATCGGTGTCGAGCAAGGATGCATTGACGTGCTTGGCCGCGGCGGCGGCAGCACGCGCACCCAGCTCGGCCATCTGCGCGCCCAACTCGCCCTGCTGTTCGCCGAGCTTGCCCTGGCGCTCGCCCAGCGCGCCCTGCGCCTGGCCCAATTTGGTGATGGGCGCATACGCCGCATTCAGGCGCTTGAAGGTGTCGAGATCGCGCACGACGTACTGCTTGCCATCCTTGCGGAACCACATCAGCTGGCCATCCTTGCCGGCCAGGCGACGCACATGCTTGAGATCGTCCACCGAGCCATGCATGACGCTGTCGTTGCCCTGCAGCAGCACGTAGGCATCGCGGTCGGGGTCATGCGACAGGTTGATCTGGCCGTGCGTGGAGGTGGTGGTGAAGGTCTGGCTGGTGGATGACGCCGCTGCAGTCGCTGCGGCGGCGTTTGCCGGTGCGGCGTTCGCTGCCGCAGTTGCCGGCGCGGCGGCGGCGGCGGCGGCCGGTGCCACGGTGCTGGACAGGCCGGTAGGTGGCTTGGCGGGTGCGGCAGCCGGCGCGGCGGGCATCGCCACCAGGCGCAGCGGCAGCACGCCGGTGATGGCCACCGCGCCCAGGATCAGGGCCGCGCCAAGCCGCGGGAACGAGGTCGGGTTCTGCAACATGAGCAATCTCCGTTTGAGGCTGAGGAAGGACGGCGAGGCGCTGGCCACGCCGCCGTGCGGGCGCGGTGCCACGCCCAGTTGCAGCAACAGCCGGCCATAGTCGTGGCGGCAATGACGGTGGCCTGCGACCACCGCAGCATCACAGGCGGCCTCGCGGGCAGTGGCGTATTCGCGCGCGGCCAGATGCACCAGCGGGTGGAAGAAGAACAGGTGCTGGGCCAGCGACGGCAGCAAGCCCCACCACAGATCGCGCCGGCGCAGATGGATCAGTTCGTGGGTCAGCGCCATATCCAGATCGTCGTCGGCCATGTGCGGCAGGCGGGCGGCGGGCAGCAGCAAGACCGGGCGCCAGGGTCCGATCAACTGCGGCGAGGCGATCTGCTGCGACAGCCGTATTTCCGGCGGCTGCGACAGGCCATGCGCTTCTGCGGCCATGCGCAGTGCGGCGACCAGGGCACGATCGGTGCACGCTGCGGCAGCGCGTACCAGGGCGCGGCTGCGTCGGTAGGCGCGTAAGGTGCCGAGCGCCATCACGGCAACGCCGGCAACCCACAACGCAGCCAGCCACAGCGCCCAGGACGGACCGCTTGCACCCTGCAGCACGCCTGCCGCACCCGCACTGGCGACCGCGCTGGCGCCGGTGGCAGTGGCAGTGGCCATCACCATCGGCGCCAGGCTGTCGCCGGCAATCAAGGCAGGCGTGGGCGTGGTTGCGGGCAACACCGGCAACTGCAGCGGCGCGTTCCACAGCAGGCCGACCACCGCCTGCACTCCCACCAGCCACCACAGCCAGGTCTGCGTGGTGGCCCGCAGCCGCCGCACGCTGCGGCACAGCGCCCACACCGCCAACGCCAGCACGGCGGTCTGCACGCTGGTGGCACCCAGTTTCCACAGCAAGGCTTCGATCATCGGCGACATGCTCAATCCTCCTTGCGCTGCGACTGCAGCTTGGCGACCAGGGCTTCGAGCTCGGCCAGTTCGCTGTCGCTGACCTCGGCGCGCTGCGACATCCACGCCACGAACGGCGACACCGAGCCCTGCAAGGTCTTTTCCACGAACTGCCCCACAGCCGAGCGCACCACCGCGTCCTGCCCGCTGGTGGCGCTGTAGCGGTACATGCCATCCACCTGCTTGCGACGCAGAAAGCCCTTGGCGCGCAGGCGCTCCATCATGGTCAGCACGGTCGAGCGCGCCAGCCCGCGCGGCTCACCGAACGCGGCCGCCACTTCGCCGACGCTGGCCTGTCGCTGTTCTTCGATGTGTTGCAGCAGGGCCAGCTCCTGGTCCCCGATGGTCTTGCCACGCATGCCGCTCTCCTTGACTACAGTTGTCGCTACCGTAAGCGTGACGACAACTGTAGTCAATAGGTCGAATGGCAGGGGGGCGCGTCTGCTGAAGGCAGGGCTATGCAGCTACACCCCCATCGCGGCATGTGGCGCCGAGGCGCGTGAGCCGAGACGAGGCGCGGCAATGCGCGTGCCGCGGCGCGCTGTATGCGCGCGCTGTCGCACGTGTCTGGGCGCACCGATGCCGCGCTGCCTGTCCCCTGCGTTAAGACGCGGCCATTGATGGAATAACCGGAGGACCTGCAGCGGAGTCGTCCAAGAATCGAAGCAATCGCTGAGGCTTGGCAGTCCTGATCACGCAGGAAGGATCAGCCCTGCGCTCCATGCAACGGTGTCAGGGCGTGGCGCGCCCTGGCACCGCCGTGGGCGCGCGGGCGGTCTTCATGCCACGCCGACAACGCTTTCTTCACGCTTGCGGCATTCTTCCGCTGGAGATCCCCGATGATCCGCACCCTTGCTCCGCTCGCTGCCGTGTTGTTGCTCTCGGCCTGTGCCTCCAACCAGGTCGTGCAGGTGCAGCCCATCGACGGGGCCATTTCCGGGCAGTGCCATATCGACAAGGTGCGGGGTGCAGTCGGCCTGGCGGCGGCGGCGCAGACCATCGAGCGTGCGCGCGTGGACAGCGACAGCCAGCAGGTCAGCGTGCGCCGTGGCGAGCGCGCCACCGGCGGCGGCACCGCCAGCGGCCTGGCCGACCCGGCCCAGGGCGCCAGCGAAAGCGGCGGCGACCACCTTACCGTCGAGACCGGGCCGAACAACAACATCACCGCGATCTACTGCGGCTGAAAATCGGGAATCGGGAATCGAAGAGCATTGCGGCTGTCGATTCCCGGTCCTCGCGCTACCTGCGTCTGGACGCCGCCTTTGCCGGCGTCCTGGTCCTGGCGCGCGAGGTGGTCAGGAATTTCAGCGTCGCCGCCTCCCATTGGCGCTCGCCGCGCACGCCGGTGGCCATGGCCTGCAACTGACCGGCGCGCCAGCCCTCGAATACGCATGGGTCGATATACGCCTTGCGACACACCGAGGGCGTATTGCCCAGCGCATCGGCCACTTCACGGATGACATCGTTCTGCACCTGGGTCAGCGCGCGTTCGCTGATGCACTCGGGCAGCGGCAAGCGTGCCAGACGTTGCAGTGCCGCCAGCGTGCCGCCCCAGGTGCGGAAATCCTTGGCGGTGAAATCCTCGCCCATCGCCTCGCGCAGGTAGTCGTTGACCTCGCCCGAATCCACCGGCTGCAGCTGGCCGTCGTCATCGCGGTACTGGAACAGCGATTGTCCGGGCAATTGCTGGCACTCGCGGATCAGCTTGACCAGTTGCTTGTCGTCCACTTCGATATCGTGATCCTGGCCACTCTTGCCGCGGAACTTCAACCGCGCACGTCCGCCGCGCAAAAATTCCATGTGCCGGTTGCGCAACGTGGTCAGCCCGTAGGACCGATTGCTGCGCGCATATTCGGCGTTGCCCACGCGCACCAGCGTATCGGCCAGCAACGCCACCACGATTGCCAGCACCTTTTCGCGCGGAAAGCCCGGCAGCACCAGGTCGCGACGCAAGCGCCGCCGCAGTTTGGGCAGCGCGGTGCCGAAGGCGATCACCCGTTCGAACTTGCCTTCGCCGCGCACCTGCGCCCAATCGGCGTGATAGCGGTATTGCTTGCGCCGGCGCGCATCGCGCCCGGTCGCCTGCAGGTGGCCGTTGGGCTTGGCGCAAATCCAGACTTCGGTGTAGGCCGGCGGAATCGCCAGCGAACGGATGCGTTGCAAGGTCTCGGCATCGCCGATGCGTTGCCCGTCGGCATCGCGGTAACTGAAGCTCTTGCCGGCCTTGCGGCGGCTGATACCGGGCTGTTGGTCGTTGACGTAGGTCAGTCCGGCCGCGCGCGCGGTGGCCTTGGCCTGTGCCACTGCGGCCACGCTGGCCACCGCAGCCGTGGCGACGACGGCGCCGGTGGCCGCGGCTGCAAGCTTGCCGGCGGTGCTGGCGGTGACTGCGGCATTGCGAAGAACACGTTTGGCTTTCATTGCGCACAGGTCGGAGGACTGGCCGCGATTGTCAAGCGCGGCAAGACTAGGCTGCGTCAACGCAATGACAACGCCGTGTGGGCAAGCGATGCCGGTCGTGCGCGTTTGTGCTTATGCTTGGGTACCCCCTTTGCTGGAGTCATCGATGCGCGCTGTCCTGCCTATTGCCCGCCTGGCTTGCACCTTGGTTGTGCTGACTGCATTGACTGCCTGCAACAAACCGCAACCCGATGAGCAGGAAGCCGTTGCCGCCAATGCCCAGCACGCGGCCGAGCAAGCCTCTGCGCCCGCACCGGATGCAGCGCCGGAAGCGCCGCCGATCGGCAGCTGCGATGCCACCCAGGTGCAGTCGCTGGTGGGCCAGCCGTTGACCGATGCGGTGGGCGAACAGGCGCGCAGCGACGCCGGCGCCAAGTCGGTGCGTGTGCTCAAACCCGGCCAGATGACCACCATGGAGTTCAACGGCGAACGGCTCAATCTGGAAGTGGACGCCAAGAACCTGATCGCCTCGGTGCGCTGCGGCTGATGCGATGCTGGCGCCTGTCGCAAGACCGGCGCCAAGCCTGCTGGCACAAGGGATTGCAGCGGCCCTCGTTGCAGCTGTAACGGTGTATTGCGGCACCGCATCAACTGTGGTCTAGTCGATCATCCGGTGACCTCTTCGAAACGCTCCACGGATCGAGCGCTGCAATGTCGTCGCCGCTCTCCCAGATCGCAAAGAGGCAGACATGGCCCCCCGCACTCGCCAAGGGCTCAACGACCACGGTCTCTACAACAGCGCGCGCGATGAGCGCGACGCCTGTGGTTTTGGCATGGTCGCCCAGTTGGACGACCAACCTTCCCGTTCGCTGGTGGATACTGCGATTGCGGCGCTCTCGCGCATGACCCACCGTGGCGGTGTCGCCGCCGACGGGCTCACCGGCGATGGCTGCGGCCTGCTGATCCGCAAGCCCGATGCGTTCCTGCGCGGGCTGGCGCGCGATGCCGGCATCCCCCTGGGCACGCGTTACGCGGCCGGGGTGGTGTTCCTGCCGCTGGACAAAGCCGATGCCGCACGCTGTCGCACCGAACTGGAAACCCAGTTGCACGGCGCTGGCGTGCAGTTCCGCGGCTGGCGCGTGGTGCCCACCGATGACAGCGTGTGCGGCCAGCTGGCCCGCGACACCTTGCCGCGCATCGAACAGGTCTTTGTCGATGCCGGTGCCGAACAGAGCGAAGACGGCTTCACCCTGGCGCTGTTCCTGGCGCGCCGCCGCGCCGAGCAGGCGCTGCGCGAGGTGGAAAACTTCTACGTCACCACGCTCTCGCCCAACGGCATCAGCTACAAGGGCATGGTGCTGCCGGACAAGCTGAGCACGTTCTACCCGGACCTGCAGCGCAGCGATCTGTCCTCCAGCGCGATTGTGTTCCACCAGCGTTTTTCAACCAACACGCTGCCGCGCTGGCCGCTGGCGCATCCGTTCCGCCTGCTCGCCCACAACGGCGAGATCAACACCATCGAAGGCAACCGGCGCTGGGCGCAGGCGCGCAGCAAGGTGTGGCAGACCCCGCGCTTCGACATCGCCGAGTTCGACCCGGTGATCTCCATGCACGGCTCCGATTCGCAGAGCCTGGACAACATGCTCGAGCTGCTGATCGCCGGTGGCATGGACCTGCTGCAGGCGCTGCGCATCCTGGTGCCGCCGGCGACCCAGTCGCTGGAGTTCAAGGACGCCGACCTGGCCGCGTTCTACGAGTTCTACGGCCTCAACACCGAGCCATGGGACGGCCCGGCCGGCATCGTCGCCTGCGACAGCCGCTATGCCGCTTGCATGCTCGACCGCAACGGCCTGCGCCCGGCGCGCTGGATGCTGACCTCCGACCGCCATTTCCTGGTGGCCTCCGAGGCCGGCGTGTGGGAGCTGCCGGCCGAGCGCATCACCCGCAAGGGCAAGCTGGGCCCGGGCGAGATGATGGCGATCGATCTCAAGCGCGGCGACCTGCTGGACTCGGACGCCATCGACCGCATCAACCGCGCGCGCGCGCCGTACAAGCAATGGCTGCAGCAGGGCGTGACCTATCTGCAGACCGAACTGATCGACCCCTCGCTGGTGGAAGAACCCTTCAGCGAGCAGACCCTGCGCAGCTACCACAAGCTGTTCCAGCTCAGCACCGAGGAAGTGGAGCAGATCCTGCGCCCGCTGGCCGAGACCGAGCAGGAAGCCACCGGCTCGATGGGCGACGACACCCCGATGGCGGTGCTCAGCCGCCAGACCCGGCCGTTGTACGACTACTTCCGCCAGGCCTTCGCGCAGGTCACCAACCCGCCGATCGACCCGCTGCGCGAAGGCATCGCGATGTCGCTCACCACCCAGCTCGGCAAGGAGACCAACATCTTCCACGCCGGTGCGGAGACGGTGAACCACGTCATCCTCAACTCGCCGGTGCTCAGCCAGCGCAAGCTGCGCCAGCTGCTGAAGATGGAGCAGTACGTCGAGCGCAACCGCCTGATCGACCTGTCCTACAGCGTGGAGGAAGGCCTCAAGGCCGGGCTGGAACGCATCTGCCAGGAAGTGGAGGCGGCCGCACGCGCCGGCGCCGTCATGCTGTTGCTGTCCGACCGCTACCCGGTCCCGGACCGGCCGATGGCGCATGCGCTGCTGGCCACCGGCGCGGTGCATCACCACCTGTGCAAGGTGGGCCTGCGCTGCGACGTCAACCTGATCATCGAAACCGGCACCGCGCGCGATGCGCACCACATGGCCTGCCTGCTCGGCTTCGGCGCCACGGCCGTGTATCCGTACCTGGCCTACCAGACGCTGTTCGACCTGGGCCGGCGCGGCATCCTGCAGCTGAGCAAGGGCGGCGAGCAGTCGCAGATCGGCCGCCGCTACCGCAAGGGCATCTACAAGGGCCTGTCCAAGATCATCTCCAAGATGGGCATCTGCACCATCGCCAGCTACCGCGGCGCGCAGTTGTTCGAAATCGTCGGGCTGGACCCGGACGTGGTGGAGCTGTGCTTTGCCGAGACGCCCGCGCGCATCGGCGGCGTGGGCCTGCCGCGGCTGGACACCGAGGCACGCGAGCTCACCGCACGCGCCTGGAACGACCAGCTCAAGCCGGAAGTAGGCGGGCTGCTCAAGTACGTGCACGGCGGCGAGTACCACATGTACAACCCGGACGTGGTCATGACGCTGCAGCGCGCCACCCGCACCGGCGATGCCGGCGACTGGCAGAAGTACGTCGACGCGGTGCATGCGCGCCCGGCCTCCACCCTGCGCGACCTGGTCCAGCTCAAGCGCGCCGACACCCCGACCCCGCTGCACGAGGTGACCCCGGCCGAAGACGTGCTGCGTCGCTTCGATACCGCCGCGATCAGCCTGGGCGCGTTGTCGCCCGAGGCGCACGAAGCGCTGGCCATTGCGATGAACCGCCTGGGCGGGCGCAGCAATTCCGGCGAAGGCGGCGAAGACCCGGCCCGCTACGGCACCGAGAAGCGCTCCAAGATCAAGCAGGTGGCCTCCGGCCGCTTCGGTGTGACGCCGGAATATCTGGTCAACGCCGAAGTGCTGCAGATCAAGGTCGCCCAGGGCGCCAAGCCCGGCGAAGGCGGCCAGCTGCCCGGCCACAAGGTCAATGAACTGATCGCGCGGCTGCGTTACGCCAAGCCCGGCATCGGCCTGATCAGCCCGCCGCCGCATCACGACATCTATTCCATCGAAGACCTGGCCCAGCTGATCTACGACCTCAAGCAGGTCAACCCGACCGCGCTGGTGTCGGTGAAGCTGGTGGCGCATGCCGGCGTCGGCACCATTGCCGCCGGTGTGGTCAAGGCCGGCGCCGACCTGATCACCGTGTCCGGCCATGACGGCGGCACCGGGGCCAGCCCGGTCAGCTCGATCCGCTATGCCGGCGTGCCGTGGGAACTGGGCGTGGCCGAGTCGCACCAGGCGCTGGTGGCCAACGACCTGCGCGACCGCACCATTTTGCAGACCGACGGCGGCCTGAAGACCGGCCTGGACGTGGTCAAGGCCGCGCTGCTGGGCGCCGACAGCTTCGGCTTCGGCACCGCGCCGATGATCGTGCTGGGCTGCAAGTACCTGCGCATCTGCCACCTCAACAACTGCGCCACCGGCGTGGCCACCCAGGACGAGCGCCTGCGTGCGAATTACTTCACCGGCCTGCCCGAGCGGGTGGAGCATTTCTTCCGCCTGCTGGCCGAGGAAGTGCGGCAGTGGCTGTCCTACCTGGGCGTGCGCTCGCTGGACGACATCGTCGGCCGCACCGACCTGCTCGAACAGCTGGAGGTCTCGCCACGTGCCGGGGTCAAGGTCGATCTGTCGCGCCTGCTCACCCATGCGCGCTACGACGGCAGCCACTGCGCCGCCCAGCGCCTGTACGAATCGCCCGACAGCCTGGCCACGCAGATGGACGGCCTGCTCGCCGATGCGATCGCCCACAAGCGCGGCGGCGACCATCGCTTCCTGATCCACAACACCGACCGCTCGATCGGCGCGCGCCTGTCCGGCGCCATCGCACGCGTGCACGGCAACCACGGCATGAGCGATGCGCCGTTGAACCTGCGCTTCCGCGGTAGCGCCGGGCAGAGCTTCGGCGCGTTCAACGCCGGTGGCCTGCAGCTGGAGCTGGAAGGCGAGGCGAACGACTACGTCGGCAAGGGCATGGCCGGCGGCCGGCTGGTGGTGCGTCCGCCGCGTGGCGCCCGCTTCGAGGCGCGCAGCACGCCGATCGTCGGCAACACCTGCCTGTACGGCGCCACCGGCGGCGAGCTGTTCGCGGCCGGACGCGCCGGCGAGCGCTTTGCGGTGCGCAACTCCGGCGCGCTGGCGGTGGTGGAAGGCGCCGGCGACCACTGCTGCGAATACATGACCGATGGCGTGGTGCTGGTGCTGGGCAAGGTCGGCCTGAACTTCGGCGCCGGCTTCACCGGTGGCCTGGCCTACGTGCTGGATATCGAACGCGACTTCGTGGACCGCTACAACCACGAGCTGATCGATATCCACCGCGTCTCCGCCGAGGGCTTCGAGAACCATCGCCAGCACCTGCACACCCTGATCAGCCGCCACCGCGAGCTGACCGGCAGCATCTGGGCGCAGCAGATCCTGGACGAGTTCCGCGACTACATCGGCAAGTTCTGGCTGGTCAAACCCAAGGCCGCCAGCATCGAGTCGCTGGCGGAGTCGCTGCGCCGGGCCGCGTAAGTTTCTGCCCCCCTCTTCCGCATGCGGGAGAGGGGCTGGGGGTGAGGGCACTGGCCCGCCCCTCATCCGCCCCTTCGGGCACCTTCTCCCGCAGGCGGGAGAAGGGGGATCAGCCACGGATTTCTCTATGAGCCGCAAGCAAGCCTTCCAATTCCTCGACCTGCCCCGGACCATGCCCACGCGCATTCCGGTGGAGCTGCGTACCTCCGGCGACTGGGGCGAGTTGTACGGCAAGTTCGACAAGGCCGACGCGCAGTACCAGTCCGGCCGTTGCCTGGACTGCGGTAACCCGTATTGCAGCTGGAAATGCCCGGTGCACAACGCCATTCCGCAGTGGCTGCAGCTGGTGCAGGAAGACCGCATCATCGAGGCCGCCACGCTGTGCCATTCCACCAATCCGCTGCCGGAAGTGTGCGGGCGGGTGTGTCCGCAGGACCGCCTGTGCGAGGGCAGCTGCACGCTGGAGGAATTCGGCGCGGTCACCATCGGCGCGGTGGAAAAATACATCGTCGATACCGCCTTCAAGATGGGCTGGCGCCCGGACCTGGGCAACGTGCAGCCGAGCGGCTGGCGGGTGGCGGTGATCGGCGCCGGCCCCGCCGGCCTGTCCTGCGCGGACCGCCTGGTGCGTGCCGGCATCGAGGCGGTGGTCTACGACCGCTACGAGCAGATCGGCGGCCTGCTGCAGTTCGGCATCCCCAGCTTCAAGCTGGACAAGGCGGTGATCGGCAAGCGCCGCGAGATCCTCGAAGGCATGGGCGTGCAGTTCCGCCTGGGCGTGGAAGTGGGCCGCGACGTCAGCATCGAGCAGCTGCTGGGCGAGTTCGATGCGGTGTTCCTGGGCACCGGTGCCTACCGCTACACCGATGGCGGGCTGCCCGGGCAGGACCTGAAAAACGTGTTGCCGGCATTGCCGTTCCTGGTGCAGAACAGCCGCATCGTCAGCGGCAACGACCCGCACGGCCGGCCGATCGCCGGCTGGGAAGACCAGATGGCGCTGCCCGATCTCAACGGCAAGCGCGTGGTGGTGCTGGGCGGCGGCGACACCGGCATGGACTGCGTGCGCAGCGCCATCCGCCTGGGTGCGGCCAAGGTCACCTGCGCGTACCGGCGCGACGAGGCCAGCATGCCGGGTTCGGCACGCGAGGTCGCCAACGCGCGCGAGGAAGGCGTGCGCTTTTTGTTCAACCGCCAGCCGCTGTCGATCGAATCCGGCGCCGACGACGAGGCGATCGGCGTGACCGTGGTGGAAACCCGGCTCGGCGAGCCCGATGCCAGCGGGCGGCGCAACGCGGTACCGGTGGAAGGCAGCGAATCGCTGCTGGAAGCGGACGTGGTGATCATCGCCTTCGGCTTCTCGCCCAGCCTGCCCGACTGGTTGTCGTCACAGGGCGTGGAAGCCGGCAGCAACGGCCGCATCGTCGCCCCGGCCGACGACAACGGCCGCCTGCCCTACCAGACCAGCAACCCGCGCCTGTTCGCCGGCGGCGACTGCGTGCGCGGTGCCGACCTGGTGGTGACCGCAGTGGCCGAAGGCCGCGACGCGGCAGGCAGCATCGTGCAGCTGCTGGGGGTGAAAGCGCAGGTCAAGGAGCCGGCTGCTGCGTAGCCGTCTTAGGTGCACAAAATATGAGATTGCAGGTACCAGATCAGGCCGTAGCGCTCATTTCCGCTCTGACTTCCTTGCAACCGTCGCCAGACTCGATCTGGCTAATCGGATCTCGCACTAACGATCGTACAACTCACCAATCGGATACGGATCTGATTGTATTCGGCTCAGAAGCATTTATTCGCGCCGCAATAGCGCAAATAGCACAGCCGCAGGATGTGGATTGTTTGGTCGTATTCAACGGCGATGACTATCGAGACCCCTGGCAAGAAAAAAGCGGATCACTTAGCAAACTCGAGTGGCGACAGATTGATGCCGACTCGGCACGGTACATCGGCACCAAGTGGATGCCGGACGACGAGTCCTCGCGAGAGTTTGGTGCTCTTATGGGAGACCTCGTTGATCGTGAAGAACTCGCCATTAGGCTTTGGCCGTAAGCGCATCAAGCTGCGCTGGTGACAAACTGCCGCGCGCCACCGCCTGCGTCTAACAACAACGCAAGCGGTGGCATTTCATACATTTGATGCAATCTTGATCAAGCCGCCTTATCCAACGTCGCCATATCGATCACGAAGCGGTACTTCACGTCGCTCTTGAGCATGCGCTCGTAGGCCTCGTTGATCTGGTCGGCGCGGATGGTTTCGATGTCCGAGACGATGTTGTGCTTGGCGCAGAAATCCAGCATTTCCTGGGTCTGGCGGATGCCGCCGATCAGCGAGCCTGCCAGGGTGCGGCGCTTCATCACCAGGTTGAACACGGCCGGCGACGGGTGCGACTGCTCGGGCACGCCGACCAGCACCATCGCGCCGTCGCGCTTGAGCGCGTTGAGGAACGGGTCCAGGTTATGCGGCGCGGCCACGGTGTTGAGGATGAAGTCCAGCGTGTTGTACTGCGCCGCCATCTGCGCCTCGTCCTTGGAGATCACCACTTCGCTGGCGCCCAGGCGCAGCGCATCGGCGCGCTTGCTCTCGGAGGTGGTGAACAGCACCACGGTGGCGCCCATCGCCTTGGCGATCTTCACTGCCATGTGGCCCAGGCCGCCGAGGCCGACCACGCCCACCTTCTGACCGGGACCGACCTTCCAGTGCGCCAGCGGCGAATACGTGGTGATGCCGGCGCACAGCAGCGGCGCCACTGCGGCCAGGTTGTCGCTGTGGGTGATGCGCAGCACGTACTTCTGGTCGACCACGATATGGTCGGAGTAGCCGCCGTAGGTGTTCTCGCCGCCGCCGAACATCGGGCCGTTATAGGTGCCGGTGAAGCCCTGCTCGCAATACTGCTCTTCGCCTTCCTGACAGGACGCGCAGCTGCGGCAGCTGTCGACCATGCAGCCGACACCGGCCAGGTCGCCGACCTTGAAACCGGTGACCGCATCGCCGACCGCGGTGACGCGTCCGACGATCTCGTGGCCCGGCACCGACGGGTAGCGCGTGTTGTGCCATTCGTTGCGTGCGGTATGCAGGTCCGAGTGACACACGCCGCAGTAGGCGATATCGATCTGCACATCGTTGGGGCCTGGCGCGCGCCGTTCGAACACGAACGGTGCAAGCGGCTGATCGGCAGTTTGGGCGGCGTACGCGTGGGCTTGGCTCATGGGGAGACTCCAGGATGTGACGTCCCCCGCGACAGTGCGGGAGACCTAAGAATAGGTGGCGCTAGCTTAAGACAGCTGCCTGTCGCACTCCTGCGACAGTGCGTCTTGCCTGCCGGGTTGCGGACGCGACCGCAGCGGCATGGTGCGCCCTGCAGGTGTTTGCGCACGATCAAATCCGCGTTTGCCGGCGTGAATGGCGCGCTAACGCCGGAGCTTCTACGCTGACCAACCACCATCCTGCCCTGCACCATCCCTGCTGGCCGTGCCCTCCCCCTGCGGCCGCCTACGTCGATGCCGAAGGAGGCTTCCATGTTTCGCTCTTCCCCCAACCTCCCATCCGTGCGCAGTGCCGCACTCGCACTGACCCTGCTGGCCGCATTGCCGCTGGCGCACGCCAAGGAGCCTGCGCGCCCCGGAAAGGAAGCCAGCGGCCTGAAGTATGTCGGCGTCAATCTGTCCGGTGCCGAGTTCAACTCACGCAAGAAGCCCGGCACCCTGTTCAAGGACTACACCTACCCGGCCGCGGCGGACTTCAGTTATTTCGCCGGCAAGGGCATGAACACGATTCGCCTGCCGTTCCTGTGGGAACGCCTGCAACCACAGCTCAACGGCGACCTGGATGCGGCGCAACTGGCGCTGCTGAAGAAATCGGTGGCTGCGGCCAAGGCCAACAAGCAGTACCTGATCCTGGACGTGCACAACTACGCCAAGTACGACGGCAAGCGCATCGGCAGCAGCGAGGTGCCCACCGCCGCGGTGGCGGATCTGTGGCGCCGGTTGGCGCTCGAATTCAAGGACGACAAGTCGGTGATCTTCGGGCTGATGAACGAGCCCAACGGCATTTCCGCCACCGATTGGGCGAGCGCGGCGCAAGGCGCGATCAACGCGATCCGCAAGACCGGCGCCCACAACCTGATCCTGGTGCCGGGTACCGCCTACAGCGGCGCGCATAGCTGGCGCAGCGCCAGTTATGGCGTCTCCAATGCCAAGGCCCTGGAAATCCTCAAGGACCCGGGCAACAACCTGGCCTTCGAAGCGCATCAATACCTGGACAACGACTACAGCGGCACCAAGCCGGTGTGCACCAGCGCCACGGTTGGCGAGGACAAGCTGCGCGGCTTCACCGAGTGGCTGCGCGAGAACAAGCAGAAGGGCTTCCTGGGCGAGTTCGGCACCGCCAACAATCCGGTCTGCGACCAGGCGCTGGAAGGCATGCTGACCTACATGGAAAAGAACAGCGACGTGTGGCTGGGCTGGACCTGGTGGGCCGCTGGCGCATGGTGGAAGCCGGACTACTTCTTTACCGTGCAGCCGGGCAAGGACGGCAGCGACAAGCCGCAGATGTCGATCCTGAGCAAGTACGCCCGCCGCGCGACCAGGTAAGCCGCGCGGGCCGGTCGATCACGGTGGTCGCCGCGGTTGCTGCGGCCACCGTTTTCTCTGCGCCATCCGCCCTGTCCTGCCACGCGTCACCGATGACATCCACCGACGATTGCAGATCGCGCGCTGCATCCATCGCAGCCGCAATCCGATCTGCCTGTTGCAGCAGGCGCATTGGCTGCCCGCTGCCGAGAGCATGACGCAGCCCACACCTATCGCGCGCTGCACATGACAGGTGCCGAAGTTCCGCGAGCGCACCAGGTGACTTTGCATGTGCATGCGTGTCGATCCCGCAGCAGCACGGTTGCGATTGCGCGTGCTGTGCCGCGCGTTGCGTTCTGATAATTCCCCGCGCAGTGCGGCACCTGTCGCAATTGCGATGTGCATCGCTGCCGCGCGTGCGACGCGATCAACCTACGGCGTTGCGATCGCACCACAGCCCTCCAGCGATGCGGGATGCGGCGTATTTCCGCAGCCAGTCGGCGCAGAGTGCAGTCGGCATGCAGCGCGAGTGACTGCGCGGTGTCGCCTTATCACAACGAAGCGCGTGCATGTCTGACAATAACTGCGAAGTCGCCTACAGATCGAATTAAGTGATATCTCGCATTCGTAGTTTGAATGCCCAGATGCGCTTAGGGTGAAACGCGATGCAGTGTCGTCATGCACGTGGCAGGCCCACGCCAGGGCAATGCATCTCCCCCGCAAATGCTTCAGGAGCCACCCATGTTGCCCTCCCCCACTCCGACGCGCCGGCTGTCCAGCCGTGCGCTCTCATTGCTGCTGCCTGTCATGGTGCTGCTTGCGAGTGCGCCGTTCGCACAGGCAAAGAACCGCCTGAAATACGCAGGCGTCAATCTTTCCGGTGCCGAAATCAGATCCTCGCAAAAGCGCCGGAGTACTCAACGTCGACTACCTGTATCCGGCTGCCAGCGATTACCGCTACTTCGCCGGCAGACACATGAACATCGTTCGGCTGCCCATCCTGTGGGAGCGCCTGCAACCCAAGGCCGGCGGCGCACTGGATGCGGCACAGCTGGCACTGATTCGCCATGCCTTGACCAACGCAAAGGCCGCCAAGGTTTACCTGATCCTGGATATCCACAACTACGCCAGGCATTACGGCAACAAGATCGGCAGCGCGCGCGTGCCGATCAGCACCTTCAACGATCTGTGGCGACGCCTGGCGATCTGCTTCAAGAACGACAACAGCGTGATCTTCGGGATGATGAACCAGCCTTACGACATCAATCCGCAATCCTGGGCCAACGTCGCGCAGGCATCGATCGACACCATCCGCAAAACCGGTGCCAACAATCTGATCCTGGTGCCCGGCGCGCTATGGAGCGGCGCGCACAGCTGTTATTCCACCGTGGCCGGCCAGTCCAACGCAATGGCGCTGGCCTCCATTCGCGACCCGCTCAATCGCTACGCCATCGAAGTGCATCAATACCTGGACACGGACTCCAGCGGCACCAGCGCCGGGTGTGTCAGCGGCACCGCCGGTGGCGAGCGCCTGCGCAGTTTCACCCAGTGGCTACGCCTCAATCACAAGCAGGGCTTTCTCGGCGAGTTCGGCACCGGCAACAACGCCACCTGCAACAGCGCACTCAACGGCATGCTGGGCTACATGGAGAGCAACCGCGAGGTGTGGGTGGGCTGGACCTGGTGGGCCGCCGGCGCATGGTGGAACCGCAGCTACCCGTTCAACGTGCAGCCGGATGCGCAGTGCCGCAACAAGCCGCAGATGTCCATCCTGAGCGCGCGCGCAAAACGCGTCACCCAGTAGTCGAAGCAAGCAGTGTGCGATGGGCAACCGTCGCACGCTGCGGAGCAAACACCCAGCTCAAGCCAGGCAGCAGCCGTGCCCAGCCGCGGTGAGCACAGTCGTCACGCAATAAAACGCCAGCACGTGGCGCGCGCAATAGCGGTGCAGCGTCAGTGATCCGACGTCGCACCGTTGACGGCGAGCGCATCCATTCGCCGATTTTTCGACAGCGCCATGCATGCGATGGCGGTGTCGACAAGCGTGCGCGACCGCTTTTCAGCGCGGCGCGTCACAGCATGTTGTTCCAGAACGTGACCCCTGCGGTAAGTGACTGCGACCCAGCCTTCACATTCGATGTGGAGGGCATTTAGGCACGACAGATGCATTGGTTACGACAGGTGTGGCGCACTTCGCGCAGATCGCACGCAAACCGCTGCGACACACCATCCCCCCGCCGTCGAAGGAGTTGTTTCATGTCTGCTGTCCCTCACACGCTGCGTGCCGTTGTCCGCTGCGTCCTGCTCTGCATCCTGTTGGGCACATTCGCAACCGTCCACGCACAAACACGTGCACTGACGTATGCCGGCGTCAATTTATCCGGTGCCGAATTCACATCGTCCCAAAAGCCCGGCGTGCTCAACAAGGATTACATGTATGCCGCGGCCAGCGATTACACCTATTTCGCCGGCGTCGGCATGAACACGATCCGCCTTCCGGTGCTGTGGGAACGCCTGCAGCCAAGTGCACGCGGCGAACTGGATCCGACCCAACTGGCCCTGGTACAGCAAGCCGTGGCACGCGCCAAGGCATCGGGCATGTATCTGGTGCTGGACATCCACAATTACGGCAAATACTACGGTGACAAGATCGGCGACGAAGTGCCGATCGCCACATTCGCCGATCTGTGGCGCCGCCTTGCGCTGGCATTTCCCAGCGACAACGCGGTGATCTTCGGGCTGATGAATGAGCCCAACGGCGTCTCGGCCAGCGCCTGGGCTGCCACTGCACAGGCAGGCATCGATGCGATTCGCGCCACCGGCGCGAACAACCTGATCCTGGTGCCCGGCGCATTGTGGACCGGTGCGCACAGCTGGTATTCACCCACCAGCGACGGCTATTCCAACGCAACCGCATTGGTTTCGATCTACGATCCGCTCAATCGCTACGCGTTCGAAGTGCATCAATACCTGGATGCCGACTCCAGTGGCACCAGCAATGTCTGCGTCAGTGCCACCATCGGCGTCGAGCGTCTGCGTAGCTTCACCGAGTGGCTGCGCACCAACCACAGGCGCGGGTTTCTGGGCGAATTCGGTACCGCCAACAACCCCGTCTGCAATGAAGCGCTGCGCGGCATGCTCCGCTATATCGATGCCAACGCAGATGTCTGGTCGGGCTGGACATGGTGGGCTGCCGGTTCGTGGTGGAACGTCAGTTATCAGTACAGCGTGCATCCCAACAAGGACGGCACCGACAAGCCGCAGATGTCCATCCTCTCGCCGCAGGCGGTGCGCGCCACACGCGCCATTCCGTAATGTGAGGCAGATGGGTTGAGTCAAGCGAGCCGCCGCAAGGCGGCTCGCCTTTGCGTCCTTGCGCCGGCGGTATGTCGGCTCACACAGCGAGCACGGCTGTCTTGATGCGACCACGTTGAAGTGTGCAAAGCGCGCTGCGCGTCCATTGCACCGCAATGCCGCACGCACCCAGTGGATGTACGTGCGTACGGCACGGCCGCGCCGTGCGCGCATCATCACCGACGCTTGAGCTCACTGAACTCTTGTGGCGGCTTGCAGCGGTTTTCACCTGGCAGCGATAACGCTGCGTCCAGCATGGGCGCACTTCACTGCAGGAGCATCACATGGCACATCGACTGATGAAGACCGCGCTGATCGGCGCACTCGCAGTGGCAGCGCAGGGCGCGTTCGCGCAGGCCGCCGCCGACAAGCCGGCCAAGGCGCTGACCTCCCGCGAGGTCACCAGCATGCTGACCGACAAGGGCTATACCAAGGTGCACGACGTCAAGTTCGACCATGGCGTGTGGACCGCCGACGCACGCAGCGGCGACGGCAAGGATGTGGATGTGCGTATCGATCCGGTGACTGGCCGCGTGTATGGCGACCAGACCACCTCCAAGCTGAGCGAGGCCGATATCCGCGCTGCGTTGTCGGCCGGCGGCTATTCCAACGTACACGACCTCACGTTCGAAGACGGCTTGTGGAAGGCCGACGCCGAGCAACGCGGCGGGCAGAAGGTGGATCTGCATGTCGATCCGGATGACGGGCACGTGGTGAGCGTGGATAACGATTGACCATCGCATCTCGGGGGCGGCGGCGTGCCGACAGTGCCGCCGTGCTGATGGCAACGCATTGCCGTCAGCACGATCGACTGCATCGCCCATGCCGGTGGGATCTTCTGGCGGAACAGCGACGAAGAAGAGCAGTACGTCAGGTGAGGTGCGGTGCGCGATCTGGCACATCCATGCACCTCCGCAACCGTCACTGCCAGAACGAACCCATGCAAAGGGCCTCCTGTTGGAGGCCCTTTGCGTTGATCGCGATTTGCGGGCGCGGCGCTGCCGCTCACCTTGCAGGCCGCATCGCGACGCCATGCATCGGCTGCATGACATCGCATGCGGTGCAGGCGTCGGTCAACGCGCCGGCGCCGCCTTCTCGCCCTCGGCGGCGTCTTTCCCGGCCTCAGGCGCCGCTGCCGCGGCGTCCGCAGCGGGCTTGCCGGCCATCATGCGATCGCGCGCGGCCTTGAACGGGTTGCCGGCATACCAGTTCGGCCAACGCTGGCCGGCGGCCACCTCCTTGCCCACGCCATACACCGCCTGCAGGTCTTCGATGGTGCCATCGAGCTTACAGCTGGCCGCATCGTATTCGTCGCCCGGGGCGTGATAGCGATTGCGCCCGTAGTCTTCGGCGGCCGCGCGTCCGGCAGCGGTACCGCCCTCGCGCAGGTCTTCGCCGCCATCGGCATACAGCGCCGGCACGCCGGCCTTGGCGAAGTTGAAATGATCCGAGCGGAAATACGAGCCGCTTTGCGGCGTGGCTTCGGCATGCAGGGTACGGCCCTGCATCGCGGCGATCGGCTTGAGGATGTCTTCCAGCTCCGAGCTGCCCATGCCGACCACGGTGACATCGCGTGCGCGCCCGGCCACCGACATCGCATCCAGGTTGATCACCGCCGCGATCTTGTCCAGCGGAAAGCTCGGGTTGGCCACGTAGTACTTGGAGCCGAGCAGGCCGGATTCTTCCAGCGTCACCGCCACGAACACCACCGAACGCGCCGGCTTGGGATCCTGGTGCGCAAACGCATCGGCAATCTCGAGAATGCCGGCCACGCCGGTGGCGTTGTCCACCGCGCCGTTATAGATGTTGTCGCCGCTCTCGCCCGGGTGTTTGCCCAGGTGATCCCAGTGCGCCATGTACAGTACTGCCTCGTCGGCATGGCTGGTGCCCGGCAGCACGCCGACCACATTGCGCGAGGATTTCTCCGCGATCGTGCTCTTCAGGTCGACCGACCAGCTGGCCTTCAACGGCACCGGTTTGAAGCCGCGCTTGCTGGCGTCCTTGTAGGCCTGCGCCAGATCCAGCCCGGCATTGGCGAACAACTGCTTGGCGGTCTCGGCGCTGACCCAGCCCTGCACCGGCAGGCGCGGATCGGGATCGTCCTTGGCCGGCAGGTCGTATTGCGGGCCGGCCCAGGAGTTCTTGACCACGTCCCAGCCATAGCTGGCGCCCGGGGTGTCGTGCACGATCAGCGCGGCGGCCGCGCCCTTGCGGGCGGCTTCCTCGAACTTGTAGGTCCAGCGCCCGTAATAGGTCATGCGCTTGCCGTCGAACAGCTTGGCATCGCCGGTGTGGAAGCCGGGATCGTTGACGAACATCACCACCGTCTTGCCCTTCCAGTCCTGGCCGGCGTAATCGTTCCACTGCTGTTCGGGCGCATCCACGCCGTAGCCGACGAACACCAGCTCGCTGTTGTCCAGCTTGACCTCGGCCTGGCCGGTGCGGGTGCCGACCACGATGTCGGTGCCGAAGGCCAGGGTGCGGGTCTGCTCGCCGCTGCGCAGGGTCGGCGCGGTAGCCGCATCGGCGGTGGTTTCCACCATCGGCACCTCCTGGAACCAGCTGTCGCCGTTGCCCGGCTGCAGGCCGATGCGCTGCATCTGGTCGCGGATATAGGTGACGGTCTTCTCTTCGCCCGGCGTGCCGGGGCCGCGGCCTTCGAAGTCATCCGAGGCCAGTGTCTTGACCAGCTCGGCAAAGTCGTCGCCGGTCAGCTCCGGCGAAAAGGTGTGGCGGCTGACCGGTGCGCTGGCCGCCGTGTCCACCGGCGCCTGTGCGGCGGGCGCGCTCGGCGCATCGGCGGGTTCACGCTTGCAGCCGGCCAGGGCCAGCGTCGCGGCCAGGCACAACAGGATCTTGCGGGGCATCGGGACTCCTCGTGCGGCGAAGGTGCCCCGATTCTAGGCGCTGGCCCCGTGGTGAGCGCGTCAGTCCTTGGGTGCCACGTCGCTGTCGAAGCTGCGCGCGGTGGCGCCGGTGACGGCACCGATCTTGGCAGTGCGGTGCACGTACAGGCTGACCTCGCGCTCGAACTCCAGCGGGCCGTCGACCACCGCCTCCGGGCCGATCACCACGCGCGGCTTGCGCGCCGGCTTGAACGAAAAGCTGAAGTTGGGCTTGGTCACCTCGATCCCGCCACGCACATGCGAGCGCACCCCGACGGTGATGTCGCCGTTGACGGTCTCGATGCCCTTGCCGAGCTCGGTTTCCACCAGGCCGATGCTGCCGTTGACGGTTTCCACGCCGCCGCTGATGCGGCTGCCGCGCTCCACCAGCACGCTGCCGTTGACCGTCTCCAGCCCGCCGGACACCACCACCTTCTGCCCCAGCGTGATCGCGCCATTGACCGTGGACACGTCGCCGGTGCGGGCGTTGTCGCCGATCTGGATACTGCCGTTGACCGTTTCCACGCTCCGGGTCTGCGCGCCGGCGCCGACCTCGATGGAGCCGTTGACGGTTTCCAGCGCGCCATAGACCTTGCCGGCCTCGGCGCTGATGCGGCCGTTGACCTTGCTGATGTCCTCGTCGGCCCAGGCGCTTGCGCAGACCAGGGACAATGCCAGGAGAAGATGCTGGGGCTTCATGCTGAACCTTGCGCGGCGGCGGCTGTCTTGGGCGTGGCGGCGATCACACCATGCTTGGCTACAATCGCGCACCTGCCTGAAGTCACTGGACCTTTCGTTGCCCCTGTCGCCCGCCCCGCGATCGCGCCCGCTGCCTGCCCCCGCCACCGGCCGCTCCCGCGCGTGGCTGGCGGCCACCGTGCTGGCCTGCGCGCTGCTGGGCAGCACCGCGGCCGGTGCGCAAAGCCAGCGCGAGGCCGAGCGCAAACTGCAGCAGCTGCGCGACGAACTCAAGACCATCAGCGCCGACCGCCGCGAGCTGGAAGGCAAGCGCGGCACTGCCGCCCAGCAACTGCGCCAGGCCGATGAGAAAGTAGCCAGGACCTCGCGCGCGTTGAGCGAGACCGAAACGGCGATGCGCGCGCAGGAACAGCATCTGGGCAAGTTGCAGCAGGAGCGCGCGCAGCTGCAGCGCGGCCTGCAGAACCAGCGCGTGCAGCTGGCTGCGCTATTGCGCGCCGCCGACCAGGTCGGCCGCAACGCGCCGTTGAAGGTGCTGTTGTCGCAGGACACCGTGGGCGATGCCACGCGCATGCTGGCCGATCATCGCTACGTGCAGAACGCGCGTGCACAGCGCATCCAGGCACTGACCACGCAGCTGGATGCGCTGACCAAGGTGGAGCAGGACATCGCCAGCCGTCGCCAGGCGCTGGATGCGGCGCGTGCGCAGCAAAAGGCGCAGGCCGCATTGCTGCAGAAGGACCGCTCGCAGCAGGCGGCGACGGTCGCGCAGCTGGACGACCGCTACAAACAGCGCGCCGAGCGCGAAAAAGCCCTGGGCCAGGACGCCAGGTCGCTGGAACAGCTGCTTGCCAACCTGCGCGCGGCCGCTGCCAAGGCCGAGGCCGAACGGCGCGCCGCCGCCAGACGCGCCGCCGCCGAAGCCGCCGCGCAGGCCAAACGCAGCAAGACCGAGCGCCCCGAGCGTCCCGGCAAGACCCCGCCCAAGGTCATCACCAGTGCGCCGGCACCCAAGGTCGGCGGCATGAGCTGGCCGGTGTCGGGCAACCTGCTGGCGCGCTTCAACGCCACCTTGCCCGACGGCCACACCAGCAAGGGGGTGTTGATCGGGGCGCCCAAGGGCAGCACCGTCACCGCAGTGGCCGACGGCACGGTGGTGTTCTCCGACTGGATGACCGGCTACGGCATGATCCTGATCGTGGACCACGGCAACGGCTACATGAGCCTGTACGCGCACAACGACACGCTGTTGCGCGATGCCGGCGCGTCGATCAAGCGCGGCGAAGCGGTGGCCAAGGTCGGCAGCTCGGGCGGGCAGGGCGTGCCGGCGCTGTACTTCGAACTGCGTCGCAACGGGCAGCCGGTGGATCCGTCGAGCTGGTTGCAGCGCCGCTGAGTGCGGCGCACGCAGCGCGCGTGACGGTGCATGACCGCCAACCATCCCTGGCTCTACCGAGTCAACGCGGATTTACCGCCGCTTCGCGCATAATCCGAAGCGCTCCGTTGCGGGGCGTCTTATCTCTTTGTCGGAGTGCTTCATGCGCGTAGCCGTCCTGTCCGTTGCCCTGTCGCTGGCGTTGTTCGCCTCACCCGGTTGGGCGCAGAAAGCCAGTCCCGCCGCCGCCCAGGCCACTGCGGACGATCCGGAAGCCAACGAAGCCGCCGTCTCCAAGGTGCCGCTGGACGAGATCCGCCGCTTCGTGGCGGTGTACAACGCGGTCAAGCAGGCCTACGTCGATCCGGTCGAGGACAAGAAGCTGATGCATGCCGCAGTGCGCGGCCTGCTCTCGGATCTGGACCCGCACAGCACCTACTTCGACAAGGAAGATGCCGAAGCCTTCGACGAGCAGGCCACCGGCGCCTACGACGGCATCGGCGTGGAATTGCTGCAGCAGCAGGACAACACGCTCAAGGTGATCGCGCCGATCGACGACACCCCGGCCGCACGTGCCGGCATCCGCGCCGGCGACGTCATCGTGGCCATCGACGGCAAGCCGATCGACGCCAGCAAGGCGATGGAACCGCTGCGCGGCGAATCCGGCAGCAAGGTCGTGCTGACCATCGTGCGCGACAAGGCGCCCAAGCCGTTCGACGTGACCCTGCAGCGGCAGACCATCCGCGTGGCCAGCGTGCGCAGCAAGCTGCTGGAGCCGGGCTATGGCTACATCCGCATCAGCACCTTCCAGGCCGACACCGGCGCCGACTTCCAGAAGAACCTCAAGCAGCTGCAGGCCGGCGGCAAGTTGCGCGGCCTGGTGCTGGACCTGCGCAGCAACCCGGGCGGTCTGCTGACCTCGGCGGTGCAGGTGGCCGACGACCTGCTCGACAAGGGCAACATCGTCAGCACGCGCGGGCGCATCTCCATCAGCGATGCCAAGTTCGACGCCACCCCGGGCGATCTGCTCGGCGGCGCGCCGGTGGTGGTGCTGGTGGACGCCGGCTCGGCCAGTGCCTCGGAAGTGCTGGCCGGCGCGCTGCGCGACAACCAGCGCGCGCGCATCATCGGCAGCCGCACCTTCGGCAAGGGCTCGGTGCAGACCGTGCTGCCGCTGGACAACGGCGACTCGGTCAAGCTGACCACCGCGCGCTATTACACCCCCAGTGGCAAGTCGATCCAGGCCAGCGGCATCGTGCCCGAAGTGCTGCTCACCCCCGAACCGCAGCCCGGCGATGCCGACGTGCCGGCCAGCCTGGCCGACTTCAGCGAAGCCACGCTGCCGGGCCATCTGCGTGGCGATGCCGAAGGCGAGGAGGGCTACACCGCCGGCGACGTGCTGCCGGGCGATGGCCCGATCGCCTCCGCGCTGGCCGAGCTCAAGCAGCCCGGCTCGGCGGCCAAGGCGCAAGCCGCCGCGCTCAAGGCCAAGGCACAGGCAGCGCAGAAGGCCAAGGCCGCCAAGACCGCAGCCGAGCCCAGGCCGGCCGCCGCGCGCCCGGCAGCAGCCGACAAGCCCAAGCCTGCCGACAAGCCGAGCGAACCCGCCGACAAGGCCAGGCCCGCGCCGCCGGTGGAACCGGCCGCGCCTGCGCCGGCCGAACCGGTCAGGTAATCCGGCCACCGCGCAGCGGGGGATCACTCCCGCTGCGCGCCAGGCCCGATCGATCCGCGCCGGCACTGCCACGCCACCTGCACGCATCCCTGGATCACCCGGCCGCCACAGCGCCGGCGGGTTTGGACCCCAAGGCGCTTGTAGGAGCGACCCCGGTCGCGACAAGCCTCCCCAAGCGCACGATCACCACCACGTCAACCACGCGCTATCGCGCAATCGCCAACGCCTCGGGATTGACCAGGTTGCGTGGCGCACCGGCGGCAAACGCCAGCAGATTGTCGAACGCCGCTTCGAAGTACAGCGCATAGCTGTCGCTTTCCACGTAGCCCAGATGCGGCGTCGCCAGTACGCGCGGATGCTGCAGCAGCGGGTCGCGCGGATCCAGCACCGGCTCGCGCTCGAACACATCCACTGCCGCCTGTGCCGGCCGGCCCGCATCCAGCGCGGCCAGCAAGGCGCCGGGCGCGATCAGCTCCGCACGGCTGGTGTTGACCAACAACGCATCCGGGCGCATCCGCGCCAGATCCTGCGCACTGATCTGGTGGCGGGTCTGCGCGGTCAGGCGCCGATGCAGCGACAGCACATCGCTGCGTTCGAACAGCTCCTGCCGGCTGGCGGCGATGTCGAAGCCATCGCGCGCGGCCTGTGCGCACGAGGCCTCGCCGCCCCACACCAGCACCTGCATGCCGAATGCACGCCCGAAGCCGGCCACGCGCTGGCCGATCCGCCCGTAACTCCAGATGCCCAGCGTGCGCCCGTGCAACGCGCGTCCCAGGCCGGGATCGCCCAGCGCCTGCCAGCGGCCCTGGTGCAGCGCGCGCTGGTACTCGCCCAGGCGCCGGCTGGCCGACAGGATCAAGGCCCAGGTCAGTTCGGCCGGTGCCACCGGCGAGCCGACGCCTTCGGCCACCGCCACCCCGAACTCGGTGCACGCGGCCACGTCCACATGCGCGCCGACCCGGCCGGTCTGGCTGATCAACTTGAGTCGCGGCAGGCGCCGCAACAGCGTGGCGTCCACGCGGGTGCGTTCGCGGATCAGCACCAGCGCATCGGCTTCGACCAGCCGCTCGGCCCATTCGTTGGGGTCGGTGGCCAGCGCGCCCAGCACCTGCACATCGTGGCCGTGCAGGCGCTGCAGGCAGGGCAGGTGACGCACGGCGCCCTGGTAATCGTCGGGCACCAGGATGCGCATCAGCGCGGCTTGGTCGGCAACGGGAACGGCGTGACCACCTTGTCGCCGGTGCTGGCATCGCGGATCACCGACTGGCCCTTCTTCTCGACTTCCTCGATGCGCACGATGCTCTGCATCGGCAGGTGCAGCGTCTTGGTGTTGCCGAACTCTTCGCGCAGGCGCTCTTCGGTGGGATCGACCACCAGCCCGTCGTGCACGTCGAACACCAGCTCGCCGATCTGGTTGAAGCCCCACAGGTGGCTGCCGGTGACCTGGCGGGCGTAGAGCTCGTAGACCTTGCCGTGATTGAGGAAGGTGACTTTGTACAGAGGCTTGGACATGCGGCGATTATAGGCGCGCCACCGCGCAGCGACGCAGCGCGCGGCCGGCGCAACACGGCGCTCCGGTGCGCCGTGCACGATTGCCGCCGCGCTAGAACCCGTGGCGCTTGCGCAGCCGCCGCGCGATCGCCGCGCGCACGTACAAGCCGTAGACGATGCCGAACACGAAGCCGGCGATATGCGCCGACCACGCCACCATGCCGAAGGCCGGGCCGATGTAGGCAAACACCACCTGCAGGATCGCCCAGGCGCCGATCAACAACGGCGCCGGCACGCGGATGAATTCCAGAAATACGCCCAGCGGCAGCACCACCCCCAGCTTGGCACCCGGAAACAGCGCCAGGTACGTACCGATCAACGCCGACACCGCGCCCGAAGCGCCGATGATCACCCGGTCCGGCGTGCCGATGGCAAAGATCGCCGCCAGGTTGGAGGCCGCGCCGCCGACCAGAAACAGCAGCAATAACCGCCATGGGCCCAGGATGCGTTCGGCCGGCAGCCCGAAGATCAGCAGGAACACCAGGTTGCCGAGCAGATGCGACCAATCGGCATGCAAAAACAGCGCAGTGAACAGCCGCAGTACGCTGCCGTCGCGCAAGGTCGCCCACCAATCGCCCAGATTGGAGACGCCGCTGGAAAGCGCGCCCCAGTCCAGCCACAGCGTATTGCGCGCCTCGCCCGGCCGGCTGATCGACCACAGATAGGCCAACCACACCGTGGCGAACAGCAGCGGCACCGCCCAGCGTGGCGTGGGTTTCTTGCGGGAAGGGAGAGAGACGAACATCGGAATGGGACAATAGCCGGTCCGCGCTGCTGAATGCAGCCCTAACCTGTCGGCGCGTTCAGCGCGCGACTCGTTATTGTTCGGTTAATCGGCATGGGTATACTGCGTACGGCGTCGTATGTCGGGGGGGGTCTCCGGCGCGTTCCGGGCACTGGATTGGTGCTGGACGCGGGCGCTGAACCGACCATTGCAGTCCTTACCCGGAGAGCTACAACTTATGTCTACCGCTTCCACTCTCAGCCGCGCCACCCTGTTGGCCGTCGGTATCGCTGGCGTGCTGGCCATTGGTCAGGCGCACGGCGCCGCCTTCCAGCTGAAGGAAAACAGCGCCAAGGGCCTCGGCCGCGCGTTTGCAGGTTCGGGCAGCGCCCCGGACGATGCCTCGATCATGGTCAACAACCCGGCCGGCATGCGCCAGCTGGACGGCCGCCTGTTCCAGGCCGACGTCAGCGCCATCCACTTCTCGGCCAAGTTCCAGCCCGACACCGCGACCTATGCCAACGGCGCTCCGGTCTCCGGCGGCAATGGCGGCGATGCCGGCATGATCGCGCCGGTCCCGGCGATGTACTTCCACGTGCCGTTCGGCGAGAACGACAATATGCACCTGGGCACCTCGCTGACCGTGCCGTTCGGCTTCAAGACCGAATATGACAGCAACTGGGTCGGCCGCTACCACGGCACCAAGACCGAGCTGCAGGCGATCGACTTCAATGTCGCGTTCTCCTACGACGTGAACCCGTACGTGTCGTTCGGTGCCTCGGTGTTCGCCGAGCGCCTGGATATCGAACTGGGTAACGCGGTGGATGTCGGTTCGATCCTTGCGCGTTCGCGCGTTCCGGGCTTTGCGCCTGGCAATGCCGATGGTTCGCTGAAGATGAAGGGCCATAGCACCGAAGTGGGTTTCACCCTCGGTGGCTTGTTCAGCATTGATGAGAACACCCATCTCGGCTTCAGCTACCGCTCGCAGGTAGAGCACAAGATCACCGGCGCAGATGTCGATTTCACCATCCCGCCGAATGCGTCGGCGGTATTTGCACGTGCCGCTCCGGGCACCTTCATCGACACCAGTGGCCGCGCCACCGTCAAGCTGCCGGCCAGCGCCACCGCCAGCTTCACCCACAACGTCAATGAGCAGTGGTCGATCATGGCCGACGTTACCCGCACCGCCTGGAGCAAGTTCGACCAGGTGACGTTGGACTTCGCCTCCAACCAGCCCAATACCGTGCTGGACTTCTCCTACCGCGACACCACCTTCGCCTCGATCGGTGCCGACTACCGCATGAGCGACACGCTGACCCTGCGTGGCGGCCTGGCGTACGACCAGACCCCGACCACTGCCGAACACCGCGACGTGCGCGTGCCGGATGCGAGCCGCAAGTGGGTCTCGCTGGGTCTGAGCTGGCGTCCGTCGCCGAAGGCCGAATACAACTTCGGTTATACCCACCTGTTCACCAGCGACCCGACCAGCGATACCGTCAGCGCCACCGGCGACCGTCTGGCAGGTAGCTACGAGGTGCAGGGCAACATCCTGGCCGGGTCGATCAACTACAAGTTCTGATCGTCGCAGCAAATGGCGTCTGATGAAGAACCCCGCTTCGGCGGGGTTTTTCTTTGGGGCCTTGCACGCCCGACACGCAACACGCCCTAACGACAACAAGCGAAGCAGGCACATAACGCTTGTCAGCGCAGCGCGTCACCACCATGCGCGGTGTTGCCACGTCGCCATGCACCGGTGATGTCTACAACGGCGCGCGCTGATCCAACCTGTGCGCCATGCATGGCGCACGCTGCAGGCGGCGCGCCAGATTGCTATGGTCGTGCGCATGAGCCCACCCGACTTCATCCAGATCACCGATAACGCCGTCTCGCGCGAGGATTGCGCCGCCATCGTGCAACGCATGCGCGCGAGCCAGCAGCTGCATCCGGGCCGCATCGGTGGCGGCGTGTTTCCCGACCTCAAGCACAGCCGCGACCTGCGCATCAGTGGCATGGCCGAATGGGCTGCGGTGGAAAGCCGCCTGCAACAGGCCGTGTTCGACGGCGTGCTCACCTATCTGCGGCAGTATCCGCAGGCGCTGATCTCACCGCTGATGCTGCAGGTCACCACCGCCGACGGCACGCCGCATCGTCTGGTGGCCGAGGACATCGTGCAGATGAGCGACCAGGCGCTGGGCGATCTGGCGCGCACCTGCCTGCGCCCGGGCGCGATCAATCTGCAGTGGTATACCGCCGATCAGGGCGGCTACCCGTACTGGCATTGCGAGCTGTATCCGCGCGATGCCAGCGCCGACACGCTGCATCGCCATCTGCTGTGGACGCTGTATCTCAACGAGGAATTCGAGCAGGGCGAAACCGAATTCCTGTTCCAGCAACGCAAGGCCCGTCCACGCACCGGCAGCCTGCTGATCGCTCCCACCGCCTTCACCCACACCCACCGCGGCAACCGCCCGGTCGGCGGCGACAAGTTCATCGCCACCAGCTGGATCCTGTTCCAGTCGGCGAGTGCCCTGTACGGCGGGGATTCGTAATTGGGGATTGGGGATTGGTAAGGGCAGGTCACTGCAGTGCGTCGGCTGTTGCGAATCCCCAATCCCAAATCCCCGATTCCCCGCCGCTAGAACAGACTGCCTTGCGGCGATTGCGGTACCGGTTTGGGCAGCGGAGCGGGGCGGCGGAACTTGGTCGTGTCCAATGCCGGCATGTCGCGTGCGTCGAAACCGCTGCGGCGGTGGGCCAGGGCGAAACGGCGTGCCAGCAACTCCGCGTACACGCCCTGGCCACGCAGGCGCGTGCCGAAGGCGCTGTCGTAATCCTTGCCGCCGCGCAGTTGCTGGATCGTGCTCATCACATGCCCGGCGCGTTGCGGGTGATGGGTCTGCAACCAGTCGCGGAACAGCGGCGCCACTTCGTGCGGCAGCCGCAGCAACACGTAGCCGGCACTGTGCGCGCCGGCAGCGGACGCGGCCTGCAGGATCGCCTCCAGCTCATGGTCGTTGATCCACGGGATCACCGGCGCGGCCATCACCCCGACCGGCACGCCGGCCTCGTGCAGCACCCGCATCGCGCGCAGGCGGGCATGCGGCGCGGAGGCGCGCGGTTCCAGCCTGGCCGACAGATGCGGGTCCAGCGTGGTCACCGAAAAATGCACGTTGACCAGGCCCTCGCGTGCCAGCGGTGCAAGCAGGTCCAGATCGCGCGTGACCAACGCATTCTTGGTGATCAGCGTGAACGGGTGCCGGGTCTCCCACAGCACCTCGATCAGGCGCCGCGTCAGTGCGCGTTTGCGCTCGATCGGCTGGTAGGCATCGGTGTTGATGCCCAGTGCGATCGGGCTGGGCACATAGCCCGGCCGCGACAATTCGCGGCGCAACAGCTCAGGCGCATTGGTCTTGGCGAACAGCCTGGTCTCGAAATCCAGCCCGGGCGACAGATTGAGATAGGCATGCGACGGCCGCGCAAAGCAGTAGCTGCAGCCATGCTCGCACCCGCGATACGGATTGACCGATTGCGAAAAGCCGATGTCCGGCGATTGATTACGGCTGATGATGCTGCGCGCGGTTTCCTCGGTGACCTGGGTGCGCAACGACGGCGCGGCGAACTCCTCGCCGTCGTCGGCGTACCAGCCATCGTCCACCGGTTGTGGGGTGGTGGTTTCGAAGCGTCCGGGCAGATGGCCGGTCGCACCACGGCCCTTGATCGCAGTTGCCATCGCGGCATCGTACGGCCGGCGGATCTCAAGCGATGCGACCAGGCGCGCGCCACGATGAAGCTTTCAGACCCGGCGCGGCGATCGCATCGTCCCCACGCTCACCGCAGCGGTGCGTGCGCCCCGTAGAATCCGCACATGCTCGCATCCGTACAGGGCGCGTGGGATCGGCTGGCCACCATTCCCCACCTCGAAGCGCTTCTCCTCGCCGCCTACGTGCTGTACCTGCTGTGGATCGCCGGCTGGATCGTGCTGCAGAAGCGCGAGCCGGTGGCCACGCTCAGCTGGGTGCTGTCGCTGGCGGCGCTGCCGTATCTGGGCCTGCTGATCTACTACTGGCTCGGCCCGCAGAAGGTCAAACGCCAGCGGCTGCGACGCGGGCGTTCGCGCTCTGGCATGGAGAGCTATAGCAGCGTCTGCCCGCCGGATGCGGACTGCACCGAGCTGGCCAAGATCGCCCAGTCCACCACCGGGCTGGCGCCCAGCAGCGCCACCGAGGTGCACTGGCTGGTGGATGGCGCGGCCACCTATGCGGCCATCATCGGGGCCATCCGCGGTGCACGCGACCATATCCATCTGCAGTACTACATCTTCCAGCCCGACCACAGCGGCACCGCGATCTGCGATGCGCTGATGGAGCGCGCACGCGCCGGGGTCAAGGTGCGCCTGCTGATGGATGCGGTGGGCTCATCGGCGATGACCCGGCGTAGCTTGCGCACGCTGCGCGCGGCCGGGGTGGAGACCGCCTGGTTCCATCCATCCCAGCTGCTCAAGCCGTTCAAGCGGCCGTGGTTGAACCTGCGTACCCACCGCAAGCTGGTCGTGGTCGACGGCAGGATCGGCTTCACCGGCGGCATCAACGTCACCGACGAAGAGAACGAGCAGGTCCGCAGCGATGCCTATCGCGACCTGCACATGCGCCTGCGGGGCCACGTGGTGCGCAGCCTGCAGCTGGTATTCCTGGAGGACTGGCTGTACGCCACCGGGCAGGGTCGCGCTGCCTTCCACGGCCAGCAGCTCTGGCCCGAAGACGTGCCGAGCCGCGCGCAGGGCGATGTCGACGCGCAGGTGCTGGTCTCCGGGCCGGATTCGTCGTGGGAGTCCATCCACCGGCTGATGGTCGCTGCGATTCACGAAGCCCGGCATCGGGTCTGGCTGGTCACGCCGTATTTCGTCCCCGGCGAGGCCGCGCGCATGGCGCTGACGTCGGCCGCACTGGGTGGCCTGGACGTGCGCCTGCTGGTGCCACGCGTCAGCGACTCGCGCCTGGTCACCTACGCGGCGCGTTCGTATTTCGACGAGCTGCTCGAGGCCGGCGTGCACATCTACGAATACGGCCCGCGCATGCTGCACACCAAGGCGCTGCTGGCCGACGACGAGGTCTGCATCGTCGGCAGCGCCAATTTCGACAGCCGCAGCTTTCGCCTGAATTTCGAGCTGTCGATGCTGTTCCGCGACCAGGCGGTGGCCGCCGAACTGGCCGGCTTGATCGACGCCGATCTGCAGCAGGCGCAGGAAGTGCGTTTCGTCCGCCACCGGCCGTTGTGGCGCTCGCGGCTGCCCGAAGCCTGCGCACGGTTGCTGTCGCCGCTGCTTTGAGCCGCATCGCCGCGCCCACGTGGAACCGTGCCGGGCGCGGCGCTACACTGCCGCCACTGATCGGGGAGCTCGTCATGCACTGGCTGTTTCTGCTTATGGCATTGGGTGCGCTGGTGCTGGCCTTCAGCACGCCGCACGTGTGGTTGCTGGTGGCCTCGCTGCTGGTGGCACTGCTGTTGCTGTTGCTGTGGACGCGCGGCTGGTTCGCCTCGCGCATGGGCGATACCCAGCGCGACACCAGCAGCCTGATCGACCCGGCCGAGTTGCGCCGCCTGCGCGAGATCGCCGAAGCCCGCAAGGCGGCCGCCCTCAATGCCACGCGCGACGGCGAGCCGCAGGCCTGAGACCGACGCAGTGACCACCCAGCTCAGCGTCAACGTCAACAAGATCGCGGTATTGCGCAACTCGCGCGGCGGCCACGATCCGGATGTGGTACAGGCCGCACGCACCTGCATTGCCGCCGGTGCGCACGGCATCACCGTGCACCCGCGCCCTGACCAACGGCATATCCGCGCCGACGATGTGCTGGCGCTGAGCGCGCTGACGCGCGCGCACGGCGTCGAATTCAATATCGAAGGCAACCCGTTCGCACCGCCGCGCGACGGTTATCCGGGTCTGCTGGACTTATGTCGTGCCACCCGCCCCGAACAGGTCACCCTGGTACCGGATGGCGATGGACAACTGACGTCCGACCACGGATTCGATTTTGCCCAGGACACCACCCAACTGGCCACGCTGATCGCCTCGTTCAAGGCGATCGGTGCGCGCGTCAGTCTGTTTGTCGATGCCGGCAATCCCGCTATCGCGCAGGCGGCAGCACTCGGTGCAGACCGCATCGAGTTGTACACCGGCCCGTATGCGCAGGCGCATCTGAGCGGCCAGCCGGATGCTGCATTCAAGCTGTTTTCCAATGCGGCGCAACGCGCAGCCGCCGCAGGTCTGGGCATCAATGCCGGACACGATTTGTCGCAGGCCAATCTCGGCGACTTTCTGAGCGCTGTGCCGGGCGTGCTCGAAGTCTCGATCGGCCATGCATTGATCGGCGAAGCCTTGTATCACGGCCTGGATGCGACCGTGCGCGCCTATCTGGGCATACTGCGCGGCGCATCGATCAGCGCTTGAGATAATCAAGTCGATTATGTGGATGCGTTGCTTGGTTACCCGGATATTGCATCGGGGCAGGGTTTCTGCCCCGATGCAATCGTTATCGATGACTTACGGCTGATTTACCAGGCTGGTTAATCACCCATTTACTGCACAAAACTGATGCGGTCCACCTGCGCGTTCTTGGCTGCAGCCAGCACCTTGGCCATTAGCGCGTACTCGGCATCCGCACTGGCGGCGATGCGCAGCTCTGGCTGATTGCCGGCTGCCTGGCGCATCTGTTCGATCAACCTGGGCTGCAATTGCTGCAGCGTTATCGGGCTGGCATTCCAGGACACTTGCCCGCTGGCGTCCACACGCAACGCGATCGGTGCAGGCGGCTGCATTCGTGACTGGGCTTGCTCGCTGCGCTGTGGCAGGTCCACCGTGATTGGCCGCGCCAGCATCGGAGCGGTGACGATGAAGATGATCAACAACACCAACATGACATCCACCAGCGGCGTGACATTGATCTCCGCCAGCGGTCCCCGGTTGCCCGCCGTACTGAAATCCATGACTGCCTCCTGTGCTATGAGCGTGGGTGCTGCACGCTCGAGCATAGCCCTGGTCGGCAGTGAGGGAAGGGCAGGGCAGACGCCTCTGGCGGGCCGAGCCCCGAAGCGTACCGTTGCGACTTGCCGCTGCACCTCCGGCGGTTTGCTTGCGCGGACGACCTGAGGGTCACTGCATGCATCACTCGCCCGGTGCCCGGGAAACGGATATCACGTCCTGGCAAACAGCCGGCCGCATGCATGCGCGTCGAACATAGCGGCAGCAACCACCCCATTGATCGAGCATAAAAAAACGCCACCGTTTCCGGTGGCGTTGCAGTCGCGTCATGACTGTTGTGTTGCGGTCTTGCAGATACGTTTACTGCTGCATGAAGCCGATTTTCTTCATCTGCGAGTTCTTCGCAGCGGCAAGCACCTTGGCCATCACCTCGTACTCCGCATCCTGATTTGCATCGATGCGCAGTTCCGGCTGATTGGTCGGATCGGCCTGCACCACTTCTTCCATCTTCTGCTGCAACTGATCGACCGGGGTCGGACTGTTGTTCCAGAACACCTGGTTGCTGGCGTCGATACGCAACTCGATCGGCGGCGGCGGTTCGGTCGTCTGCGGTGGCGGGTTGAGCACCCGCTGCGGCAGATCCACGGCAATCGGGTAGGTCATGATCGGCGCGGTCACGATGAAGATGATCAGCAGCACCAGCATCACGTCCACGAGGGGCGTGACGTTGATGTCGGCCATCGGCCCACGGCTTCCACCAGTACTAAATGCCATGGCTTACTGCCCCTTCACTTTGGTTGCAACGAAACCGACGTCCAGCATGCCCTGACCCTGCGCGATCTTGGTGATCTCGTTGATCGTACGCATCTTGGTCGTGCGGTCGCCACGCAAGTTGAGCGGCGGCTGCGGGGTCTGCTGTGCGGCGGTGGACAGGCGCGACTCCAAGGCTTCCTTGGAGATCGGCTCGTCGTTCCAGTACAGCGACCCATCTTCCTTGACGGCCAGAGTGATCGGCGCGGCGCGTTTCTCCGCATCTTCCTTCTGGATCAAGTTGGCCTCTGGCAGCTCCACCTTGACCTTATGGGACATCAGCGGTGCCGTAATGATGAAGATGATCAGCAGCACCAACATCACGTCCACGAGGGGCGTCACGTTGATGTCGGCCATCGGGCCACCGCTGTTTCCACTACTGAAGGCCATAACGGGCTCCGTCTAAATCGTTGCGAAGTCGTTCTTTACTACGGATTAGCGAACGCGCGAACCAGTGGCGAAGAAGTCGTGCAGGTCGTGGGCAAAGGTGTCGAACTTGGCGATCACCGAGCTGTTGACCTTGGAGAAGAAGTTGAACGCGAACACGGCCGGGATGGCGACGAACAGACCGATCGCGGTCATGATCAGCGCTTCACCCACCGGGCCGGCAACGGCGTCGATGGAGGCCGAACCGGTTGCACCGATCTTGATCAGCGCGCCGTAGATGCCCCACACCGTACCGAGCAGACCGACGAACGGCGCGGTCGCACCGACGGTGGCCAGCAGGGTCATGCCCGACTGCAGCTTGGTGCTTTCGCGGGTCACGGCCTGACGCAGGGCGCGATCGACAAATTCCGAGCGGCTCAGGCTCTCGCCCAGACCACCGGTGCTGCCTTCGGCGCGCTGGTGGTGAGCAGCAGCCTGCGCTGCGTCCAGTGCGATCTTGGAGAACGGCTCGGAAGCCGGCTGCTCTTCCATGGCGCGGATGGCGTCCTGTGCATTCGGGGCATCCCAGAACGCGGTGGTGACGCGGTCAGCCGCGCTCTTCAGACGGGTGGCACGGAAGATATTGATGACGGTCCAGTACCAGGAGGCAGCGGACATGGCGATCAGGGTGATCAACACGACCCAGGACACGGCGAAATCGCCGGGGCTGGACGTCATTTCGGTGATCAAGTGCTCGAAGCCCATCTGCGACAGGGCGGCCGACGGATTGGAGCCCCCTGCAGCGGCGGCGATAAAGAATTCCTGCAGCATGACGCTTACCTTTGTTGTGTGTGGTGATGAAGGGTGGAGCGAAAGGAAGACAGGATCCTGGGCCGACCGTAGCCGGCCCGTGGGATCAGTTCAGAGCAAAGTTGACCGGGACGCGGACACGTCCGGCGGCTTTCTGCCCGTTGACGGTGGAGGCGTTGAACTTCCACTTGCGTGCTGCGTCCATCGCGGCACGGTCAAGGTCGCGGTTGCGGCTGGACTTTTCGACCGACACATTGGTCACGTTGCCGTTGGCATCCACATCCACGATCAGGATGACCTCACCTTGGACACCGGCCCGGAATGCAGCCGGCGGGTACTTCGGCGGGTTCATGTTCTTGGACGAGATATCGACACTTGCGCCAATGTCACTTGGCGGCTGCGGCGGAGCCGGTGGGCTCGGCGGCGTGACGATATCGCTCGGACGCGGTTCGGGAACGTCGACCACCGGAGCTTCCGGCGGCGGCGGAACCGGTGACGGCTTCGGCGGCGACAGATTCTTGACCGGCGGCGGCGGCTTGTCTTCCGGCGGCGGCGGCGGCGGCGGCGGCGGGGGAGGCGGCGGTGCATCCACCAGGGTGACCATGGTGGTGCGCTCCTTCTCTGCCGGAGCCTTCGGCGCCACTGCAGGGATCAGCAACATCATCAGTGCAGTGAGGTGCAAGGCAATTACAAAAGCAATACCGATAATGCGGGCCCAGCTCAGACCCTGGTTCCCGGCATCATAGTCATGCCTGTGGATAACGAGTTGTTCCGTCATGCGCCAATGGCTCTTTCAGTGGGGGCCCGGATCACTGTGATGATCCCCAGGTTTTCGGACGGCTTTGACACCGCAGGAACTCCCAAGCTTATACCAATCCCGAGTCCTGTAACCACTAAAAACACAGGGAATTCGGGGGTTTATTTGCTTTTTTTACTTCAGGTTGATGATCTTCTTCGCGTCTTCGGGTTTTTTAACGCCCTTGGCGATCGCCTGCTGTGCGGCCTGCTTGGCCTCCGGGATGCGACCTTCCGAGTGCAGCACCTTGGCCAGATTCAAATACGTCTCGCCATCCTTGGAAAGCGGTGCGGCCTTCTGCCAGTTCTCGATCGCCTTCGGCACATCCTCGCTGTAGTAATACGACTGTGCCAGCGCTAGGTATGTCTGATAATCAGGCTTGAGGATGCCTTTTTGCATACCTTCATTGATGACCGCGATGACGTCCTTTTCCTTGTTCTCGGTATTGGCGTAGATGGAATACAACTGCTTGTATTCCTTTTCTTCGGTCAACTGCCCGGCAGCACGCAGCTTGTCCATCACGCCTGCGGCCTTGTCCATCTGGTCGGCCTGCATATACATGCTGGCCAGGTTGAGCTGGGCCTTCTTGTCGTTCGGCGTCTTGGCGGCGAGCGCCTCGGCAGCCGCGACAGCTTCACCGGTCTGGCCGGCTTCGGCATAAGATGCCATCAGCAACTGGTTCCAGGTGTCCTTGGGCTCGGGCGAGGCGGCAATGGCCTGCTTCAATACCGGAATCGCTTCCTTGTAGCGCTCGGCCTGGTACAGCGCCTGACCCTTGAGGATCAGGTCTTCCGGACGCTGCGACTTGCTCTCTTCCAGATACTTGTCCAGCGTGGCCAGGCCTTCGGCCTGCTGGTCGTCCTGCATCTGCAACTGCGCCAGCATCAGCATCGACTGGAACTGGCCGTTGTTGTCCAGCGCATTCAGGCCGATCGCCTGCTGCAGGTAGGTCTTGGCAGCAGCAGTGTCGTCCATGTTGTACGCCGCCTGGGCGGCCAGCTGCGAGGCCAGCGCCTTGTCGGCTTCGTTGGCCGAGCCGTTGGCGAGAATCTCGTCGGCCTGGGTGCGCACGGCCGGGAAGTCTTCGCCCTTGTTGAAGGTTTCGATCAGCTTCTGCAGCTTGCTGCCCAGCTTGGACGAAGGCTTGATCGTCGGCGCGGTGCGGGTGGACTGCGGATACAACTCTTCGGCCTTGCCGCTGTTCTTGGACTTGCGGCTGGCGCGCTCGGACGAACGATCCGACTGCGCAACCGCGTCGGTGACGACAGCCCCGCCCAGGGACGCGGCGATGAACAGGGACAACAGGGCTTGCTTGCGGTTGAGCAGTTTCATGTTTCACCTCGGACGAGCCGCCGTCGGGCGGTACGAAAAGCGGAATAAACGCTGTACGAAAAATCTGAGCCGGCAAACTTAGCAGAAAGTCTCAGTTCCCGAAAACGGTTTCCATGCTGTGTTGCGACATTCGGTACGTAAGCGCTGCGAAATCAGCCGCAACGCGGCACGCGCCCGTCCTGTCGCGCCTGCTGGTAAACCGGTTCGAGTTGGTTGACGTCTGCCTGCAGTTCGCGGATGCGATTGGCGGGGTCGGGGTGGGTGGACAGCCACTGCGGCTGGCGATTGCCGCTGGCGGCCATCATGTTCTGCCACAGCGTGACTGCCTGGGCAGGGTCGAAGCCGGCCTGGGCCATCAGGCGCTGGCCGACCACATCGGCTTCGCTCTCCTGGGTACGCGAGCCGGGTAGCAGGAACACAGTCTGGGCGGTCATCCCGCCGACCTGGTTGACCGCACTGGCGGCGCCGTCGCCGTAGGCCGCACCGGCCAACGCGCCAATGATGCCCAGGCCGGTCTGTGCGCCGAGCTGGCGGGTGATGCGCTCTTCGTGATGGCGGGAGATCACATGCCCGATTTCGTGCCCGAGCACGGCAGCCAGCTGATCCTGCGTCTTGGCGACAGTGAAGATGCCGGTATTCACGCCGACCTTGCCACCGGGCAGCGCAAAGGCGTTGGCTTCGTTATCGACAAACAGCGCGGTTTCCCAGCGGGTTTCGCGCCACTGCGGCGGCAGTTGCGCCACCAGCGCATTGACCACGCACTGCACATAGGCGTTCTGCTTGCCGTCGGTGCTGACTTTTTCCTTGGCCTTGGTCTGCGCGAACGATTCGGCGCCAAGCTTGTCGAGCTGGTCCTGCGTGACGCCTCCCACCACCTGTCGGCGGCCGGTCGGCGAGGTTGTGGTGGCGCATGCCGTCAGTGCAACGACGGCGACAACGATCAACAGCCTGGCTTTCATTCAATCCCCCTTGAACCCTTGGGGCATTTTGGCAGGCTCGTCTTAACTTTTCGTCAAACCAGTCAGCCGATGCCAAAAAAGTACAGCGCCGCCAGGGCGGTGGCGTTGTTGACGCCATGCGCCACGATCGGTGCCCACAGCGTGCCGGTGCGCCAGTACAGCCATGCGAACGCCGCGCCCATGCCGCCGTACACCAGCCATAGCTGCGCGATGGCGGCCGGTCCGTTGCCGCTGACGCCGGGCACTTCGTGCACCAGCGCAAAGATCGCGCTGCTCAGCGCGATGCCCAGCCAGGGGCGGCCAGCGGCGAGCAGGCGGCCGAACAAGACGCGTCGGAACAGCAACTCTTCGTACGCCGGGGCGATCGCCACGGCAAACACCACCAGCGCCAGCGGCCATTGCCTGATGGCTTCTTCCATCAGCGGCAGGTTGGTCGGCACCGGTTTGATGCCCAACGCGGACGCCGCGACGCTGACCAGATTGCTGAGCAGGAACACGCCAACCGCGATCAGCGCGGTCCAGCCCCAGGTGGAGGCACGCCTTGCAGCGGCGCGCGAGGCCCGGTGTTCGTCTGCGGTCGCACGCCGGCGCCAGTAATGTAGCAGCAGCGCCGGCGAGGCGGTGCTGACCAGCGCGGTGAGCAATTGCACCAGCACGCCGGGTTGGCCGATGGTGGCCATGATCTCGCTCGAGGACAGCGTCAGGCCCTGCGCCTTGGCGGCCTGCACGGCACTGACGCCGCGGAACACGCCCCAGAGCGCAAACCCGGCCACGCTCAGCGACAGCAGCAGGCCGGTGGCGATCAGCACATCGATGCCGAAGCCGAGCAATGGCGGCAGCAGCGGGGCGGTGCCGGCGGCCAGCGTCGGTACCGGCCGCGGGGAAGGATCTGCGCTCATCGTCGTCCTGAAAAAACCGCAGGCGTCGACGCAACGCCTGAGCGGTGCGCCGATGGGCAACGGTGGCTCAGATGTCCAGGTTGGACACCTTCAGCGCGTTGTCCTCGATGAAGTCGCGGCGTGGCTCGACCACATCACCCATCAAGGTGCTGAAGATCTGATCGGCGGCCACGGCATCTTCGATACGGACCTGCAACAGACGACGCGTGTCCGGATTGACCGTGGTTTCCCACAGCTGTTCGGCGTTCATTTCGCCCAGGCCCTTGAAGCGCTGTACCTGGCGGCCGCGCTTGGCCTCTTCCAGCAGCCAGGCATGCGCCTGGGCGAAGCTGGTGATCGGGTGGGTCTTGTTGCCGCGCACGATCTGCGCGCCTTCGCGCACCAGGTCGTGCAGGGCCAGCGAGACCTCGCGCAGCGGACGCAGCTCGCCGCTTTCGAACGCGCCCATCGGCAGCACCTGGGTGAATTCCTCGCCCATGTGCCTGCGCACCGCCACCAGCGACGCCGAGGCGCCATCGGTGGCCGGGTCGAAACGCAGCTGGTAGCGCGCCGTGCCCAGGGTGCCGCGGTTGAGCACCGCCTGCAGCGCATCCAGGGTGGGATGCACCTCGCCTTCGGCCTGCAGCTTTTCCACGTCCAACGGCGGCAGGTCGATCAGCGCGGTGAGCAGCGCCGGGTCGTAGCGGTGTGCGTTGCGCGCGATCGCCTCGTTGGCGCTGGTGAACAGCATCAACAGCTTTTCCAGCGCCTCGCCGGTGATCGGCGGCTCGTCGGTGGCGGGGATCAGCGCCGCGCCTTCGACTGCGTTGCTGGCCAGGTAGGCGTTGAGCGCCGCGTCGTCCTTCAGATACAGCTCGCTCTTGCCCTGCTTGAGCTTGTACAGCGGCGGCAGGCCAATGTAGATGTAGCCGCGCTCGATCAACTCTGGCATCTGCCGGTAGAAGAAGGTCAGCAGCAGGGTCCGGATGTGCGAGCCGTCGACGTCGGCGTCGGTCATCAGGATGATGCGGTGGTAACGCAGCTTGTCCGGGTTGTACTCGTCGCGGCCGATGCCGGTGCCCAGCGCGGTGATCAGCGTGCCGACCTGGTCGGAGGCCAGCATGCGGTCGAAACGCGCGCGTTCGACGTTGAGGATCTTGCCGCGCAGCGGCAGCACCGCCTGGTTCTTGCGGTTGCGGCCCTGCTTGGCCGAGCCACCTGCCGAGTCACCCTCGACGATGAACAGTTCGGACAGCGCCGGGTCTTTTTCCTGGCAGTCGGCCAGCTTGCCGGGCAGGCCGGCGATGTCCAGTGCGCCCTTGCGGCGGGTCAGGTCGCGCGCCTTGCGGGCGGCTTCGCGCGCACGGGCGGCGTCGACGATCTTGCCGGTGATGGCCTTGGCTTCGTTCGGATTCTCCTGCAGGAACTCCTGCAGGCGCGCACCGAAGGCGTTTTCCACCGCCGGGCGCACATCCGAGCTGACCAGCTTTTCCTTGGTCTGCGAGGAGAAGCTGGGGTCGGGCACCTTGACCGAGAGCACCGCGATCATGCCTTCGCGCATGTCGTCGCCGGTGAGCGCGACCTTGGCCTGCTTGGCGATGCCGTTCTGCTCGATGTAGGTGCTCAGCACACGCGTCAGCGCGGCGCGGAAACCGGCCAGGTGGGTGCCGCCATCCTTCTGCGGGATGTTGTTGGTGAAGCAGTACATGGTTTCCTGGTAAGCGTCGGTCCATTGAAGGGCCACGTCCACCACGATGCCATTGTGCTCACCGGTCACCGAGATCACGTTCGGGTGCAGCGGCGATTTCAACTGCGCCAGATGCTCGACGAAGCTGCGGATGCCGCCTTCGTAGTGGAAATCGTCGCGACGGCCGTCGCCGCGCTCGTCGATCAGGGTGATCTTGACGCCCGAATTGAGGAAAGACAGCTCGCGCAGGCGGCGTGCCAGGATGTCGTAATGGAACTCGACGTCGCTGAAGATGGCCACGGACGGCTTGAAGCGCAGCGTGGTGCCGCGCTTGGTCGAGGCTTCCAGCTGTTTGAGCGGATACTGCGGCTCGCCCAGCGCATATTCCTGCTGGTAGTGGAAGCCGTCGCGCCAGATGTCCAGCCACAGGTGCTCGGACAGCGCATTGACCACCGACACGCCCACGCCGTGCAGGCCGCCGGACACCTTGTAGCTGTTATCGTCGAACTTGCCGCCGGCATGCAGCACGGTGAGGATCACCTCCGCCGCCGAGACGCCTTCTTCCTTGTGGATGTCGACCGGCACGCCGCGGCCGTTGTCGGACACCGCCACCGAGCCATCGACCAGGATCCTGACCACGATGTCGTCGGCATGGCCGGCCAGGGCTTCGTCGACCGAGTTGTCGACCACCTCGAACACCATGTGATGCAGGCCGGTCCCGTCATGGACATCGCCGATGTACATGCCGGGGCGCTTGCGGACGGCTTCCAGGCCCCGCAGCACGGTGATCTTGCTGGAGTCGTAGGTGCCGTTGGGGGTGGGCGAGGTGTTTTGTTCGTCGGTCATGCGTGTGCCGTTAGCTCCACAACACGGGCGCAGGCGACAGGAGCCGCATCGCACCGTGGGAAAAGGGGGATAGCGCAGAAATTATACCAGTCGGCCCACCTGCGCCGCCGACGGTTACGCGGGGGGTGTCAACACGGCCACTTCGCCGTGTTCCACGTGGAACCGATGCAATAGCTTGCCGGATTCGGCCAGGCCGGGCGGCATTTCGGTTGCGGTGATCAGTACCTGCGCCGGTGCGGACGCCAGGCGCTGCAGCACGCGAGCCTGGTGGTGGCGGTCCAGCTCCGAGCCCAGGTCGTCCAGGGCGATCACCGGCCATTCGCCGCGCTCGTGGGCAAAGTCTTCGGCCTGTGCCAGCAGGCAGGCGAGGGCGGTGAGCTTTGCCTGGCCGCGGGAGAGCGCATCCTTGCCCGGCAATGCATCGAAGGCTGGCGCCCAATCGGCCCGGTGCGGCCCTTGCGAGGTGTAGCCGTTCTGACGATCACGCTCGCGGGCCAGTAGCAGCGCGTCGGCCAACGACACCTCATGGCGCTTCCAGCCCGGTGCGAACGTCAGCGCGGACAGCCCGAGCGACGGGGCGATCGCGGTTGCGACCGGAATCAATCGCTCCTGCAGGCGTTCCAGATAGCGAAGGCGACGCGATGTCAGCGTTTCGCCGGATTCGGCGAGTTCGTGATCCCAGGCATCGAGCATGCGCGGCTGTGCGCCCTGCTTGAGCAAGGCGTTGCGCTGTTTGAGCGCTCGCGCATAGCGCCGCCAAAGCGTCAGAAAATCAGGTTCCACGTGGAACAGCCCCCAATCGAGGAAGCGCCGCCGCGGCTCACCGCCGCCGCTGATCAACACATGGCTGCCGGGCTCGAAGGTCACGACAGCCAGCGCGGCACACAAGGCGCCCAGCTGGGCAACATCTTCGCCATCCAGCCGGCCGGTCCACTCCTGGCCGCTGTGGCGTAGGCCCGCCCGCCGCGTGCGTTCCTCCACCGCAGCGGTTCCTTCGCGCCACTCCACGAAGACTTCCAGATCGCCGGCGCCTTGCTGGATCAGCCCGTCGCGCACACGGCCACGAAAACTGCGGCCATAGGCCATCAGATGCAATGCTTCCAGCACGCTGGTCTTGCCCGCGCCGTTATCGCCGGTCAGCAGGTTCAAGGAACTGGCAGGGTGGAGGTCGACGGTCTCGAAACGACGAAGTCGATGGATGGACAACCGCACTACGTGCATCGATCGGTCTGCTCTGCGCTGTGATCCGGCATCCCGGTCGGAGCGGAGGATACGTGATCGATGTGGATCCTGCCCGTGCAGACGTGAAGCGACCTGCGGGACAGACAGGGGGCAACCTGTGGATAAAAACCAGGGCTGAGCAACGTCTCCCGCTTATCCACAGGGTATCGCCCCCTCCGCAGGGGTCTAAACACAGGGTTTCGCGACCTAAAAGTCATTTAAAAACAAACACATAGGGTAGTTTCTGGCCAAATCTGGGCCTACCATCACCACCAAGCTCTTAAATTATTTATAGATTTAAAAGCAAAGCTCGATGTGCATAAGTCAAAAACGAGGGGAGAACGCTCACATCAGACATCGCTGTGCGTGCTGGTCCGGATCGACCACTTGGCTTTTGATGAACTGGTTCAGGCTAACTCCAGTAAGGGTAACTTCCCCCGGACGACAAAACCGCAGCGCGCATGACTGCCGAATCTCACTAAGGCTGCGACAAAGCCAGCTTTGCCAATATCGGTTGGTGGCATGAGGAGAAGTACGTTGTTCCACGTGCACTCCGTGGACCTGCCAACAGAGTCTTCGTAACTCGACAGGTCCCGGGTGGGTTACCTGCTTGCGCGGAGCACGCCGATCTCACGTGGCACATTCCCTAGGCGAGACAGCTCGCTGATCCTTTGGGATGCCTCCAATCAAAAATGAGCCAAGCAACCATGCCGGCGACAGCAGCGGACCAGGCTCATGCCCCTTTTTGATAACGCCCGGCTCCGAACTCAGGCACGTCAATCCAAGCAAACCAACCAATGCGCCTGTCCGGTCGTTGAAGTCTGGCTACCCGGGAGTGGCGTCTATCCAACCGGCCTTGGCTTGGTGACCGTGCGGCGCTGCCACTCCAAGGATCATGCCTCAAGGCAGGGCAGCTCCAGCTAAGGCACCAAGCCGTTTCGGCACCTGATACCAGCGCAAAAGCGGATGCCCAAAGACGCTCAAGCGTCCCAAAGCCTCACATCGCAGCGGACTCAGCGCTCTCGACCGTCAAAACGAAGAGCCCGGCTTTCGCCGGGCTCTCCGTGTTCCACGTGGAACGTGGCGTCAGAGCCGCAGCGGCATCACCACGTGGCGGGACTTCTCGCTGCTGGCCTCGCGCACCAGCGCCGACGAGTTCGCATCGCGCAGCTGGATGACCACGTGCTCGTCGCGCAGTGCAGACAGCGCGTCCAGCAGGTAGTTGACGTTGAAGCCGATGGCCAGATCGTCGACCTTGGTGTCGGCCTCGATTTCTTCCTGCGCTTCTTCCTGCTCCGGATTGTGCGCGCTGATCTTCAGCTGACCCGGCGAGACTTCCACCCGCACGCCGCGGTACTTCTCGTTGGACAGGATCGCCGCACGTTGCAAGGATGCGCGCAGTGCTTCACGGTCCACCTTGACCTCGCGATCGGCGCCGATCGGAATCACCGCCTCGTAATCCGGGAAGCGGCCGTCGATCAGCTTGGAGGTGAAGGTGACATCGCCACGCTTGACGCGGATATGGCTGCGACCGACTTCCAGCTCCACTTCGCGATCTGCAGCTTCCAGCAGGCGCAGCAGCTCGGTTACGCCCTTGCGCGGCACGATGATCTGGCGCTTGGCACCGCCGGATTTCTCCAGCTCGGTCTCGCACAGCGCCAGACGGTGGCCATCGGTGGCTACGCAGCGCAGCAAGCCTTCGCGCAGGTCGAACAGCAAGCCGTTGAGGTAGTAGCGCACGTCCTGCTGGGCCATGGCGAACGCAGTGCGCTCGATCAGCTCCTTCAACGCCGCTTCCGGCACCGCAACGCGCTCGGTGGCTTCGACTTCATCCACCGACGGGAAATCGTTGGCCGGCAGCGTGGCCAGGGTGAAGCGGCTACGCCCGGCCTGCACCGTGACCTTGTCGCCGGTCTGCGAGATGGTGACGCGGCTGCCGTCGGGCAGGGCACGCAGGATGTCGAACAACTTGCGCGCCGGGATCGTGGTTTCGCCGTCCTGCGCGTCTTCCACCATCGTGCGCGAGATCATTTCCACTTCCAGGTCGGTACCGGTAAACGAGACCTGTCCGTCCTTGACCTGCACCAGCAGATTGGCGAGAACCGGCAGGGTTTGACGGCGTTCGACCACATTGACCACCTGAGCCAATGGTTTGAGGAAGGCTTCGCGCTGCAGTGTAAAACGCATGTGGTTCCGTGCCCCTATGCTTTAAAAGATAATGGAATAAATCAAAAGCTTGGTGGTGATGGTAGGGCCGTTTTCAGCGGATAACCACCATAACTGTTTGTTTCCAAAGAAAAATTGGCGCCTGAAAGTCGTTGGACTAGTACCCCTGGTCTAACGGTAAAACCTGTGGATAGTTTTCCGCCCGACCCGCGAGGCAACGTTATCCACAGATTCTCCCGCATTTGACCCCAACGTTTCCACGCTTTTCTCCAAGCGGGCCGTCAAGACCGTTGCCGGCTTACTCGCTGAGCTTGCGAATCAGCTTTTCCCAGTCCTCGCGCAGCTTGCCGTCGGCCTCCATCAGCGTGCGGATCTGCCGGCAGGCATGCAGCACGGTGGTGTGGTCGCGGCCGGCGAAGGCGTCGCCGATCTCCGGCAGGCTGTGTTCGGTCAGCTCCTTGGCCAGCGCCATCGCCACCTGGCGCGGACGCGCCAGCGAGCGGGTGCGCCGCTTGGAGAGCAGATCCTTCATCTGCAGGCCGTAGTAGTCCGCCACGGTCTTCTGGATGTTGGGGATGCCGATCGCCTGCTGCTGGGCGCGTAACAGGTCGCGCAGCGTCTCCTGGGCGAATTCCACCGTGATCGAGCGGCCGGTGAAGTTGGCGCGTGCCACCAGCGTGTTGAGCGCCCCTTCCAGGTCGCGCACGTTGGAGCGCATCTTCTTGGCGATCAAAAACGCCACGTCGTCCGGAATCTCGGCGCCGCGCTCGCGCGCCTTGGCCAGCACGATCGCCGCACGGGTTTCGAAATCGGGCGGGTCGATCGCCACCGACAGGCCCCAGGCCAGGCGCGACTTCAGCCGCGGCTCCAGGCCTTCGACCTCACGCGGGTAGCGGTCGCAGGTCAGGATGATCTGCTGGCGGCCATCGAACAGCGCGTTGAAGGTGTGGAAGAACTCTTCCTGCGTGCGGTCCTTGCCGGCGAAGAACTGGATGTCGTCGATCAGCAGCGCATCGATCTGCTGGAACTGGCGTTTGAACTGGTCCATCGCCTTGTCCTGCAACGCCCGGATCATCGCGCTGAAGAACTGTTCCGAGCGCAGATACATCACCTTGGCGGCCGGATTGGCCTGGCGCAGCGCATTGCCGGCGGCAAACATCAGGTGGGTCTTGCCCAGGCCGGTGCTGCCGTACAGCAGCAGCGGGTTGTGCGCGCGGTCGCCAGGCTTCTGCGCGGCCTGGACCGCGGCGGCCAGACCGAGCTGATTGCTGCGGCCCTCGACGAAGTTGGCGAATGTGTAATGCGAATCCAGATTGCCGGCGAACGGCACGATCGGCGCCGCGACCGGCGCGCTGGGCGCGGCCATCGGTGCCGGCTGCGGTTCCGGCGCACGTGGGCGCGAGCCGACCGCCAGCGCCACTTCGCCGTTGCCGACGAAATACGCCACCAGTTCGCGGATGCGCGGCAGGTAGCGCTCGCGGACCTGGTCGACGATGAAGGCATTCGGCGCATACAGCACGATGCTGTCGCCGCGGTCTTCGGCTTGCAGGGGTTTCAACCAGGTGTGGACGTCCTCGGGCGGGAATTCGGCTTCGAGACGTTCCAGGCAGCGGGGCCAAGCATCCATCAAAGTATGATCATCTGTTGCTGGCTGCGGCGCGCAGAAAAGCGCCGTGCTCGCAGCCCGGTAGTGAAAAGAGGATGCGCCAGACTAGCACCGAGGGCAGGGTTTTCCCAGACTTATTCACAGGTCCATCCACAGGGCTTGACCGTCGTCACCTCCGCTAACGTCTCCGGGGAGTTGACCCGACCTCTGCGGACCCTATAGAATTGCCGGTTCTATTCGTCTCCAATCATGCAGAGGGCCCCATGGCCACCAAGCGTACTTTCCAACCCAGCAACCTCAAGCGAGCACGCGACCATGGCTTCCGCGCACGTATGGCAACCGCCGACGGCCGCAAGATCCTGGCTCGCCGCCGCGCCAAGGGCCGCAAGCGCCTGAGCGCTTGATTGCCGCGCCGCTCCCTGCGGCCGAGGCAGTCCTTAACGTGAACGCATCGAACCCGTGCAGGCGATTTCCTCGCTCTGCGCGGGTTCGTACGCGTGCGCAATATACGGTCGTTTTCGATACTGCACTTCGTACCTCGGACCCGTTGCTCAGCCTGCACTGGCGGACCGGCGATACGCCGCCGCGCCTGGGCATGGCGGTATCGCGCAAGGTCGATCCACGTGCGGTGGGACGTAACCGGATCAAACGTGTATTGCGCGATGCCATGCGGCATCTGCTGCCCGAGCTTGCCGGCGGCGACTACGTGATTGTGGCGCGCTCGGCAGCCGCAAAAGCGACCAATCCACAGATTCGCGACGCCTTCCTGCGTCTGCTGCGCCGTGCCGGCGCATTGCCCCTGCCTGCTGCGCCCGGCACAATGCCGCCCGCCAGGACGCTGCACCCATCCTCCCTTTCCCCGACAGAGCCGGAACCCAGTTCCGACTGAGCGAGTTGCTGCCCGATGAACCAGACCCGTGTTTTCCTGATTTTTGCCTGGCTGATGGTCGCGGCGCTGCTGTGGATGGAGTGGGGCAAGGATAAGGCCGCCGCCAATGCGCCGGTGGTTGCGGCGACGCAGTCGGTGCCGGCTGCGCGCGATCTGGACGCTGCGGCACCGTCGGCCAATGTGCCGGCGGCCCAGGCCATTCCGCAGGCAGGCGTGCCGGGCGCCGTACCGGCGACCAGCACGACTGCCGCGACGCCGGCCGCTGCCGGCGCTGCGCCGGTGATCACCCTGACCTCGGACGTGCTGCGCCTGAAGCTGGATGGCCGCAGCGTGCTGGATGCCGAACTGTTGCAGTTTCCGCAGACCAAGGACGGCACCGCGCCGGTCAGCCTGCTGACCGAGGACCCGGCGCACCCGTACAACGCCACCAGCGGCTGGGCCAGCGAGCATTCGCCGGTACCGGGGGTGGGCGGCTTCCGCGCCGAACAGCCGGGCACCGCATTCGAACTGGCCAAGGGCCAGAACACCCTGGCGGTGCCGTTCGTGTGGAATGGCCCCAACGGCGTGTCGATCCGCCGCACCTTCACCCTGGAGCGCGGTCGCTACGCGATCTCGATCAAGGACGAGGTGATCAACAAGAGTGGCGCGCGGTGGACCGGCTACGTGTTCCGCAAGCTGAGCCGGGTGCCGACCATCCTCAGCCGCGGCATGACCAACCCGGATTCCTTCAGCTTCAACGGGGCGACCTGGTACAGCCCGCAGGAAGGCTACGAGCGTCGCGCGTTCAAGGACTACATGGACGACGGTGGCCTCAATCGCCAGATCACCGGTGGCTGGGTGGCGTTGCTGCAGCACCACTTCTTTACCGCGTGGATCCCTCAGAAGGACCAGGCCTCGCTGTACGTGCTGAACCAGGACGGCCCGCGTGACGTGGCCGAACTGCGTGGCCCGGCCTTCACCGTGGCGCCGGGCCAGACCGCGACCACCGAAGCGCGCCTGTGGGTGGGTCCGAAGCTGGTCAGCCTGATCGCCAAGGAAGACGTGAAGGGCTTGGACCGCGTGGTCGACTACAGCCGCTTCTCGATCATGGCCATCATCGGCCAGGGCCTGTTCTGGGTGCTGAGCCATCTGCACAGCTTCCTGCACAACTGGGGCTGGGCCATCATCGGCCTGGTGGTGCTGCTGCGCCTGGCGCTGTATCCGCTGTCGGCGGCGCAGTACAAGTCCGGTGCCAAGATGCGCCGCTTCCAGCCGCGCCTGGCGCAGCTGAAGGAGCGTTACGGCGACGATCGCGTCAAGTACCAGCAGGCGACGATGGAGCTGTTCAAGAAGGAAAAGATCAACCCGATGGGCGGCTGCCTGCCGCTGCTGATCCAGATGCCGATCTTCTTCGCGCTGTACTGGGTGCTGGTGGAATCGGTGGAACTGCGCCAGGCGCCGTGGCTGGGCTGGATCCAGGATCTGACCGCGCGCGATCCGTACTTCATCCTGCCGCTGCTCAACATCGCCATCATGTGGGCCACGCAGAAGCTGACCCCGACCCCGGGCATGGACCCGATGCAGGCCAAGATGATGCAGTTCATGCCGCTGGTGTTCGGCGTCATGATGGCCTTCATGCCGGCCGGCCTGGTGCTGTACTGGGTGGTCAACGGCGGCCTGGGTCTGTTGATCCAGTGGTGGATGATCCGCCAGCACGGCGAGAAGCCGAGCAAGATCATCCAGGCCAACGCCAAGTAAGCGCAGTTGCACAGAGCCCGCCGCAAGGCGGGCTTTCTGCATGTCGCCGCAGTTGCTGTCTGCCCTGTTGTCTTCATCGCCAAGGACGCCGTCGTGATGTCATCGCCGCTGTATCGCCTGTTGCTGTGCGCCGCTTGCGCCGGAATGCTGGCGATGGCCGGCTGCGGCAAGCAGACCGCCGGCGAGGCAGCGTCTGCTGCCAGCACCGCTGCGCCTGCAGCCACTGGTGCGCCAGCCGAAACCGACAACGACGACGCACCCGCACTGATCGCGCAGCTGCGCGAGCAACTGGACCGGCATCGCCGCATCATCGCGTTGCTGGCCGATGCGGATGCCCAGACGCCACGCGACCGCGCCACCTCCAGCAGCGTGGGGCAGCAGCTGTTCCATGAAAACCTCCAGCAGCGCGAACGCATCGCTGCGCGATTCGAGACGGTGCTGACGTCGAACGCAGCGCGTCGCTTCGCAACCATCGCCACGGTGCTGGACGAGATCGAATCGGCACCGGATCTCTACGATGCCGACCGCCTGGCGTTTGCCGAAGTGTTGCGCGACCTGCACGCACGCATTGGCCGCGATTCGGCACTGCCGGCAGTGAAGCTGCATCAGCGCATCGGTGAGGATCTGGAAGCGCTGGACGAGATCGAGCGCAGCTACAACAAGGAATTGACGCAGATTTTCAGCCGCTTCGATCGCAGCCGCGCGATCGTGCCCAAGCGCGAGAAGTGGGACGACTACGTGGCGCATCTGCGCAGCCTGTACACGCGCGAAAAGATCCTGCGCGATCATGGCGTGGTGGAGCCGTACCCGGTCTCCGCGCGCGATAGCGACAGCGAGATCTTCGGCCGCGACCTGCCGCCCAGGACGGTGGTGCTGACCTTCGACGATGGCCCGCACAAGGCCTATACCGAGGAGATCGCGGCCATCCTCAAACGCTACGACGTGCCGGGCGTGTTCTTCGAAGTGGGCCGCAACCTGGGCAGCCTGGACGCGCAGGGCAAGCCGACACTCGCGCCGTTATCCAAGATCAGCCACACGCTGATGGAAGAAGGTTATGCGGTGGGCAACCACAGCCTGACCCATGCGCAGTTGTCCAAGACCACCGGAGATGCGTTGCGCAGCCATGTGCTGGATACCGACACCTTGCTGCGTGCGGTAGACGACAAGCGCGCGCCGCTGTTCCGGTTTCCGTATGGCGCACGCAATGCAGAGGGCTTGCAGCTGCTGGGCGAAGCCGGTCTGGAATCGATCATGTGGAACATCGACTCGATGGACTGGGCCGACCCGGTGCCGGAATCCATCGTGCAACGCGTGCTGGAGCAGGTGAACAAGGAGCAGCGCGGCATCGTGTTGTTTCACGACATCCACGACCGCGCAATCAAAGCGCTGCCGCAGATTCTTGATCGTCTGATCGCCGACGGTTACCAGTTCGCCGGCTGGAATGGCCGCGACTTTTCGGTGGCGCGCGCACCCAGCGCGGTGGCCGACGCCACGGTGACCACCGGCTACGCGAAATCATGGGCGATCGTGATCGGCATCGACGATTACGCGTACTGGCCCAAGCTGGAATATGCGGCCAACGATGCGCAGGCGATCGCCAGTGCCTTGACCGGGCCGTTGGGATTTCCGTCATCGCAGGTGATCGTGCTCAAGAACGGCGAGGCGACGCGCAACAATATCCTCGCCGCATTTCATGACCGTCTTGGCGAAGGTCGCGCGCAGACCAATGACCGCGTGTTCGTGTTCTTCGCCGGGCATGGCGCCACGCGCCGGCTGGCATCCGGGCGCGACCTGGGCTACATCATTCCGGTCGACTCGGATCCGCAGCAGCTGGCCAGCGATGCGATCGCGATGAGCGACCTGCAGAACATCGCCGAAAGCCTGCAGGCCAAGCATGTGCTGTTCGTGATGGATGCCTGCTATAGCGGACTGGGGCTGACGCGCGGCGGGCCGACGTCCAGCGCCTACCTGCGCGAGAACGCGCGGCGCATCGCCCGCCAGATGCTCACTGCCGGCGGCGCCGATCAGCAGGTGGCCGACAGCGGCCCGAACGGGCATTCGGTGTTTACCTGGGTGCTGCTGCAGGCGCTGGCGGGCAAGGGCGACCTCAATGGCGATGGCCTGATCACCGGCACCGAACTGGCGGCCTATGTCGCACCGGCGGTGTCGGCAGTCTCGGCGCAGACCCCGGCATTCGGCAGCCTGCCCGGCTCGCAGGGCGGCGAGTTCGTGTTCCAGGTACCGAGCGGCGAAGAGTTCCTGACCGCCGGCACCGCGCAGTTGTCCGCCGATGCGATCGCACTCAACGGGCGCGTGGATGCTGCGCGTCCCGCGACGGCTACAATCGGTACGGTCGCCAATGCAGCGCCGGTCACGGTGAAAACCCTGCAAGGTGGCGAAGCCACGTTGGTGTTACCCACCGCGGTGAAGAGCAGCGACCGCCAACGCGCGCAATTGGCCAACGAACGCGGCCTGCAGCTGTATAAGGAAAAACGTTACGCCGATGCAGCCGAGCAATTTGCCGAAGCGCTGAAGCTGCGTCCCGACTTCGCGTTGGCGGCCAACAACCTGGGCTTCGTGTATTACCGCCAGGGGCGCTTCGCCGAAGCTGCGCGCTGGCTGGAAAACACCTTGAAGATCGATCCGTCGCGTGCGGTGGCCTATCTCAATCTCGGCGATGCCTACGCAAAAGCCGGCGATCGCGACAAGGCGCGCAAGGCCTATTCCATCTACCTGGAATTGCAGCCGCAAGGCAGCGGCGCCGCGCAGGCACGCACACGGTTGCAATCGCTGTGACGCAAGGTGGCCGCCACGAGGTTATGCGGAGCCGCCGGCAGGGCGCGATCTTGTCGGCACGGATGGGTGATCCGGAAAAACCCGCGCACGGCTAATACGCCGCTGGCGGTCGCGCAGTCGTTTGCATAGACAATTTCTTTTCAACCCACGTCAGAGCAGTGCCGATGTCGTCTTCCACCTCCACCATCGTTGCCATCGCCAGTGCTGCCGGAACCGGTGGCGTAGGCATCGTGCGCTTGTCTGGGCCGCAGTCGCTGCAGATCGCAGCGCAATTGGGCATTGCGCGTCTGCAACCGCGGCATGCGCACTACGCACGCTTCCGCGATGCGCAGGGCGTGGTGATCGATGACGGCATCGCGCTGTGGTTCAACGCGCCGCATAGCTTTACCGGCGAAGACGTCGTCGAGCTGCAAGGCCATGGCAGCCCGGTGCTGTTGCGGCAGCTGGTCGCCCGTTGCATTGCATTGGGTGCCCGCCAGGCACGTGCTGGCGAGTTCAGCGAGCGCGCCTTTCTCAACGGCAAACTCGATCTGGCGCAGGCCGAAGCCATCGCCGATCTGATCGCCGCCGGCGATCTGCGCGCGGCACGTGCTGCGCGCAGATCGCTGGACGGCGTATTTTCGCAGCGTGTCGATGCGCTCAGCGACGGCCTTACCCGCCTGCGTATCCATGTGGAAGCGGCGATCGATTTTGCCGATGAGCCACTGGAGACGCTGGGCGGCAACCAAATACGCGACGGCTTGAGCCAGGCGCGCAGCTTGCTTGCACAATTGCTGCGCGATGCCGAACGCGGACGCAAGCTACGCGACGGCCTGCACGCGGTGCTGATCGGCCCGCCCAACGCCGGCAAGAGTTCGTTGCTCAACGCGCTCGCCGGTAGCGACCGGGCGATCGTCACCGATGTTGCCGGTACCACCCGCGACACCTTGCGCGAAGCGATCCAGCTCGACGGATTCGAGTTGACCCTGGTCGATACCGCAGGCCTGCGCGATGGCGGCGATGCGATCGAACGCGAAGGCATGCGCCGTGCGCGCGCCGAACTTGCGCGCGCCGATCTGGCGCTGGTGGTGCTGGATGCACGCGACCCGCAGGCTGCACGCGATGCGATCGGCGATGCCATCGACGCAGTGCCGCGTCAGCTGTGGATCCACAACAAGTGCGATCTGCTGACCGGTGCCGCACCCCTCGATGCCGATGCGATCGCCGTCTCGGCCGTGACCGGACTGGGACTGGAGCAGTTGCACACCCGCCTGCGCGACCTTGCACTCGGCGATGGCGCGGAAAGCGTCGATGGCGAATTCTCCGCCCGCACCCGCCACATCGAGGCCCTGCGCCGCGCCGAACAACATGCGGACGCCGCCGATCTGGAACTGGGTTTCGAGCAACTCGAACTGGCCGCCGAAGAACTGCGCCTGGCACACGAAGCGCTTGGCGAGATCACCGGCAAGATCAGCGCCGATGATTTGCTCGGCAAGATCTTTTCGAGTTTTTGTATCGGCAAGTGAGACCGCATGGCACAACGTGCAGCGATGAATCCGGTCTTGCCTTAGAGCGTGTTATGAACTTTGCTCTTGTCACGCTAACGTATACGGATGAAGCCTCGTAAGCCATATCCGACCGATATTTCCGACGAAGAATG
>NZ_MDSK01000031.1 GCF_002940205.1 Xanthomonas arboricola pv. guizotiae
CCGGAAACCTTGGCCGGTTTGCACTTTGTTGTCTTCACGATTCTGATGCTTGGAAATGCAGCCACGCTCTTTCAAAGTTCATAACACGCTCTAGGCGGCCGCGCTCAGCGCGTCACCAGCCATTGACCGATCCGCGCACCTGCGAAGACCAGCGCCAGTCCAGCCAGCAAGGTCACCGCCAGATAGATGCCGATCATCGTCGAGCGGTCGGTGCGCGCGAATACCAGGCACTCCATCATCAGCGACGAAAACGTGGTCAGCCCACCGATCACCCCAACGATCAACAAGGCCCGCAGCGGCCAGCTCGATGGCCCGCGCGCATCCAGCCAGACCAGCAACACGCCGGCAACGAACGACCCGAGCAGGTTCACCGTCAGCGTTCCCCACGGGAAGACGGTACCGAAGCGTTGGATCAACGAGGCACCGATCGCAAAACGCAAACCGGATCCCAGTGCACCACCGGTCATGGCCAGCAACAGCTGTTGCCACCACACCGGTGCGTTCATGCGCGTACCCCGCGACCGGAGCGTGCTTTCGAAAAAATAGTGTGCGACATCGGCGTCATCCTTCCTGAGTCAAGAGCGATGCCGGGGCACAGGCCTGCCGCCCCGGCGGGGGTGGGCAGGCATCATCAGCGCGCGGGTGCGTGCGGTTCGAGGAGGAATGCCATCTCCTGTGCGGCCGATTATGCCGCGGGCTTGCCGGCCTTGTCAGCCCGTGCCTGCGCGCGCGCCTCGCGCAGCCGATCGAGCTTTTCCTTCAGCTTGATCTCCATCCCGCGCGGCACCGGGTTGTAGTACACGCGCTCGCCCATGGCATCCGGGAAGCCGGTCTGATCCAGCGCGATACCGCCCTCGGCATCATGGTCGTACTGATAATCCTGGCCGTAACCCAGCGTCTTCATCAGCTTGGTCGGTGCGTTGCGTAGATGCAGCGGCACCTCCTGCGTGCCGGTGGCGCGCACTTCGGCCTTGGCCTGATTGAAGGCAGCATAGCCGGCGTTGGATTTGGCAGTGCTGGCCAGATACAGCACCAGCTGTGCGAATGCCAACTCGCCTTCCGGGCTGCCGAGGCGCTCGTAGATGTCCCAGGCTTCCAGCGCCATGCTCTGCGCGCGCGGATCGGCCAGTCCGATGTCCTCGATCGCCATGCGGGTCAAGCGACGCGCCAGATACGCCGGGTCGCACCCGCCATCGAGCATGCGCGTCAGCCAGTACAGCGCTGCATCCGGGTTGGAGCTGCGCACGGACTTATGCAACGCCGAAATCTGGTCGTAGAACTGCTCGCCGTTCTTGTCGAAGCGGCGCGTACGGTCGGCCAGCACCTGCAGCAACGTCTGCGGCGTAATCTCGCCACCCTCGCCTGCCGCCAGTTCCGCAGCAATTTCCAACAGCGTCAGGGCCCGACGCACATCGCCGTCGGCGGCGCTGGCGATTTCCAGCAGCGAAGCTTCGCTGACCTGGATCGTCTCGGTCCCCAAGCCGCGCTCGGCATCGCGCAAGGCACGCTGCAAGGCCTCGACGATGTCCTGCGGCGACACGCCTTCCAGCACATGCACGCGGCAGCGCGACAACAACGCTGAGTTCAACTCGAAGGACGGGTTTTCAGTGGTCGCACCGACGAACAGAATCGTGCCGCGTTCGATATGCGGCAAGAACGCATCCTGCTGCGCCTTGTTGAAGCGATGCACCTCATCGACGAACAACACGGTGCGGCGGCCACCGGCAAAACGCTGCGCCGCCTCTGCCAGCACCTGCCGCACTTCCGGCAGGCCGGACAGCACGGCCGAGATCGCCTTGAATTCGGCGTCTGCGTAGCGCGCCAGCAACAAGGCCAATGTGGTCTTGCCGCATCCCGGCGGACCCCACAGGATCATCGAGTGCACGCGCCCGGATTCGACCGCGCGCCGCAAGGCGCTGTCGGGAGCCAGCAAGCGCTTCTGCCCCACCATCTCGTCAAGCGTGCGCGGCCGCATCCGCTCTGCCAGGGGCCCCATGGCGCTGCGATCGACATGCAGCAGATCGGGTGTGATCGAGTCGGGACGTTTGGCTTTGCTCACCCCTTCATTCTACCGCCTGCGCCTGAGGGACGCTCCACAACGCAGTGTTCGACCATCGCTGGCAGCGACGCCGACGTTCTCTTTCCAAGCGACCACTTCGCGCAGGTGCACCGCATCGAATGCGCAGCGCAATACTGTTACTCAGTAACAAGTGATCGCATGTCATCGCTTGCCTGCACCCGCATCGGCCGCGAGCTGCGCCAGCGCAAGCGGAACGTTCAGCGTACGGATTTCACCATGCCCCGCATTCCGCTTCGCCCCTCTGTCATCACCGCTTGCCTTCCCGGGATGGCCGAGACCATCTCGCATCCATCCAGACCTTCGGCGAAGCGGCAGACGCACAACAAATTGGCGACTCCGGACCCATGCGCGTTCGAGGCGGAACTGATCCAGGCCCAGGACGATCCGCTGGGTTGGTCCGCGACGCTGCTTGAGCAAGCGAGACAGCCAAGCGTCTTGGAGCCCGGATTGAAGACCGCCCCCAAACGCAAACATGCTCTCCCGCGGCCCTGCAGGAAGGCCGCAGAGCGATTGGGCCTCAGTAGCGGTTCGCCAAAACCACATACGGCGCTGCTGCGCTACTCCTCGTTGCAGTGCGAGCAGGACAGACTAGCCGGTCCATCGGATCGCAACGCCGATCCCGCACGTGATCTGCGAGCGCCCCCGCTGCTGTCCAACGCCAGCCAGGATCTCAACGAGGCGCTGATCGCCCGCATGGAGCAATCCAACCTCGACTTGGCCGCACGCATCTCCCGGCGTCGCCAGGACGAACTGATCTACGCGCATGCACAAACGCTACAGGCTGCACGCGAGCAGTTGGCCTTGAGAGCCCGGCGCGCCGCCAACCTTAGCGACAGCATCCACGTGCTGACGCGCGAACGCGCCGAACTGCTGCAACAGCTGCAGGGATGTCATCTGCAAACTGATGCGGTGGCGGCCGCAATCCACGATCTCGAGTCGGACATTCTCTCCGCGCGCGCTGCATTGAACGCGCTACCGGGCGATCAGCCGTCGCGTGCTGTCGCAGCGCACGCCGGCCCACCCTCGGCCAACGCGCAGCAGGGCGTCGATCGCTTACAGCTGCAGCGCACCTGCACTCGGCTCGAACACGCAGTGCAGCAGGCGCGTGCGCGCGGCGATACGCTGGCCAAAGCGGTCTTTTTCGGCCGCGGCTCGGCGCAGGCAGCACAAGCAGAGCAAGCACTTGCGGATGCCAACGCGGAGATCGATCAATTGCGGAGCGCGTATGCGCAAGCGCGCGATGCGTTGCAGTCAGATCAAGCAAGCAGCTCTACCAACAGGCTGGCGCCTCGCACGCTCGGCTCGCACCTTGCTGCAGAGCGGAACCAGGAAATCGAGGCACTGCGCACACGGCTGGCACGCGACGAGAACATGCTGACCCTGCAACGCACGCATGCCGAGCGCTGTCAGCGAAATGCGCGGCGCCTACAGGAGCGCCTCGCCCAGGTCAACGCGAAACTGCAGCAGGCGCGGCATTCGTCGCGAATCAACACCGAGGAGTTGTGGCAGCACGAACAGACGGTCAGCGCGCTGGAAGCAGCGAACGGCGACATGCAGCGCGTGGTGGAACATGCAGCCGCACATCCGCCGGCCGAAGAGGCCCGGCCCGTCGCTGCCGATATCGTCGCCGACACCATGGAGGCACTGATCGAGACCCTACCCGGCTTTCGCGAGGAAACCATCGACCTCGTGAGTCGACAGGTTCTACGCGCCTGGACTGACGGTCTGCATGGCCGCAGCGCTGCGTTCGGGACCGACGCCTTGCAGCCGGTCGACGCATTGCGCATCGCCCTGCAGGCCTTGGCGATCGCCAGCGAGGGCGATGCCACGGCAGCGGCCAACGTGCTGCGACGCCTGGGCGTGGTGCGCTTGCGTGAGCTGATCCCGTCGCCACAGGTCTGCGTCGCTGCCGAGGCGGTCCAGCCGATGGAGACGGTCACCGCCTGCGTCGGCCTGTTGGCCAGCGTCCCGCGCGGCATGCAGGTTCTTTCGCACATGCTGCGCGAAGAACCCACGCCCCCCTCCAGGGAATGGCTGGAGGCAGCGCAGGTCCATCTGCGTGCCAGCCACCGGCTTGCACTGACGCCGGACGCAGAACAGGCTGAACGCACCTGGCTGGGCGATGCGCAAATGGGAGCGCGCCATGCCGTGCATGGGGACTCGCCGCTGCAGGGCCTGCAGTCTGCAACCGATGCCCAGCGCGGCGCCTTTCATGCGTTCCGCAACGGCTACGAAACCACCGCAGCAGGTTCACCCTATGCGCGCGCCAACGCATGCCTGCAGATGTTTGCGCAATGGGCGGTAGCAGGCAGCGGACGGCGCGGCAAGCGCGCCCTCAATCCCTTCAACGCCCTTGCGTTGGGAATGAAGGTCGGCGCCTCCGAAGCGCTTCCTACCGCTGAGCGGCGTGCCAACGACGCTTTTCGAGAGGCGGCCGGCCACTTGACCCGTTGGCTCGTCGCGCGCCGCCAGATCCAACTGGCGGGCGGGCGAATGCCGTCGCAGGACGAACTGGCAATGCAGGCGCTATTGGAATACGCGCAATGGCTCCCACACGAGCAGAACGCGACCGACCTGACCTTCACTGCGAAGGTGCTGGGCACGATCGAACGGCGTGCCCAGGAGCTTCAGCACTCGGTGGCTGCCTCCGTGAACGAGGCCGACGATCTGCAGCCGGCGGCGTGCCATCCGGCGATCGCGTCCGCCTGGGTTGCATTACGTGCGGGCCGCATGCGTCTGCCGGAAACGCTGCGTCTGATCCAACGCGGCCTGCTCGACCACGCCGGACAGCCGAGCGACCTGCCGGTCGGTGCAGCGCCCTTGGATGAAGAACGGGCGTCGGTCGCGCGCAACCACTTTCATCAGGCCGTTGGTCATGCCAGCCGCGTTCTGCATGAGGGCGACACCTCCCGCGTCAAGTCGCCACGCGCGCTATTCGAATGCCTGCGCAACCTGATGGAACGGCTGGAATGGCGCGACAAGCTGCGTCTCACCGAACAACGTGTGATCGGACTCAACACGACGCCGCTGTCGGCTGCGCTTGCGATCATCCCCAGCGGCCTGGGACTGAAACTCTCCGCGGGCGGTCAGACCAGTTCCGATCGCTCGGTGGAGATTTACATGGGGCGGACCGGGTTGTCGCTGCAGATCGGGCGGCAGAAGGCGCGGCAGTTCAACGCCAGTACCGGCATTAGCGCGGGCGTGCTGCTACCGGGCACCGAGCTCGCACCGGTGGGCATTACGGGCGCAGCCGAGTGGCGCATGAAAAAGGAATCGGGCATCGAGCACGGCGTGCAGATCCGCGTACCACGGCGGGGCAAGGGCCAGGAGCTGGAGCAGCGCGCGCAATTCCTGGCCATGTTTGAACACTTGCTGCAGCTCGCCGAGCAATCCGGCGGCGACGCAGGCCGGTTGACCGAGCGCGACTTTCTGGGGGAGCTGCTGGCGCACCACCCCAGCATCACCGTCGGCTTGATCGGCCATGCCGAGCGCAACGCTTCGGCCACCGAATCCAGCCTCAGCGTCGCTGCCGGCGTGCGCGTGGGAAACATGGACGGCCGACCGCGCCGCGCCACCCTGGGGGCATCGCTCGGCTTAAAAGCACGGCGGGAAACCTCCCGTTCGCAGACGCCGATCGAAGGCTACATGACGATGGTGCTGAAGGATTCGAGCGCGCAATCCAGGGTGGAGATTGCAGGACGCGCATCGGCCAGTCTCGTCGCCCGGCAGTGGACGCACCCAAGCACCGGCAATGCGCCGCCCACCCCAGTGGCGCGGCTGTCCATGGCCACGCTCGATCTCGGCTATAGCAGGGAACTGCGCTCGGCCGGCAGCAATACGTTCTCTACCTTGTGGATGTTCAACAACGAAATCGATCCTGTGCGCACGGATCGTGGCTTCGAATTCTTCAACTTCGCCGCATTCGAACGCGAGGTGAAACGCAACTGGCAGCTATGGACCCACTACGGAATCTCCAAGCTGCAGGGCAAGGTCGACGACCGGCGGCTCTATATGGTGGCCGAGCGCCAGTTACAGGACTTCATCGACCGGGTCCGTCTCCACATGCAAGACAACAAGTTCGCCTCGCTGATCGTGGACTGGGTGCTGCAGGCGGAGGCTGCACCGCGCCTGGACGCATTGCGCGCGCAGGCCCGGCTACTGCGGATCGCCGGATGCGAAGCGCAAGCGGCGGAAGCCGATCGCGCCTTCGATGAGCTGATCAGCCACCCAGCCATCTGGGAACCGACCATCCTGATCCTGCGCGAGAAGGGCAAACGCCAGCGCGAACGTGGCCTCGATTTCTTCATCAAACGCCAGACCAACCAGGCAGCGGAGGCGAGTCGGACGGTTGGTCAGTGGATCCCGTACGAGCCAGTCCCGTAGCGCTGCCGGCATCGTCCCTGTGTAGGGCGTCTCGGTCGCGCCACAGCGACTGCTGCGGCCCTCACAGTCACAGCCGCTCGCTGCACCATGCCTTCATCCCGAGCGTCCCGCAGACGCTTCTACTGCGCGTCGCCCACCACGTCCACGCCCTTGGCCGGCGTATAGCGGAAGGTGTCTGCAGCAAACGCCGGATTGCGCTTCCAGCCGCTGAAGCCGATCGCGGTGCGCTGGCCGACCGCGTCCACCACTTCCATCCTGGCCAGGCCTTCCCTGCCGAACCCCAGCGAGGCGATCTGGAAGCTGGCGTCGGTGTCCACCTTGGGCGTCAGCGACAACCATTGCAGGCCGTCGCGTGGCGCGGCTTCTTCGCTGACGTCGTACTTCTTGTCCAGAAGCGCCGGGTCGATCAATGCAACAAGCGGGCTGTTCTGTTCTTCGCTGCCCTGTGCGCGCACGGTGACCTGCTCCAGATCCGGATCGAACACCCAGACCTTCTTGCCGTCGGCAACGATCAGCTGCCTGTACGGCTTGGCGTATTCCCAGCGGAACTGACGCGGTGCGGCCAGCGCAACCCGCCCGCTCGAATTTTCCTTGACCCGGCCATTCGCATCGGAAACACGCTGGGTGAACTGCCCATCCAACCCCTTCAAGCCACGTGTGAACGTGTCCAGTTCCTGACGCGCACCGGCAAACGCGGTGCCGGCGAACAGGGCGGTGGCAAGAACGGCATAACGGAGCTGGCGATGCATCGCGGTGTTCCAGAAAGGGTATGCGGGAATTCTGATACTTCCTGGATGAATGGGCGAGCGCTATTGCACAAGGCGTTCAGATCGCGGCCGCCGGCAGTCGATTCATCTCACTGCGCCGTCTGCCCCCTGGACAGATCGCCGTACACGATCTGCCCGCGAAAGCCGCGCCGCACCTGCTGGTAGAGCTCGCGGAACGCGCGGTAGTCCTGCGGCTGACACAGCGCCTGCGGCCCACGTACTGCCGCGCGTTGCAGGCGATGCACCGCCGTCACCGTCTGGCCCTGGCGCGTCCACTCGACCGCGTACTCGCCAGCAGCGTTGCGAAAGCGGCTGCTGCGCGGAATCGCGATGATCGGCACCGTCGCCGGGAAGCTCACCACATAGGTCTCTTCGCGCACGCTGTCGTTGCAGTAGAACGGGGTCAGGTTGTCGTCGGCCGAGGTGGTCGTATAGATGCCTCGGGTGGATTCGGCACCGGGCATATCGGGCAAGGTCATGCCGCCGACCACCGAAAAATCCACCGCATCCTCGGCCTGGAAGGAGTAGCGATAGTTGAACGGCGCATCCAGATCCAAAGGGTCGCCCTGGATCAACAGATCGCCGGTGCCATCGAAGCCGGACTGCGCAATGATCGACTCCTCGATGCGGTTGCGGTTCTGCGCATTGAGCTGCACGAACATCGCACGCAAGCCCACTTCGCCGGTCTGCCCGCTGTCGAGCGTAGTCAGGCCGTGCAGCCCGCCCTGCGGGGTAAAGCGGTACTCGGTACGCGCGACGTAGCGGTTGACCCTGCGGTCGTTGGGCGGGGTATGCGTGACCTTGCCGTCCAGCGTATGCACCACCGGCGCCCCGAGGTCGCCGGCCGGCAACTGGCCGAAGCGCGCGTACGGATTGGTCGAATCCACATACAGATCGAACGCCGGGATGTAGGTGATGGCGTGATTGAAGCGGCCGAGCACCGGGATCGGCGGCAGCGTCGGCCCGCCTTCGGCACCGATCAGCACGGGGGTGCTGGCGATACCCTTGGCCGCCAGCAAGGCTTCCAGGATCACGGTGTGGTCCTTGCAGTCGCCGTAGTGGTTGGCCAGGATGCTGTCGGCGCTGTTGGGTTCCAGCCCGCCATTGCCCAGGTATACCGCCACATAGCGGATATTGCGCGCCACCCACGCGTACAACGCAGCGGCCTGCGCCCGCGGCGCGTCGATGCCGCGGGTGACCTCATCGGCCAGCGACTGGATCGCCGGCGTCACCGCCGCGGCGCGGCCGCCCTTGACGTGATAGGCCAGGCCCATCTGCGACCAGCTGTCGAAGGTACTGGCCATCAAGGTGGGGCTGAACTCCCAGGTCGCCGCGCTCCAGTTCTGGTTCTTCATCGGCGTGGCGCGCTGATAGCGCCACTCCCAGCGCGCCTGATCGCCACGCACCACCGGCCTGGTCCCGCCCTGCAAGCCGCGCACCGACACATGCATCGGCAATGCCTTCGGCGCCATCAGTGTGACCACCGCATCGTCGTATTGCGCGAATACGCTGAAGGTCTCCCACAGGCTGAAATAACCGGGGAAATACGGGGTGTTCTGCGCACGCCGTACGCGATAGACGATGCGCGCGCCCGGCGCCAGATTCGGGAACACCACCACCTTGACCTTGCGATCGGCATACATCGCCGCCGCCGCGCTGGAATAGCTTTCCTGGGTGTAGATCTTGTCGGGCGCCACGTCCTGGCGCAGCCCTTCGGCGGTGACGGTGTAGGCCTGCAGCACTTCGAGCGTTTCCATCTTCTCGCTATAGCTCAGCCGCACCTGGCTGAACTGCTCCACCGCCGATTTGGTCTTGAGCAGGATCTCGTACTCGTCGGTCTCCACGCTGCTGGCGTCGGCACGCACTTCGTAGTCGGCGCGATAGCGCACGAAGCTGTAGTTGGTGTCGGCCTGCGTGCGCGCTGTGGCTGCAGCAGGCGCGGCCTTTCGCTGTGACTCGGCCTGTGACTCGGCCTGGGCAAGCAGCGGAACGGAGAGAAGCAACACGAGCAACAACGCGGGACGATGCAGCATGGGTCTCGATCACGGCGGGCCGGAGCGCCCCTCACGCACAGGGTAGCCGTTGTGCTTGGCAATGACAGGCATGGAATTCCAACAATGCTGCATTGCTGCGCGCCGGCCTTCGTCGATCGACAACGCATCGGCAATGGGCCGGGCTGACGCCAGGCGGCGCAGGCTTGGCGGGCGCAAGCGTTTTGATGGAACAGACGCAGCCAGAGGCAATCACTCACCTGCACGCGACAGTCGCCCTGCCCAGCAATTGCGACGTCTGAGTCCTTTTTGAATCCTCAGCTTCTACACCGTTGCAGCCTTGCCACCTCGATCCCAGCCTGGACGCGAGAGTCAGAGCCGCGTCCTGCAACACGCAGCTTCGACGCTGCAGCCCAATAACCGGACGCATGGCGACGTCGCCGACGTTTACTTCGGCGGCGGCGGCGCCAGCACGGTGCGATCGCCATTGTGCTCGGGCGGGCTGACGACACCGGCCGCCTCCATCGCCTCGATCAGGCGCGCGGCACGGTTGTAGCCGATCTTCAAGCGCCGCTGCACGCCGGAAATCGACGCACGCCGGGTCTCGGTGACGATGCGCAAGGCTTCGTCGTACAACGGGTCCGACTCGTCGCCGCCACCGCCGCTGCTTTCCGGCAAGCCGGTCGCACCGACCACGGTGCCGTCGCCCATGGTCTGCACTTCGTCCAGCACGCCTTCGACGTAGGACACCGGTCCGCTCGCCTTGAGATGCTCGACCACGCGATGCACTTCCTCGTCGCTGACGAAGGCGCCATGCACACGATCAGGCAATGCGGTACCCGGCGGCAGATACAGCATGTCGCCGTTGCCCAGCAGCGCTTCGGCGCCGGACTGATCCAGAATGGTGCGCGAGTCGATCTTGGAACTGACCTGGAACGCCACGCGGGTCGGGATATTGGCCTTGATCAAGCCGGTGATCACGTCCACCGACGGCCGCTGCGTGGCCAGGATCAGATGGATGCCGGCCGCACGCGCCTTCTGTGCCAGGCGTGCGATGAGTTCTTCGACCTTCTTGCCGACGATCATCATCATGTCGGCGAATTCGTCGATGAAGATCACGATGAACGGCAGCGTCTCCAACGGCCGCGGCGCTTCGCCCAGTTCCGGGTTCGGCTTGAACAGCGGGTCCATCATCGGCTGGCCGGCGTCGATGGCGTCCTTGACCTTCTTGTTGAAGCCGGCCAGGTTGCGCACGCCCACCGCGCTCATCAGCTTGTAGCGGCGCTCCATCTCGGCCACGCACCAGCGCAGGCCGTTGGCGGCCTCCTTCATGTCGGTGACCACTGGCGCCAGCAGATGCGGGATGCCCTGGTAGACGCTCAGTTCGAGCATCTTCGGGTCGATCATCAGCATCCGCAGTTCCTTGTGCGAGGCCTTGAACAGCAGGCTGAGCACCATGGCATTGACCGCCACCGACTTGCCCGAGCCGGTAGTACCGGCGACCAGCAGGTGCGGCATGCGCGCCAGGTCGGCCACGGTCGGCCGGCCGGCGATGTCCTTGCCCAGGGCAAGCGTCAGCGGGCTGGCCGACTTGTCGTACTCCTTGGAGCGCAGCAACTCGGAGAGGAAGATCATCTCGCGGCTGACGTTGGGTATTTCCAGGCCGATCACCGACTTGCCAGGGATCACGTCCACCACACGCACCGATTTCACCGACAACCCGCGGGCGATGTCCTTGTCCAGCGAGCTGATCTGGCTGACCTTGATGCCCGGGGCCGGCTCGATCTCGAAACGGGTGATCACCGGGCCGGGATAGGCCCCGACCACTTGCGCCTCGATGCGGAAATCCTTGAGCTTGAACTCGATCTGCCGCGACAGCGTCTCCAGCGTCTCTTCCGAATAACCCTTGGCCTGCGGCTTGGGGTCGTCCAGCAGGGCCAGCGGCGGCAGGTCGGAGCCGTCGGTGCTCACGCCCTGGAACATCGGGATCTGGGTATCGCGCTTGGCGCGCTCGCTCTTCTCCACCACCGGTGCCGGCGGCGGCTCGATCCTGACCGGCTCGCGCTTGGCCTGCTTGACCGCATCGACCTTGCGCACTTCCTCGCGCTCTTCGCGCATCACGCGGGTCTGCTGCCACTCGGTGGCCTGGTGGGTCTTGCGCTGCATCAACGGCCCCAGCGCCAGCACCCAGGTGCCGATGCGCTCCATCACCGCAAACCACGACAGGCCGGTGGCCAGGGTGATCGACACCAGCAGCAGCACCAGCACGAACAGGTTGGCGCCCAAGGCCCCGAAACCGGCGCTCAGCGAATTGCTGACCAACCGCCCCAGGATCCCACCGGCGGCGGCCACGTCGCCGTTGAACAGGCGCAGATGCAGGAAGCCGGTCGAGGCGATCAGGAAACCCACCATGCCGACCAGCCGCAACGCCGGCCCCAGATCGGCCTCGGCCTGCCCTTCCTTGTCCATGCCGAACAAGGCGATCCAGGCCACCGCGCCCAGTACCACCGGCAGCAGGAAGGCCACATAACCGAACAGCTGCAGCAGCACGTCGGCCGTCCAGGCGCCGACGCGGCCGCCCATGTTGTGCACCGGCGCGACCACGCTGCCGGTCTGCGACCAGCCCGGATCGGCGCTCGAATAGGTGAACAGGCTGGCCAGCAGATACAGCAGCAGCGGCGCCACCGCGATCAATGCCAGATCGCGCCAGAGCTTCTGCCGACGCGGATTATCCGCCACCGCTGTCTTGCGCGAGGACGTCTTGCCCTCAGCGGGCTTGCTGCGTTCGGGAACCTGCTTTGCCACCTGTAGCCAGACCTTAGAAAAATGCTGTTAGTGGTTGATAATAAACGACTGAGGCCACGGTTTCAGCAGTCGCACGCGCATCGCTTGGCCATGCATGCGATGGTCAACAAAAACGCCGCACGGGGCGGCGTCGATAACGCGTACTGGGTGGACCATGCCATCTGCGGTTCAAGCAGTTCCATCGCGCCGCCTTGATTCACCGGGTGGGGACCGCCACTCTATGCCGCCACAGGGGCGCGAATTCACCCGCCTGCCCTGCCAATTCCCAGATCGCGAGTATACATGAGCGCCTCTTCTGCCAGTCCCGCCAAGCATTCCCGCCTGTTGATCCTGGGCTCCGGCCCGGCCGGCTGGACCGCCGCGGTCTACGCCGCCCGCGCCAACCTCAAGCCGGTGGTGATCACCGGCCTGCAGCAAGGCGGCCAGCTGATGACCACCACCGAAGTCGACAACTGGCCGGGCGACCCCCACGGCCTGATGGGCCCGGACCTGATGAGCCGCATGCAGGCGCATGCCGAGCGCTTCGAGACCGAGGTGATCTTCGACCACATCCACACCGCCGACCTGTCGCAGCGCCCGTTCCGGTTGACCGGCGACGGTGCCGAATACACCTGCGACGCACTGATCATCTCCACCGGCGCCACCGCCAAGTACCTGGGCATCCCCAGCGAGGAAGCCTTCAAGGGCCGCGGCGTGTCCGCCTGCGCCACCTGCGACGGCTTCTTCTACAAGGATCAGGACGTGGTAGTGGTCGGCGGCGGCAATACCGCAGTCGAAGAAGCGCTGTACCTGTCCAACATCGCTCGCAAGGTCTACCTGGTGCACCGCCGCGATACGCTGCGCGCGGAAAAGATCATGCAGGACAAGCTGTTCGCCAAGGTCGCCACCGGCAAGATCGAAACCGTCTGGCACCACGCCATCGATGAAGTGCTGGGCAACGATGCCGGCGTCACCGGCGTGCGGGTCAAGTCCACCCTTGACGGCAGCACCCGCGAGATCGTCGCGCACGGCTTCTTCGTTGCCATCGGCCATCACCCCAATACGCAATTGTTCGACGGCCAGCTGGCGATGAACAACGGTTACCTGGAAATCCGCTCCGGCCTCAACGGCGCGGCGACCGAGACTTCGGTAGCCGGCGTGTTCGCCGCCGGCGACGTCGCCGACCAGCACTACCGCCAGGCGATCACTTCGGCCGGCTTCGGCTGCATGGCCGCGCTGGATGCCGAGCGCTATCTCGACAAGAGCGCCTGAGGTGGCTGCTGGCCGCCGGCCGCGCCGCGCGGGCAGTGCCAAGACCAGCAGGCCGTGCGCATGAGCGTCACCGCCCGCTGGTGCCGCCGCCTGGACGAGCTTGCGGCCGGCGCCTGGGACGCGCTGCACGACGGCGCGCACCCGTTCATTTCTTATGCCTTCCTGGAAGGCCTCGAGCGGGAGGGCTGCCTGCGCCCGGACTGGGGCTGGAACCCGTTGCACCTGACGCTATGGGATGGCGACACCCTGGTCGCCGCCGCGCCGGGGTACCTGAAGAACAACTCGCATGGCGAGTTCGTGTTCGACCACGCCTGGGCGCATGCCTACGCGCGTTACGGGCAGGAGTACTTCCCCAAGTGGCTGTGCGGGGTGCCCTACTCGCCGGTGACCGGACCGCGCCTGCTGGGGGCGCCGCGCTGGCGCCCGCAGTTGCTTGCGGCGATGCGCACGCTGGTGGAGCGCAGCGGGCTGTCGTCGGCGCACGTCAACTTCCACCCGGCCGACGAAGACAGCGCCTTCGACCCCGACTGGCTGGAGCGCAACGATCTGCAGTACCACTGGCACAACGCCAGCGGCTGGAGCGATTTCGAAAGCTTCCTGGCGGCGATGGACCACAAGCGGCGCAAGAACATCCGCCAGGAGCGCGCCAAGGTGCAGCGGGCCGGCGTGCAGTTGCGCGTGGTGCATGGCGATGCAGCCAACGACGCCGACCTGGAAGCGATGTACGGCTTCTATCTCAAGACCTTCAACGAATACGGCAACTCGCCGGCGCTGACGCCGGAATTCCTGCATCACCTGGCGCGGCAGCTGCCGCGCCAGCTGGTGATGTTTCTGGCCGAGCTGGACGGGCAACCGATCGCCGGCGCGCTCTGCCTGCGCGGGCGCGACACGCTGTACGGGCGTTACTGGGGCGGCGAAGCCCTTCCGGGGCTGCATTTCGAAACCTGCTACTACCAGGGCATCGAATACTGCCTGCGCGAGGGCCTGGCCCGCTTCGAGCCCGGCGCGCAAGGCGAGCACAAGATCGCGCGCGGCTTTCTGCCGACACTGGTCCGCAGCCGTCACTGGATCGCCGACCCCGGCTTCCGCGAGCCGCTGGCGCAATGGTGCGCCGACGAGCGCGACGCGGTGGCCCGACACGCGCGCGCGCTGTCCGAGCACAGCCCGTTTCGCGACTGAGCCGCGCGGCGGGGACCTACGCGGCAGTCGCAGTCGATCGCAGGCCCGGTCCATCGCAGCGTTCGCGGCGCTGCAGCTCACGCCATCCAACGACCACTCCTGGCCGCGCGCTAACTGCACGCCCAGCCGCAGGCGTTCGTAGGCGCATGCCACGAAACGTGGCGACCATGCTGCGCACCGCCGCGTGCCGGTGATGCTCCTCGCCCTGGGCGCGAGGTGTACGACACGCCCTACACTGCGCGCATGTCCCGCGCCCTTCCCTACCTGCTGGCGGCCGATCCGGCCGCGCCGTTTCCGCCGGCCGAGTCCGCGTTGCGCGAGCCTGACGGCCTGCTCGCCATCGGCGGCGATCTGTCGCCGCAGCGCCTGCTCAACGCCTATGCCAGTGGCGTGTTTCCCTGGTTCTCGGAAGGCCAGCCGATCCTGTGGTGGAGCCCGGACCCACGCACGGTGTTTCGCACCGATGGCGTGCGCCTGTCCTCGCGCTTCCGCCGCCAGCTGCGCAGCAGCCACTGGATCGTGCGCGCCGATAGCGCCTTCGCGCAGGTGATCGATGCCTGCGCCTCGATTCCGCGTGCCGGCCAGGATGGCACCTGGATCACCACGCCGATGCAGCAGGCCTATCTCGAACTGCATCGGCTGGGCCATGCGCATTCGCTGGAGGTGTTCGATGGCACGCGCCTGGTCGGCGGCATCTACGGCGTGGCGGTCGGCCGGATGTTCTTCGGCGAGAGCATGTTCAGTGCCGACAGCGGCGGCTCCAAGGTGGCGCTGGCTGCGCTGGCCGCGTATCTGCACTCCTGCGGCTGGCCATTGCTCGACGCGCAGGTGGAGAACCCACACCTGATGCGCCTGGGCGCGCAACGCCTGCCACGTGCAGAGTTCCTGCAGCAGGTGCGGCCGCAGGTCGGCCAGGCGGCGGCGCCGGGCAGCTGGTCCGAGTGCTACGGCGAACGGCCTGCCAGCGCGCTCGCTGACGTCCGCTTAACATAAAATTTGCGCCGCAGGGAGATGGGGCGTAAAATCCCGTCCCTTACGGCCCTCCCGGGCCAGCCGTGATTGCACAGGATTACATGTCGAAAGACGACTCCATTGAATTCGAAGGCAGCGTCTGCGAGACGCTCCCCAACACCACGTTCCGGGTCAAGCTGGAAAACGGGCACGAGATCATCGCCCACATCTCCGGCCGCATGCGCAAGAACTACATCCGCATCCTGACCGGCGACCGGGTCAAGATTGAGATGACTCCCTACGACCTGACCAAGGGTCGTATTACCTACCGCATGAAGTAAGCGGTTCTGGTGTGAGACGCGAGGCGGCCAATGGCCGCTTTTTGTCGTGGCCGGGATTTGCGTAGCTGGATGGCAGCAGCGATCGGGTTTGTTGGCTTGCCTCACCCTCGCTTGCGCCCTTGCCGTCAGCGCTTGCCCCTTGGTGCTACATCGCCCAGCTTCGGAGGCGCAGCGTCGTGGCCGCTCGCGAGCTGCCCGGCCTCCGCAACCAACCGGGCCATGTTCCGAGGACATAAAAAAACCGCTCTTTCGAGCGGTTTTTTCGTTTCAGGACCGCAAGGCGATCAGTCCACCGTTGCCGGCAGCAGACGCTCCGGCTCCGGGTGCGCTTCCACCACCAGCTCGCCATCCTTGACGTCGATATTGACCCGGCCACCCTCCACCAGCTTGCCGAACAACAGTTCGTCGGCCAGCGGACGCTTGATCTTCTCCTGGATCACCCGCGACATCGGACGCGCGCCCATCAGCGGATCGAAGCCATGCTGGGCCAGCCAGTCGCGCGCAGTCGGGGTGGCCGACAGCGAGACGTGCTTTTCCTGCAACAGCATTTCCAGCTCGATGATGAACTTGTCCACCACCCGCAGGATGTGGTCGAAGCCCAGCGGCTGGAACTGCACGATCGCATCCAGGCGGTTGCGGAACTCGGGCGTGAACCCGCGACGGATCGACTCCATCGCATCGGTGGAGTGATCCTGCTTGGTGAAGCCGATCGACCGCCGCGATGCCTGGGTGGCACCGGCATTGGTCGTCATCACCAGGATCACGTTCTTGAAATTCGCCTCGCGCCCGTTGGTGTCGGTGAGGATGCCGCGATCCATGACCTGCAACAGGATGTTGAAGATGTCCGGATGCGCCTTCTCCACTTCGTCCAGCAGCAGCACGCAGTGCGGCGTCTTGACGACCTTCTCGGTCAGCAAGCCGCCCTGATCGAAGCCGACATAGCCCGGAGGCGCACCGATCAGACGGCTGATCGAATGCGCTTCCATGTACTCGGACATGTCGAAGCGCACCAGTTCGATCCCCAGCTGCAGCGCGAGCTGCTTGGTGACCTCGGTCTTGCCGACGCCGGTGGGGCCGGCGAACAGGAAGTTGCCGATCGGCTTTTCCGGATTGGCCAGACCCGAGCGCGCCAGCTTGATGGAGCCGGCCAGCGTCTCGATCGCCGGGTTCTGCCCGAAGATCACCATCTTCAGGTTGCGCTCCAGATGCTGCAGCACGTCCTTGTCGGTCGCGCTGACCTGCTTGGCCGGGATCCGCGCCATCTTGGCGACGATGGTTTCGATTTCCTCGATATCGATCAGTTCCTTGCGCTTGCCTTCCGGCAGCAGACGCTGACGCGCACCGGCCTCGTCGATCACATCGATCGCCTTGTCCGGCAGCAGGCGGTCGCCGATGTGCTTGACCGACAGGTCCACGGCCGCCTGCAGCGCGTCATCGGCATAGGTCACGCCGTGGTGCGCCTCGTACTTGGGCTTGAGGCCCTGCAGGATTTCGAAGGTCTCGCCCACGGTCGGCTCGACGATGTCGATCTTCTGGAAACGGCGCGCCAGTGCACGGTCCTTTTCGAAGATGCCGCGGTATTCCTGGAACGTGGTCGAGCCGATGCAGCGCAGCTCGCCTGACGACAGCGCCGGCTTGATCAGATTGGAGGCGTCCATGGTGCCGCCCGACGCCGACCCGGCACCGATGATGGTGTGGATCTCGTCGATGAACAGCACCGCGTTGGGCACCTTCTTCAGCGCCGCCAGCACGCCCTTGAGGCGCTTTTCGAAGTCGCCACGGTACTTGGTGCCGGCCACCAGCGCGCCCAGGTCCAGCGAGAAGATCACCGCATCGGCCAGCACTTCCGGCACGTCGTTGTCGACGATGCGCTTGGCCAGGCCCTCGGCGATCGCGGTCTTGCCCACACCGGCCTCGCCCACGTACAGCGGGTTGTTCTTGCGGCGGCGGCACAGCACCTGGATGGTGCGCTCGATTTCGTCGCCGCGGCCGACCAGCGGGTCGATCTTGCCGTTGCGGGCCTGCTCGTTGAGATTGGTCGCGAACTCGGCCAGTGCATCGCCCTTGACCTCGCCCTCCCCGCCCTCGCTCTTGGACTCGCCATCCGGCGCGGACGGCTGCTCGCCATCCTCACCCAGCTTGGCGATGCCATGCGAGAGGTAATTGACGATATCCAGGCGGGTGATGTCTTGCTGGTTCAGGAAGTACACCGCGTGCGAATCCTTCTCGCCGAAGATCGCCACCAGCACGTTGGCGCCGGTGACTTCCTTCTTGCCCGAGGATTGCACGTGATAGACCGCACGCTGCAGCACGCGCTGAAAGCCCAGGGTGGGCTGGGTGTCGCGGCCATCGTCTTCGGCCAGGCGCGAGACCGAAGCCTCGATCGCCTGCTCCAGATCGTTGTGCAAACGCACCTGGTCGGCACCGCAGGCCTTGAGGACGGCCTGGGCGGACGGGTTGTCCAGCAGCGAGAGCAGCAGGTGCTCGACGGTCATGAACTCATGACGTGCCTCGCGTGCTCGCTTGTAGCACTGGCCGATGGTTTGCTCTAGGTCTTTGCTGAACATTGGTAACTCCGAACGGCTGTTGCCAACAATATGCGGCTTTTGTTGGGATTTACCACAACCCTATCGGATAGGCATGTTCAGACGGCGTTAGCATATGATTGCAGCCACAGTGTTGCGCTGCTGGAATGATCGGTTTGCTGCCTCAGGTCTGTTCCATCGTGCACAGCAGCGGGTGCTGGTTCATGCGCGAGAATTCGTTGACCTGCGCCACCTTGGACTCGGCGACTTCGCGGCTGTAGACACCGCAGACGCCGCGCCCACGGGTATGGACATGCAGCATGACCTGCGTGGCTCGCTCCAGATCGAGGTTGAAAAACTGCTGCAGCACCGTCACCACGAAGTCCATCGGGGTGTAGTCGTCGTTCAGCAAAAGCACCTGATAGCGCGGCGGTGGCGCCACTTCAGGCTTGCTGGCTTCGACCGTGAGGCCGTGATCGTGTTCGTGTGAGGTCTTCCGAGGCATCCGGGCATTATACGGTTCATCGCCGCACGCATTGGACGATTTACGCCGCGCCCCGCACAATTTGTCTCCGATTCCACGGCTGGCCCTTGATGACCGATTTCCTGACCACGCCGTCGCTGGCGCCGTCGTTCACCGCCGACTTGCCCAGCTCCGTGCACCTTGCCGGGTCGCAGCGCCGCTTGACCCGGCTTCAAACCGTGCGGTTCGCCGCTAGCGCCAGCGCGGCCCCGATCACGCAGGACCTGCAGCGATGAGCGCTTGCGAGCAACGCTGGCATCCGGATGTCACCGTGGCCACCGTGGTGGTGCGCGACGGGCGCTTCCTGCAGGTCGAAGAAAGCATCGGCGACCGGCTGTTGTTGAACCAGCCTGCCGGGCATCTGGAACCGGACGAAAGCCTGCTCGACGCGGCGGTGCGCGAGACCCTGGAAGAGACCGGCTGGGACGTCCGCCTGACCCACTTCATCGGCACCTACCAGTGGGTCGCTCCGACCGGCCAGTGCTTCCTGCGGTTTGCGTTTGTCGCCGAGGCCGTGACCCACCATCCCGAGCGCAGCCTGGACACCGGCGTGGTGCGCGCGTTGTGGATGACGCCGGACCAATTGCGCTGCGCGACCGAGCGCCTGCGCAGCCCGTTGGTGTGGGAAGTGGTGGCCGACTACCTGGCCGGCCAACGCCATCCCTTGGCCCTGGTGCGGCACGTCGCATGAGTACGCCGCGGATCGTCGTCGGTGTCTCCGGCGGTGTGGATTCGTCGGTGGCGGCCTGGCGGCTGGCCCAGCAGGGCGAGTCGATCGCCGGGCTGTTCATGCAGAACTGGGCCGACGACGGCAGCGGCGATTGCCGCGCCGAGGACGACCGCCGCGATGCGGTGGCGGTCTGCGGGGTGCTGGGCGTCCCGTTCCACTTCCGCGATTTTTCCGGCGAATACTGGCGCGGCGTGTTCGAGCATTTCCTGGCCGAATACGCGGCCGGGCGCACCCCGAACCCGGACGTGCTGTGCAACCGCGAGGTCAAGTTCAAGCATTTCCTGGATGCGGCCCAGGCGCTGGGCGCCGAGCGCATCGCCACCGGCCACTATGCGCGGGTGGCGTACAGCGGCGGGCGCTGGCGCCTGCTGCGCGGCGCCGACCGCGGCAAGGACCAGAGCTATTTCCTGCATCAGCTGGGACAGGCCCAGCTGGCCGCGACGCTGTTTCCGATCGGCGACATGGAAAAAAGCACGCTGCGCCGGGTCGCCCAGGACGCCGGCCTGCCGACCCACGCCAAGAAGGATTCCACCGGCATCTGCTTCATCGGCGAGCGCGATTTCCGCGAGTTTCTGGGCCGTTACCTGCCCGCGCGCAGCGGCGAGATCCGCGATCCGCAGGGGCAGCGCATCGCCGAGCATCCGGGGGTGTTCTATTTCACCCTGGGTCAGCGCGAAGGCCTGAACATCGGTGGCGTGCGTGGGCGTGCCGCCGCGCCGTGGTACGTGGTCGGCAAGGATGTGGCGAGCAACGTGCTGTATGTGGACCAGGACCGCGACAGCCCGCTGCTGCAATCGCGCTGGCTGCAGTCCGAGCGGGCCCACTGGGTCACCGGGGCGCCGCCGGCGCGCAGCTTCGGCTGCACCGCACAGACGCGTTACCGGCAGCCCGACGAGCCGTGCACGGTGGAGGTACAGGACGATGGCAGCGTGCAGGTGCGTTTCGAGCGGCCGCAGCGGGCGGTGACGCCCGGGCAGTCGCTGGTGTTGTATGACGGCGAGGAATGCATGGGCGGCGCGGTCATTGCCGCCACCGATGCACCGCTGGAACGCCAACTGGCGGGATCTTCCTTTTCACCTGAGGTAGTGGCTTGATGAGTTCTTCCATGGATCACCGCGTGCTGGCGCTTGCCGGCGTCGCCCAGGCCCTGCAACAGGTGCGGCGGATCGCCGAAACCGGGCATTCGGAGGCTGCGACGGTGCGTACCGCCATGGACAGCGTGTTCCGGGTGGATGCGGCCTCGCCGGTGGCGGTGTACGGCTCGCCAGCGGACCTGGCGCCCGGCCTGCGGCTGCTGCACAACTATTTCCACAATCAGGGCCAGGACGAGGTCCTGCCGCGGCTGGCGCTGGCGGTGTTGCAGCTGGAGCGACGCTTCGTGCGCGATACCGCCACCGTGGCCACGGTCTCCAACGGCATCGAGGCGGCAGCGCGGCAGGCGCAGCAGCTGGGCGACAGCGGCCACCCGGACGTGCTGAGTTCGCTGGGAGGGCTGTATGCGCAGACCATCAGCCACCTGCGCCCCAAGGTCATGGTGCAGGGCAATCCGCATTACCTGGGCCAGGCCGGCGTGGTCGCGGAAATCCGCGCGCTGCTGCTGGCCGCGGTCCGCTCGGCGGTGTTGTGGCGGCAGATGGGTGGCAGCCTGTGGGATTTCCTGTTCGCCAAGCGCGCAATGATCGAGGCGGTGGACCGCGCGCTGCGCTAAACCAAGGACGAACCCGGCGTGCCGCACGCGTAGGCGGTCGCTGGCGCATGTCAACAAAGCTTGAACGGGCGGGACGATGTGGCGATCGTCGCTAAAGACACAGGGGGTACGGCCGATACAGCAACCGTGACTCTGCCGAGAACGCCCATGTATTCACGTCCACTTATCCGTCTGGCCGCCCCTTTGGCCCTGACCTTGCTGTTCCCCTTCGCTGTCGGATTCGACTGGCCCGCTTCGGTGCGCTGGGCGATCCTGGCGACCATGACGCTCAGCTGGCTCGGTTTCGCTGCCTGGGTGACCTACTCCCAGTTCCGGCCCAATCCGGACCAGGCCCGCATCCTGCGCGAGCAGGACCAACTGCTCAACGAACTGCGTACGTTCGTCAGCAACGAAGTCGACGGTTCGCGCTCGGAAGTCGAGCGTGCCCGCGAACTGATTCGCCAGGCCGTGTCCGGCCTGGGTGGCAGCTTCGAAGCGATGAATCGCAAGTCGCGCCAGCAAAGCCAGGCACTGGCCCGCATCGTCGACCGTGCCGGTGACGACGGCAGCGCCGGCGTCGACGTCGCCCGCTTCGCCCAGCACGCCAGCTCCCGCATGGAGCAGTTGGTGGAAGCGCTGGAACAGGTGAGCGGCCAGAGTACCAACACGGTGCACCACATCGATGAGATGGCGCAGCACCTGGATGGCATCTTCGCGCTGCTGGAAGACGTCAAGTCGATCGCCGACCAGACCAACCTGCTGGCCTTGAACGCCGCCATCGAAGCAGCCCGTGCCGGTGAAGCCGGTCGCGGCTTCGCGGTGGTCGCCGACGAGGTGCGCAATCTGTCCGAGCGTTCCACCACCTTCAACGAACAGATCCGCAAGCTGGCACACAGCTCCAAGGAATCGATCGCCAAGGTGCGTGAAACGGTCTCGCAGCTGGCCTCGCGTCATATGGATCGCTCCCGCGAAGCCCGCCACGAATCGGCGGCGATGCTGGAGAACGTCGCGCAGATCAACGCCTCGCTGGGCGACGGCATGCGCGAGATCTCCGAATGCGCGCGTTCCATCGACGGTAGCGTGGCCGAAGCGGTGCGTGCCCTGCAGTTCGAAGACATCGCCACGCAGACACTGAGCGGTATCCACACCCACCTCGATCGCCTCACCGCGATCAACCGTGAAGCGGTGGCGCTGCAGGAACTGCTGCATCGCAATGGCGGCGTGTACGACAGCGACCTGGTCGCCGCGCTGGCCAAGGTGTCCAACCGCCTGCGCGACATGCGAGTGGAATGGGAGCGCCCGCCGCACAAGCCGGTGGCGCAGCAAGGCATGGGCGCCGGCACGGTCGAACTGTTCTAAGACCGATGCCCTTCCCTGCTTGATTTCCGACATTCCCCGGGCTTCCGTGGATTTGTCGTTCCGCAACAATCTGGTATTTCGCTGATGACACTCCTTGCCCCGCCTACCGATGCACCCACGGCCGTGCTGGAATCAGCCGCACTGGCGGCTGCACACGCCCAGCGCATTGCGCAAAGCGACGCGGCCCGGCCCGCGCTGCGCAGCGTGCGCATGCCGGCCGCGCTGGAACGGCTGGAGCGTGCCGCCCGTGCGGAAGTGCAGGCAATGCAGAATCCGCGCCGCAGCTGCAGCGAAGAACAACTGCTGTTCGCGACCGTGGCCTGGGACCTGGGTCTGGATGGCGCCGCTGTCGACGTATCCGGACGCTGACGTCGTTGTACGACGGCGGGGCGTGCCTCGGCAGGCGCCCCGCTGGCTGTCTCCACTGCCCGACCTTTGGCGTCCCTGCATCAGGCCGTGCCACCCGGCGTGGCTCCGAACACACAATGCCATGCGATTGCAGCACCAGGGTGAGGTCTCCCCTGCCGGCCTGCTCGACGACTTCTACGACACCACGTCGGATGTAGAGCGCCTAGCTCTGTAGCTTGGCAGCAGGGCCCTTGCCTGCCCACCGTTGCGGGACACGCCGTGAATCCGTCCCTCGATGCTCTTACTGCGGCATCCATGCCGCACAAGGTCCCGCGATGATGAGCGGGCTGCACCGGCACGACGCTACTGTTGCCCAGAATCCCGGCGTGTACCTTTTCGGTCCTCTGGCGCGTGCTGGATCAGGTGTAGAGCGCCTGGCTTTGCAGGTTGGTTGCAGGGCCCTTGCCCGCCTACCATCGCAGGACACGCCGCAAGTACATCCATGTAGGCTCTTACGCGGCATCCATGCCGCGTAAGGTCCCGCGACGGTAGGCGGGCAAGGACCTGTCGAGATGGTCGGTGTGTGTGGTTGCAAGCAGAGCATGAGGTGCATTGTTCGGATCACCTTGCGTCCGAAAATCCTCCTCACGCAAGCCGAATAACAGGCAGGCTTTCGACAGGCAGGCTATGGACTTCTCAAAGTCTCAAGGCCTTGCAATATATGTGTCTTTGTCCGGCCACCGACCAACTCTCTGGTGCAGTGCCCCTGTCGGTTGCTGGGCCCCGAGGAGCCTCCATGAACGGATTCACGGCGTGTCCCGCAAGTGGCGAGGGCATCGCGCCCTCGACTCGCTGAGCTTCTGAGCGGCGCATTTCAATAGCCGGGCGGGCGACGCCCGGCACTGCGACAGCTTGCGTCAGTTGGCGATGACCATGCGCGCGCCAAGGCGCATGCCGGCTTCGGCTTCGCGCAGCCACTGCGCCATGTCGCGCGGCGACAGCGGCCGCGAATAGAAGTAGCCCTGGATTTCGTCGCAGCCCTGCTGGCGCAGCAACGCGTCTTCCTGCACCGTTTCCACGCCTTCGGCGACCACCTGCATGCCCAGCGCGTGGCCCAGATGCACGATGGCCTGGGTCACTTCGGCGGTGTTGGCGTCGTCGAGCATGCCTTGCACGAAGCTGCGGTCGATCTTCAGACGCTGCACCGGGAAGCGGTTGAGGTAATGCAGGTTGGAGAAACCGGTACCGAAGTCGTCCACCGCCAACAGCACACCATTCTGTTCGAACAGCTCGAAGCAGCGGCGCAGCGCGTCGGAATCGCGGATCAAGGCCGACTCGGTCAGTTCCAGTTCCAGGCGTGACGGCGACCAGCTGTTGTCGCGGCAGATTTCCAGCACGCGCTCGGCAAAGCCGCGCTCGCGCAGCTGCACCGCAGACACGTTGACCGCGATGCGGCTGAAATTGAGCCCGGCGCGATCCCAGACCACGGCCTGGCGACAGGCCTCGCCGATCACCCACTCGCCCAGGCGCACGATCTCGCCACACTCCTCGGCAATCGGAATGAACTCGACCGGGCTGCACTGGCCATGGCCGGGACGATTCCAGCGCATCAGCGCCTCGATCGCGGGCGAGGATTCGCCCACCGTATTGACCACCGGCTGATACACCAGGGTGAACTCTTCGCGTTCCAGCGCACCTTGCAGCGCGTGTTCCAGCTCCAGGCGACGCTGGGCGCGCATCAGCACGTCCTGGCTGTAGTAATGGAAGGTGTTGCGGCCCGATTCCTTGGCGGCATACATCGCCGCATCGGCGGCGCGCAGCAGGCTGTCGAAATCCGACAAACCTTCACCCTGCAGCGCGATGCCGATGCTGGCCCCGAGCTTGAGGGTGACGTGGTCCTTGCGCAGCGGCTCGCCCAGCGCGCTGATCAGCTTGCGCGCAACATGGCCGGCATCTTCCGGCTCGGAGAGATCGCGCAGCAGCACGATGAATTCATCGTCGCTGAAGCGGCCGAACAGGTCGCTGTTGCGCAGATGCTGGTGCAGGCGTGCGGAGGCCAGCTTGAGCAGATTGTCGCCGGTGGCGTGACCGAACGAATCGTTGATGCTCTTGAAGCCATCCAGATCGATCAGCAGCATCGCCAGCACATGGCCGCGCTCGTGCGCTTCGCGAATCGCGTTCTCTGCCTGCTCGCGCAGCAGGAAGCGGTTCGGCAGACCGGTCAGGCGATCGTAGTGGGCCAGCAGCTCGATGCGCTCGTTGGCTTCGCGTTCGCGGGTGACGTCGCGGAACAAGGCGACGAAGCGTGGCGGCAGGCCTTCGCGACGGTCCAGCTCGATCAGCACCTGGACCCAGACCCGCTGGCCGGAGTTGCGGTAGAAGCACAGCTCCAGCTGCTCGGGCAGGCCGCCGTCGGAAATGCGCAGCAGCGCCGCCTCGAAGGCGTCGCGCGAATCCTGGGTGTACAGCGACAGTGCCTGCTCCAGGGTGATGTTTTCCTTGCGCAGGCCGTGGATGCGGTAGCACTCCTCGGTCCACTGCATACGCCGGGTGTCGACCTCGATCTCGCAGCCGCCGATCTTGCCCAGCGCAGACACGCGGTTGAGCAACTCGGTGCGCCAGCGGATCAATGCATCGGTCTGGCGCTGCTCGGTGACGTTCTGCAACTGGCCTAGCAGACGCACCATGCCGCCATTGCGGTCCAACACCGGCTGCGCCCAGACCCGCAGGTGATGCGGATTGACGCCGGCAAGCCCGTTGATTTCCAGCTCGAAATGCACCGGCAGGCCTTCGTGCTTGATCTTGCGCCAGGCACTGCGCAGATGCGCAACCGACGGCCGGCCCAGCAGGCGCAGGATGTCGCGAATGCCCTGCAGGCGCTGCTCGGTCATGCCGAGCTGGTGCAGGAAATCCGGCGACACCCACAGCACGTCATCGAGCGTGTCCCAGCTCCAGCTGCCCATGCTGGCGATGCGCTGGGCCTCTTCGAGCTGGGCCTGCTGCTCGCGCAGCTGCTGCTCGAGCAACTTGTGGTGGTGCACATCGGTATGCGTGCCGACCATGCGCAGCGGGCGGCCGTCGGCGGTCCGCGATACCACGCGGCCGCGATCCAGGATCCAGCGCCATTGGCCATCGTGCTGACGCAGGCGGAATTCGGCGGTATAGGTATCGGTGCGGCCGTCCAGGTGGGCCTGCACGGCCGCACTGACCAGCGCATGGTCGTCGGGATGGATCAGCCCGGACAACGCGGTGAGATTGTTCGGCAGCGGCTGCTCGGAATAACCGAGCATGCGGGTCCAGCGCTCGGAGCGGTAGACCACATCGGCTGGAATGTCCCAGTCCCACAGACCGTGATCGGCGCTGTCCAGACCCATTTCCCAGCGGCTGGTACCGTCGGCGCCCATCGGCTCGGGGATGCTCAGGGTGTAGGCCATGACCTGGCCGTGTTCGTCGCTGACCGCGCGCAGCCAGCCTTCCAGACGCCCGCCACCGGTGCCCGGCAGCACGCAGGCGGTCATGCCGCCGCTATTGGCCACCTGGACCCGACTGCTTTCCAGGACTTCGGCATAGGCGCCAAGGGTGGACGGCAATCCCAGCGATTGCGCAACCCGGTTGGCCGCCAGAGGCTGACCATGCGCATCCAACAACACCACCGCCGAGGTCAGCGGGTGCTGCAGCATGCTTGCAATGACGCCTGAGTCCACTCTGGAACACTCCGAAGAATCGACCCCGGCCTTCGGAGTCGCAATGGATAACGGCCGTTTCCCGGATTAGTTGAGGCGCGTGTTTCCGGCTCGACCGAACCGGGCCGAGTTGCGGCTAAGATGGTTGCATCGTCAGCACCAAAGGTCGTCCGCGGACCCATGCCTCATCCTGTCGCCGCGCCCGCGTTTTCGTCCGCTCCCGTTTCCCGTCTTCGCCTCGCCAAGCGCCTGCAACAAGGTCTGTGGACCCTGACCGGGCTGTACCTGCTGGTCGGGGTGATCTGGCTGCTGCTGGGCAACCGGCTGCTGCACCTGGCCGGCGCCGCCATGCCGGAACGCTGGTCGGACGCCAGCTTCCTGCTGGTGTCGAGCATCGTCATTCATCTGGTGCTGCGCCGCTTCATGACCTTGATCGTGGACGAGCACGCGCAGCTGGCGCAGTCCGAGGCATTGCTGCAGGCCAAATTCCTGGCCCTGCCCAGCCCGGCCTTCATCTACGACCTGGCCACCATGCGCATCCTCGATGCGAATCCGGCGGCACTGGAATTCTTCGGGTGGGAACGTGACGAATTCCTGCAGCAGACGCTGCAGGCGATCTGGCCCAACGCCGATGGCGACCGGCTGGAAGAGATCATCACGCAGATCCGCGGCAAGGGCGACACCACCTGCGTATTGAACGAAGACCTGCTGACGCGCAGCGGGCCGCGGCATGTGGAGGTGCGTAGCAATCAACTGCATCTGTCCAGCGGCCCTGCCCGCCTGGTGGTCACCGTGGACCGCAACGAAGAGCGCCAGGCGCAGCATCTGCGCGACGAGGCGCTCGAACGCCTGGAGGAAGCGCAGAGCATCGCGCGGCTGGGCTCCTGGCAGCTGGACCGCACAACCGGCCTGGGCCGCTATTCGCCGGCGGTGTATCGCCTGCTCGGCCGCAGCGTGCCCATGCATCGGCGCGAACATCGGCTGGAAGAGCTGCTGACCGCCTCCGACAGCGCCACCCAGGCGCGCATCGAGCGCATGATCGAGGACATGTGCACCGGTGGCGACGTGCAGATCGATGTGCTGCTGCCGCTGACCGGCGGCGACTCGCAGCCGCGCACCGTACATCTGCGCGCCGAAAGCGTGACCAGCCCGAACGGCGCCCGGCATATCCACGGCACGCTGCAGGACGTCAGCGAGCGCGAGCAGTCGCGCCGCTTGCTGCGCGAGCGCGAGGAGCAGTTCCGCGAGCTGGTCAGGGTGCTGCCCGATGGCGTGCTGATCCTGGCCGACGAACACGTGATGTATGCCAATGCCGCCGGTTCCGTGCAATTCGGCTTCCAGGGCGAAACCATCCTGGGCGAACCGTTGCAGACCCTGGTGAGCGACGGCGACCTGCCGGTGGTGCGCGAGTACCTGCGCGCGGGCAGCGATCGCAACGAGCCGGTGTCCAGCGCACGCGCGATGCGCCGCCGCGATGGCAGCACCTTCTATGCCGGCCTGTCGGCCGGCGATATCCGCTATGGCGGACGCAGCTGCAAGTTGCTGGTGGTGCGCGACCTGAGCGAACCCGAACGCATGCGCGATGCGCTGGCCGAGAGCAATGCCGAGTTGCAGGCGATGGCCAAGCGCCTGTTCTCGCTGCAGGAGGACGAACGCCGCGCGATCTCGCGCGATCTGCACGACGACATCGGCCAGGCGATCACGGCGATGAAGCTGTCTGCGCATGCGGCGCTGGACGAGCCGGATCCTGACGCGCGCCGCGAAGACCTGCTGGAAGTGGTGTCGCTGGCCGACAGCACCGTGACCAAGCTGCGTAACCTGTCGATGCTGTTGCGTCCGCCGCAGCTGGATGCGCTGGGTCTGGAAGCGGCACTGCGCTGGCAGGCCTCGATGCTGTTTCGCGCATCGCCGGTGCGGCTGGAGCTGGATATCCAGGCGCTGGACGTGCGCCCGGGCAACGAGATCGAGCAGGCGTGCTTCCGGATTGCGCAGGAAAGCCTGACCAACGCGTTGCGCCACGCCTGCGCCGGCGAGGTGCACATGCGGCTGTACTCGATCGACAGCGAGAGTTTCCGCCTGGAAGTCAGCGACGACGGCGATGGCTTCGAACCGGAGGGCCCGCGTGGGCTCGGGCTCATCGTGATGCGTGAGCGTGCGCAAACCGTCGGCGGTACGCTCGCGATAGAATCAGCACCCGGAGCAGGCACGCGCGTGACGTTGCGCCTGCCCTATCACCCGGTCGGCGAACCCGTCCACGACGATGGTGGACGTTAAGTCATGTGGAGCCCCGTAATCCCGCCCGGACTGGAAATCGTCAAACCCACCCGCCTGGGCGCGGGCAATCCCGAACTGCTGCACCTGGTGGACGCTGCCGCATCCGGCGGCCCGCCGTTGATGGTGTTCCATATCGACATCGATCACTTCGCCTCGATCAACGAGAACATGAGCGCCGAAGTCGGCGATCAGGCGCTGACGCTGGTGGCGCGCCGGCTGCAGGATTTTCTCGGCACGCGCGGCAAGCTGTGGCGTCACGGCAGCGATGAAATGGTGGTGGTGGCGGTGCGTCGCGAAGACACCCCGCTGCCGGAGGATTTTGCCGAAGAGATCCGCCAGCAGCTGGAACTGCCGCTGTCGGTGCTGCCGTACACCTTGTTCATGACCGGCAAGGTCGGCATCAGCCTGTGTCCGGAACACTCCACCTCGCTGTCGATCCTGCTCGACTACGCCGAAGAAGCCAGCTACCAGGCCGCACGCGAAGGCGGCAATACGGTGCGGCTGTACACGCGCAACTCGGCCACCAACGCGCATAGCGAAAGCATCATTGCGCGGCAGATCGTCGATGCGATCCCGCATGGCGAACTGCGGCTGCGCTACCAGCCGCTGGTGAGCGCGCGCGACGGCCGCATCGTCGGCATGGAGGCGCTGCTGCGCTGGCAATCGCCCACCCTGGGCATGCTGGTGCCGGAGCGCTTCATGCGTACCGCCGAGCGCCTTGGGGTGATCGTGCAGATCGGCGAATGGGTGCTGCAGAACGCGGTGCGCCAGGCGCGGCTGTGGCGCGACCAGGGCTTCGACGATTTCAGCATCGCGGTCAACGTCTCCACGCTGCAGCTGTTGCGCCCGGGCTTTTTCAACGAAGTGATGGCGATGCTGCAGACCGCCGGCGTGCCGGCGCAGTTCGTCACGCTGGAGATCAACGAAAGCGCGTTGACCAACAACGTCAACTTCGTCCACGAGACGATGGCCAACCTGCGCAACGAAGGCATCAGCCTGAGCCTGGACAACTTCGGCACCGGCGATTCCAGCCTGAGCGCACTGGTGCGCTATCCGGTGGACCGGCTGAAGATCGACCGCAGCTTCATCAAGAGCGCACCGGCCGGCAGCCGCGAGGCGGCGATTGCGCGCGCGATCATCGCGATGGGCCACCAGCTCGGCATGACGGTGATCGCCAATGGCGTGGAATCGCAGGCGCAACTGGGCTTTTTGCGGCGCAACGATTGCGACATCTTCCAGGGCTACCTGTTCGGCGAACCGATGTCGGCCGAGTCGGCCGGCATGGCGCTACGCCGCCGCTACCTGCGTCCGGAATCGTTCGCCGAAAGCCGCCCCGACCGCACGCTGCTGCTGCTGGACGACGAAGAGAACGTGCTGCGCTCGCTGGTGCGCCTGTTCCGCCGCGACGGCTACCGCATCCTGGCCGCCGGCAACGTGCGCGACGCCTTCGACCTGCTCGCCACCAACGACGTGCAGGTGATCCTGTCGGACCAGCGCATGAGCGACATGAGCGGCACCGAGTTCCTGGGCCGGGTCAAGATGCTCTACCCCGACACCGTGCGCCTGGTGCTGTCCGGCTACACCGACCTGGCCACGGTGACCGAGGCGATCAACCGCGGCGCGATCTACCGCTTCCTGACCAAGCCCTGGAACGACGACGAGCTGCGCGAGCATATTCGCCAGGCATTCCGCACGCATGATGAGCTGCGTAACGGCAGGGAATAGGGAATCGGGAATGGGGAATGGGGAATTGGTAGAGCAGATCTCTACCGCTTGATTCTCCGCGTGCCAAATCGTGCCTCAAAACCAAAGCACCAGCGCATGCCGCTCTCCCGATTCCCTACTCCCGATTCCCCATTCCCAGCGCGCCAGCGCTACCGCGGCTGCCGCACCGGCAGCACGATCCGGAAACTGGCGCCCTGCCCCGGGATGCTTTCGACGTCGATGCGGCCGTGGTGCTTGTTGATGATGCCGTAGGAGATCGACAGGCCCAGGCCGGTGCCGCTGCCGACCGGCTTGGTGGTGAAGAACGGGTCGAAGATGCGTTGCAGCAGGTCCGGGGCGATGCCCGCGCCGCTATCCTGGAACTGGATCCAGACATGCTCGGCCTCGTCGCGGCCGGTGGTGACGGTGATCGTGCCGCGCTCGACGATCGCCTGGCCGGCGTTGAGCAGCATGTTCATGTAGACCTGGTTGAGCTCGGACGGCAGGCACTCCACCAGCGGCAGCTCGGCATAATTGCGCTCCAGCGTGACCTTGTACTTGAGCTCGTTCCAGATGATGTTGATCGTGGATTCGAGACCGGCATGCAGGTCGACCATCTTCCACGACTCGGAACGGTCCGAATACGAGAAGTCCTTGAGGTCGCGCACGATGCGGGTGACCCGCTCGATGCCCTCGCGCGACTCGGCCATCAACTGCGGCAGGTCGCGGCTGATGAAGTCGATGTCGGCGCGGTTGCGGATCTCGTCGATCTCCGGAATGAGCGCCTTTGGGTCCGGCGCCTGCAGCGCGCGTTCGTAGGCTTCGATCAGCGTGAACAGGCTGCGCAGGTATTCCTGCAGGCTGCCGAGATTGGAGTGCACGTAACCGATCGGATTGTTGATTTCATGCGCCACGCCGGCGGCCAGCTGGCCGATGGAGGCCATCTTTTCCGACTGCAGCAGCTTGTCCTGCGCGCCGTTCAAACGCAGGTAGGCCTGGCGCAGTTCGGCATGGCGCTGCTGCAGCTCGCGCTCGTAGTCCTGCTGGCCTTCGATGTTGTGGAACAGTGCCAGGAAATGCCCGACGCCCTGCTCCTCGTTGTAGTACAGATGCGCGATGACCACACGATCGGCCACCGGCAGGCTGCCGGTCCAGCTGCCCTTGCTGCGCGCCTGATTCAGCGCATCCGACGGCAGCACCTGCGAGATCCGCTCGCCGAGATTGCGGTCGTCGGCAGGATCTTCCTTGCACAGGCTCTGGCGGGCGATGGCGTTGGCCAGGATCAGCTGCCCGTCGGCGCGGAACAGCAGCACACCCTCGAGCATCTGGTCGCCGAAGGCGCGTAGCATGGTCGAGGACGGTAACAGGGTTTGATTGAGAAAAAACTTGGCAGTCACGGGACACGGCGGCGGAGAGGACGCTGCAATATACGCCGAACCGCCCAGGCCTCGTATTGCGCGGGTCCACGCTCTTGCACGCCGGGCAGCTCGGCGCTGCGCCACACACACCTGATCCGACCTGCGCGCGCTCGGGCGCGCGGCGGTGCTTCAGGCCACGGCCAGCGAACGACCGCCGCGCAGCACGCTCGATTGGCCCTTGGCGTCGTAGGACGGCGCACTCTCGGTGCGGCCCAGATGACGCAGTGCCCAGTTCACTTCGCGGCGCCGGCGTGCCAGCAGCGCGCCATTGGCACGATTGGCTTCGGCCAGTTCGCGCAGCCGCTCTTCTTCGCCCTGGGGCATTGCCGCTTCCAGCGCGCGCAGTGCCGACAGCTTGTCCTGCGTGTGGCGCATCAACCCATCGATGTCGTTCTCGAGTAATGCCTGGCGTTCGCCGGCCAGCGCATCGCTGAGACGTTGCAGGAACTCGTTCACGTTCATCCTTTGGGTCGGGGATTAACCCGCCAGTTGCTGATTCAGATCCATCATGCGGCTGGCGATGGCATCCGGGTTGATGGAATAGCTGCCGTTTTGCAATGCATCCTTCACTGCCTGGACGCGACCGGTGTCGATCGCCGAGGACTGCGACAGCGTGCGCTGCAGGTTCTGCAGGTTGGTCGCCTCACCGGTCAGCTTGACGCTGTCGGTCGGCGGCAATGCGGCGATCGGGGACGCGCGATCTTCACCGGCCGAAGCGATCTTGCTGCTCGTGGCCGCGGTGCGAAGGGTTGCAGCGGTCGGTAGATTGCCTTCGATTTTCTGGCTCATGTCGGGAACTCCTCTACAGGTCGTAGGGGATAACGGCAGGCCAAAAAAAAACTTTATAGCGATTTTCTATCTGGACACCACAACGGTCCCGCTCGCTTCGACGATCCCCTGCACCACCCGGCGCGAAGAGGAATTTTCCACCGAAACCCGCTCGTTTTCGCCGGCATCGGACAGCGCGCGCCCGCTCATGCGCACCTCCAGACCACCATTGCGCGACACCAGCGGCACGGTGTCGCCGCGCCGGACCAGCCGCTGCGTGACCAGATCGTTGGACGACAGCAGCGAGCCGGCCGGCAGGATGCGCCGGGCAGTCTTGCCCACCGCCGCCACCGGATCGGCCAGCACCGCGCCGACGATGCGCGCGGCATCGCGCTTCTCGATACTGATATCGGCCAGCGAAATGACTTCTCCAGCGCTGATGCCGCGGCGCAGCACCAATACATCCTGGTTGCGGCGCACCTTCAGCGGCACGAACAGGCGCCAGCCGGCCGGCTGCGGGCAGGCCACTTCCACCGTATTGGTGCCGGTCGGCTGCGCCTGCAGCGCGATCGGACAGGCCGGCATGCGCAAGCCCGGATCCAGCGTGGCCTCGGCCTCGGCATCCGGGCCAACGGTGGCCAGTGCCGCAGCGCGGATGGAATCGACAGACTGATAGCTCTGGGCCCAGGCCGGAGCGGCAGCCAACAAGATGACAAGCAGGAGCAGGCGCATGGGACCAGATCCGGAGGGAGACGGAATAGGCAGTGCAAGAGGCGTGCCTGTTTTTGAATCGGGAATCGGGAATCGGTCGGGGGCTGAGCCTTGATCGGTCTTCGCTGCTGATGTGCGATTTGCTTAGTGAACACCTTAGGTACGTCACAACACGGTCCTTCGCCTCGGGCTTGCTGCAAAAAGCCCTCCGCTTTTGCGATTCCCCATTCCCGACTCACGATTCCCGACAGCGCCCCACGCCAACCGTAAAACCGCTCAAGTTTTCCGAGGGCGCTGTCGATATCTGCCCCATGACCCACGATCTGCTCAACCGCATCGACCAGCGCACGCGTCTGGCTGGCCACAACCGACTGGCCCTGCTGCTGTTCCGGCTGGGCGGGCGCCAGCTTTTTGGCGTCAACGTGTTCAAGGTGCAGGAAGTGCTGCGCCGTCCGGAGCTGTTCCAGGTGCCCGGCCTGCCGACCGAGTTCGCCGGCGTGGCCGACGTACGCGGGCGCTCGGTGCCGGTGCTGGACCTGGGCCTGGCGATCGGCCACCCGGAGCGCGACGCGCACTCGGAAAGCGGCCCCGGCTACCTGGTAGTGGCCGAATTCAACCGCTCGGTCCAGGGCTTTCTGGTCAGCGGCGTGGAGCGCATCGTCAATATCGCGGTGGAAGATATCCACCCGCCGCCGGAGCTGGGTGCCGAAGCCACTTATTTGACGGCGGTGACGCGCTTCCAGGGCGAGTTGATCCAGGTCATCGACGTGGAAAGCGTGCTCGCCGACATCGCCAAGGTCAGCAAGGACGTGCAGCTGGATCCCTCGCTGCAGCTGGTCGCCTACGACCGGCAGTTCCAGGTGCTGGTGGTGGACGACTCGCGGGTGGCGCGCCAGCAGATCCGCAGCGTGCTCGACCAGCTCGGCGTCTCGGCGACCTTGTTGTCCGACGGCCGCCAGGCGCTGGACCACCTGTTGCAGGTGGCGGCATCAGGCGAGAATCCGGCCGACCGTTATGCGATGGTCATCTCCGACATCGAAATGCCGGCCATGGACGGCTACACGCTGACGACGGAAATCCGGCGCACGCCGGGCCTGCAAGGCCTGTACGTGCTGCTGCACACCTCGCTGTCGGGCGTGTTCAACAACGCCATGGTCGAACAGGTCGGCGCCAACGCCTTCGTGGCCAAGTACAGCGCCCACGAACTGGCCGACTATGTGCTGGCGCGCCTGAAAGTGGTCGCCGAAGCGGCCTGAGCAAGGCCAGGCGGCTGCCGGGTCGGAGCCGACGGCAGCGACAAGGCGCCGCGCCGGGCGTCCAGGAGCACGGCAACATTGACGTTGGCTCGGTATGCGTCAGCCCGCTTTCAAACTGACATCCGCCAAGGCCGGACGTCGCCGGGCAGCCCTGCGTCATGCCGAACCTTCCGGCCTGGCGTGTCTGATTGAAGCAGCGCCGCGACCGATACGATGCCCACCGCGTTCCCGGGACGGTCAAGCTGCCGTTCGTCGGCAGCGCCGAGCATTCGCCGCGTTCCGTAGCCCGTACCACCTCGATTGGCACAAACCTTGCTTCCTCCCTTGCAACACTTCGCGGGAGAGCACCGTGTCCAGTCCCTTCTCTTCGTTTCTCGGCGTCCACGGCGACGCGTTGGCGCTGCGCGAGCAGCGCATGAAGCTCATTGCCAGCAACCTGAGCAATGTGGACACCCCTGGCTACAAGGCCAAGGACCTGAACTTCGAGGCGGCGCTGAAGTCGGCCCAGGGCGTACAGGATGGCGGCTCACTGCAAACCACCGACGCCAAGCATTACGAGGTGGGTGGCGGCGCCGGACTCAACCCGTTCCAGATCACCCGCGAATCCGACCAGCCCAGCCTGGACGGCAATACCGTCGATCCCGATGCCGAACGTGCTGCCTACGGCCGCGCCGCGCTGGAATACCGCGCCTCGCTGAGCTTCCTCGAATCCAAGGTGCGCTCGATGCTCACCGCGATCACCGGCCAATAAGTCATGAGCAATCTTCCCATCTTCGATGTGGCCGGATCGGCGCTGCACGCGCAGTCGGTCCGCCTGAGCACCATCGCCTCCAACCTGGCCAATGCGGATTCGGTCGCAGGCTCGGCCGAGGCGACCTACAAGCCGATCGAGCCGATCTTCCAGGCCCAGCAAAGTCGCCAGGACCCCAGCCTGACCTCGGTGAACGTCAAGGAGATCACCACCACCAACGCGCCGCCGATCCGTCGCTACGAGCCCGGCCACCCGCTGGCCGATGCCGATGGCTACGTGTTCTCGCCGGACGTGGACCCGGTCTCGCAGATGGTCAACATGATCTCGGCCTCGCGCAACTACCAGGCCGGCGTGGAAATGCTCAACACCGCCAAGGAACTGGCGCTCGCCACCCTGACCATGGGTCGCTGACCCGCCTAGCTGACCCTTCCCTTACGGACCCTTTCACATGAGCACGATCGGTAGTGACCTCTACACCAGCCTCGGGCTGACCTCCAGCAGCGCCGCAGCGACCAAGAAGAAGGAGGAATCGCTCGGCCAGGCCGACTTCCTCAAGCTGATGACCGAGCAGCTGCAGCACCAGGACCCGCTCAAGCCGATGGAAAACAGCGCGTTTCTGGGCCAGTTGGCGCAGTTCTCCACCGTCCAGGGCATCGGCGACCTCAATACCAAGGTCAGCAGCTTCTCGGCAGCGCAGAGCAGCGATCAGGTGCTCAAGGGTGCCGCGCTGGTCGGGCACAACGTGCTGGTGCCTTCCGCGCAGCTCGCCATCGATGCCACCAACTCGGCCAAGGGCGTGGTCGCCGCGACCTCGGCCGGCACCGTCAATTTCGAAATCACCGATGCCAACGGCGCCTTCGTCAAACAGCTCAGCGTGCCGGCCAGCGCCGCCGGCGAAGTGGCGTTTGCCTGGGACGGCACCGATGCCAACGGCAACCGCATGGCCGCCGGCAAGTACGGCGTGACCGCCACCCAGACCGACACCGCCGGCTCCAAGAGCAAATTGTCCACCTATGTCGACGCACCGGTGGACAGCGTCACGATCGGCTCGGACGGCCTGTATCTCAACCTGACCGGGCTAGGCACTTCCCCGCTCGCCAACGTGCTCCGCGTCAGCTGAGCCGGCAACCGACACTCAAAGGACCTCATCCATGGCTTTCAATACCTCGTTGTCCGGCATCAACGCAGCCAATGCCGATCTGAACGTCACCTCCAACAACATCGCCAACGTCAACACGACCGGTTTCAAGGAATCGCGTGCCGAGTTTGCAGACATGTTCCAGAGCACCAGCTATGGCCTGTCGCGCAATGCGGTGGGTTCGGGCGTGCGCGTCAGCAACGTGGCGCAGCAGTTCTCGCAGGGCAATATCGATCCGACCGGGCGCAGCCTGGACCTGGCGGTGTCCGGCGAGGGCTTCTTCACCGTGACCTCCAACGGCGCCAAGATGTACACCCGCGCCGGCAACTTCCAGACCGATGCCAACGGCTATGTGATCAATCCGCAAGGCGCGCGCCTGCAGGTCTTCGCCCCCAATCCGAGCGGCAACGGCTTCGACGTCGGCCGCCTGTCGGACCTGCAGCTGCTGACCACCGACAGCCCGCCCAAGTCGACCTCCACGGTCAACCTGGCCTTCACCCTGCCCGGCAATGCCACCGCCCCGTCGGTGACCCCGTTCAGCCCGGCCGACGACAAGACCTACAGCCACTCCACCGGCGGCATCAACGTCTACGATTCGCTGGGCGTCAGCCATGTGCAGACCTCCTACTTCGTCAAGACCGCCAACCCGAACGAGTGGCAGGTGCACAACTACGTGGACGGTACTGCGGTCGGCGCGCCGACCACGCTGCAGTTCTCCGATACCGGCGCGCTGACCACCCCGGCCAACGGCATCATCACGATGGACCCGTTCACCCCGAGCACCGGGGCCGGCGTACTGAACATGCAGCTCAACGTCAGCGGCTCGACCCAGTACGGCGAAGCCTTCGCGCTGCGCGACACCCGCCAGGACGGCTATGCCAGCGGCAAGCTCAACGAGATCAGCATCGACACCAGCGGCGTGGTGTTCGCGCGCTACTCCAACGGCGCCGACAAGCCGCTGGGCCAGGTCGCGCTGAGCACCTTCGTCAATCCGCAGGGCCTGCAGTCGCAGGGCAACAACATGTGGGCCGAAAGCTATACCTCCGGCGCCGCCCGCACCGGCGCACCGGACACCTCGGACCTGGGCCAGATCGAATCCGGCTCGCTGGAATCGTCCACGGTGGACCTGACCGAGCAGCTGGTGAACATGATCGTGGCCCAGCGCAACTTCCAGGCCAACTCGCAGATGATCTCGACCCAGGATCAGGTCACCCAGACGATCATCAATATTCGTTAACGGCTGGGAATCGGGATTGGGGAATGGGGAATCGTAAGAGCTGGCATTGCGTGTATCGGATGCCGGCCTTGCTTCCCTCTTCCAGTCTCCAGCAATCCCGCCTTTGCGATTCCCGATTCCCGACTCTCCATTCCCCAATCCCGGTGCCTCATGGACAAAGCTCTCTACGTTGCGATGACCGGCGCCCGCGCCTCCCTGCAGGCGCAGGGCACCGTGTCGCACAATCTCGCCAACGTCGATACGGTGGGGTTCAAGGCTGCGTTGGCCAATACCGAGGCGTTCAAGATCCAGGGCAAGGGCTATCCGTCGCGGATCGATGCGCTGCATGTGGACCAGGGCTTCGACCGCAGCCAGGGACACCAGAAGGTCACCGGCAACCCGCTGGACGTGTCGCTGCAGCAGGACCGCTGGCTGGCGGTGCAGTCGCCCGACGGCAGCGAGGCCTATACCCGCAACGGCGAATTGGCGCTCACCGCCAATGGCCAGCTGGTGACCGCCAACGGGCACGCCGTGCTGGATGAGGGCGGCAACCCAATGACGATCCCGCCGCACCAGGCGATGGAGATCGGCAGCGACGGCAGCATCTCGATCATTCCGCAGGGCGAAGGCCCGCAGACCATGGCCATCGTCGGCAAGATGAAGGTGGTCGACGCCCCCGCCGACCGTTTGACGCGGCGCCCGGACGGGCTGATGCGCAACACCAGCACCGACCCGGCGCAGGCGTTTGCGGTGGCCACCGGCAAGACCATCAACAGCGGCATGCTGGAGGGCAGCAACGTGGACGCCGCCGGCGCGCTGGTGGAGATGATCCAGCTGCAGCGGCAGTTCGAAATGCAGGTCAAGATCATCAAGAACGGCGACGACAACGCGCAGTCGGCCAATTCGCTGCTGCGGGTCAGCGGCTAAGCGTCACTGGCGCCCGCTGCGGCACCGCCGGTTGGCTTGCCGCGCTGCCGAGCACCTGGATGGCGGCCGCCCGGGGGACGTGGCTCGCGAGCGAAGTGACATGTCGTTCGACTCTGACTCCTGCGGTCTCGCGGGTGGTTTGTACGCGCTTGACGCTGACTACCGATGGTTTGTCGGTCAGGTGTGTGCGGTTGGCAATGCTGTTGATCTGGGCCTTCGCTGCAGAGCGGCTGGTTTGTGACTTGGCTGCAGGGCCCTTGCCCGCCCACCCTCGCGGGACACGCCGCAAGTACGTCCGTGTAGGCTCTTACGCGGCATCCATGCCGCGTAAGAGCCCGCGACGGTGGGCGGGCAAGGACCTGTCGAGATGGTCGGCGTGCATGGCGCAAACAATGCCTGACGTGGGTTGCTTGGATAACGGCGCGTCCAATGATCTTCTCAATGCAAGCCGAGCAATGGACAAGCTTTAAGAAAGCAACCTTCAAACTCTCTGGTGCGGTGGCCTCGCCGATTGCGGGACCGTGTGGCGGCATGGATGCCGCCACCGAGCCTACATGGACGTACTTGCGGCGTGTCCCGCGGGCGGTGAGGACACCGCGCGCTCCCAAGAACCCTTCCGCACGCAGCGCCAAGGGTTCACACGTCGTCGCACATATCGCTGACCGGGGAACGATCTAGCGCACCTGATCTGCCGCGCAGGTGTCCACCGCTTCCGCTTCGCCGCTGCCTGTCCGCCGCCACCCCTGCCCCGCGCAGGCCGCCGCGCCCGCTTCGCGTGATCCAGTGCACAGCCGGCAAAAATCCGACGCGGGTTTGGCACGGCACGTGCATATCCCCACCCGTACCCGGAACACGTCCCCGGGTCTAACGAGGAATCGGGTCATGAATCAGGCTTTGTGGGTCGCCAAAACCGGACTGGATGCGCAGCAGACGCGCATGTCGGTCATTTCCAACAACCTGGCCAATACCAATACCACCGGCTTCAAGCGCGATCGTGCGGCGTTCGAAGACCTGTTGTACCAACAGGTGCGTGCGCCGGGCGGTTCCACCTCCGCGCAGACGCAGCTGCCGACCGGCCTGCAGCTGGGTACCGGCGTGCGGGTGGTCTCCACCTTCAAGGGCTTCGACCAGGGCAGCCAGCAGCAGACCGGCCGCGCGCTCGACGTGATGGTCAACGGCCGCGGCTTCTTCGAAGTGCAGATGCCCGACGGCACCTCGGCCTATACCCGCGACGGCACCTTCCAGATCAATGCGCAGGGCGAGCTGGTCACCAACAGCGGCTACCCGCTGCAGCCGGGCATCCAGATCCCCGAAGGCGCGCAGTCGCTGACCATCGGCAACGACGGCACCATCAGCGTGACCCTGGCCGGCCAGGCCGCCGCGCAGGAAATCGGCGCGTTGACGCTGACCGACTTCATCAACCCCTCGGGCCTGCAGTCCAAGGGCGAGAACCTGTTCGTCGAAACCACCGCCTCCGGCCCCGCGCAGAACGGCACCCCCGGCCTCAACGGCCTGGGCAACACCGTGCAGGGCGCGCTGGAAGGCAGCAACGTCAACACGGTGGAAGAACTGGTGAGCATGATCGAGACCCAGCGCGCCTACGAAATGAATGCCAAGGCGATCTCCACCACCGACTCGATGCTCGGTTACTTGAACAACAACGTCTGATCGGCCCGCCGGTCGCTGCCCTCTCAGGAATCCACGCCATGTCCCGCCTGCCTTCTCTCTCCTCCCTGTGCCTCGCCATTGCCTGCAGCGCGCTGCTGGGCGGCTGCGTGGCGGCCGGCGATGTGCGGCCGTTCGCCGAACTGGCGCCGATCGTGCCGGTGGTCGCGCCGGTGGCACAGCCCACCGCCGGCGCGATCTACGCCGCCGGCCCGAGCCTGAATCTGTATGGCGACCGTCGCGCCCGCGATGTCGGCGATCTGCTGACGGTGAACCTGGTCGAAAGCACCACCGCCTCGTCCACCGCCAACACCAGCATCAGCAAAGCCGACACCGTGGACATGAGCACGCCGACGTTGCTGGGCGTACCGCTTACCGTCAACGGCACCGATGTGTTGCGCAACTCCACCAATGGCGACCGCACGTTTGCCGGCAAGGGCAACACCGCGCAGAGCAACCGTATGCAGGGCAGCGTCACCGTGACCGTGATGCAGCGTCTGCCCAACGGCAATCTGGTGATCCAGGGGCAGAAGAACCTGCGCCTGACCCAGGGCGACGAACTGGTGCAGGTGCAAGGCATCGTGCGCGCCGCCGACATCGCCCCGGACAACTCGGTGCCCTCCAGCAAGGTGGCCGACGCGCGCATCGCCTACGGCGGTCGTGGCGCGATCGCGCAGTCCAATGCAATGGGCTGGCTGAGCCGCTTCTTCAATTCCCGTCTGTCGCCTTACTGAGCCTGCGACCATGAACCTGTCTTCCCTGCCCTTCCGTCTGCTGGCTGCCACTGTTGCGTTGTGCGCGATCGCCGCGCCGGCCAGCGCCGAGCGCATCAAGGATCTTGCCCAGGTCGGCGGCGTGCGCGGCAACGCGCTGGTCGGTTATGGCCTGGTGGTCGGCCTGGACGGCAGCGGCGACCGCACCAGCCAGGCGCCCTTCACCGTGCAGAGCCTGAAGAACCTGCTCGGCGAACTGGGCGTCAATGTTCCGGCGAACGTCAACCCGCAGCTGAAAAACGTCGCGGCCGTGGCCATCCATGCCGAACTGCCGCCGTTCGCCAAGCCCGGCCAGCCGATCGACATCACCGTGTCCTCGATCGCCAACGCGGTGTCGCTGCGTGGCGGCTCGCTGCTGATGGCACCGCTGAAAGGCGCCGATGGCCAGGTCTATGCGATGGCCCAGGGCAACCTGGTGGTCGGCGGCTTCGGTGCGCAGGGCAAGGACGGTTCGCGCGTCTCGGTCAACATTCCCAGCGTCGGTCGCATTCCCAACGGCGCCACCGTGGAACGCGCATTGCCGGACGTGTTTGCCGGCAGCGGCGAGATCACCCTCAACCTGCACCAGAACGACTTCACCACCGTCTCGCGCATGGTCGCGGCGATCGACAGCAGCTTCGGCGCCGGCACCGCGCGTGCGGTGGATGGCGTGACCGTGGCAGTGCGCTCGCCGACCGACCCGGGCGCGCGTATCGGCCTGCTGTCGCGGCTGGAAAACGTCGAACTCTCGCCAGGCGATGCACCGGCCAAGGTGGTGGTCAACGCACGCACCGGCACCGTGGTCATCGGCCAGCTGGTGCGGGTGATGCCGGCGGCGATCGCGCATGGCTCGCTCACCGTGACCATCAGCGAGAACACCAACGTCAGCCAGCCGGGCGCGTTCAGTGGCGGCCGCACCGCGGTGACCCCGCAGTCGACGATCACGGCCACCTCCGAAGGCAGCCGCATGTTCAAGTTCGAAGGCGGCACCACGCTCGATCAGATCGTGCGCGCGGTCAACGAAGTGGGCGCCGCTCCCGGCGACCTGGTGGCCATCCTGGAAGCGCTCAAGCAAGCCGGTGCGCTCACGGCGGAGCTGGAGGTGATCTGACATGCGTATCGCAGCCTCGCCCATTGATCTCAACCCGAGCACCAAGGCCGATCCCGCCAAGATCGACAAGGTCTCCCGTCAGCTCGAAGGCCAGTTCGCGCAGATGCTGGTCAAGAGCATGCGCGATGCGAGCTCCGGCGACCCGATGTTTCCGGGCGAAAACCAGATGTTCCGCGAAATGTACGACCAGCAGATGGCCAAGGCGTTGACCGAGGGCAAGGGGCTGGGACTGTCGGCGATGATTTCCAAGCAGCTGAGTGGCGACACCGGCGGCCCGGCCTTGAACACCTCGTTGAATACCGCCGAAGCGGCCAAGGCGTATGCCCTGGTTGCGGGCAGGCGCGATGCCTCGTTGCCGCTGCCTGCCCGCGATGGCGCCGCAGGCAGTGTCGGTGGGGCGATCGGCAGCCTTGTCGGCGCGGCTGCAGGTCTCGGCGCAGGCGCTCTGGGCGGCATCGGCATGAGTCAGGTGCTGGATCTGATTGCCGGGCGTAGCGGCGGTGGCGAATCCGGCAGCGACGATGCGGCCGCACTGAACTGGCCCTCGGCCAACGATCGCTGGGCCGATGTGGCTGCCAGCGACGCGGCCGACGCCAACGCCGCGGTCACTGCGAGCGCCGCCAGCAGCGCGGCGGCCAGCCTGGGCGAGCGGACCCCGGAAGGCTTCGTCGCCAAGATCTGGACGCATGCGCAGAAAGCCGCGCGCGAACTGGGCGTGGATCCGCGCGCGCTGGTGGCACAGGCCGCACTGGAAACCGGCTGGGGCCGGCGCGGTATCGGCAATGGCGGCGATTCCAACAACCTGTTCGGCATCAAGGCCACCGGCTGGAGCGGCGACAAGGTCACCACCGGCACCCACGAATACGTCAATGGCGTCAAAACCACCGAAACCGCCGATTTCCGTGCCTACGGCTCGGCCGAGGAGAGTTTTGCCGACTACGTGCGGCTGCTGAAGAACAACAGCCGTTACCAGCCCGCGCTGCAGGCCGGCACCGATATCAAGGGTTTTGCACGCGGCTTGCAACAGGCTGGGTACGCCACCGATCCGGGCTACGCGGCCAAGATCGCGGCGATCGCCAACGGTCCGACCATCGACCGTGCGGTGGCCGCAATTGGCAACGCGGCGGCCGACCTGTCCAACCGCTACGCCAGCACCGCCGAGCCGGCCGGGCTCGGCACCATCCGTCGTTGAGGTAAACGCCCATGTCCATCATGTCCACCGGGACCAGCGCGCTGATCGCCTTCCAACGGGCGTTGTCGACCGTTAGCCATAACGTCGCCAACATCAATACCGAAGGCTATAGCCGCCAACGTGTGGAATTCGCAACGCGCACGCCCACCGACATGGGCTACGCGTTCGTGGGCAATGGCGCCAAGATCACCGACGTGAGCCGGGTGGCCGACCAGCTGGCCACCTCGCGCCTGCTCGACAGCGGCGGCGAGCTGTCGCGGCTGCAGCAGCTGTCCTTGCTGTCCAACCGCGTCGACAGCCTGTACTCCGACACCGCCACCAACGTGGCCGGGCTGTGGTCGAACTTCTTCGACTCCACCAGCGCGGTGTCGTCCAATGCCTCGTCCACCGCCGAGCGCCAGAGCATGCTCGACAGCGGCAGCTCGCTGGCCACGCGCTTCAAGCAGCTCAACGGGCAGATGGACAGCCTGAGCAACGAGGTCAACAGCGGCCTGACCTCCGCGGTGGACGAGGTCAATCGCCTGACCCAGCAGATCGCCAAGATCAACGGCACCATCGGCAACAGCATCGACAGCGCCTCGCCCGACATGCTCGACCAGCGCGACGCGCTGGTGAGCAAGCTGGTCGGCTACACCGGCGGTACCGCGGTGATCCAGGACGGCGGCTTCATGAACGTTTTCACCTCCGGCGGCCAGGCCCTGGTGGTGGGAACCACCTCGTCCAAGCTGACCACCGTCGCCGACCCGTACCAGCCGAGCAAGCTGCAGGTGGCGATGCAGACCCAGGGCCAGAACGTCAGCCTCAGCGCCAGCTCGCTGGGCGGGCAGATCGGCGGCCTGCTGGAATTTCGCAGCAGCGTGCTGGAACCGACCCAGGCCGAACTCGGCCGCCTGGCGGTGGGCATGGCCAGCACCTTCAATGGCGGTCACGCGCAAGGCATGGACCTGTACGGCGCGATGGGTGGCAATTTCTTCAACATCGGCTCGCCCACCACCGCCGCCAACCCCGGCAACACCGGCAGCGCGTCGCTGAGCGCCAGCTTCAGCAACATGGCGGCGGTGGATGGGCAGAACGTCACGCTCAGCTTCGACGGCACTGCGTGGAAGGCCACCAATGCCAGCACCGGCTCGGCGGTGCCGATCAGCGGCACCGGCACCCCGGCCAATCCGCTGGTGCTCAACGGCGTCAGCCTGGTGGTCGGCGGCACGCCGGCCAACGGCGACAAGTTCCTGCTGCAGCCCACCGCCGGGCTGGCCGGCACCTTGTCGGTGGCCATCACCGACCCCTCGCGGATTGCCGCGGCCACCCCGGTCAAGGCCTCCGCCACGCTCGCCAACCTGGGCACCGGCAAGATCAGCGACGTCAAGGTCACCAATGCGCAGAATCCGGCGCTGCTGACCCCGGCGTCGGTGGAGTTCATCGACGCCAACCAGTACACCATCGACGGTACCGGACCGTTCGCCTACACCGCCGGCCAGACCATCAGCGCCAACGGCTGGAGCTTTGCGCTGGACGGCGCGCCCAAGGCCGGCGACAGCTTCGGCGTCGGTCCCACCGGCGCCGGCTCCAGCGACAACGGCAACGCCAAGTTGCTGGCCAATCTCGACGATGCCAAGGCGCTCAGCGGCGGCACGGTCACGCTCAACGGCGCACTGTCGGGCCTGACCACCTCGGTGGGCTCGGCCGCGCGTGCGGCCAGTTACGCCTCGGATGCGCAGAAGGTCATCAACGACCAGGCACAAGCCAGCCGCGACTCGATTTCCGGCGTCAACCTCGACGAGGAAGCCGCCAACATGCTGAAGCTGCAGCAGGCCTACCAGGCCGCCGCACAGATGATCTCCACCGCCGACACCATCTTCCAAGCCATCCTGGGTGCCGTACGCTGATGACCGACCGTATCTCCACCAGCATGATGTACAGCCAGTCGGTGTCGTCGATGACGGCCAAGCAGTCCCGGCTGAACCAGATCCAGGCCCAGCTCGCCAGCGGGCAGCGCCTGGTCACCGCCAAGGACGACCCGGTCGCCGCCGGCACTGCGGTCGGCCTGGATCGCGCCCTGGCGGCAATCACAAGGTTTGGCGAAAATGCCAACAATGTGAAAAATCGGCTCGGTTTGCAGGAAAACGTGCTGGCGCAGGCCGGCGACGCCATGGCCCGCGTCAACGAACTGACGATCCAGGCCAACAGCTCCGCGCTGGCGCCCGACGATCGCAAGGCGATTGCCTCGGAACTGACCGCGCTGCGCGACAGCATGGTGAGCCTGGCCAACAGCACCGACGGCACCGGGCGCTACCTGTTCGGCGGTACTGCCGATGGCAGCGCACCGTTCATCAAGAGCAGCGGCGGCGTCACCTACAACGGCGACCAGACCCAGAAACAGGTCGAAGTGGCGCCGGACGCCTTCGTCAGCGATACCCTGCCCGGCAGCGAAATCTTCATGCGTATCCGCACCGGCGACGGCACCGTGGATGCGCACCCCAACACCGCCAACGCCGGCACCGGACTGCTGCTGGACTTCAGCCGCGATGCCAGCACCGGCAGCTGGAACGGCGGCAGCTACAGCGTGCAGTTCACCGCCGCCGACACCTACGAGGTGCGCGACAGCACCAATACGGTGGTTGGTACCGGCACCTACAAGGATGGCGAAGACATCAACGCGGCCGGCGTGCGCATGCGCATCAGCGGCGCACCGGCGGTGGGCGACAGTTTTCAGATCGGCGCCTCCACCACCAAGGACGTGTTCTCCACCATCGACGACCTGGTCGGCGCGCTCAACTCCGACACGCTGACCCAGCCGCAGAAGGCGGCGATGATCAACACGCTGCAGTCCTCGATGCGCGACATCGCACAGGCCTCGTCGAAGATGATCGATGCGCGCGCCTCCGGCGGTGCGCAGCTGTCGGCGATCGACAACGCCAACTCCCTGCTCGAGTCCAACGAGGTCACCCTCAAGACCACCCTGTCGTCGATCCGCGATCTGGACTACGCCTCGGCGCTTGGGCAGTACGAACTGGAGAAGGCCTCGTTGCAGGCCGCTCAAACGATTTTTCAGCAGATGCAGTCGTCGTCGTTGTTCAACCTGATCCGCTGATTTGCAGCAGAAAACCGGCGTTTTCTGCACTCCTGCGCACCAGCACTTGCGCAGGCCGACGGAGTTTATTCGTCGAAATTTATACCAACGCTAAAGATCTACGGGGTGCTGCCGAATAAACCAAACCCCTTGATACACAACGCTTCCGTATTTCGTCCCGCGGCAGAAAGACAGTAAAAAAACACTGGATTTCGCTAAAGGTTCCCGACGCAACGCCGTTATTCATCTCAGCAGCGGCAACGGCCAACTTGATGGCCCCCCTGCGGAGGCTCCGGGCAAGTCCCCCTTGCCGGAAAAATCGCTTAGGAGAAATCAAAATGGCACAGGTAATCAACACCAACGTAATGTCGCTGAACGCTCAGCGTAACCTCAACACCAACAGCTCCAGCTTGGCGCTGAGCATCCAGCAGCTTTCGTCGGGCAAGCGCATCACCAGCTTTGCCGTAGACGCGGCCGGCGGCGCAATCGCCGAGCGCTTCACTACCCAGATCCGCGGCCTGGACGTTGCCTCGCGCAACGCCAACGACGGCATCTCGCTGTCCCAGACCGCCGAAGGCGCGATGCAGGAAATCGGCAACAACCTGCAGCGTATCCGCGAGCTGTCAGTGCAGTCCGCAAATGCAACCAACTCGTCCACCGACCGCGAAGCGCTGAACTCCGAAGTCAAGCAGCTGACCAGCGAAATCGACCGCGTCGCCAATCAGACCAGCTTCAACGGCACCAAGCTGCTTGACGGCTCCTTCTCTGGCGCGCTGTTCCAGGTCGGCGCCGACGCCGGCCAGACCATCGGCATCAACAGCATCGCCGACGCCAACATCGATACGCTGGGCAAGGCCAACTTCGCCGCCGCCGTTTCCGGCGCTGGCGTCACCGGCACCGCCACCGCGTCTGGTTCGGTCAGCGGCATCAGCCTGTCGTTCAACGACGCCAGCGGCGCGGCCAAGAGCGTCACCATTGCCGACGTCAAGGTCGCTTCGGGCGACACCGCTGCCGATGTCAACAAGAAGGTGGCTGCGGCGATCAACGACAAGCTCGACCAGACCGGCATGTACGCCTCGATCAAGACCGACGGGACGCTGCAGATCGAATCGCTCAAGGCTGGCCAGGACTTCACCTCGCTGTCGGCTGGTACCTCCAGCGCTGCTGGCATCACCGTCGGCGCCGGCATCACCACCGCTTCGGCCGCTTCGGGCTCCACCGCTTCGACCCTGGGCAGCCTGGATATCTCCACGTTCTCGGGCGCACAGCAAGCACTGGAAATCGTCGACAAGGCGCTGACTACGGTCAACTCCTCGCGCGCCGATATGGGTGCGGTGCAGAACCGCTTCACCTCCACCATCGCCAACCTGAGCGCAACCTCGGAAAACCTGTCCGCCTCACGTAGCCGGATCGCCGATACCGACTACGCCAAGACCACCGCAGAACTGACCCGCACGCAGATCCTGCAGCAGGCCGGTACTGCGATGCTGGCCCAGGCCAAGTCGGTTCCGCAGAACGTGCTGAGCCTGCTGCAGTAACCTGTGCAGTCAGCTGCCGCCGCAATGCGGCAGTGCTGCGCAGCAAGTACAAAGCCCCTCTTCGGAGGGGCTTTTTTGTGGCCGCAGCCTGCCGCAGATGCCTGCACAGTTTATTGACGCGAACCATCACCTTCGGTGGGCATGGAATTTGCATCGCTACATTTCGTGAGCGTGACGAATCGCTGCCGCTAAAGTCCTCGCGGACGCGGCCGATATCCGTCACGTAATCCCATGCGTCCGTCTGTTTCGGACGCCCAGACGAGGAATGCAACATGGCATCGGTGATCAGCACTTCCGCCTCCGGGTTGGACATCCCTACCGTGGTGTCCACCCTGGTGTCCCGGCAGAAAGACCCCGAGCAGGCACGCATCAACAAGGCCGGCACCGCCGCGACCACGCAGCTGTCGGCGATCAGCCAGATCAAGAGCAGCATGACCACGCTCAAGTCTGCGCTGGACAAGGTCATCAGCAGCGCCGACACCAACGCCTACAAGGCCACGCTGCCGACCGACGCCGGTTTCACCGCCACCACCACCAGTTCGGCCGCGCCCGGCAACTATTCGGTGGAAGTGGTTTCGCTGGCCAGCGCGCAAAAGCTCGCCTCCGGTGCATTCGTCGCCGATGCCACGGTCGGCAGCGGCACGCTGACGATCGGGTATGGCGACAAAAGCATCACCGTGGACATCAGCGGCACCGACAAGCTCACCGACATCGCCGCCGCCATCAACAAGGCGGCCGGTGGCAAGGGCGTCACCGCCAGCGTGGTGGCCGCCAACGACGGCCAGCACCTGGTGTTCAACGCGGTCGACACCGGTACCAAGGGCGCATTGACCGTCAGCGCCAGCGACCCCAGCCTGAGCAGCCTCACCTACGGCCCCGGCGTCAGCGGCGGCCTGACCCAGTCCGTGGCGGCAACCGACGCGCTGGTGCGCGTGGACGGCTTCGAACGCACCTCCAGCTCCAACACCATCACCGACATCGTGCCGGGTGTGGTGCTCAACCTCACCAAGGCCGCCGAAGGCACCAAGGTCACATTGGGCGTTGCAGCCGACACCAGCGGCCTCAAGGGCAATCTCACCGCCTTCGCCGCTGCCTACAACACCGCCAACACGCTGTTGAAGAACAGCAGCAGCTATAACACCACCACCAAGACGGCCTCGGCGTTGACCGGCGATTCGCTGGTACGCAGCTTGCAGCAGCAGCTGCGTAGTCAGTTCAGCGGCAACGTCAATGAACTCAAGGCGCTGGGCCTCGCCATAGATAAGGATGGCGTGATGAGCTTCGATGGCGGCAAGTTCGATACCGCCCTCGCCGCCGACGGCGGTGCCGCCACCGACGCGCTTGGCAAGGACAGCAAGTTCGGCTCCGGGATGACCAAATTGCTGGAAAGCAATGTCAACGTCACCACTGGCACGCTGACCTTGCGCTCGGACAGCCTGAACAAGCAGATCAAAGGCTACGAGGCCGATCTGGACGATCTCGATGCACGTATGGTGAAGTTCAGCGACCGCCTGACCGCGCAGTTCACCGCGATGGAAGCCATGGTCAGCAAGCTGCAAAGCAGTAGCAGTTCGCTCAGTGGCCTGCTGACAAGCTGATTTCCGTGATCGCAGTCCTCAAGTCGTACGTCGGTGTTGCCGATACAAGTAGTACCTATCGTGATGTCGGCCTTGCCTCTTGGCAGGAGCGTTGTCGCAGGAGCACCCCGCTCCGGGACCCGCGAAGGCCAGCCAATTGAGGGAGTCATCCATGTACGGTTCCAATCGTCAGTATGCCGAGCAATACCGCAAGGTCGGCGTGTCCACCAGCGTGACCGAAGCCGACCCGCACAAGCTGGTGTCGCTGCTGTTCGCCGGTGCCTGCCAGCGCATCCGTCTGGCCCAGGCCTGCCTGGCGCAGGGCGACCAGGCGCGCAAGGGCAAGGCCATCGGCGAAGCCTGCGCGATCGTCGGTCACTTGAACGGATCGCTGGATCACGAAGCCGGTGGCGAGATCGCGGGTAACCTGTCGGCGCTCTACGACTACGTGATGCAGCGGCTGACTGCCGCCAACCTGCACAACGACGAAACCGCGTTGACCGAAGCGCTGGACCTGCTCAGCGAGATCGACTCGGCGTGGAATTCCATTCCCCTGGACCAACGCGGCCTTTCTGCCGTTTCGTGAGTCATACCATGCATAGCGCGCAGAGCCTTCAGGCCGAAATTGCCAACATCCGCCTGGCCATGGCGCAGGAGGAATTCGAGGTGATGCCGTTCATGCTGGACGCCCACGATCTGCACTTGCGCGAGTACGCGCAGCAGGCGGACCTGAGTCAGGACCGCGACGCGTTGCAGACGCTGCAGGTCATGCAGCAGGACCTGATGCGGATGATGCTCGAGCGTCGGCGCAAGCTACTGGATCTGATCCGCGCGCAACGCACGTCCTCCTCGGCCAGCCGCGCCTACGCACGGGTCGGACGGATCTGATGTCCGCGCTCGGCACACTCGCGGCATCGGCCGATGCCGCGCTGTTCGCCGACACGCTCAGCTGCGAGGTACGCCTGCCGGCCGGCTTCCGTGTCGGCAGCGACGCCGGCACGCATGGCGCCGCAGAGACCCTGCTGCGCAGCCTGGGCCAGGTCGAAGACCTGCGCAGCGAGGACACCAGCGAAGACCGTGGCGAGCTGCCGCTGCTGGTGCAGCGCATGGACGCCAAGCTCGACCTGATGCTGGCCCTGATCGGTCGCCTGATGCGGCAGGGCGACACCGGACTGATCCAGGCGAGCGTGCACTGGTCGGTGCGCGGCATCCGCCTGAGCTGCGCAAGCAGCCATCCACCAGGTACCCAGGGCAGCGTTTGCCTGCAACCCTCCGACTGGCTTCCTGAACTGGTACAGCTTCCTGCCGAGGTCCTGGCAAGCGCAAGCGATGGCCACGATCACTGGCTCTGGCTGCGGTTTGCGCCGCTTTCCCCAGGCTTGCAGGAGGCGCTGGAACGTCATCTGTTCCGCCTGCATCGCCGTCAGATCGCCGACGCCCGCCGCCAGCGCTGATAGCGCCTGTTGGCGTGGGGCGCCGGGTCGGCTAAGGTGCCCTTTACTGAAAAAGGTCTCTTCTGCGCCGTGCGAGTCATCATCGTCGACGATCACACCCTTGTCCGTGCCGGCCTGTCCAGGCTGCTGCAAACCTTCGCCGGCATCGATGTCGTGGGTGAGGCCAGCAACGCCCAGCAAGCCCTGGACATGACATCCCTGCACCGGCCTGATCTGGTGTTGATGGACCTGTCCCTGCCCGGCCGCAGCGGCCTGGATGCGATGACCGATGTGTTGCGCGCTGCGCCGCGTACCCACGTGGTGATGATGTCGATGCACGATGACCCGGTACACGTGCGCGACGCGCTCGATCGCGGCGCGGTCGGCTTCGTGGTCAAGGATGCGGCGCCGCTCGAGCTGGAATTGGCATTGCGTGCAGCCGCGGCCGGCCAGGTGTTCCTGAGCCCGCAGATTTCGTCCAAGATGATCGCGCCGATGCTGGGCCGGGAAAAACCGGTCGGTATCGCCGCCTTGTCGCCGCGCCAGCGCGAGATCCTGCGCGAGATCGGCCGCGGCCAGAGCAACAAGGAAATCGCCGCCGACCTGGGCATCAGCGTCAAGACGGTCGAAACCCACCGCGCGCGCATGATGGAATCGCTCGGTTGCCGCCGCGCCAACGACCTGGTGCTGCTGGCCGCCAAGCACCACAACGAACTGGTCTGAGCAAGCCGCTGCGCCGACCGAACATGGCCGCCAGCGACGAAAACAGTGACGGAATTCCGGCGGGCACGCTTGAGTCCGTATTGAACGTCAGGGAATTCCCCACACCCTGTCAGGAAAATCACGAATTGCCTCGCGCGATTCCCTGATTAGAAACCCGTCGCCTTGTCCTGCAAGATGCGTTCCATCGCTGCCACGTGCGGCGCCTTCCGGAAGCGCTTCGATGAAGACGACCATTTCCGCCCAGCTTGGCCAGCAACTGCACCTGACCCCGCAGTTGCTGCAGTCGATCCGTCTGTTGCAATTGGACGGCATGCAGTTGGAACTGGAAATCCGTCGCGCGCTGGAAACCAATCCGCTACTGGAACTGGAAGAACTGGCCGACAGCGACGCCGCCGCGACCAGCGACGATGGCGCTTCCGATGTCGCCGCCTTCGATGAACTGCCGGAAAGCACGATGTGGGACGTGCAGGGCAGCAGCTGGAACGGCGACGACGACGACCGCATGCAGCGCGTGGCAGCCGGCGAATCCACCGACCCGCACGTGCGCATCCTGCGCGCTCTGGCGCTGGACCTGGACGAGGCCGCATTGGGGGCCGCCGCGTTCTGGCTGGAGCAGACCGACGACGCCGGCTATCTGACCGAGGCCATCGCGACGCTGCAGCAGCTGGGTGCCACCCGTCTTGGTATGACCGTGCAGGCAGTGGAAGTGGTCCGTCAGCGCCTGCTGCACGGCGACCCGGCCGGCCTGGCCGCCTGCGACCTGCGCGAGTGCCTGCAGGCCCAGCTGAGCACCCTGCCCGGCCGCGTGCCGGCGCGTCATCTGGCCGCGCGCATCCTTGCCGGCGACCTGGACCTGCTGGCCAGCCACGACTATCCGCTGCTGGCGCGCGCACACGATGCCGAGGTGGACGATGTGCGCGAAGCGGTACGGCTGATCCTGTCGCTGCAGCCGCGCCCCGGCGACGACCTGTTGCAGGAAAGCAACGCCAGCGTGATTCCCGACGTACTCGCCTGGCATGCCGATGGCAGCTGGCGGGTGGCGTTGAACCCGGCCACCACGCATCGGGTGAGCATCAACCCCGTGCATGAGCGCGCACTGGCCGAGGCCGGCGACGCCGCCCAGCCGCTGCGCGACATGCTGCAGGAAGCGCGCTGGCTGACCCGCGGCCTGTCGATGCGCTACGAGACCCTGCTGCGCGCCACGCGCGCCATCGTCGAACGCCAGGCCGCCTTCCTGGTGCGCGGCGAAGAAGCGATGGCACCGCTGACGCTGAAGGAAATCGCCGATGAGATCGGCATGCACGAATCGACGATTTCGCGCATTACCACCGGCAAATACATCCAGACCCCGCGCGGCACCTTCGAGCTCAAGCACTTCTTTGCGGTGCGCCTGGAAGGCGCCAGCGTCTCCGGCCAGGCGGTCAAGGCGATGGTGCGGCGACTGATCGAAAGCGAGCCGGCCGGGCGGCCGCTGGCCGACGAAGCCATCGCCGGGCTGTTGTCGCGCCAGGGCGTTAATATTGCCCGTCGCACTGTGGCCAAGTACCGCGAACAACTCGACATCGCCCCGGCACGCGAGCGCCGCCGCATCAACAAACCGCTGCTTGCCCGGGCAGGATAAGGACTACTATGAGCAAACTCACCGTGCTGCTGGTCGACGACCACGAGGGCTTCATCAACGCTGCGATGCGTCATTTTCGCAAAGTGGAGTGGCTCGATATCGTGGGCAGTGCCGCCAATGGACTGGAAGCGATCGAGCGCTCTGAGTCGCTGCGCCCCAATGTCGTGCTGATGGACCTGGCCATGCCGGAGATGGGCGGGCTGCAGGCAACGCGTCTGATCAAGACGCAGGACGATCCGCCGTATATTGTCATCGCGAGCCACTTCGACGATGCAGAGCATCGTGAACATGCTCTTCGCGCGGGTGCTGACAATTTTGTTAGCAAGCTGTCCTATATCCAGGAAGTCATGCCAATCCTGGAGGGCCTGACGGAAGGAGCCAGGAATGAGTGAGTCCCGCATTCTGTTGATCGACAGCGATGCCGTGCGCGCCGAGCGCACGGTCTCGCTGCTCGAGTTCATGGACTTCAATCCGCGCTGGGTCACCGACGGCGCCGACATCAATCCCGGCCGCCATCGCCACGACGAATGGATGGCGGTGATGGTGGGCTCGGCGCAGGACGCTGCCCAGGCCGACAAGTTCTTCGACTGGCTGGCCGACGCCAAGCTGCCGCCACCGGTGCTGCTGATGGAAGGCAGCCCGAGCGCGTTTGCGCAGGCCCATGGCCTGCACGAAGCCAATGTCTGGACGCTGGACACCCCGCTGCGGCATACGCAGCTGGAAGCCCTGCTGCGCCGTGCCAGCCTCAAGCGCCTGGACGCCGAGCACCAGGCCGGCGTCCAGCAGGACACCGGCCCGACCGGCAACAGCGAGGCGGTGACCCGCCTGCGCCGGCTGATCGACCAGGTGGCCGCGTTCGACACCACGGTGCTGGTGCTGGGCGAATCGGGCACCGGCAAGGAAGTCGTGGCGCGCGCCATCCACCAGCATTCGCCGCGGCGCGACGGGCCGTTCGTGGCGATCAACTGCGGCGCGATCCCGCCGGATCTGCTGGAAAGCGAGCTGTTCGGCCACGAAAAAGGCGCCTTCACCGGCGCGCTGAGCACCCGCAAGGGCCGCTTCGAAATGGCCGAGGGCGGCACCCTGCTGCTGGACGAAATCGGCGACATGAGCCTGCCGATGCAGGTCAAGCTGCTGCGCGTGCTGCAGGAGCGCAGCTTCGAGCGCGTCGGTGGTGGCCAGACCATCCGTTGCAACGTGCGCGTGATCGCCGCGACCCACCGCAACCTGGAAACCCGCATCAGCGACGGCCAGTTCCGCGAGGACCTGTTCTATCGCCTCAACGTGTTCCCGATCGAGATGCCGGCGCTGCGCGAACGCGTCGACGACCTGGCCATGCTGGTGCAGACCATCGCCGGTCAGCTGGCGCGCACCGGACGCGGCGAAGTGCGCTTCGCCGACGAAGCCCTGCAGGCGCTGCGCAGCTACGACTGGCCGGGCAACGTGCGCGAGCTGACCAACCTGGTGGAGCGCCTGGCGGTGCTGCATCCGGGCGGACTGGTGCGCGTGCAGGACCTGCCGGCGCGCTACCGCGGTGATTTCGCCGCAGCCGTGCTGGTCGAGCCTGCGCCCGAACCGGCACTGGTTGCCGCCGCGGTCGAAGACAGCACGCTGCCGGGCAATGTGGTGACCCTGCCACCCACCACAACCGATGCCGAGCCGGCCACCAGCTCCAGCCTGCCCGACGATGGCATCGACCTGCGTGGCCACATGGCCAACATCGAGCTGGCGCTGATCAACGAGGCGCTGGAACGTACCCAGGGCGTAGTGGCGCATGCGGCGCAACTGCTGGGCCTGCGCCGCACCACGCTGGTGGAGAAGCTGCGCAAGTACGGCATCGATCGCGAGCAGACCGAGCTGGCGAACTGAGCGGGCCGATCTCCTGGCCCGGCTCGCTGGCATAGCGCTTGCTTCAGCAGGATCGCCCCGTCCGCAGCCGTCGGCTGCGGCGGAATCCCGACATTCACCAGCACCTGCCGAGGCATTGATGCCCATCCCTGTCACCAGTCCGCTGCTGCCGCCGCTGGAAGAATTTCTGCCCTATCTGGAGCAGATCTGGTCCAGCCGCATTCTCAGCAATGGCGGTGACATGCATCACGCGTTCGAACGCGCGTTGTGCGAATACCTGGGCGTGCCGCACCTGGCCTTGCTCACCAACGGCACCACCGCGTTGATCACCGCGCTGCAGGCGCTGCGCATCACCGGGGAGGTCATCACCACGCCCTACTCGTTCGTGGCCACCGCGCATTCGCTGCTGTGGAAAAGCATCACGCCGGTGTTCGTGGATATCGACCCGCTGACGCTCAACATGGATCCGTCCAAGATCGAGGCGGCCATCACCCCGCAGACCACCGCCATCATGCCGGTGCACTGCTACGGCACCGCCTGCGATACCGCTGCCATCACGCGCATCGCCGACATCTACAACCTCAAGGTGATCTACGACGCGGCGCATGCCTTCGGCGTGCGCGATGAGGGTGGCTCGATCCTGCGTCATGGCGACCTGAGCGTATTGAGCTTCCATGCCACCAAGGTGTTCAACACCTTCGAAGGTGGCGCCATCGTCTGCCCGGACGAAAGAACCTATCAGCGCATCGGGCATCTGAAGAACTTCGGCTTCGTCGATGAGACCACGGTGGTGGCGCCGGGCATCAACGGCAAGATGAACGAAATCAGCGCGGCCTTCGGCCTGCTGCAGCTCAAGCACATCGATCACGCCATCGCCCAGCGCAGCGCCATCGATGCGCAGTATCGGCAGCGATTGAGCGATGTTCGCGGCGTGCGCTGCGTGGCGCGGCCCGATCACGCCAGTGCCAACTACGCGTACTTTCCGATCCTGGTGCAGGACGACTACCCGCTGTCGCGCGATGCGCTGTACCAAGTGATGCGCGAGCACGGCATCCTGGTGCGGCGGTACTTCTATCCGTTGATCAGCGATTTCCCGATGTATCGCGCCCTGCCCTCCTCGGCGCCGGCATGGCTGCCGGTCGCGCGCTCAGTGGCCGCACAGGTATTGTGCCTGCCAATCTTTCCTGGCCTGACCCGCGACCAGGTCGATACCATTGCCGATCTGATCGCCGGCGCACAGGCAACATGATCGCAACACGCTGCAGCTGCATTCCAGACTCCCATCTCTTCAACAGGCAACCAGGCGAGCTCGCATGACCCAGGCAACGTTTATCGAGAACTTCCTCTCCGCCACCGACTTCCAGGAGCCGGTGGAGGTCACGCTGGACACCGTGCTGCTGGAATTGCCGGAGTGGGATTCGCTGGCGGCGCTGGGGGTGATCGTCATGTTCGACATGGAGTACGGCAAGACCATTACCGGCGAAGATCTCACCGCTGCCATCACCGTCGGCGATCTCTACAAACTGACCGAGGCGTAAGCACCATGCCGACCTCCACGCTGCACAACGTCCGCTTTGCCGGCATGGCGACATGCGTGCCCAAGCGGGTGGTGTCCAATCTCACCGACTGCCGGCCGCAGATCCGTTCCGAACGCGAGCGCCTGGTGCGCAACATCGGCATCGAGACGCGCCGTATGGCCGCGGAGTGGCAGTGTTTTTCCGACCTGGCCTTCGATGCGACCGAAGTGCTGCTCGAGAAGCTGCAGTGGAAGCGCGAGGAGATCGATGCACTGATCGTGGTGACGCAGTCGCCGGACTATCCAATTCCGGCCACCGCAATCATCCTGCAGGACCGGCTGGGGCTGTCGCATGCCACCGTCGCCTTCGACGTCAACCTGGGCTGCTCGGCCTACCCGTTCGGCATCAACCTGCTCGGCTCGATGATCGCCGCCGGCGGCGTCAAGAAGGGCCTGCTGCTGGTCGGCGACCGCAGCGCGAACCTGGAAGACCCGATCTTCTCTGACTCCGGCACCGCCACCGCGCTGGAGTTCAGCGCCGACGCGCCGCCGATGTACTTCGACCTCAACAGCGATGGCAGTGGCTACAAGGCGATCATCCTGCCGGTGGGCGGCCAGCGCGAGCCGGTGACCCTGCAGCACCTGATCCCGTTCCGCGAAGAGCCCGATGGTCAGTGGCGACGTGCAACTGACCTGATCCTGGACGGCGTGGCAGTGTTGAGCTTCTCCACGCAACGTATCCCACCGGCGGTACAGAAACTTCTCGACTACACCGGCGTATCCAAGGATGAGATCGATTACTTCGTGTTCCATCAAGCCAACCGCATGATCAACGAGACCATTCGCAAGAAGCTCGGCCTGCCAGTGGAAAAAGTTCCTTCGACGCTGCGCGACTTCGGCAACACCAGCGGCGCCTCACTGCCGGTGACCATGACCGCGCGCATCAACAGGGAACTCGAATCCGGGCCCAAGCGTGTGTTGTTGTGCGGATTCGGTATCGGCTTGTCGTGGGGCACGTGCCTGCTGGATATCGACGGTGCTGTGTTTCCTGATTTGATTGAGTCATGACGGCTACACCTGCAGCAACTACCGACGCGTTCGGACTGCAACGCAAGACCATTCTGGTGACCGGCGCTTCGTCGGGCATTGGCGCTGCAGTTGCTACGCTGTGCGCGCGTCTGGGCGCGAGCGTGGTGCTCACCGGGCGCGATACCGCACGGCTGGATGCGGTTGCCGGAGCAATGCAGGGCAGCGGGCATGCAGTGGTGGCCGGCGATCTGACTGAAGAAGACACCCGCACACGCCTGCTGCATGCCGCCGAGCGGTATCACGGGCTGGTGTCCTGCGCAGGCGTCGCCGCGTTGGTGCCGTTCCGCATGGCCGCAGAAAAGCATCTGCAACAGATGCTGTCGGTGAACTATCTGGCACCGATCGCGCTGACGCAGCAGTTGCTGGTCAAGCGCCGCCTGAGCGACGGCGCATCGCTGGTCTATATTTCGGCATTGTCTGCGCGTGCAGCGCCTCAGGCCGCCGCAGGCTATGCAGCGTCAAAGGCTGCGCTGGAAGCTGCGGTCCGCACGTTGGCGCTCGAACAGGCCAAACACGGCATCCGCGCCAACTGCATCGCGCCAGGCTACGTGGACACGCCAATGCTGAAGAAATTGGGCACTGCAGCAGATATGGACGACAAGATCGGGTTGACGCCGCTGGGGCGCATCGACCCGGATGACATCGCCAAAGGCGCGGTGTATCTGCTGTCGGCCGCCAGCCGCTGGATTACCCGCAGCACCTTGACCATTGATGGTGGGATTTCCCTGCCTATCCGCCTATGAGCATCGACACCACCATGGCAGCAGACGATACCGTTTCGGCGCTGCTGCACGATATGTATGGCCTGCACGGCAAGACCGTATTGGTCACTGGCGCATCCAAAGGTATCGGCGAAGCGGTCGCGTGCGCATGCGCGGCTGCGGGGGCGCACCTAATTGTGACCGGGCGCGATGCGGGGCGTCTGCAAACCACGCTTGCATCGCTACAGGGCGATGGCCATCGCCTGTTTGCCGGCGATCTGAGCGATGCAGCTGTCGTGCAGCAACTCGCTGCAGAATGCGGCCCCGTCGATGGCGTGGTGCACAGCGCCGGCATTCGCGGGCTGTCGCCGATGAAACTGGTCAGCGAGAAATTCCTGCGCGAGGTCATGGATATCAATTATCTGGCGCCGGTGATGCTGACCCGCCACCTGTTGGCGCGGCAATCGCTGAAGCCTGGGGGTTCGGTGATCTTTCTGTCATCCATCGCCGCACTGACCGGTACAGTAGGCGTAGGTCCCTACGCTGGCTCCAAGGCCGCGCTGGTCGGCACGCTGCGGCCGTTGGCGCTGGAGCTGGCGCGTCGCAAGATCCGCGCGAACGCACTCTGCCCCGGCTTGGTCGAAACCTCATTGATCAATGAGGACAAGGCTTGGTTTGAAGAAAGCCGTAAGCGCTATCCATTGGGCATCGGACAACCGGACGACGTAGCGATGGCCTGCCTGTATTTCCTTTCCGATGCCAGCAGCAAAGTGACCGGACAGGCTTTCAGCATGGATGGAGGCGTTGAGTTCGCATGACGGCCGAAGCACTTGTTCCGCCCTATCACCTGCTAATCGTTGGCGCGGGCGGCTTCGCAAGAGATATCGCATCGCTGGCGTACCACGAGGATCCGGCGCACGGCGTTGAATGGGATATCAAAGGTTTTCTAGACGACCGCACGCATCTGCAGGGCACGTCGCGCTGGCCGATTGTAGGCGACCCTGCTACCTATCAACCGGTGGAAGGCGACATCTTCATCTGCGCAATCGGTGACCCTGCATCGCGGCGACACTACGCCCGCGCGCTTATAGACAAGGGTGCGGATTTCATCGTATTCCACCCGCCACCGTCGCGCGAAGCGGCTGCCGGCTACATCGGTCGTGGCGGCGTTTTCGATTCACGGGTATCCATCGGCTCTGGCAGTCGGCTCGGCGAATTCGTCACCGTGCTGTCTACCTCAATCATCGCGCATGAAGTCAACATCGGCGACTACGTGCAGATCGGCAGCTTCGTATTTATCGGCGGAGGCGTAGTGATCGGCAACGATGTGACGATCCACCCGCACGCAACCATCATTCCCGGCATTCACATTGGTGACGGCGCCATTGTCGGCGCCGGCAGCGTTGTCGTGAAAGACGTGCCCTCCAACAGCACGGTGGCCGGCAATCCTGCGCGTGTCATCTTCACCCGGTGAAGCGGACACGCTGCATTTCAGGACCCAGGACATGACTCGCCACGCACTCGACGTCAAGCACTACACCAGCGCGCAGACCTTTGAACTGGAACAGGTGCGATTATTTGGTCGGCTGTGGAACTTTGTGGGGCTTTCTTCGCTGGTTGCCGAGCGCAATCAGTTCTTCGCACGCCAGGTGGCCGGCGTCCCGGTGCTGGTGCAGCGCACAGACGCCGGCATCCGCGCGTTCATCAACCAGTGCCCGCATCGGCAGTCGGCGATCCAGATCAACGGCCACGGCAGGCGCCCATTGGTGTGCCCGTACCACGCATGGTCGTTCGGGCCGGAAGGCGAATTACGTGGCTTGCCCAATCCGGGCCTCTACCAATTCACTGCCGAAGAAAAAGAAGCCATCTGCCTGCGCAAGTTGCATCTAGCGCAGGTCGGCCAGCTGCTGTTCGTCAACTTCTCCGAGCAACCGCTATCACTGACCGAACAGTTTGCGCCCGAGTATCTGGAGCAGCTGAGTGATGCATCCTCCCACCTAGATACGCATATCATCTACAGCTGTCATCGCGTGCGTTACAACTGGAAGTTGAACATGGAGAACGTCAAGGACTACAACCACGTTCCTTTTGTTCATCCCAAGACCTTCGGTCCTTTGATGACTACCACGGACAAGGCTGCCAGCTCGCAGGAAACCGTGCCAGACACTGCGTCGCCGGTAAAACAACTCTTGCAGGTGCAGACCGTACCGGCACTGAGCGAGCTCAGCTTTCCGGTGAAGGCGCAGATTACGGCCCAAGACAGCTGGTTTCGTGCGCTGTGCGATCGCTATGGCGAAGATGAGGCGTACTACAACTGGTTCGTCTATCCCAACGTGAACTTCTGTAGCGTGCGTGGCGACTATTTTCTGCTGCAGCAATACGACCCGGTCTCGCCATCGGAAACCGACTACCATCTTTGGGTGATGACGGCACAGCGCAAGCACACGCGTACCGACTTCACCGCGCTACTGAGCGATTTGATCCGAGGCGAGCGCACCGTCATTGCGGAAGACACCGCTCTGTTGGAACGCATGCAGGCCGGTTTTGGGCCGCACTCGGGCGCAATCATGCACGGTGATTACGAGATTCAACTGGTGCGCCAGCACCGTTGGTATCGCAAAGCAGTGCTGGAGGATGTGCCGTGACGTCGCTCATCCTGCTAGGCCAGGACCAGGCGCTTTCCCAAGCAGAACACACGGCGCGCGCTTGTGGACTTGCGCACAGCGTCATCGCTTTGGAATCGGCAGACCGGCATAACTTTGACCTAAGCAATTTTTTTGGGCGCTTTTCGGCAGCCAGCACTGAGGTCTTCGTTGCGCTGGACGCACGGGCGGTGAACTATGCACGCCACAAGTTGATCGCACAGCTGCGGCTTGCCGGGTATCGATTGGCGAACCTGGTTTCCCCAGCGGCAATCGTCGACGACGATGTGCGCTTGATGGGCAATGTGCATATCGGACCTGGCTGCAATGTGGCAGCTGGCGTGCGTATTGGCGTTGGCAGTTGGCTCGATCGCCAAGTCGTGATCGAACAAGATGTATGCCTTGGCACCTGTGTCACATTGCAGGCACGTGTTTTGATTGGGAACGGCGTGCAAATCGGCCAAGGCAGTACGCTCGGTAGTGCCAGCATCGCGACTGCCAACACCAGGGTTGGCAGGCATTGCGAATGGCTTTTACCGACCGTGCTGCCGAGCAATCTATCGGACAGATCTTTCCATGACGCACTGATGCCTGAAGGTGCACGCATCCTGCGAGCGACCGAACCATCCAAGCAAATCCAAATGCAAATTTGCTGACCCGAATTATAGAGAGCACGTGATGTCACTAGATGAGCACCTCCGAATCACGACCAATCCCAACGGAGACGAGCGTGTCCTGCGCGAATGCCTTGCCCGTTACGCGGATGCATTCGCGGGTGAGCCGGACTTCTGCGTGCCACCCCAGGCCCGTCGATTACTCGATCAGGAAGGCGCGACCCTGCAGGTAGTGCTGCTCGGCAGCAAGCTCTTCGGCAGCGTGTTCGTACGAGAAGCCGCAGCTCGTGTAGAGATTATTGGCGTGGTCGACGACTACAAGGTCGGCAGTGGGCAAACATTTCATGGTATTCCCTTTATCAGCTCCGCCACCTTGATCCAATGGGCAAACTCGCGCCCGATTGTCTGTGTAAACACGTGTCGGTTCGACTACTCGCGTCGCTACTTCAAACACCTGGCACTCACCCACCGGATTCCGTTACTCAACTACGAGCAGGCCATCCGCTGGCTTGGCATTACTGCGTGCCTTGATCATCGTGTCGAAGATTGGGGTGGCTACATCGTGCGTAACCTGCCGCGCTTCGATGCATTGGCTGCCCGCCTCGGCGACCCTTATTCGCGCTTTACTTTGTTTAGCGTGCTATTGGCGCATTTATCCTGCGATCCAGAGTGGATCCTTCATGCAGCTAAGCCCTACTCGAGCTTGTATTTTCGCTCGGGCCTTTTCGCGCCGGGCTTGAACGAATGCTTCGCCGATTGCGGGGCATCTATCGCCGAGTCGAGCCGCGCCTTTCTCGACAGCGTGGATGAAAGCTTTGAAAAGATTTGGATGATTGAGCCAGACCACTTCAACGGCGAGACGCTAAAGGAATTTATTCGCGGCCGTGGTCTCCAGCCTGCCAGGGAAGGCCAGATAGAGTTGATCGCCTGTGCATTGGGAGAGGCTGACGGTGAGCTACCATTTTTGCATGAAGGTGGACACGGTGGCCAACTACTTCCGATGCCATCTGGGCAGTCTCACTGCCACAATGTGGCCGTGCGCCGGCTGGATGACCTGCTTGACCGCACTCCTACGTTGATCAAGATGGACATCGAAGGAGCCGAACTAGCTGCGTTACGTGGTGCCAGTGCACACATTGTCGCGGGACGTCCGACGCTTGCGATCTCAGCCTATCACCGTTCTTCGGACCTGCTCGAATTGGTAGACGCAGTGGAGAATATGCGTGATGACTATCGTATTGGTTTGCGTCACAACACCGAAGACCGCTGGGATACCTGCCTTTATTTTTACTGACTTGATTGTCTCGCGACCTCGAAGGTAGGCAATCCAAGGGCAGCGAAGAAGAGAGATGTCCTTGCGCTGGGGAGGTGGGTCGGTTGGTGGCTAGGTCTACCATGACGTAAACAAAGCCAACTGATCGGCAGTGAAATCAGCTTCGCAAACCAAAGACGCATCTGCCGCACATGTTATGTGTGGTCAAGGATAGGAGTTCATCACCATGGCGCTAGCCACCGGCTCGCTTGATCGAGCCCGTATCAAATACCCGGACTTGGATCTGAGCCGAACCAAGCTGATCGGCTGGGGAGCCGGACAATTCTTCCGCGACTTCTATCCTGCTATCGCTTCGCAATTGAGCCTGGCGTACACCATCTGCCCGCGGCGTGAGAATCAGGGCATCAATCTGCATGGCGTGCAGGTGATGGCTCCGTCCGCTCTGCTGGACGAATCCATAGACAATGTACTAATCGTCATCTTTTCCAATCACTCGCCAGAGGTAATGAACCAGATCACCCAGGCGCATGGGCGATTTCGCACAGTGCGCGCGGTGGACTACGATCAAGGCAGCGTTGCGCTGCTGCAGGAGCTGCAGGACGTCTCCGGCTTGCTCCCGGAACTGCAGCTATCGCGTCGGCTGACGGCGCCGGATACTGGCATCTTCGTACAGGGACTCGCATTCGAATTCACGCCATTGGTGTTGGCCTGGAATCGCCTGCACTTTCCGTGGGCATATCAGTGCATGGTGACCTGGGATCATCAGTCCAGCGCCCTACTGGATCGTTGTCGACCGTGGCTGGATGCACTGATTCTGGTCCCCCAGCCAGACAATGTGGGCCTGCATTACCGTAATACCGTGTTGCGTTCCGCCCGCTTGGGTGTCGAACACCTGGCTGCGCAAGGAATAGAATTCGCGGTGCGGTGCCGCAGCGACAATGTCCTCACCGGCTCGATTTGCGAAGCCGTCAATACACATTTTCGTGGCACGAGGAATAGGGGCAAGATTGCAGTGTCGCTAGCGGCCGCCTGGCAGCACATGCCGTTTCATTTCACCGAGAAGGCCATGCTCGGCAGAACCGAAGACATGCTGGCGCTGTGGTCGATGCCAGAAGATCCGCGCCCCGCAAGTTATGCAGACGATGAATTGTCTCCGACGCTTGAACTGGCGCCTGGCCGGCACTTCCAGGACCTCAGCCATTACACGTTCGAATCGTCATTGTGGCGGGATTACGCACGCAGGATTGGATTCCCGGCAGAGACCCTGGTCGACAGTTACGGGTTTGCAAAGTCGCGCTTGCTTGCGTTGGAGCCGCAGTTGAGCTGGTCGTCCTTGAAGTTCGTCCCTTTATTCAACGTGGCGCGCGACACCAATTACGGCTTCTCACTTGACTTGTGGAACCGTTTGTTCACCGACACCGATGCAGTACTCGAGGCTGCCGAGGCAGTCAGCCGGCTGGGGCTCAACTCCACCGATTTTTGGCAAGGCAGAGTCGGCTGAGCCGCTTGCCGTTTACAGACTTCGACTGCCAGGAAGCTTACCCATGACCTACTCCATCATCATCCCGGCCAGACGCGATTCGTCGCGCCTGCCCGGAAAACCACTCATCGCACTCGGCGGCGTGCCCATGATCGTGCGCACCTACCAGCAGTGCGCAAAAGCCGCGCCGGCCGATCACATCCTGGTCGCCACCGATTGCGAAGTAATTCAACGGACCTGCGAGCAGGCAGGTATTCGTACGCTGATGACATCCAGCGATTGCCTGACCGGCACCGATCGTGTTGCCGAGGTTGCAAGGCAGCTCGACGTGGATACTTAGAGCGGCTAACAAAACCCTTGAATTCTGTTGAGTCGGCGACAACATTGCCGGCATGACACGTCGCAACGAGATCCCTAGTGCGCTTTGG
>NZ_MDSK01000032.1 GCF_002940205.1 Xanthomonas arboricola pv. guizotiae
ACGTCGCATCGATCTCCACTTGGCGTTGCTTTCGCTCGCATCCTCCATCATCTGCTTACGCCTTCTTCCTGGGTTTTGTTAGCCGCTCTTAGAGCCAGGCAACTACGCTTTTACGATTCCCGATTCCCGATTCCCGAATCCCCGCACTCAAAGCAACGCCTTCAACCGATACAAGGCTTCCAGCGCCTGCTTGGGCGTGAGCTCGTCAGGGTCCAGCGCCTGCAGCGCCTCCTGCGCAGCGGACGAGGGCGCGGTAAACAGGCCGAACTGTTGCGGGGCGTCCAATGCGGCCGGCGCCATTTGTGCGACATGGCTTTCGCCGCCGCGTTGTTCCAGTTCGGCCAGGCGATGACGCGCCTGGGTCACCGCGGCCTTGGGCAAGCCGGCGAGCGCGGCGACCTGCAGGCCGAAGCTGCGATTGGCCGGGCCATCCTTGACCGCATGCATGAACACCAGGCGCTCGCCGTGTTCGACCGCATCCAGATGCACGTTGGCGATGCCGCTGGCACCACCGGCATGCGACTCGTCGGCCAGCGCGGTGAGCTCGAAGTAATGCGTGGCAAACAGCGTGTAGCAGCGATTGGTATGCGCCAGATGGCGCGCAACGGCATCGGCCAGCGCCAGGCCATCGTAGGTGGAGGTGCCGCGGCCGATCTCGTCCATCAGCACCAGCGATTGCGGGGTGGCGTGGTGCAGGATGTAGCTGGTTTCGGCCATTTCCACCATGAAGGTGGATTGCCCGCGCGCCAGATCGTCGCCCGCGCCGATGCGGGTGAGGATGCGGTCGATCGGCCCGATCACCGCGCGGCTGGCCGGCACATAGCTGCCGATGTGCGCCAGCAGCACGATCAGGGCGTTCTGGCGCATGTAGGTCGATTTACCGCCCATGTTCGGGCCGGTGATGACCAGCATGCGGCGGTCGGCATGCAGCTCCAGATCGTTGGGTTCGAACGGCTGGTCGCGCACCGCTTCCACCACCGGGTGGCGGCCGCGTTCGATGCGCAGGCAGGGGGCGCTGTCCAGTTCCGGCTGCGACCAATCCAGTGCCTGCGCGCGTTCTGCGAATCCGGCCAGCACGTCGAGTTCGCTCAATGCACTCGCGCAACGCTTGAGACCTTCCAGCTCGCTGCCGAGTGCGTCGAGCAGGCCTTCGTACAGCAGCTTTTCGCGCGACAACGAGCGCTCGCGCGCCGACAGCACCTTGTCCTCGAAGCTCTTGAGTTCTTCGGTGATGTAGCGCTCGGCGTTGGTCAGCGTCTGCCGGCGGCTGTAGTGCAGCGGGGCCTTCTCGGCCTGGCCTTTGCTGATCTCGATGTAGTAGCCATGTACGCGGTTGTAGCCGACCTTGAGCGTGGCGATGCCGCTGCTGGCGCGTTCCCGTTGTTCCAGGTCGATCAGGAATTGATCGGCATTGGTGGACAGGCGGCGCAGCTCATCCAGATCGGCGTCGTAGCCGGTGGCGATCACGCCACCGTCGCTGAGCTTGAGCGGCGGTTGCTCCGCCACCGCGCTGATCAACAGGTGCGCGGTAGCATCGTGCTCGCCGAGTTCGGCATGCAGCGTCTGCAGGCGCGGCGAATCCAGTGGTGCGAGGATCGCGCGCACCTTCGGCAACAGCGCCAGGCCATCGCGCAAGGTGGAAAAATCGCGCGGGCGCGCCGAGCGCAGCGCCACGCGGGTGAGGATGCGTTCCAGATCGCCCAGCGCGCGGAAGGCCTCGCGCACGTCGGCATCGGCGCCGCTGTCGATCAGCGTGCCGACCGCGTGGTGGCGCTGCACCAGCACCTCGCGCAGGCGCAGCGGGCGGTGCAGCCAACGCCGCAGCAGGCGCCCGCCCATCGGCGTGACCGTGCTGTCCAGCACCCCGAGCAAGGTGTTGCGGGTGTCGCCATCGACGCGCGTGTCCAGCTCCAGATGCCGGCGCGTGGCCGCGTTCATCGAGATCGCCTCGCTGGCCACTTCCATCGCGATGGAGGTCAGATGCGGCAGCCGCTGTTTCTGGGTTTCCTCGACATAGCCCAGCAGCGCGCCAGCGGCGGCGGTAGCGCAGGGCTTGTCGTCGATGCCGAAGCCGGACAGGTCGTGCAACTTGAAGAACGCCAGCAACTGGCGCCGGCCGCTGTCGGCGTCGAACAACCACGGTGGCCGCCGCCGCACGCCGACGCGGCCACGCAGGAACTCCGGCCAGTTGTCTTCGTCGGGCACCAGCAGCTCGGCCGGTTCCAGGCGCGCGATTTCCGCTTCCAGCGCGTCCACGCTGTCCACTTCGTTGACCAGAAAACGCCCGCCGGCCAGATCGGCCCAGGCCAGGCCGTAGCCTTGCTTGCTGCGCGAGATCGCCATCAGCAAGGTGTCGCGGCGTTCGTCCAGCAGCGCCTCGTCGGTGACCGTGCCGGGGGTGACGATGCGCACCACCTTGCGCTCGACCAGGCCCTTGGCCAGCGCCGGGTCGCCGATCTGCTCGCAGATCGCCACCGACTCGCCCAAGGCCACCAGCCGCGCCAGATAGCCCTCGTAGGCATGCACCGGCACGCCCGCCATCGGGATCGGCGCACCGCCGGAGCTGCCGCGCTGGGTCAGGGTGATGTCGAGCAGCCGCGCCGCCTTGCGCGCATCGTCGTAGAACAGCTCGTAGAAATCGCCCATGCGGAAGAACAGCAGCAGGTCGGGGTAGTCCGACTTGGCGGCGAAGAATTGCTTCATGAGGGGTGTGTGCTCTACAGCCCCGCCGGTGTTCTTGGTTTTCTCTTTTGTGTCAGTGCTTTGCAAGAAATGTTCTTCCGGGATGTGGCGGTCAATCAGGGGCGCCAGCGGCAAGTCACAGTGATTTGTGGCGACGCGATTGCGACGACCCTCTAAACGGGATCAAACCGATATTGCAACGAAGTGGACCAGTAGTTGGGATCGCACCAGATGTTGCGATGGAACCAGGAGCCAGCTCAAGTCGGCGCGGACGCAAGTTTAAGCTCATCCACCGACGAATCCTTGCGCCGGCGGTCGAGGGGGCCGGCCCTAGATGGGCGATTGGCCATCGGGCCCGGGCCTTCAGACTTCCACTGCTGGATCGCTCAAGGCATACCGCCGCTGTAGCGGATGAATCCGCGACATCGTCGTTCGTGCGCACGGCTGCCGGCTGGGCGTCCTGATCCCTGAGAGTGTGGCCTGGGCAGCCCGAGCACTTGCTGCTACGCCACGACCTGTGGACTTCCCGCAAGTCAGTGCCAGCCAAAATGAGACGTCTACGACCAATGTTGATGACAAAACTTGGCAGGTTTTAGCCCGCCGACGCTGTCGTGCGGTCTTTGTTGGTTGTCGTCGGCCAGCCATTGTCCGTTCTGTTCGCGGAACGCGCTGCGCGCACGCAAGATACAGGCGTACGAGCCCCAGCAGCGCAGCGTGCGGCGCGGCAATCAGCCGTCAAACGACGCATGCCCGGCTTGCTACGCACGCTGTTCGGCGCTCGCCGCGCAAAGGCCTGCATGTGCGCGGCGCATTGCACAAAACGCCTGTTGCTTTGGGACTCTTTCGCCTTGGGAAAAAGCTAAGATCGATGCTTATGCAAAGACGGAGGCGCTAATGATCGATCGTCGTACTTTTCTTGCCACGGGTGTGGCGGCCGCTGCCGCCAGCTTCAGCGCATCGGCGGCTAGGATCGCGCAGACGCCGCGCGTCAACGCGCCGGCGCCGTGGGGTGCGCTGCCCAGCAAGCGCCAGCTGCGCTGGCATCGGTGGGAGCAATACGCCTTCGTGCATTTTGCGATGAACACCTTCACCGACAAGGAATGGGGCTACGGCGACGAGGATCCGCGCAAGTTCGATCCCAGCGATTTTTCAGCCGATCAAATTGTTGCTGCTGCCAAGGCCGGCAATCTGAAAGGGCTTATTTTCACGGCCAAGCATCACGATGGGTTTTGTCTTTGGCCGACGCGCCTGACCGAGCATTGCATCCGCAACTCGCCCTACAAGAACGGCAAGGGCGACATCGTCGGGGAGATGGCAGCGGCGTGCCGACGCGCTGGCCTGGCGTTCGGGCTCTATCTCTCGCCCTGGGATCGCAACCACGCCGAGTATGGTCGCCCCGGCTATATCGACTATTTCCGCAAGCAGATCGTCGAACTCTGCACGAGCTATGGCGACCTGTTCGAGTTCTGGTTCGACGGCGCCAACGGCGGCGACGGCTATTACGGTGGAGCGCGCGAATCGCGCAAGATCGATGCGCCCGCGTATTACAACTGGCCACGGATGATCGAGTTGGTGCATCGGCACCAGCCGATGGCCTGCACCTTCGACCCGCTCGGCGCCGATATCCGCTGGGGCGGCAACGAGGATGGCATCGCCGGCGATCCGTCCTGGCCGACCATGCCCAATGCCCCCTACACCCAGGAAAACGGCAATTCCGGCGTGCGCGGCGCGGCGCTGTGGTGGCCGGCCGAAACCAATACATCGATTCGCCCGGGCTGGTTCTACCATGCCGACGAAGACGGCAAGGTGCGCAGCCCGGAGAATCTGGTGCGCTATTTCGACACCTCCGTCGCGCGCGGCACCAACATGAACCTCAATCTTCCGCCCGACCGACGCGGCCGCATTCCCGACCATGACGTGGCGGTGCTGCAAAGTTTTGGTGATGCGATCCGCGCCAGCTTCGCCATCGATCTGGCCAAGGGCGCAAAGGCCAGCGCCAGCGCGTCGCGCGGCGCCGGGTTCGAGCCGGCGCGCGTGCTCGACCGCCAGCCGGACAGCTACTGGTCCACGCCGGACGATGTCACCACGCCGACGTTGACGCTGGAATTGTCGGCGGTGCAAACCTTCGATCTGATCCGGCTGCGCGAACACCTGCCGCTGGGCGTGCGCGTCACCCGTTTCGCGGTCGAGGCCGAGGTCGATGGGCAATGGCGGCGACTGGCCGAAGCGCAGTGCATCGGTGCACAGCGCATCGTGCGGCTGGACCGCCCGGTCGCCGCACGCCGGGTGCGCCTGGTCGTGCTGGAGGCGCCGGTGTGCCCGGCGATCAGCGAATTCGCGCTGTTCCGCGCCGTTGCGCCCGTGCCGGTCGCGCGGCCGACCGCGAACGCGCCAGACGTGCTGTCCACCGCCGGCTGGCGCATTGTCGAGGCGAGCGCGCCAGGAGCGGACACGTTGCTGGACGACGATGCCAGCACCATCTGGGTCACGCCCGCGCCGACGCCCGGCCATCCCGCGCAGGCAACCATCGACCTCGGTGCGCTGTGTCAGGTTGCCGGTTTCAGCCTCACCCCCTCGCGCACGGTGATGAACGGTGCGGCGCCGCCGAAGGGCTATCGCGCCGAAACCAGCGAAGATGGTCAGCACTGGCAGCCGGCCGGCGCCGGCGAGCTGTCCAACATCGCCTACGCGCTCTCGACCCAACGCCTCAATTTTCCCGGGGTCCGCCAGATCCGCTATTTGCGGCTGTCGTTCGCGGAAACGGCGGTGCCCGCCGAGCGGCTGGCGATCGCGGGGATCGGTGCGTTCTCACGCTTGCGATGAGGCTTGCGCTCCCGCGCCGCCATGCGCCGCGCGGGAGCACATCGTTGCGGTGACGCAGTGTCGCGGGCATGAGGTGGATCAGGCGAAGCGATCGAGAGAGAAATCACCTGTTCGCAGCATGTGGTGACCTGAATCTTGAACCGTGCTTGCACACCGTCGTTCCGGATGACGCGCTATGGTGCGCGACGCACGAGGCAAGCGATTCGGTTGGATATGGAACAGAAACAGCAAGAGTGGATGCAGGCCGTGACCGAGGCGCTCAGCGACCTGCTGGCCGCACGCGTGGCGCAGGCCACGCTGCTGGAAGCGATGATGGTCTCGCATCCCGATCCGGTGATGCTGCGCAAGGCGTGGGACGAGCTGTCGTCCCAGCGCATCGCATATGTCGCGCAGAAAAAGGCGGTCGCCACCGATCCGCGGCCGATGGATGCCTACACGCTTGAGCAGTTCCAGGCGTGGGAAGAAAAGCTCAGCCGCTACTTTCCGCGTGCGCCGGATGCAGGGAGCGCGGATGCGTGAACCGGCCCGCCAGCAATCCAGTCGCGCGACCTAGCGGCGGTGGGCCGGGCGGGTGTCGCCACCGCCTGTCGCTTGCGCACGCAGGCGCAGGCGACTGACTGTGCCGGGAGCCGGTCATGGCTCTCAGTCCTGCGGTCGGTTGGTGCCGACATGGTTCCTGATAATCACTGCAGCCGCTGCTACGGCCTGCGTCATGCCACCGATGCGCGCAGTTTGGCCTTGTCGGCCTCCAGGCGCAGGGTGGCAGCGGCAAGGCCGGGTGCGGTGGCCTGCAAGACGATGCTGCCGGCGCTGCGCGTGCTCTGCAGCAGGGCCGCACACAGTCCATTGAATGCCTTGCGTTGCGGCGCCTTGTCGTCCTCATGGCTGGCGGGGTCGCCGTTGCCCACGCCGATCAACCGCGCAGGGCCGCGCAGCGCGAACTGCACCAGGTTGTCGGCGGTCGGCACCAGGCGGCCCTGCGCATCGACGATCTCCACCTTGACCACCGCCACGTCTTCGGCATCGGCGCGCACTGCATTGCGGTCGCAGCTCAGGCGGATCGCTGCCGGCTTGCCGGCCGTCTCGCGGCGTTCGCTGAGCACCAAGTTGCCGCCGCGATAGCCGCGTGCCTCGATCACGCCCGGTGCGTAGGCCACGCGCCATTCGACATGGCCGTAGGCCGGCACCTGCTGCAGGCCCTGGCTGACGCCGTTGACCAGCAGTTCCACCGCTTCGAGATTGCTGTGGCACCAGACCTGGACGCGGCCCTTGTCATCGGGCTGCAGCAGGCCGTCCCAGTTCCAGTGCGGGAACAGATGCAGCACCGGTTCGCTGGTCCACTGCGCGCGGTAGTACCAGTAGTTGTCCTTGGGAAACCCGCAACTGTCGAGCACGCCGAACTGCGAGGCGACATTCGGCCAGCGGTTGTAGGGCGTGGGTTCGCCGCGATAGTCGAAGCCGGTCCAGATGAAGCCGCCGGCGATATACGGGCGCTGCGCGACATAGCTCCACCAGGCTTCGGCGGTGCTGGCCCACCAGGGGTGATCCAGGTCGTAGGCGCGGGTGTAGCCGCGCGCGTCGTCGCGCTGGTAGTTGCCGCGCACCGACACGGTGCTGCCGGTTTCGCTGCCGTAGATCGGAATGTGCGGATACTGCGCGTGGAAGCCATCCATCTGGCTGGTGCGGTAGTTGAAACCGACCACGTCGACGACCTGGCCGACGCCATCGCCAAAGCCCTTGTCCATGGCGAAGGTGGTGGGGCGGGTGGGATCGAGCTGGCGCACGCGTTGCTGCATGCGGCTGACGATGCGCGCGCCGCGCTCGGTGACCTGCTGCGGTTCTTCGTTGCCGAGCGACCACAGGATCACGCTGGGATGATTGCGCCCGCGCCGCACCATCGTCTCCAGTTCGCCCATTGCCTCGGGGTCGGTGGACATGCGGCGGGTTTCCTCGATCACGAACATGCCGAGGCGGTCGCACAGCGCGAGCAGTTCGGGCGTGGCCGGATTGTGCGAGCTGCGGTACGCGTTGCAGCCCATCGACTTGAGCTGGCGCAGGCGCCATGCGTGCAGGCTGTCGGGGATGGCGGTGCCGACGCCGGCGTGGTCCTGGTGGTTGTTGGTGCCGTGCAGCTTGAGCGGCGCGCCGTTCAACAGGAAGCCGCGCTGCGCATCGAAGACGGCGGTGCGCACGCCGAACGGGGTAACCAGCGCATCGACCGTCTTGCCGTCGCTGTGCACGCTGGTGGTCAGACTGTAGAGCTGCGGGGTATCGATCGACCATAGCGCCGCTTCGCCGAGCGGCAGGGTCTGTTCGACGAGGTGCACCTGGCCGAGTGCAACGGTGATCGCTGCGCTGGCTGCCTGTGCGACGACGCGTCCATCCGGCGCCGTCACGCGCGCCTGCACCGTGCACTGGCGCGGGGTGCTGCCGTCGTTGCGCACCTCGGTGGACAGCTGCGCGGTGGCGGTGGCGCCTTGCAGTGTGCTGCGCACGAACACGCCATCCCGCGGCAGGTGCAGCGGGTCGGTCTTGTGCAACCACAGATGGCGATAGATGCCGGCGCCTTCGTAGAACCAGCCTTCGCCCAGCGTGGCGTCCACGCGCACCGCGATCAGGTTGGGCTTGCCATAGTCGAGCACGTCGCTGAGGTCGACCTCGAAGCCGCAATAACCGCTGGCATTGCGCCCGACGATATGGCCGTTGCAGAACACGATGCAGTCGCGGAACACGCCGTCGAACACCAGGCTGATGCGCTTGCCGAGATCGCCTGCGGGGATCTGCAGCACGCGGCGATACCAGCCCACGCTGGTTTCCGGAAAGCTCGTGCCCAGCGGCTTGTAGCCGTGCGCGGCGGCCGGATCTTCCTCGGTGATGGTGGCCGAGATCGGTTCCTGCCGGAAGGGCAGGGTGACGGCCCAGTCGTGCGGCAAGTCCACCTGCTGCCAGGCACTGTCGTCGAACGCCAGCTGCGCGGCGGTCGCGGTGTCCTTGCCGGCCTTGGCGAAGGTGCGCTGGAAGGTGCCGAATTCGAAATCGCGCGATGCATCGCTGGCATGGCCCAAGTGGAAGCGCCACCCGAAGTCGAACAGCAGACGCTCCCGCGGCGCCAGTGCTGCATCGCCTAACGCTGCTGTTGTTGCGCTGCTTTTCGGCGCAGCCGGTGCCGCTGCGGCGCCCGCCGAGACCAATGCACCGGCTGCGCCCACCGGCAACGCGGCGCTCACGCCACTGGCCAGCATGCCGCGCAGCAATTCGCGTCGATTGATGCCACTCATGGCTGCGTCCTTTTGCCGGCATCTGCAGAATTGTCTGGCGTGCTCGCATCACGCTTGCTTGCGTCAGGTTTGCTCGACGCAGGCACACCGGTATACGGGTGGCGCATGAAGTCGATCGCCGGCAGCACCTCGTTGCCGTGCTTGAAGTCGAAGAAGCTGGCGTTTTCCCACGACGAGCCGGTGCCCCAGCGCGTCTTGCAGCTGCTGCTGGTCCATGCCGGCTCCCAGTACACGACGCCGGCGCCGCCGGTGTCGATCACCAGCTGGGTGAGATCGACCAGATAGCGGAACTGGCCCTGCGGCGTGGCCGGGTAGCCGGGAATCAGCGAGTCTTCGCCGAGCAGATTGTGCGAGGTGTCGCCGGAGTCCAGCGTCCACGGATACGCGGTTTCCACCACCACCACGTCGGCAGCGTAGCGGCCGCGCAGGCGCTTGATGGTCTTGCCCAGCTCGGCCATCGATTGCGTGGACCACTTGCGGTAGTAGCTGATGCCGATCAGATCGTAGTCGGTGACGCCGGCCTTGGTTGCGTCGGCAAACCATGGTTCCACATTCTCCGGCTGGGCGATATGCAGCATCACCCGCGGCTTAATCGCCGAACGTGCGCTGATATCGCGCACCGCCTTGATGCCGGCGTTGAACAGCTTGGCGTTGCGCTGCCAGTTGATGGGGCGTTTTTTGTCCCAGGGCGTGCTGTCCATCAGGTCGGAGTTGCTTTCGTTACCTACCTGCACCAGCTCCGGCATCAGGCCGGCGCGGTCGAGTGCGCTCAGCGTGTCGTAGGTGAAGCCATACAGCGTGCGCGCCAGCTCGTCGGTGTCGGTGATGCTGGCCCAGGCCTTGGGAATCAGCTGTTTTTCGCCGTCGGCCCAGTCGTCGGAATAGTGCAGGTCCAGCAGCACCTGCATGCCTTGCGCGCGTGCACGCGCGATGGTTTTCTTGACGTCGGACAGGTCGCTGTACGTGGTCCAGCGCGCATCGTTCCACAAGCGCACGCGCACCAGATTGGCTCCGTGCGCATGGAACAGTTCGAACGGGTCCTTGACCACGCCATTCTCGCGGTACTGCACGCCGCATTCCTCCATCTCGTTGACGTAGGACAGGTCCGCGCCCAGATACAGCGTGGCGGGGGCGGGGGCCGGGGCGGCGTGTGCGAAGGTGGAGATGGCCAGCGCCAGTAGCGCGGGCGTCCAGAGGCGGCGTGTGGAGCGCATGCAATTCCTCGACAGATAACACAAGGAGCGGGTGACAGCATGCCGCAGGCGGCGGTGCTGCTGCGCTGCCGCTGTGCAGCATCCAAACTTAGGTGACAGATTGGATTCCACACAGCGGCTGCGGCGGTGTGCAGGTGTGTGCAGCGATCGAGTGGCTGCACAGAACCTGCGCAGGCGATCAGACAACACGTCGAGCACTGAGCGATTCGTAGCGGGCAATCGTGGTGCGCGCTGCGCTTAGAACCTGTACGTCGCTTCGAGCTGATAACGGCGACCGAACACCTGATAGCCGCCGTCGTCCTGGTTGGCCAGACGGTTGGGCTTGTTGTCGGTGTAGGCGCGCAGCGGTTCGTTGGTGAGGTTGCCGGCCTGGAAGCGGAAACCGAGCTGCTTGCTGTACTGCCAGTTCAGGCTCAGATCCACCGTGCCTTCGCTCTGCAACCGTGCCAGCCGCGCCGCATTCCAGCCGTACACCACGGTGTAGGGGCTGTGGTACTTGTAGCCCACGCGCGCTTCGAAGCTGCCGTTGCTGTACCACAGGTCGAAGGTGCCGGTCTTGCGTGCCAGCCCGCTCAGCGGCAGCGGGTTGTCTTCCGGCGAGAATTCCTTGAGGTTGGAATCGACCAGCGAGAAGTTGGAGTAGACGCCGAAGTTTTCCATGTGCGGGATGAAGTAGAACGGCGTCTGGAAGGTGAGTTCCACACCGTTGATATGCCCGCCGCCGCCATTGAACGGCGCGCTGACCAGGTAATCCAGGCCGTTGATCACCTCACGGTCGGTGCGGTAGCCGATGCTGGAATCCACTTCCTTGCGATACACCGCAATCGCCGCCAGCGCTTCCTTGTGGAAGTACCACTCGTAGGACAGGTCGACCTGGGTGGCCTTGAACGGATCCAGCTGCGGGTTGCCGCCGCTGCCGGTGAGCTGGCCGACGGTGACGTTGGGGTCGTCCAGGCGCCGGCCGGTGCGCAACTCGTCCAGCGGCGGACGTGCGATGACCTTGGCCACCGCAAAACGCAGGATGCGTTGATCGTCGATCAGGAAGTTGACGGTGGCGCTGGGCAACACGTCGGTGTATTCCTTGCTGTCGCTGCTGGCCTGCACGGTGGTGCCGACCGAATCGAAGCCGTCGCTGGTGGTCTTGGTGTTGACCAGGCGCACGCCGATATTGCCGGTGACATCGGTGCCGAACAGCTGCGAGCTGAACACCGCCTTGGCGAAGGCTTCGCGCACGTCCTCCTTGACGTTCCAGTGGTCGAGCAACTGTTCGTCGAGCGTGGCCGGGTCGAAACCGCCGAAGCCGATCTCGGCGATGGCATCCATGTTGCCGCCGGTCAGCGTGGGCACGTTCAAGTCCGGCATGGTGACCGGATAGATCAGGCCTTGGTACGCCGAGATCGGCTGGTCGTAACCGGACTGGTTGCTGATGAAGCGGCGGTTCTGCTTCTCGCGGCGTGCGGCGCGTGCGCCGAATTCCAGTGAGGTGAACGCCGCGGCATCGACCGGGCGGCTGGCGTTGAGCGCCAGCGCGGCGATCTTGTCGCGCAGCCCCTGCGGCTCGGTCTGGCCGGCGATGCCCCACTCGGGCGTGTCCGAGCTGGTGCTGATGGTGGGGGTGACGCTGCGGCGGAAATCGAACGAGACGGTGTCCGGGTTGCTGCCGAAGCGCACCGCCTGCCAGGTGTTGTCGCGCTTGGCCTGCGAGAACGACAGGTCACTGCCCAGCGTCCACACATCGCCGCTCCACTTGGCGTTGAGGCCGCCGGCGGTGAGCGTCTTGACCTCGTTGTAGTGGCTGACCACATGGTCGACCTGCAGGTTCGAGTTGGCCAGCGTGCCGGCCACCACGTCGCCATCGACGATGGTGTAGGACGAGCCCGGCGTGGTGTACGGATTGGCGCCGGTCGAGAAGGTGCTGTAGGCCAGGCCGTTGAACCAGTTCTGCAACTGGTCCTCGTCGATCTCGATACGCGAATACAGGCCGTCGAACTTCAATTCGAAGTTGCCCGAGCGCCATTGCACCGTGCCCATCGCACCGGTGCGGGTTTGCTCGGTCAGCTTGAGCTGGTCGGCCGCGCCGAACGGGGTCGGGTCCACGCGGCCGTCGCCATCCACATCGCGCGAGGTGGTGGCATCGGTATAGCCCCAGCTGCCGATCGAGGAGTTGGAGTTCTTCTGCTTCTGGTAGGTGGCGCCGAGTGCAACCGCGAGGTTGTCGTTGATGTGGTGCACCCAGCTGGCACCGAAGCGGCTGCCCCACGGGGAATAGCCGTCCACGTCCTTGGCGTGGTCGTAGAACACCGGGCCGGCGGTGCCGACAAAGCCCGGGCCGGTGTAGTCCAGCGGGCTGATGGTGGAGATGTCCACCGTCGCGGCAAGGCCGCCGGCGACCAGGTCCGCCGACTGGGTCTTGTAGACCTTGACGGTGGAGACGATCTCGGTGGGAAACACTTCCCAGCGCACTGCGCGATTGGGCTCGGAGGAGGCGATTTCGCGCCCGTTGACGGTGCCCATGGTCATGCGCGGGCCAAGGCCACGCACGGTCGCCAGGCTCTCGTTGCCGCGGTCGCGGGTGCCGTTGACGCCGGGCAGGCGCACCAGCGCTTCGGCCACGGTGACGTTGGGCATCTGGCCCATGTTGTCGGCAGAGATCACTTCCATGACGTGATCGGACATCTGCTTGGCCTGCACCGCCTGGTTCAGGCTGGCGCGCTGGCCGATCACGGTGATGTTGTCGAGCGTGACCGGCGGCGCAGCACTGGTGGTGGCGTCAGTGGCCGGCGGCGCGGCAGGCGCGCTGTCCTGTGCCTGCGCACTGAACGCGGTGGCCAGCACGCAGGCGATGGTGGTGCAGAGGACGTCGCGCACGGGGGTGCGGCGCAGGCGCCGGCTGGCCGGGTGGCCGGTGTGGTGAACGGGCATCGTTTGATCCCTCCCAGGACAAAGTTACCGAATGAAATAGTGGCCGCTGGTGCGGCGCTGTGGCGCGGCTGCGCGTTGGCGTGTCCAACGCGGGCATGGCGGTTGCTGCGGTGTGGAGCTGGTTGATCGTTTGCGTGACGCTGCGGCGATGGTCGATCGCCTTGACGTCCCCCTGTCCTGCATGTGTCCGCTTCAGGGTAGAAGCGCAAGCCATTCCATTCCAATGAAGCATTTTGCGGGAGCTATCTCGCGTTGGAATGCTGCAGTGCAGCGGTAGCGTCTGCCTGGTCACAGTTGCGGCGTGAGTTGCGTGTACCGTGAAACACGGTTGCCTGGTCGACGCGACGGAACCGGGTCTCGGCCTAGCGCGCGTTGGCAGATAACCGGGGCAATGCCGGAAAGGCGCGCTGCACGCAGTCGTTGCGTTCGCAGGTCAGGCAGCCGGGGCCGATCGGCACCGCATCGTCCACCGCGTCCAGGTCCCAGCCGCGCGCATACACCAGTTGATCGGCATGGCGCAGGTCGCAGCCCATCGCCAACGCAAAGGTCTTGCGCGGGCGGCCGTAGCCCGGCGCGCCGCTGCTGACCTGGCGCGCCAGCCAGAAGTAGCGCCGGCCATCGGGCATGCGCGCGATCTGGGTCAGGATGCGGTCGGGCTGGTTGAAGGCCTCATAGACGATCCACAGCGGGCAGGCGCCGCCGACATGCGAGAAGTGGAAGTCGGTGGCCGAGTGCCGCTTGGACACATTGCCGGCACGATCGACCCGCATGAAGAAGATCGGCAGCCCGGCCGCGCCGCGCCGCTGCAAGGTGCTGAGCCGGTGGCAGACCGCCTCGAAGCCGACGCCGAAGCGATCGGCCAGCCATTCGATGTCGTAGCGCGAGCGCTGGGCGCTGCGCAGGAATTGGCCATACGGCATCACCAGCGCGCCGGCGAAATAGTTCGACAGCCCGATCCGCGACAACGCGATACGCTCGGCATCTTCGAAGCCGGCATCGGCGATGCGTGCGTCGAGCAAGGGCGCGCATTCCAGCAAGGCCAGTTGCGCGGCCATCTGGAAGGCCTGCTGGCCGGGGCGCAGATGCGCGGGCAGCCACAGCACGCGCGCCTGCGTATCCACGCTGCGCTTGTCGCTGTGCAGATCCGGCGCATCCTGCACCAGCAGGCCGTGGCGATCGGCCAGGCGTTGGCGCAGCCGCAGCGGCAGGTTGTCCGAGGTCAGGCCGAGTTCGGCATACAGCGCTTCGGCGCGCTCATCCAGTTCCGGCAGATAGTTGTGCGCGCGGTTGAAGTAATCGCGCACCTGCTCGCCCGGCGACAGCGAGGGCAGTGCGGCGTGGTCGGCGCCGATCTGTATTTCCAGTGCGGCGGTGCGTTCGAGCAGGTGCTGGTGGGCGCGGTGCAGGTCCAGCAGGGCCTGGGCCACCTGCGGCAGGTTGCCGGTGAGCACGCGCAGCTCGGCGGCCGACAGGCTGTGGCCCAGGCTGCGCAGCGATTCGTCCAGCGGCTCGACCAACGCGGCCGGGTCGTCCAGGTCTAGCAGGCCGTCCAGGTCGCCCAGCGCGGCCTTGAGCCGCTGCTGGATTGCCAGGGTCAGGGGGCGCTGGTTGCGCTCGATCTGGTTGAGGTAGCTCGGCGACAGCCCGAGCCGGCGCGCCAGCTCCGCCTGGGTCAGGCCGTGGCGCTGGCGCAGCCGCTGCAGGCGCAGGCCGAGCTGGTGGCGGAGCGGGAGTTGCGACTGGGGCATTTGCAAGATTCGCAAAATAGTGGCGGCAGCTTAGCGCGATTAAGCAGTCTCGGGCTGGGAATGCCAGGTCGCGGTGCGAACAATGCGAAGTATCTGTAGCAACCTTCTGCGAGCGACCCTGCAATGAGTGATTCCGTCCCGCGCGTTTCCCTGTTGATCGACGGCCAGTTCGTCACCTCCGCCAGCACCCATTGGCAGGACGTGGTCAACCCGGCCGATCAGTCGGTGCTGGCACAGGTGCCGTTCGCCACCAGCGGCGAAGTGGACGCGGCGGTGGCGGCGGCCAGCCAGGCCTTCGTGAGTTGGCGCAAGACCCCGATCGGCACGCGTGCGCGCATCTTCCTCAAATACCAGCAGCTGATCCGCGAACACATGCCCGAACTGGCTGCGCTGCTCAGCGCCGAGCAGGGCAAGACCCTGGCCGATGCCGAAGGCGATGTGTTCCGTGGGCTGGAAGTGGTGGAGCACGCTGCGGCGATCGGCAACCTGCAACTGGGCGAGCTGGCCAACAACGTCGCCAACGGCGTGGATACCTACAGCCTGCTGCAGCCGCTGGGTGTGTGCGCGGGCATCACCCCGTTCAACTTCCCGGCGATGATTCCGCTGTGGATGTTCCCGATGGCGATCGCCACCGGCAACACCTTTGTGCTCAAGCCTTCCGAGCAGGACCCGATGGTGACCATGCGGCTGGTGGAACTGGCGCTGGAGGCGGGCATTCCCAAGGGCGTGCTCAATGTCGTGCACGGTGGCGAAGACGTGGTCAACGCCTTGTGCGACCACCCGGACATCAAGGCGCTGTCGTTTGTTGGCTCGACCAGGGTCGGCACGCACGTCTATCGGCGCGCCTCGCTGGCCGGCAAGCGCGTGCAATGCATGATGGGTGCGAAAAATCATGCCGTGGTGCTGCCGGACGCCAATCAGGAGCAGACGCTCAATGCGATGGTCGGCGCCGCCTTCGGTGCGGCCGGCCAGCGCTGCATGGCGGCATCCACGCTGGTGCTGGTGGGCGAGGCGCGGCAATGGGTTCCGGCGCTGGTGGCCAAGGCGAAGGGCCTGACCCTGGGCGCGGGCAATGCGCCGGGCACCGAGGTCGGGCCGCTGATCTCCTGCGCGGCGCGCGCGCGCGTGGAAGGGCTGATCGCCTCCGGCGTCGAGCAGGGCGCCACATTGGAGCTGGATGGGCGCGCACCCAGCGTGCCTGGCTTCGAGCAGGGCAACTTCGTCGGCCCGACGATCTTCTCCGGGGTGAGGCCGGGCATGCGCATCTACGACGAGGAAATCTTCGGCCCGGTGCTGGTGATCCTGGAGGCGGCCACGCTGGACGAGGCCATCGCCCTGGTCAATGCCAACCCCAATGGCAATGGCACCGCCTTGTTCACCCAGTCCGGAGCGGCGGCGCGGCGTTTTCAGGAAGACATCGACGTGGGCCAGGTCGGCATCAACGTACCGATCCCGGTGCCGGTGCCGCTGTTCTCGTTCACCGGATCGCGTGCCTCCAAGCTCGGCGACCTGGGCCCGTACGGCAAGCAGGTGGTGATGTTCTACACCCAGACCAAGACCGTGACCGCGCGCTGGTTCGACGACCAAACGCTGGGCCACGGCGTCAACACCACCATTTCCCTCAAATGACCTGACCGCCATGAATGCAGCCATCCAGCTACACGCCAATACGGCCGATTTGAATGACGAGCAGGAAGCCTTCCGCGCTGCCGCGCGCGACTTTGCCGACAAGGAACTTGCACCGCACGCCGCGCACTGGGATGCGCAAAGCCACTTCCCGCGCGAGGCCATCGCCAAGGCGGCCGAGCTGGGGTTCTGCGGCCTGTACACCGATGAGGGCGTGGGCGGCCTGGGCATGCGCCGGCTCGATGCCGCGGTGGTGTTCGAGGAACTGGCCACCGTCGATCCATCCACCTCGGCGTTCATCAGCATCCACAACATGGCCACCTGGTTGATCGCCAGCTACGGCAGCGACGCGGTGCGCGCGCAGTGGGGCGAGGCGATGACCAGCGGCGCCAGGCTGGGCTCGTACTGCCTGACCGAACCGGGTGCCGGCTCGGACGCGGCCTCGCTCAAGACGCGCGCGCAGCGCGATGGCGACAGTTACCTGCTCAACGGCAGCAAGGCCTTCATTTCCGGTGCGGGCGCCACCGACGTGCTGGTGGTCATGGCCCGCACCGGCGACGACGGTGCGCGCGGCATCAGCGCCTTCGTGGTGCCCGCCGATGCGCCCGGCATCGGCTACGGCCGCAAGGAAGAAAAGATGGGCTGGAACAGCCAGCCCACGCGCGGGGTGAGTTTCGAGAACGTGCGCATTCCGGCCGGCAATCTGCTGGGCAAGGAAGGCGAAGGCTTCAAGATGGCGATGAAGGCGCTGGACGGCGGCCGCATCAATATCGCCGCCTGTTCGTTGGGAGCGGCGCAAGGCGCGCTGGACGCCGCCCGCCGCTACATGGGCGAGCGCCGGCAGTTCGGCAAGAAGCTGGCCGATTTCCAGGCGCTGCAGTTCAAACTGGCCGACATGGCCACGCAACTGGTGGCCGCGCGGCAGATGGTGCACACCGCTGCGCGCAAGCTCGATGCCGGCAGCCACGATGCCACCGTGTGGTGTGCGATGGCCAAGCGCTTCGCCACCGATGCCGGCTTTGCGATCTGCGACGATGCCTTGCAGATCCACGGCGGCTACGGCTATATCCGCGAATATCCGATCGAGCGCCTGCTGCGCGACAGCCGCGTGCACCGCATCCTGGAAGGCACCAACGAGGTGATGCGCATGATCATTGCGCGCCACCTGCTCAACGGCGAGGAGGAGCTGCGATGAGCGATTGGGCAACGCGCACGCACACCGGCTTGCAGGTCGAACGCGATGGCCATGTCGCCATCGTCACCCTGCGCAATCTGCCGGCCAACACCTGGACCGTGCACAGCCTTGCAGCCTTGCGCGATCTGGTCCGCGCGCTGGATGCGGACCGCAGCATCTACGCGCTGGTGATCACCGGCGAGGGCGAGAAGTTCTTCAGTGCCGGCGCCGATCTCAAGCAGTTTGCCGATGGCGACAAGGCTGCTGCACGGGAGGCCGCGCGGCGCTTCGGCGAAGCTTTCGAAGCCTTGAGTGCGTTTCGCGGCGTGTCGATCGCCGCCATCAATGGCTATGCGATGGGCGGCGGCCTGGAATGCGCGCTGGCCTGCGACCTGCGCATTGCCGAACAACACGCGCAACTGGCCTTGCCGGAAGCCAGCGTCGGCCTGTTGCCGTGCGCCGGTGGCACCCAGAACCTGCCACGCCTGGTCGGCGAGGGCTGGGCCAAGCGCATGATCCTGCTCGGCGAGCGTCTGGATGCCGCCACCGCGCACCACATCCGCCTGGTGGAGGAGGTGGTCGGCACGGGCGAGTCACGTGCGCAGGCCAGTGCCTGGGCACAGCGCGCCGGCAAGCAGAGTCCGGCCAGCGTGGCAGCGTGCAAGCGCCTGGTGCAGTCCACCCGCCACGGCACGCATGCCGCCGCGCTGGTGGCAGAGCGCGAAGCCTTCGTCGACCTGTTCGAGCAGGCCGATCAGGCCGAGGGAGTGGCGGCCTTTCTCGAGAAGCGCGCACCGCAGTGGAGCAATGGCTGATGCTGGATGTGAGCCCCCCCGAAGAAGCTCCGGTGCTGTTCGGACAACGCGACTGCGCCGACGGGCATCGCATCGGCATCGCCATCTTGAACGCGCCCAGGACGCTCAACGGCCTGTCCCTGCAGATGACGCGCCTGCTGGATGCGCAACTGCGCGTCTGGGCCGACGATGCGCGGATTGCCTGCGTGGTGCTGCGTGGCGCAGGCGAGAAGGCGTTCTGCGCGGGCGGCGATCTGCATGGTCTGTACCAGAGCATGCGCGCGCATCGCGAGGCGGTGCCGGATCTGCAGGAACGTCGCGCGCGCCCACAAGGCAACGCGCACGCCGCTGCGTTCTTCGAAGAGGAATACCGGCTCGACCATCGTATTCACACCTACCCGAAGCCGCTGCTGTGCTGGGGCCACGGCATCGTCATGGGCGGCGGTATCGGCTTGATGTCCGGCGCCAGCCATCGCGTGGTCACCGAGCGCTCGCGCCTGGCGATGCCGGAGATCAGTGTCGGCCTGTTTCCCGACGTGGGTGGCAGCCGGTTGTTGCGCCGCGTGCCGCGCGGCGCCGGATTGTTTCTGGCACTGACCGGCGCGCCGCTGGACGCCAGCGATGCCATCTATGCCGGGCTTGCGGATGTGCGCCTGGAGCATGCGCAATACGCGGCAGTGCTGGGCGCCCTGGACGCGCATGCCTGGACAGGCGATGCAGACGAGGATCGCGCCCAGCTCGGCGCGTTCCTGCACGGGATTGCGCAACCGCTGGAGCCGGGCCCGCTGCAGGTGCATGCGGCGCTGATCGCGCAATTGGTGGCAGGCCAGACGCTGCAGGAGGTGGTCGCCGCAATCCTGGCACTGCACAGCGAAGATGCCTGGCTGCAGGCCGCGCGTGCAACGCTGGCAGCCGGCGCGCCCGGCTCGGCGCGCCTGGCCTGGGAACTGCAACGTCACCCGGGCACCGGCACGCTGGCCGACACCTTTCGCACCGAGTACGGGGTGGCGCTGCATGCCGCCGCCCATGGCGACTTCGCCGAAGGCATTCGCGCGCTGTTGATCGACAAGGACCGCATGCCGCAGTGGCAGCCTGCCGCGCTCGAACAGGCCGATGCGCAATGGGCGGCTGCATTCCTGCAATCGCCCTGGCCGCCCGCACGGCATCCGCTTGCCGATCTTGGTGCAGGTTGAGTCGCTGACACGGGAGTGCAAACGGTCGACGGATGCGGACGATGAGCAGCATCCGCAGTGCAGGACCGAGGGACGCCACTGCGCCCGTTTGCCGCACTGCGCCGCGGCCGGGCACACCATTCAACGGCCGCGCCAGTCGGTGATGGCCGCCCAACCCTGGAAAACCACACCATGAGCAAGATCGCTTTTATCGGCCTGGGCAATATGGGCGGGCCGATGGCCGCCAACCTGAGCAAGGCCGGGCACCAGCTGCGGGTATTCGATCTGGTGCCGGCCGCGCTGGACGCGGCAGTCGCTGCCGGCGCGCATGCCGCCAGCTCCGCGCACGACACCCTGGCCGACGCCGAGATCGTGATCTCGATGTTGCCGGCCAGCCGCCATGTGGAAGCGCTGTACCTGGGCGAGGCCGGGATTCTGGCGCAGATTCCCGAAGGTGCCCTGGTGATCGACTGCAGCACCATCGCACCCGCCAGCGCACGCAAGCTCGCCGCCGAGGCGCAGGCGCGTGGCCTGGCGGTGCTGGATGCGCCGGTCTCCGGCGGCACGGCGGGCGCGGCGGCAGGCAGCCTGACGTTTATCGTCGGCGGCGCCGCGCCGGTATTGGCGCGCGCGCGGCCGGTGTTGCAGGCAATGGGCAAGAACATCTTCCACGTCGGCGACAACGGCGCCGGCCAGGTCGCCAAACTGTGCAACAACATGGCGCTGGGCGTGATCATGGCCGCCACCGGCGAGGCGCTGGCGCTCGGCGTTGCGCAGGGGCTGGACCCGGCGGTGCTGTCGCAGATGATGGCGGTCAGCACCGGGCGCAGCTGGGCCACCGAAGTGTGCAATCCGTGGCCGGGTGTGCTGCCCAACGCGCCGGCATCGCGCGGTTACAGCGGCGGCTTCGGCAACGATCTGATGCTCAAGGACCTGGGGCTGGTCGCCGAATCCGCAGTACAGGCGGGCGTGTCGATTCCGCTCGGCGAGCTGGCGCGCAATCTGTATGCGATGAACAGCCAGGCCGGTAACGGCGCGCTGGATTTCTCCAGTGTGATCAAGCTGGTGGCCAAGGTTTGAGAGCCGCTAACAAAGCGTCTACGCCCACCGTCAAGTGGGCCGCTCCAAGTCGCTACCCGGCCTGGGCAATAACGTGCAGCGCCGCGCCCACGTGATGTGATGTCATCACGCCCGGGTGTAATAGTCTCCGCCATCGCGTGCGCCTAAGGTGCGCGCATTGCACGAGACCACCGCATCCATGGGACACGACCACAACCACGCACCCAGCGACATCCGCCACGAGACACCGCTGTGGTGGGCGCTAGGACTGACCGCCACGTTCCTGCTGGCGGAAGTCATCGGTGCGTTCATCACCAACAGCCTGGCGCTGCTGTCCGACGCCGCACATATGGCCACCGACACCGTGGGCCTGATGATCGCCCTGCTTGCCGTGCGCCTGAGCCGTCGTCCTGCCGATGCGCGCCGCACCTATGGCTATGTGCGGCTGGAAGCGCTCGGCGCGCTGGCGAACGGCGCGCTGTTGTTCGCAGTCGGCGCCTACATTCTCTGGGAGGCCGCGCAGCGCTTCCGCGCACCGCAGGATATTTCCTCCAGCGGCATGCTGCTGATCGCCGGCCTCGGCCTGGTGATCAATCTGATCGCCATGAAGCTGCTGCACGCCGGCAGCGGCGAGAGCCTGAGCGTCAAGGGGGCCTACCTGGAGGTCTGGAGCGACATGCTTGGCTCGGTGGCGGTGATCATCGGCGCGCTGCTGATCCGCTGGACCGGTTGGCAGTGGATCGACCCGGTGCTGGCGGTGCTGATCGGCCTGTGGGTGCTGCCGCGCACCTGGGTGCTGCTGCGCGAGGCGATCAACGTGCTGCTGGAAGGCGTGCCCAAAGGCATCGATCTGCCGCAGGTGCAGCAGGCGCTGACCAGCTACCCCGGCGTCGAAGACGTGCACGACCTGCATGTCTGGGCACTGGCCTCCAGCACGCCCGCGCTCACCGCACACGTGGTGGTCAGCGAAACCACCGACCGCGACCGCCTGCGCGACGCCCTCGCCGAGCTGCTGCACGCGCGCTTCGAGATCACCCACGTCACCCTGCAGGTGGAGAGCGGCGACTGCGGCGCCGAGCCGTGTGGCGCGGCGCCGGCCGCGCAAGGCTCCGCGCATGACGATCATCGTGGTCACGCGCACTCGCACGGCGGCCACGCGCACTGACGCGGAGCACGCCTCCAGTAGGCTTGTTGCCTGACTGGCGGTGGCATGGCGTTGCCTGGAGCAGCGCCCAGCCAGGCCATCCGGTCCGATCCAGGGGAGAACCGTCCTGCTGCCGAGCTACCGCCCAGGCCGTATGATCGAGCCGGGGAAGACTGCGAGGCTGGCGGCGCGATGGCGGTACAGATCGAACAACGCAACGAACGCATCGCCGCGCTGATCGCCGAGGCGGGCGCGGCGGCATCGGCCGGGCAATGGCAACAGGCCGAGCAATTGTGGACACAGGTGCGCCAGTTGGCGCCGACGCACCCGCAGGCCTTGTACAGCCTGGGCGTGCATGCCTACCAGCGCGGCGATGCAACGGCGGCGCTGGAGTACCTGGCAGGCGCACGCGCAAGCAGCCCGGGCGATCCGATGATCGTGCTGACCATTGCGGTGGTGAAGCAGGCGCAAGGCGATGTGGATGGCGAGTGGCAGGCCATCAGCGCGGCGTTGGCGCTGGATGCGTACTTCCTGCCCGGGCTGCTGGCAAAGGCCGCATTCCTGCAGGCGCGCGGCCGCCCGCGCGCCGCCGCCGGTGTCTATCGCGATGCGCTGAAGGTCGCGCCGCCGGAGCCGCAATGGCCTGCGGTATTGCGGCGCAAGCTGGCCCTGGCCACGCAGGCAGTGGAGCAGGACACGCTTGAGCTGGAAGCGCAATTGCGCGCCGTCCTGGACGCTCCTGGCATCGCCGTGGACGCCGCGCTCGCAGGACGCTGGGCGGAGGCAGCCGCGATCGCATGCGGGCGCAGTCGCCCGTTCCACTCCCAGTCCAACCGCTTGTACATCCCGCGATTGCCGGCCCTGCCGTTTCACCCGCCGGACGCGTTTCCCTGGATCGCTGCAGTACAGCGTCAGACCGCGGCGATCGCGCAGGAACTGCGCGCCGTCATGCACGAGGACAAGGGCGGCTTTGCGCCGTACATCGCCTACGCGCCGGACCAGCCGGTCAATCAGTGGAAGGAGCTCAACCATTCGCCGGCATGGAGTTCCTATCCGTTGTGGGCACATGGACAGCCGGTGGATGAGCATCTGCGGCAGTGCCCGGCAACCGCCGCCGCTTTGGCATTGGTCGATGCGGCGCAGATCGACGGCGTGTGCCCCAACGCGATGTTTTCGGTGCTTGCGCCGCAGACGGTCATTCCGCCGCACCATGGTGAGACCAACGCACGTCTGGTGGCGCATCTTCCGTTGATCGTGCCCGAGGGCTGCAGCTTCCGGGTCGGTTACGACTGGCGGCAGTGGGAGGTCGGCAAGGTGCTGGTGTTCGACGACTCGATCGAGCATGAGGCGCGCAACGCGAGCGCGCAGCTGCGTGCGGTGCTGATCTTCGATGTCTGGAACCCGCTGCTGAGCCAGGAGGAGCGGCAGATGGTCAATGCCATGGAGACGGCGATTGCGCGCCACCGTGCGGGATGAGGTGGTGCCGGTAGTCGGCCGGTTCAGTCCGCAGGCATGATGCCGAACCGGGCAAGTGTGTCGCGCAGCGGAGCGAGCTGGGTCGCGTAGGGTTTCCAGCGTCCGGACGCATCGCCATGCAGGGGCTGGCGCACCTGCCAGTAGCTGGCTGTCCTGACGGCTCCAGGCGCCTTGTGGAAATCCAGGCAATCCGGTTCCCAGGGCAACTGCAAAAAGTCCAGCAGTGCGCGCAGGCTGGGCTCCGGCGCGGCGACAAAGGCGTCGTAGTCGAACGTGTGGATGCTGTCCGGATACAGCGACAGCCAATGCGCCATCAGTCGCTGGTAGGCGGCATAGAAATGCCCGATGTCCTCCAGCCGGCCCGCATAGTCAAAGCGTTGTGGATTGAGCTGCTGCATGAAGATCGACAGCCCGTTGTCCAGCGGGTGACGACGTGTGTGCACGATCCTGGCCGCCGGAAACAGCTGCTTGATCAGCCCGAGCAGCAAAAAGTTGTCGGGGCGCTTGTCGGTGATGTAGCGCAGTTGCGCGTGATGGGGAACGGCCGCAGCCACGCGTCGACGATAGGCTGCGGCCAGCTGCGCCAGCGTGTGCGAGGACAGATGCTGCGCGGCCTGCGGGAATGGCGACAGCGACTGTGCGACCAGTCGCGGCAGCGCATCCAGTTCGCCCCCGGCGGCGATGCATGGGTGGCGCGACAAGGCCTGCTCGATCAAGGTGGAGCCGGAGCGGAACATGCCGCAGATAAACAGTGGCGGTACCGCGTCGTCTACGGCGGCCATGGGCGGTGGCTGGGGCGCGTCGTTTGCATCGGCAAATACCGCAGCGATGGTGTCGAAGTGCTGTTGTGTACGGATCGGGTCGTAGCGCCGCGCATGTGCATGGCCATGCCGGTTGGCGGCACTGGCCGCATCGAATGCCTGGCTGTGCAGGCCGAGACGGTCGTAGGCATGGGCCAGTGCATGCAGCAGCGTGGCCGTCAACGCAGGATCCTGCTCCGCGACCGAGCCTGCCTGCGCAAGTGCGAGCAAGCGGATGTCCTGCGCATGCGTCGGAGGATCCAGCTGCAGCAGGCGTGCGGTGGCTTGCAGCTGCAGCGCTCGTGTCTGGGCATCGACGGGAGGATTGGCGAGCAGCCGGCGATAGGCGGCGACCGCCTGGTCGCGTGCGCCCAGCTCTTCCTGCAGATTGCCCAGATTGAGCAAGGCCGGGGCGTAGTCCGGCCTGCACTGCAGTGCCAGGTCGAGTTCCTTCAGCGCTGCCGCCTCCTGATGTAGATGGTCGCTCAGCAGCGCCGCGCGATTGAGGTGGATCTGTTCCGGCAACGCGGCACCGCACTGCAATGCCTGCGCATACGCATCCAGTGCGGCGGATGCCTCGCCGGTCTGGCGCAGCAGATATCCCAGGTTGTACCAGGCATCGGCGCAGCGGGGCTGCGCCTGCAGGATGTGGCGATAGGCGGCGATCGCCTGCACCAGATGGCCTTGTTGCAGTAAGCGTGCGGCGTGCTGCAAGGACGGGTCCAAGGCGTTTTCCAGGCAGTCTTGCAGTGGGTGGGAGAGCTGCAGCTTAGGCGGCGCCGGCGGTGCGTTCAATCGCCCCGTGGCGGACGGTGATGAGCGGTCTTTCCTGCGTTCGCCGCTTGCCTTGTATGCTCTGCTGCAGTCGACCAGTGAAGATGCGCGCATGCACAAGCGAGTGGTGTGGGGGCTGACGGTGTTGAGCTGCGCCTGGGCGGTATCGGCGCAGGACGTGCCGACGCATCGCTGCGCCGCCGTACTCGATCCCTTGCCGCGGCTGGCCTGCTATGACGCCAGCTTCCCGCCAACGCAGGCGGTGCGGGCGGCGGAGGCGGACAGGGCAGTCAGGGCATTCGGCCGCAACACCCAACAGGCCTCGGCAGCGGCAGGTGCGCAGCAGTCAGCGCCTGCGCAACTCACCGCGAAGGTGCTTGCAGTGGCGTATCAGCCAGACGGTACGCGCATCGTGTCGCTGGACAGTCGCCAGCGCTGGGCGCTGACGGAAGCGAGCAGCCGCGGGCCGCTGGCCGAGGGCGAGGTCGTGGTGATCCGCAAGGCCGCAATGGGAAGCTACATGCTGGTCACCGCTGCCGGTGTCGCGCTACGCGCCCGCCGCATCGACTGACCAGGCCATCGACGGCATCGCAACAGACAGAAGGGAATGGATGACTGAGAGACTGCTACGCGCCCTGTTGCACAACGGGTATCAACTGCTGCGTCAGGGACGTTATGCCGAGGCAGTCGTGTTCGCCGAGCGCGCCTGCGCACAGCAGCCTGGCAATGCGCATCTGCTGGAGCTTGCCAGTGAAGCCTGGCTGGCCAACGGCGATCCGCAGGCCGCAGCCGACCGCATCGCACAGGCAGTGGCGGTTGCAACGTCACCGCTCCCGCTATTGATCAAATACGCCAGCTTGCTGCTGCAGCTGCGTCGCCGCCGCGAGGCCCGGCTCGTCGCCGGCCAGGCACAGGCGCTGGCCGCCGCCGACGGCGCTGCATGGTGGCGGATCGGCTCGCTGTACAGCGGCTGCCACGAGGTGGCGGCCGCCCGTGATGCGTATCGGCATGCGATGACATTGCTGGGAGAACAGCCCGGCTTGCTGTACGACCTCGCCACCATGCAGTTCTTTGGTGGCGAATTCGATGCGGCTGAGCGCACCCTGGAGCGGCTATTGCAACTGGCACCCGGCACGGGCGATGCCCTGTACCTGCGCGCCACGCTCCGGCGTCAGACCGGGCAGCACAACCACCTGGACGATCTGCGTCACCGCTTGACCACGCTGTCGGAACCGTCCGCCCGAGCGGCCGGCCTGTACGCCCTGAGCAAGGAGCTGGAGGACCTGGGCCAGCATGCGGAGTCGTTCGAGACATTGACCGCAGCAGCGGTCTGCAAGCGCAAGACTCTGCAGTACGACGTTGCTGCCGAGTGTGCGCATATCGCCCAGGTGCGCGAGGCATACGCCCCGGCTGTCTTGCGCGCACTGCAGCCCGGTCATGCGGGCGAGGGAGCGATCTTCATCGTCGGTTTGCCACGCTCCGGCACCACCTTGCTGGAGCGCCTGCTGATCCAGCGCGGCGGTGCACGCTCGGCCGGGGAGCTGATGGATTTCGGTGCGCTGCTCGGCAGTGCGACCTCCGGCGTACTGTCGACCAATCCCGAACTGACCGCCGCCCAGGCTTCGCTGCAGATCGATTTCGCGGCGCTTGGGCAGGAGTATCTGCGCGGTGCCCGTGAGCTGGTGCACGACCATCCGGTGTTCATCGACAAGCTGCCGGTCAATTACCTGTATTGCGGCATGATTGCCGCCGCGCTGCCACGCGCACGCATCATCCATCTGGTGCGCGATCCGCTGGACACCTGTTATGCGATGTACAAGACCCTGTTCTACAACGCCTATCCGTTCTCGTATGCGCTCGATGAGCTCGCGGATTACTACCTGGCCTACCAGCAGACCATGCGGCACTGGCATGCGGTGCTGCCCGGCGCCATTCTCGACGTGCGCTACGAAGAGTTGGTGCGCGACACCGACCAGCAGATCACGCGGGTGCTGAGCTGGTGCGGGCTGGCGAGCAGTGACACCATCGCCGAACTGGAGCATGTGCCGTTCGTGACTGCGAGCGCGGCGCAGGTGCGCGGCGATGTCCACCAACGCTCGGTGCATAGCTCTCGGCGGCATCTGGGCAGACTCATGCCCGTGTTGACGCGACTTCAGGCAGCCGGTGTGGTCATGCCTGGCGTCGAGGCGTTGTAAGAGTTTCTCGCTGGCCGACCAATAGTTCCTGCAACTGAGCGAGCGGCTGGCTCGCGGCCGACGAACGAACGAACGAACGAACGAACGAACGAACGAACGAACGAACGAACGAATGGGGCGAAATCGGGCTCCACGAGAGCAAAGAGCGGCATAGGGCCGCTTTTTCCGTGACATCCGCACTCTTTTGGGGATTCGCCGCACCGATTCGGAGCATTTCTGAATGGCGCTTTAATTCTCTTCAACGTGGTCTTAACATCGGGTTGGCAACTTCTTTTCGGGCGCTTCTTCGTCCGGCCGTTAGCCAGCGTGGAAGTGCAGTCCGATGCGCTTGCCAACGACGTCGCAGCATGCGCCGGCATTGCCTTAGATGCCGACGCAGTGCGTTGCGCTCACCCGTTCGAACTTCTCGGAGAGAGAGATGAGATTGAAGACCACCAAGCTGCGCGATGCCATCCGGGTATCGCTCACGGCCGGCGCCGCCGCGTTGGCCCTGTCCGGAACCGTGATGGCGCAGGAGCAGCCCGCGACGGAACTCAAGAGCCTGGACACGATCAGTGTCACCGGTACGCGCATCAAGAGCCAGACGATGACTGCCTCCAGTCCGGTGGCAGAGATCAACAAGGAAGAATTCCAGTACACCGGCTCGACCAAGGTCGAAGATCTGATCAACCAGTATCCGCAGCTTGCGGCGTCGTTCGACAATTTTTCCAATAACGGTTCCCAAGGCTATGCAACGGTCGACCTGCGCGGGCTGGGCGCGCAGCGCACCTTGACCCTGGTCAACGGCAGGCGCATTCCCAAGGGTATCGGCGAGAGTCCGGATATCAGCATCATTCCGGCAGCGCTGGTGCGCCGCGTGGACATCCTGACCGGCGGCGCCTCGGCGGTGTACGGCTCGGACGCGGTCGCCGGCGTGGTCAACTTCGTGCTGGACGACGAATTCGAGGGCGTCAGCGTCGACATGGGCTATAACGCCTATCAGCACGACAACGGCAACAAGCTGATGCGCGGGCTGATGGACGAGGCCGGCTACGACTATCCCACCGGCAATTCCGGCTTCGACGGCATCTCCCGTAACATCGACCTCGCCATCGGTGGCAGCTTCGGCGAATCCGGCCATGCCACCGCCTGGGCCACCTGGCGCGAGAACGACCCGTTGTTGCAAGGGCAGCGCGATTACTCTGCCTGCGCATTGAGCAATCGCGGCACCGCCTGCGGCGGCTCTGCGACAGCGGATCCTGCAAATTTCTACGTGGTGGCACCGTCGGCTGGCGCGTTCTACGTGCAACCTTCCGCAGGCGGCACCTGGTCGCAGGTCGCATCGCCGAATCTGTACAACTTTGCACCGTTGAACTATTACCAGCGGCCGGACACGCGCTACACCGCCGGTACCAACATCAAGTACGAGGTCAACGAGCACTTCAAGCCTTACCTCGAAACCCTGTTCGTCAACCGCAAGAGTTCGACCCAGATCGCGCCGTCTGGTGCATTTTTCACCGACCTCAACGTCAACTGTGCAACCTCGGTGATCGGCAGCCTGTGTAACGATGTGGGCATCACCGACGACGAGTTCACCGTTTACGTGGCCAAGCGCAACGTCGAAGGCGGCCCGCGCATCACCGACTCGGATACCAACAGTTTCAGCATCACCACCGGCGCCCAGGGCGACATCAACGACAACTGGTCGTACGACGCCTCGTTCACCTACAACCGCAGTACCACCAAGTCGGAAAACAGGAACGACTTCGTGACCACGCGCGTGCGCGATGCGCTGCTGGGCTGCCAGCCTGGTTCGTTCGATGGTTGCGTGCCCTATAGCGTGTGGACCGACAGTGTCACCGCAGCAGAGGCAGAAGCGCTGCAGGGTGTGGGCATCGTCAACTACGAAACCTCGATGCGCGTGTTCAACGCCTATGTGACCGGCAATTTCGGCTACAGCCTGCCGTGGGCCGGCGATAACCCGATCAGTCTGGTCGGCGGTGTCGAGACCCGCACCGAAACCTTCAAGCGGGTGGCCGACAGCAACATGCAGACCGGCAACTTCACCGGCCTGGGTGGCCCGACCTCCAATGTGTCCGGCGACATCGGCGTCAAGGAACTGTTCCTCGAAGGCGCGGTGCCGCTGGTGGCGCAGGCCGGTAGCCTGGATCACCTGGACATGCAGCTTGGCTATCGCTACTCGGACTACGACACCTCCGGTGGCGTGAGTACCTACAAGGCCGGTCTGGGTGCGACATTCGTCGATGGCAAGTACCACCTGCGCGCCGGCTGGAACCGTGCGATCCGCGCGCCGAACGTGACCGAGCTGTATAACGAAAATACGATCGGACTGTGGAGCGGCAGCGACCCGTGCGCCGGTGCCAATCCGGTCTTCACCCAGGCCCAGTGCGCCAACACCGGCGTCACCGCGGCGCAATACGGCCGTGTCGCGGCCAACCCGGCCGGTCAGTACAACGAAATCGGCGGCGGCAATACGACGCTGCAGCCGGAAACGGCCAACACCTGGACCGTCGGTTTTGCTGCCAGCCCGATCAAGGGGCTCGATCTGAGCGTGGATTACTACGACATCAAGATCGACGATGCGATCCGCAGCATCGGCTCGTCCAACATCCTCACCGCATGCGGCGTGACCGGCAATGCGGATATCTGCAGCCGCGTGCGCCGCAATGCCACCACCGGCGATCTGTTCCGCGGTAGCGACCCGGACGTGTCCGGTCTGATCTTCAACTCGCAGGATAATTTTGGTTCGCTGCATTTCCAGGGCGTGGATCTGACCGCCTCGTACGCCTGGAGCGTCGGTCCCGGGCGCCTGACCGCCTCGATGATGGGCAGCTATGCCATCAAGCAGGAGTACGAACCGGTTCCGGGCGTGCAGGAAGTGACCTATGACTGCGCGGGCGTGGTCAACGTGGCCTGCAACAGTGCCGAATGGCGGCATGTGCTGAGCACGCGCTACAGCTTCGATCGCTACACCGTCGGGTTGCGCTGGCGCTATATCGGTGAGCTGGATTACCAGAATACCGATGGCACCCGTGGCACCACCGACGTACGCCTGGTGAACCAGGACAACAAGGTGTCGGCGTACAACTACTTCGACCTGTCCGGTTCGATGCAGTTGGGCGACTACGTCACCTGGACCTTGGGCATCAACAACATCGCCGACAAGGAGCCGCCGCTGGTGGGCGGCAGCCTGACCTTCAATGGCAACTCGCTGGGGGGTTACGATCAGGCTGGACGCTACTTCTTCACCAGTGTGGGTCTGCGTTTCTGAGCCAGGTTGCAGCTTGGTAAAAACAACGGCGAGCTTCGGCTCGCCGTTGTTTTTTTTATTGCCGGCGACGCAGCGTGTCGATGGCGTGCCGCTGCGAAATGTTCAGATCGCCGTGCCCGCCGATTGCATCTGGCGGACGCGTCCGGTCGAAGAGGAGGGCACCGTCAACGACTCAAACCACCGCTTCCCGCAGCACCGGCGACTCCCAGCCCGGGCGCGGGGCGAAGCGCTCGCCATGGCGCGCCTGCAGTGCCTGCAGACGTTCCAGTAGCGCGTCGGCGCCGACACTGCGGATGTGCTGGATCGGGCCGCCGCGGAACGGCGCAAAGCCGGTGCCGAAGATCACCCCGGCGTCGAGCAGGTCCGCATCGGCCACCACGCCGTCGTGCAGGCAGGCGACCGCTTCGTTGAGCAGCGGCAGGATCAGGCGATCTTCCAGGTCTGCCGGCGCCGCGTCGCCACTGGCCACCTCGGGCTTGACCGCGCGCCCGTTCTCCCACTTGTAGAGACCTTGGCCGTCCTTCTTGCCGCGCCTGCCCGGCTCCACGGTGGCCAGCGCCGCCGGAATCGGCAGGTGCAGGAACGGGGCGAGCTCCGCGCCCACGCCGGCGGCAACATCCAGCCCCACCGTGTCGATCAGTTCGATCGGCCCCATCGGCATGCCGAACTTCACCGCGGTCTTGTCCAGCACCGGGCCCGGCACGCCTTCGGCATAGGCAGTGGCCGCTTCGAGCAGGTACGGGAACAGCACGCGATTGACCAGGAAGCCCGGCGTGCCGGCCACCGGTACCGGGAACTTGTCCAGTGCCTTGCAGAACGCCGCCAGGCGCGCGACGTTGGCCGGATCCAGCCCGTCGTGCTGCACGATTTCCACCAGCGGCATCATCGCCACCGGATTGAAGTAGTGCAGGCCGGCAAACTGCGCCGGGCGCTGCAGATGCCCGCGGAGCTCGGTCAACGGAATCGACGAGGTGTTGGTGGTCAGCAAGGCATCGGGCTTGAGCTGCGGCTCGATGGACTGGTACAGCTCGCGCTTGGCCTGCGGGTTTTCGATGATCGCCTCGATCACCAGATCGGCCTGGGTCACGCCCGCACCAGCCAGGTCGCCACGCAGGCGCGCCGCCACCGCCGGCCGCTTGGCCTCGTGCTTGACGCGCTTGGCGAACAACTCGCCGCCGCGGCCCAGCGCCGTATCGATGAAGCGCTGCTCGCGATCCTGCAGCGTCACCTCGAAGCCCTTGTACGCCGCCCAGGCCGCGATATCGCCGCCCATCACGCCGGCGCCGACCACATGCACATGGCGGATCGGAGCCAGCGCCGCAGCGCCGGCATCCTTGCCGCCCAGCGCCTTCAGGCGCTCGGTGAGAAAGAAGATGCGGATCAGGTTGCGCGCGGTCGGCGTGCTGGCGAGCTTGACCACCGCCTTGCGCTCGGCCGCCAGGCGCGCCTGGATGCCGCCGCCGCCGGCGCGCTCCCACACGTTGATCAAGGCGTAGGGGGCCGGGTAATGCTCCTTGCGCGCCTTGCGTGCGACCTGCTTGCGCATCTGCGGGGCCAGCAGCTTGCGCGCGAGCAAGGTATTGGTGGCCCACGCGGTGGCGCGCTGCTTGAACGGGCGCTTGCTGCCGGTGAGCGCCAATGCGGCGGCGACGTCCACCAGTACTGCGGGCGCGGCGATCTTGTCGACCAGGCCCATCGCGCGGGCGGCCTTGGCCGCGACGGTGCGGCCGGTCAGCATCAGGTCCATCGCCGCCGGCGCACCGATCAGGCGCGGCAAGCGGGCGCTGCCGCCCCAGCCGGGGAAGATGCCGAGCTTGGTTTCCGGCAGGCCGATGCGCGTACTGCCATCGTCGGAGGCCACGCGGTAGCGGCACGCCAGCGCGATCTCGGTGCCGCCGCCCATGCAGAAGCCATGGATCGCCGCGACCGTGGGGCAGGGCAGCTCGGCCAGCTTCTGAAAGACGCTCTGGCCGCGATGGATCGCATCGTTGACGGTGCCCTTGCGGTCGAACTCCTGAAATTCCTTCAGGTCGGCGCCGGCGATGAAGCCGTTGGGCTTGCCCGAGCGCAGCACCACGCCCTTGGGCGGGTCCAGCGCCAGGCGTTCGACCAGCGCGCCCAACTCCAGCAGCACCTCCTGCGAAAACGCGTTGACCGGTGCGCCCTGGCGGTCGAGGCTGAGCACGACCACGCCGTCCTCGCGCAGGTCGGCCTGCCAATGGCTGAATCGGAGCCCGTCGAAACCTGGAAGCATGCGTCTGGCCGTCCGGAGATATAAGGAAAGGTCGTTATCATCCAGAGGTTGTTTCCTTCACGTCAAATACCCATACCTGTCGGCAGGGCGGCGCGCGCCTGGTGCGAGGCGTCGCCAGTGGCGCATCGGTGCAGCTAGTCTGATGCGTGAGGATCGTCCGGATCGGTATGAACTTTTCTTTTCAATGGTTGTCTCATTGCCCGACTTCGGTGGGCTGACAGGAGTGCGGCCCGACATGGCCGAAGTCGATACACCTCAGGAGCTGGACCTGGAACTGGTCCGGCGTGTGCAGCGCGGCGAAAGCGCAGCGTTCGATGTGCTGGTGCGCAAATACCAGCACCGCATCGTGGCGTTGATCGGGCGCTACATTGCCGACTGGAGCGAGTGCCAGGACGTGGCCCAGGATACGTTTGTGCGCGCCTACCGCGCGATCAACAGTTTCCGCGGCGACTCGCAGTTCTATACCTGGTTGCACCGCATTGCCGTCAACACTGCCAAGAACCATCTGGTTGCGCACAACCGCCGCCCGCCCACCGACGATATCGAGATCAGCGATGCCGAACAGTTCGATGGGGCAACCCGGTTACGCGACACCGACACCCCGGAGCGCGAATTGATGCGACAGGAGCTGGAACAAACGGTGATGCGTGCGGTCCAAGCCCTGCCGGAAGAACTTCGGTCGGCCATCACCCTGCGCGAGGTGGAGGGGCTGAGCTACGACGAAATCGCGCGAAAGATGGATTGCCCGATCGGAACGGTGCGCTCGCGCATCTTCCGGGCGCGCGAGGCCATCGACATCGAGCTGCGGCCTCTGCTGGAGACCGAAAGCGCTACCCGTGAGCGACACCGTGTATGAGCCATAACCCTGCCATGTCCACCACCGACAAGTTCGAGCGTCACTACCGTCAGCAGCTGTCTGCGCTGGTGGATGGCGAATTGAGCGCCGACGAGTCGCGCTTCCTGCTGCGCCGCCTGGCCCACGACGAGGAGCTGGCCGGCTGCCACGAGCGTTGGCAACTGTGCGGCGATGTGCTGCGTGGCGCGGCCAGCGCGCCGGCACCGCTGGATTTTGCCGCGCGCGTGCGCAGCGCCATTGCCGACGAGCCCGTGCCGCAGGCGCAGCCATCCACGCGTCCGGCCACGCGCTGGCGCTGGGGTGGCGGCGCAGCGATCGCGGCATCGGTCGCTGCGATCGCCCTGTTCATGGCGCGCGAGCGCCTGCCCGAGACCGTACCGCCGGCCGAGCAGGTCCCGGTGTTCGCGACGACAGCGCAGCTGCCGGCGGCCACGCCGGCCCCCGCCACGCCCGCAGCACCGAAGGGTCCGGCCGAGCCCGGCCCGGCCGGACCCGATCAGGTGGCCGCGCTGGCCGCAGCGGTGCCGGCCGCCGCGCTTGCATCCACCCGCCGTGGCGCGGCCACACGCAACCAGCAGGTCGCGCGCAGCGTCGCTTCGCGTCAGCAGCAGGCGCCAACCCGCATGCTGGCGTCCGCTGCTCCCGCGTCGACGACGGCCACGGCCGGTGCGGCGGCGTCATCGAATCCGTTCACGCACCCGGATACCACCCTGCAGGCGCGCCCATGGCCGCGGGCGGTGCTGTCCGGTGCGGGCGACAGTCCGCTCAATGCCAGCTTCCGCCAGGGCGGACAGGGCACCACGTTCTATCCGTTCGAGCCTGCGCCGCAGGGTGTTGCCAGCCCTGCGCCCAACCGGCCGCTGCCGGTGCAGCCGCCGCAGGATTGATACTGCCGCCGATCGTCATCCGTTCGGCGTCCTCCCTCCCGTTATCGTGCCGGACCCCTGCAGTGGCAGGGGCTTTGGCCCCTGTCGCCCTGCCATCGGAGGCAACCTGATGAACCACCGCATTCGCACCCAGATGTTCGGCCTGATCGCCATGACCCTGCCGCTGGCCGCCTGCGCGCAGCAATCCGCGCCCGCGCCCAAGGATGTTGCCCCGATTGCCGCCAACCGCAGCGCCGCGCCGGCTCCGCAGCTGGTGGCCGGGTTGCCGGACTTCACCAATCTGGTCGAGCAGGTTGGCCCGGGTGTGGTCAATATCGAAACCACCATCACCCGCAAAGACGCCATGGCGCGCCAGCGGCGCGGTGGGCAGGACGGCGGCGCGATGCCCGGCGACGAGCAGATGCCGGAATTCTTCCGCCGCTTCTTCGGGCCGGATTTCCAGATGCCGGGCGGGCCGCGGCAGGGGCCGGGCCAGGGCGGCGATGACGATGGCGGCATCGCCGGCAAGTCGATGGGCTCGGGCTTCATCATTTCCGCCGACGGCTATGTGCTGACCAATCACCATGTGGTCGATGGCGCCAGCGAGGTCACCGTCAAGCTGACCGACCGCCGCGAGTTCAAGGCCAAGGTGGTCGGCAGCGACGAGCAGTTCGACGTGGCGCTGCTCAAGATCGAGGCCAAGGGCCTGCCGACGGTGCGCCTGGGCGACTCCAACACGCTCAAGCCGGGCCAGTGGGTGGTGGCGATCGGCTCGCCGTTCGGCCTGGACCACTCGGTCACTGCCGGCATCGTCAGTGCCACCGGGCGCAGCAATCCGTATGCGGACCAGCGCTACGTGCCCTTTATCCAGACCGACGTGGCGATCAACCAGGGCAACTCCGGCGGCCCCTTGCTCAACACGCGCGGCGAGGTGGTCGGCATCAATTCGCAGATCTTCTCCGCCTCGGGCGGCTACATGGGGATCAGCTTCGCGATCCCGATCGACCTGGCCTTCAGCGCTGCCGAGCAGATCAAGGCCACCGGCCATGTGAGCCGCGGCATGCTGGGCGTGGCGGTCGGCCCGATCGACTCGCTCAAGGCGCAGGGCCTGGGCCTGCCGGATACGCGCGGCGCGCTGGTCAACGACATTCCGCCCGGCAGCCCAGCCGCCAAGGCCGGAATCGAGGTGGGCGATGTGATCCGCGCCGTCAACGGCAAGCCGATCGATGTCGCCAGCGATCTGCCGCCGATGATCGGGCTGATGGCGCCGGGCACCAAGGTCAACCTGGACGTGTTGCGCGATGGCAAGCCGCGCAAGGTGGCCGTCACCCTGACGACGCTGGACAACCCCGTCGGCAACGCCGCGGCGCGTACCGCGGCCGACGACGCCAAGCCCAGCGCCCCGGCCAGCGTGGAGCTGCTCGGCCTGCAGGTCGCCGATCTCACCGCGGCCGAGCGCAGCCGCCTGGGCCTGGAAGCCGGCGAGGGCGTGCGTATCGCCGCGGTGACCGGCGCGGCAGCACGCAGCACCCAACCGCCGCTGTCGCCGGGCCTGGTCATCGCCCGCGTCGGCCGCACCAAGGTCGGCAGCGTCGCCGACCTCAACCGCGCCCTGTCCAGCTACAAGAAGGGCGACGTGGTCATGCTGCTGGTCACCGACGGCAAGGCGACCAGTTATGTGGCCCTGAAGGCCGGCGGCTAACCTAGGGAATGGAGAGTCGGGAATCGGGAATGGCAAGAGCGGCTCCGCGATGCGAGAGCACGCCTGGCTTTTCCGATTCCCCACTGCCGATTCCCGATTCCCCGGCCCCAAGGGGGCCGGCCGTGCGATAATGCTGCGTTACCCTGACGACGGCACCGCCGGCGCCCACCTCAATGTCCTCTGATTCAATGCGGAACATCCGCAATTTTTCCATCATTGCCCATGTCGACCACGGTAAATCCACCCTGGCCGACCGGATCATCCAGCTGTGCGGCGGCCTGCAGGCGCGCGAGATGGAGGCCCAGGTACTCGACTCCAACCCGATCGAGCGCGAACGCGGCATCACCATCAAGGCACAGTCGGTGTCCTTGCCGTATACGGCAAAGGACGGGCAGGTCTACCACCTGAACTTCATCGACACCCCCGGGCACGTCGACTTCTCCTACGAAGTCAGCCGCTCGCTGGCCGCCTGCGAAGGCGCGCTGCTGGTGGTGGATGCGGCGCAGGGCGTGGAAGCGCAGTCGGTGGCCAACTGCTACACCGCGGTGGAGCAGGGCCTGGAAGTGGTGCCGGTGCTCAACAAGATCGACCTGCCGACCGCCGATGTCGACCGCGCCAAGGCCGAGATCGAGGCGGTGATCGGCATCGATGCCGAAGACGCGGTGGCGGTGAGCGCCAAGACCGGGTTGAACATCGATCTGGTGCTGGAGGCGATCGTGCATCGCATTCCGCCGCCCAAGCCGCGCGACACCGACAAGCTGCAGGCGCTGATCATCGATTCCTGGTTCGACAACTACCTGGGCGTGGTCTCGCTGGTGCGCGTGATGCAGGGCCAGATCAAGCCGGGCAGCAAGATCCTGGTGATGTCCACCGGCCGCACGCATCTGGTCGACAAGGTCGGCGTGTTCACGCCCAAGCGCAAGGAGCTGTCTGCGCTGGGCGCTGGCGAAGTGGGCTGGATCAACGCCTCGATCAAGGACGTGCACGGGGCACCGGTCGGCGACACGCTGACCCTGGCCGCCGACCCGGCGCCGCACGCATTGCCCGGTTTCCAGGAAATGCAGCCGCGCGTGTTCGCCGGCCTGTTTCCGGTCGATGCCGAGGATTACCCGGACCTGCGCGAGGCGCTGGACAAGCTGCGCCTGAACGATGCCGCGCTGCGCTTCGAGCCGGAAAGCTCCGAAGCGATGGGCTTCGGCTTCCGCTGCGGCTTCCTGGGCATGCTGCACATGGAGATCGTGCAGGAGCGGCTGGAGCGCGAGTACAACCTCAACCTGATCTCGACCGCGCCGACCGTGGTCTACGAAGTGCTCAAGACCGACGGCAGCATCATCCCGATGGACAATCCATCCAAGCTGCCGCCGCTCAACAACGTGGAAGAGATCCGCGAACCGATCATTCGCGCCAACATCCTCACCCCGCCCGATTACGTCGGCAACATCATCACCTTGTGCGAGGAAAAGCGCGGCACCCAGATCGGCATCAACTATCTGGGCAGCCAGGTGCAGATCAGCTACGAGTTGCCGATGGCCGAAGTGGTGCTGGATTTCTTCGACAAGCTCAAGTCGGTCTCGCGCGGTTATGCCTCGCTGGATTACCACTTCCTGCGTTTCGATGCCGGCCCGTTCGTGCGCGTGGATACTCTGATCAATGGCGACAAGGTCGATGCATTGAGCATCATCGTGCACCGCAGCTACGCCGACCGGCGCGGCCGCGAGCTGTGCGAAAAGATGAAAGACCTGATCCCGCGGCAGATGTTCGACGTGGCGATCCAGGCCGCCGTGGGCTCGCAAATCATCTCGCGCTCCACGGTCAAGGCGATGCGCAAGAACGTGTTGGCCAAGTGCTATGGTGGCGACGTTTCGCGCAAGAAGAAGCTGCTCGAAAAGCAGAAGGAAGGCAAGAAGCGCATGAAGCAGGTCGGCCGCGTGGAGATTCCGCAGGAAGCCTTCCTGGCTGTCCTGCAGATGGATAAGTAGCTGGGAATGGTAAATCGGGAATCGGGAATCGTAAGGGCGCAAGCGCTCCTGCTGTTCCGATTCCCCATTCCCCATTCTCGATTCCCTTTCCGAAAGGAACATCAATGAAATGGTTTGAAATCGCCCTGGTCGTGTTGACGCTGGGCACCGGCTTCATCTGGCTGCTGGACAAGCTGTTCCTGGCCAAGCGCCGCGCGGCACGCGCCGGTCTGCTGGACAGCGAGCCGGCGATCATCGACTACTCGCGCGCCTTCTTTCCAGTGCTGGCGGTGGTGTTGATGCTGCGCAGCTTCGTGGCCGAGCCGTACAAGATTCCGTCCAGTTCGATGATGCCCAATCTGCTGATCGGCGATTTCATCCTGGTCAACAAGTTCGCTTACGGTTTCCGTCTGCCGATCACCAATACCAAGTTCATCCCGACCGGCGAGCCCAAGCGCGGCGACGTGGTGGTGTTCAAGCCGCCGCATGCGCCGGACCAGAACTGGATCAAGCGCGTGGTGGGTCTGCCGGGCGACAAGATCGGCTTCCACGGCGATACGCTGTACATCAACGACAAGCCGATGCGCTATACGGTCAAGGGCGAGTACATCGGCAAGGGCAAGGGCGCCGAGATGACCGGCACCACCTTGCTGGTCGAGGATTTGCCGGGCCGCACCCACACGGTGCTGGAGTGGGTGGACCGCAACATGCCGGCCGGGCAGGGTGACTGGACCGTGCCGGCGGACAGCTATTTCGTGATGGGGGATAATCGCGACAACAGTGAAGACAGCCGGTTCTGGACCCAGACGCACTTCCTGCCGGAAGCCAACCTGCGCGGCAAGGCGTTCCTGATCTGGCTCAATTGCGAGGGGTGGTTCTGCAAGGGGAGTTTCGATCCGTCGCGGATCGGGACCGGAATCCAGTAATGCACGCACGGCGTGCCGGGGGAAGCACAATGAAGCGCAAGCAAAGCGGTATGACGTTGACGTCGTTCGTGGTGGTGCTGGCGGTGGTGGGGTTCGCGCTGTACATCGGAATGAAGCTGTTTCCGATGTACCAGGAATACTATTCGGTGCGCACGGCGATGAAAGGCCTGGCCAAGGAACCCGACAGCGCCAACATGGATCCGTCCAAGTTGCAGGATCTGTTCTTTCGTCGGCTGTACATCAACTACTCGGAAAACGTCAAGAAAGAGGACGTCAAGTTCGAGCGCGTCGATGGTGGCTGGCGCATGAAGGTCAACTACGAAGTTCGCCGCGAATTGATCGGCAATCTGGATGTCGTCGGTAAATTCGAGACGTCCCAGGACATGACGGGACGTGGTGGCGAATAGGACTTTCCAGCGTGGCGATCCGATCGGGCATGCGTTTGCCGATCCGGGATTGCTCGCCCAGGCGCTGCGACACCGCAGCGCCGGGACACCGCATAACGAACGACTGGAATTTCTCGGCGACGGCATCGTCAACCTGCTGGTCGCCGAGGCGCTTTACCAGCGCTGGCCCAAGGCCGACGAAGGCGCATTGACCCGCGCGCGTGCCGAACTCGTACGCGAGGGGGCGCTGGCGGTGATCGGCCGCAGCCTCAACCTGGGCGAGCGGCTGACGCTGGGGCCGGGCGAGCTGAAATCCGGCGGCCATCGACGCGATTCGATCCTGGCCGACGCGGTCGAGGCGATCGTCGCGGCGATCTATCTGGACTGCGGCTTCGAACGCTGCCGCGCGGTGGTGCTGCCGTGGTTCGAGCCCTCGCTGGCGGCGCTGCCGGTGGGCAAGGCAGAGAAAGACCCCAAGACCCGGCTGCAGGAATGGCTGCAGGCGCGGCAGCTGCCACTGCCCACCTACGCGCTGATCAGCGAAAGCGGCGACGAACATGCCAAGCAGTTCCATGTCGCCTGCATCCTGGAACAGCCCGTCGCCCGCGCCGAAGGCCAGGGCAGCTCGCGTCGCCTCGCCGAGCAACAGGCGGCCACCCTTGTCATCGCACAACTGGATTCCAACACGTGAGCGAAACCTCTTCCCCCCACCGTAGCGGCAGCGTTGCGGTGATCGGCCGGCCCAATGTCGGCAAATCCACCCTGACCAATGCCCTGGTCGGCGCCAAGGTCAGCATCGTGTCCAACCGGCCGCAGACCACGCGCCACCGGTTGCTGGGCATTGCCACCTTCCCCGAGGGGCAGCTTGTGCTGGTCGACACGCCCGGACTGCATCGCGAGCAGAAGCGCGCCATGAACCGGGTGATGAACCGCGCTGCGCGCGGCTCGCTGGAAGGCGTGGACGCGGCAGTGCTGGTGATCGAAGCCGGCCGCTGGGACGACGAAGACACACTGGCCTTCAAGGTCCTGAGCGACGCCGGAGTGCCGGTGGTGCTGGTGGTCAACAAGGTCGACCGGCTCAAGGACAAGACCGCGCTGTTCCCGTTCCTGGCCCAGGTCAGCGAGGGGCGCACGTTTGCTGCGGTGCATCCGGTGTCCGCGCTCAAGCGCAAGGGCCTGGAGGCGCTGGTCGGCGACCTGCTCAAGCTGGTGCCGGAGGCCGACGCGATGTTCGGCGAGGACGAGATCACCGACCGCAGCCAGCGTTTCCTGGCCGGGGAACTGGTGCGTGAGCAGTTGATGCGTCAGCTCGGCGAAGAACTGCCGTACGCCACCACGGTGGAGATCGAACGCTTTGCCGAAGATGGCGCGCTGCTGCGCATCGGCGCGGTGATCTGGGTCGAGCGCGAAGGCCAGAAGGCGATCGTGATCGGCAAGGGCGGTACCCGCCTGAAGGACATCGGCGGCAAGGCGCGCCTGCAGATGGAGCGCCTGTTCGGGGCCAAGGTCTTCCTGGAAACCTGGGTGCGCGTGCGCGAAGGCTGGTCGGACGACGAAGCGGCATTGAAGGCGTTCGGATACGAGTGAGGCCCTGGCCGACGCCGATGGCGCAGCGCTGGTGACGTGCTGGCAGCCTGTCGATGCGATCGTCTAGACCGGCAATGGCGTGGAGCTGCGATGCAAGCGATGTCTCCATGGACTGGATCGCGCCTGGTCATCGCGGCCTCTGCCGTCGACGGCTGCGATCATGTGCGTTGCCGGCAGTGGCTCACGGCGGTCAGTGCCGGTAGCCGCTCTTGTGTCCTGCAATCGCGCCCCCCTGCCGCCTGACAGACCATGCTGATCGAACACGAACGCGGTTTCATCCTGCATGTGCGGGCCTGGCGCGAGACCAGCCTGCTGGTGGAAGTGCTGACAGAGCAGCATGGGCGGGTCGGGCTATTGGCGCGCGGGGTGCACGGGCCCCGCAAGCAGGCCTTGCGGGCCGCGCTGCAGCCACTGCAGTTGATCCAGTTCAGCGCCGTGCAACGCGGCGAACTGGCCCAGTTGCGTCAGGCCGAGGCGCTGGATACCGCCCCCCGCCTGGCGGGCGAATCGATGCTGGCCGGTTTCTATATCAGTGAATTGCTGCTGCGCCTGGCGCCGCGCAACGACCCGGTGCCCGAGTTGTTCGATTGCTATGCGCAGGCGCGTGCGCATCTGGCATCCGGCCTGCCGCTGGCCTGGGGGCTGCGCCAGTTCGAGCGCGATGTGCTCGACGGCCTGGGCGTCGCATTCGATCTGCAGTACGACCGCGACGGCCAGCCGATCGACCCGGCAGCGCGTTACCGGCTCGATCCGCAGGAAGGCGCGCTGCGCGTACTGAGCGAGGCGATGGCGCAGGACCGGCGCGACACCGTCACCGGCGCGGCGCTGCTGGCGTTGGGCCAGGACGTCCTGCCCGCGGCCGACGACATGCCGGGCCTGCGTCGCAGCATGCGGGGCGTGCTGCTGCATCATCTGAGTGGACGCGGGCTGAAATCCTGGGAAATGCTCGAGGAGCTGGCGCGGCGACGTTGAGCAGCAAGGCGGCCCAGCCAACCTGGCAGGTAGTGGTCGAATACGCGTTGCATCCATGCGGACTCGCTGCGCATGCGGGCTGCCTGATGGCGCCTGTTCCGAATCGCCGACGCTGTGCCGGGCCCAGGCACAGCGGTGCGCGCGTCCTTCAGTGCAGCAGTGCAGCCACCGCCGCATGGAACTGGGTCTGCGCCGTGCTGGAATGCGGGTCCCCGCGCAGCAGGCGCACTGCGCCGGCAAGCCGCGCCGCGCCGACGAATCCGCAGCTGGCCTGCAGCCGATGCAGATGGCCGCGCAATGCCTGGTCGTCGCTGACCTGCAAGGCCGAATCCACCGCATCGCGGGTGCCCGGCAACTCGGCCAGGAACAATTCGCGCAGCGCGTTCAGATGATGTTGCTGGCCATTGAGCGCGCTGAGCGCGGCCGCTTCGTCCCAATCGCTGGCGGCGATGTCGACCACCCCCACCGGCGCCACGCTGTAGCGGCCGCGCGCCAGCCCGCGACGCACCGCCTGCAGCAGGCGCTCGGAGGTCAGCGGCTTGACCAGCAGTTCCAGAAAACCATCGGACTGCAGGCTGCGTTGCATGGCCATGGCGGTGTCCGCGGTATGGGCCAGTGCAGGCACGTCCGGGTGCAGCAGGCGCAGTGCGCGCAGCAGGCCGCTGCCGGTGCCATCGGGAAGATTGACGTCGATCAGCCACAGGTCGTGGCGGCGCGCGCGCGCGCGGTCCAGTGCCGAAGACAGCGAGTCTGCGCAATCCACATGGGCGGGAAGACCTTCCAGCACCGCCTGCAGAAAGCCACGGCTGATCGGGTCGTCCTCTACCAGCAGGAGTCGTGGTTGGGGTTCCTGGCGTGTCGCCATGTTCATGCTGCCTCCTTGTCAGCGATGCCGCGTCCTAGCGGCCGCGTGCACCGGAAGTGTGCCTGTGTTTGCGGGGCGCGACAATTGTTCTACGGCGCCAGGCGGCCGGGATCGATCGCATCTGCGACAATACGCACCCTTTTTGCCCGCAGCTCCTCGCCACGTGGCCAGAACCCGAAACCGCTTCGACCGTACTCCGTTCCAGACCGCGATCACCGACCTCAGCCACGACGGGCGCGGTGTGGCCCGCCGCGACGGCGAGGGCGGCAAGGTCACCTTCATCAGTGGCGCCTTGCCCGGTGAGCTGGTGCGTGCCGAACCCACCGCGCGCAGCCGGCATTTCGACGAGGCCAGGACGGTGGAGGTGCTGGAGGCGTCGCCGCAGCGGGTGACCCCGCGCTGCCCGCATTTCGGCGTCTGCGCCGGCTGCGTGCTGCAGCATCTGGACCAGTCGCAGCAGATCGTGGCCAAGCAGCGCGTGCTGGTGGACAACCTGGAGCGCATCGGCCACGTCACGCCGCAGGCGGTGTTGCCGGCCCTGGTCGGCGATACCTGGGGCTATCGGCGCAAGGGCCGCTTTTCGGTTCGGCGCGTCGAAAAGAAGGACAAGACCCTGGTGGGGTTCCGCGAGCTGGATCCGCGCTTCGTGGCCGATCTGTCGGTCTGCTACACGGTGATCCCGCAGATCGGCGAGAAGATTCCGCAGCTGGCGGCGCTGGTCGAAGGCCTGGACGGCAAGCGCGACATCCCGCAGATCGAGTTCATTGCCGGCGATGCTGCGGTGGTGTTGACCATCCGCCATCTGCAGCCGCTCAGCGAGCCTGACCTGCAGGCGCTGACCGCGTTCGCCCAGGCGCACGGCTTTGCGATCTTCCTGCAGCCGGGTGGCGTGGAGAGCGTGCATCCGCTATGGCCGCAGGAGGTGCCGCTGTCGTTTCGCCTGCCGCAATGGGATGTGGAACTGGCGTTCCGGCCGCTGGATTTCATCCAGGTCAACGCCTCGCTCAACCAGAAGATGATCGCGCATGCGCTGGCATTGCTCGACGCCGGGCCGGACGACCGCGTGCTGGATCTGTTCTGCGGGCTGGGCAATTTCACCCTGCCGCTGGCGCGCGGTGTGCGCGAGGTGGTCGGCGTGGAGGGCGATGCCGGGCTGGTGGCGCGCGCCAGGGACAACGCGCAGCGCAACGGGTTGGCAAACGCGCAGTTTTATGCGGCCGACCTGACCCAGGACCAGCGCAACGCGGCGTGGATGCGGCAGGGCTTCGACAAGCTGCTGCTGGACCCGCCGCGCTCGGGCGCGCTGGAAGTGCTGCAACAGTTGCCGCTGAAAAAGTTCGAGCGCATCGTCTATGTGAGCTGCCACCCCGGCTCGCTGGCGCGCGACGCCGGCTACCTGGTCAACGAGCAGGGCTTCACGCTCAAGGCCGCCGGCGCGATGGACATGTTTCCGCATACCGCGCATGTGGAAAGCATCGCGGTGTTCGAGAGGCGGTGAATCGGCAATAGTGAATCGGGAATCGTATAGGCGGTTCGCCGTATGCTGTTGCGATTCCCGATTCCCGATTCCCGATTCCCGATTCCCGATTCCCGATTCCCATGCCCATCGAAATCGAACGCAAATTCCTGGTCACCGGCGAGGGCTGGCGCGGTGCCGCGCATGCGGTGATCCCGATGGCACAGGGCTATCTCAACGATCAGGCGGCGTTGCGCAGCGGTGCGCAGAACGCGTCGGTGCGGGTGCGCATCCAGGGCGAGGACGCGTTTCTCAATCTGAAATCGCGTGAGGTGGGGCATACCCGGCAGGAGTTCGAGTATCCGATTCCGGTGGTCGAGGCGCGTGCGCTGCTGGCGCTGTGTGTCGGCGGTCTGATCGACAAGCGTCGGCACCTGGTCCAGTACCAGGGACATGTGTGGGAAGTGGACGAATTCCTCGGCGACAACGCCGGGCTGGTGGTGGCCGAGATCGAACTCGGCGATGCCGACGAGGCCTTCGCCAGGCCCGAGTGGATCGGCGCCGAAGTCACCGACGATGTGCGCTATTACAACCTGGCGCTGGCGGCGCACCCGTTCAAGTACTGGAGCGGGGATTTGTAATTCGGGATTCGGGATTCGGGATTCGTGAGAGCTAAAGCGACGCGTCGGACTTGGGCCGATTGCGTTGCGACTCTCCAATCCCTGCCTTGGTATTGGGTTTATGCTTTGCGAATCCCCAATGACGAATCTCCACTCCCCGCCCATGCGCATCGATATCTGGTCTGACGTGGTCTGCCCCTGGTGCTGGATCGGCAAGCGCCGTTTCGAGCAGGCGGTGGCCACGCTCGGTGCGCAGGCACCGGCGCTGGACATCCATTACCACGCCTTCCAGCTGGACCCCGATGCAGGCCTGGAGCCGATCCCGCTGCGTGATGCGCTGGCGCAAAAGTTCGGCGCTGCCGCGCGCGTGGAGCAGATGCTGGCGCAGACCCAGGCCACTGCGCGCGCCGAGGGCTTGCCGTTCGATTTCGGGCGCGGGCAGGTGCAGGTCAGCACCCTGCGCGCGCATCGGTTGATCTGGCTGGCCAGCCGCGAGGGCGATGTCCAGGCCGTGATCGAGGCGCTGTTCCATGCGTATTTTGCCGAAGGCCAAAACGTCGGCGCGACCGGAACGCTGGTGGCCGCCGGGTCTGCCGGCGGTCTGGACGAGGCGCGCGTGCGCGCGCTGCTGGACTCCGACGAAGGCGTCGTTGCCGTGCAAGCGCAACTGGCGCAGGCCGCTGCGCTGGGAATCCGTGCGGTGCCCAGTTTCGTCATCGATGGACGCAGCCTGATCCAGGGCGCGCAGCCGTCGGAGAGCTTTGCGCAGGCACTGTTGCAGCTGGCCGCCGAATCGGCGCCAATCGGTGGTCCCGATGCCTGCGGGCCGGACGGCTGCGCGGTGTGAACGGCCGGCGGCGTGTGGCAACGGCCTGCCGCTGACGAGATGACGCGGCTCACCCCATCGAAGACGGTTGCGGTGATCGGCGCCGGGCTGGCCGGGCTCGCCTGCGCGCAGCGGCTGCAGGCTTCGGGATGGGCCGTGACGTTGTTCGAGCAGGGCGACCTGCCCGGCGGACGCATGCGCAGCTGTGGCGGCGCTGGCTGGCAGTGCGATCACGGCGCGCAGTATTTCACCGCCCGCGACCCGGCGTTCGCCGCGGTGGTGGAGGCGTGGATCGCGCGCGGCGTTGCGGCGGTCTGGCCTGCGCGCGTCGCCAGTTGGGATGGCGCCGCCATGCGTGCGTCGCAGGGCGGCTTGACGCGTTTTGTCGGGGTGCCGGACATGGGCGCACCGGCGCGTGCGCTGGCGGCGGCCCTGACTATTCGGTTGGGCAGCTCGGTGCGATCGCTGCAGCGCAATGGCGACAGCTGGCAACTGCAGGTGGCAGAAGACGCGACCAGCCGCAGCTGCTGCTTCGACACCGTGCTGCTGGCGGTACCGGCAGCGCTTGCAGCTGCATTGCTGGCGGACAGCGTGCCCACGCTGGCGACGGCGGCCGCCAACGCACGGATGCAGCCGGCCTGGGCGGTGGTGCTGCGTTTCGACAGGCCGGTCGACCCCGGGTACGAGGCCTTGTTCGTCAACGCCGGCCCGCTGCGCTGGGTGGCGCGCGACTCCAGCAAGCCGGGCAGGCAGGGCGTGGAAACCTGGCTGCTGCATGCCACAGCCGACTGGAGCCAGGCGCATCTGGGGGCGACGCCTGAAACGGTGATTGCCAGCGTGTTGCCCGCGTCGGCCGCGCTCGGCCTGCCCCTGCCGCAGTCCTGCGATGCGTATCGCTGGACGGTGGCCAGCACCGAGCCTGCCGTGCAGATCGGCTGTGCCTGGGATGCGCCGCTGAGCATCGGCATCTGCGGCGACTGGTTGGCCGGTGGCAAGGTCGAAGGGGCCTGGCAAAGCGGCGTGGCCTTGGCAGCGCGTGTAGGCGCCGGCGATGCCGCCTGCAGCGGGCAGGAGTGATGCGTTGGCACGCGCAGTGGGAGATGCGCTGGCGTGTCGATGCAGAACGCGTCTGCGCGCCAGGCCGTTCGCCAATGCAAACGGGCCGCGCAGGCATGGCAGACCATGTGCCGCCATGCAGTGCGCGCGCGCGTGCGACCTCGATCGCTGCGATGCTTTGTGCGCGTGCACGCGTCCGGCTTAGATGAGCAATCCTGACGCGACCGCAGGCGAGCGTCACCCGCAGCCAGCTGCACACACGCTGCGCCTGGTCCTGGGCGATCAGCTCAACCCGCAACACAGCTGGTTCGATGTCACCGATGCGGGCGTGGTCTACGTGCTGATGGAAGTGCGCGAGGAAACCGACTACGTGCTGCACCACGCGCAGAAGATCCTGGCGATCTTCGCGGCGATGCGCGCGTTTGCCGCGCGCCTGCGGCAGGCCGGTCATCGGGTGCGTTACGTGGCCATCGACAACCCCAGCAATCGACAATCGATTCCGGCCAATCTGGACGCGCTGATCGCGCATTACCGCGCCAGCCGGCTGGAGTACCAGGCGCCGGACGAATGGCGGCTGGACCAAGCATTGCAGCACTGGTGCGCGCGGCAGCCGTTCGCCACGCGCATGGTCGACAGCGAGCATTTCCTGACCGAGCGCGATGAGGTGGCCGGGTGCTTCCGCGCCGGCGGCCAGTGGCGCATGGAAGTGTTCTATCGAAAGATGCGCCGTCGCCACCGCATCCTGCTCGATGCCGCAGGCGAACCGGAAGGCGGGCGCTGGAATTTCGATCACGACAACCGTGCGCCATGGCCAGGCGATCCGCCCGCACCGCAGGAGTGGCGCGCCGCGCACGATCACCGCGCGCTGTGGAGTGCCATCGAGGCAGCCGGGGTCCGCAGCTTCGGCGCGCCGAATGCTCACGCGCTGCCGTGGCCGCTGCACCGCGACGAAGCCTTGCGGCACCTGGATGCCTTCGTCATGCATGGGTTGCCGCACTTTGGTCGCTACGAGGATGCGATGAGCACGCGCAGCCCGCGGCTGTTCCATTCGCTGCTGTCGTTCGCGCTCAACGTCAAGCTGCTGCATCCGCGCGAGGTGATCGCGCGCGCGGAGGCGGCCCTGCAGGACGGGCATGCGCCACTGGCATCGGTGGAAGGCTTCATCCGCCAGATCCTGGGCTGGCGCGAATACGTGCGCGGTGTGTATTGGTCGCAGCTGCCCGATTACGCGCTGTCCAATCGGCTCGACCAGCATGCGCCGCTGCCGCACTGGTTCTGGGACGGGCAGGTCGGCATGCGCTGCCTGGCCGATGCGATCGGCAATTCGCTGGCCAACGCGCATGCGCACCATATCCAGCGGCTGATGGTGATCGGCAATTTCGCGCTGCTGGCGGGGCTGGACCCGCAGGCCCTGCATCGCTGGTATCTGGGCATCTACATTGATGCGTTCGAGTGGGTGGAACTGCCCAATACGGTCGGCATGAGCCAGTTCGCCGACGGCGGCCTGCTCGGCAGCAAGCCGTACATCAGCGGCGCGGCCTATATCGACCGCATGAGCGATTACTGCGGTGGCTGCCGCTACCAGCGCAAGCTGCGGGTCGGCCCGCAGGCCTGCCCGTACAACGCGCTGTACTGGGATTTCCTGGCGCGGCAGCGCACATTGCTGGGCACCAACGAGCGCCTGGCGCTGCCGTACCGGCAGCTCGATGCCATGGCACCGGAGGTCCTGGAGCAGGTGCAGGCGCAGGCCGCGCATTGGCGGGCGAATCTGGAGGTGCTCTGAGCTGGCTCTGAGCGGTAGCCGGAGGGCAGGGGCAGGGCCGAGACGGCCAAAAAACACGGGCCTGCCTGAATGCGCGATCTGACGCTGCAACGCGCATCTGCGACAATGCCGCGCTGCGCCAACGTGGCGCCTGGCCCGGGAGTCCTCCAACATGCTTCTGATCGGCGTTGCCGGTACCGAACTCAGCGCACAGGAACGCGACTGGCTGCAGCACGACGCGGTCGCCGGCGTGGTGCTGTTCACGCGCAACTTCGCCTCGCGCACGCAGGTGGCCGAGCTGTCCGCGTCCATCCGCGCGGCCGCACCGCGCCCGGTGCTGATCTGCGTGGACCAGGAAGGCGGCCGCGTGCAGCGCTTTCGCGACGGCTACAGCGCCCTGGCGCCGCTGCAGAGCTTCGGCGCGCAGTACGCGCAGGACCCCGAGGCCGCGCTCGCCGCAGCGCGCGCGCATGCGCAGCTGATGGCCAGCGAAGTGCGTGCCAGCGGCGTGGACCTGAGCTTCGCACCGGTGGTGGATCTGGGCCGCGGCAACCGCGCCATCGGCGATCGTGCCTTCAGCGACGATCCGCAGATCGTGGCCAGCTTCACCCGCGCCTATGTGCAGGCGCTGCACGGCGCCGGCATGGCCGCCACGCTCAAGCATTTCCCCGGCCACGGCAGCGTGCTGGAAGACACCCATGTCGACCGTGCCAGCGACCCGCGCCCGCTGGAGGTCCTGCTGGCCGAAGATCTGCTGCCGTTCGTGGCCGGCATCGAGGCCGGTGCCGACGCGGTGATGATGGCGCACGTGGTCTACCCGCAGGTCGCCCCGGAACCGGCCGGCTATTCGCCGCGCTGGATCGAGCAGATCCTGCGCGGGCAACTGGGCTTTCGCGGTGTGGTCTTTTCCGACGACGTCGGCATGGCCGCCTCGTTCAGCGCCGGCGGCGTGGCCGGCCGGGTGCATGCGCATCTGGATGCCGGCTGCGACGTGGTGCTGGTCTGCCACCCGGAACTGGTCGACGAATCGCTGCAGGCCGTGCAGGGCCGCAGCCTCAACACCGCAGCATTGATCGGCCTGATCGGCCGCGGCGCGCTGGGCTGGGATGGCCTGCTCGCCGGCTCCGACGCCTCATTCACCACTCCCCTTTCCGCCTCTTTCGGAACAACTGCCTGATGTCCACGCTCACCATTTCCCAGGCCCTGGCCCAAGCCGATCTGCTGGTCGACCGTCCTGCCATCGATGCGGCGGTCGCCGGCATTGCCGACGCGATCGCGCGCGACTATGCCGGCGAAGTGCCGGTATATCTCACCATCATGCATGGCGCGTTGCCGTTCTCCGGCCAACTGGCGCTGGAGCTGGGCGCACGCGGCCAGGACCTGCAGTTCGATTACCTGCATGCCACCCGTTACCGCGGCGAGACCACCGGCGGCGAGCTGGTGTGGAAGCACCGTCCGGCCACTGCGCTGTTCGGTCGTCGGGTGATCCTGGTCGACGACATCCTCGACGAGGGCTACACGCTGCAGGGCGTGCGCCAGTGGTGCCTGGAGCAGGGCGCCACCGACGTGCGCGTGGCGGTGTTGACCGTCAAGCGTCACGACCGCTGCGTGCCCGGTGTGGCCGCCGACTATGTCGGCGTGGAAGTGGCCGACCGTTACGTGTTCGGCTTCGGCATGGACGTCAACGAGCAGCTGCGCGGCATTCCCGCCATCTACGCGATGAAGCAGTAACTGCCGCAGTCTGCCCGCGTCGCTGCGGGCAGCCCGGCGCGCAGGCCTGCGCGCCACCGTCCTGTCTTTCGTTGCAGAGGTTGCTTGTGTCCTCCACTTCCATCGCATTGGCCGTCATCGGCGGCACCGGCGTCTACAAGCTCGCACAGCTGGATCAGGTGCAGACGCACGACATCGAAACGCCGTACGGCGCGCCCTCCGGCCCGATCCGCGTGGGTATGTTGCTGGGCCACCGCGTGGCATTCCTGGCACGCCATGGCGAAGGCCATTCGCTGCCGCCGCACAAGGTGAACTACCGCGCAAACATCGCTGCGCTGCAGCAAATCGGTGCGGCGCGGGTGCTGGCGCTCAACACCGTCGGCGGCATCACCGAGCAGTTCGGCCCACGCGTGTTGGCGTGCCCGGACCAGCTGATCGATTACACCTGGGGCCGCGTGTCCACCTTCTGCGAAGAACCGGGCAGCGAGGTGCAGCACGTGGATTTCGGCCATCCGTATTCGCCGATGTTCCGCAGCAAGGTCATCGCCGCCGCCAAGGTGACCGGCGTCACGATGGTCGCCGGCGGATGCTACGGCGCAACTCAGGGACCGCGACTGGAAACGATTGCAGAGATCGCCCGCATGCGTCGCGACGGCTGCGACCTGGTCGGCATGACCGGCATGCCCGAAGCGGCTCTGGCACGCGAAAAAGGCCTGGAATATGCGTGTTTGGCGATCGTGGCCAACTGGGCGGCCGGCTGCGGCGACGCGCAGGAAATCACCATGGCCGAGGTGTTGGCCAACGTGGATGCCGCCTCGTCCGGATTGCCGGAGCTGATCGGCGAACTTGCACGCGGGTGATTGTCATCGGGGCATAAGCTTTGCATACTCGGCGCGTACGCATCGCCGTACACCACCCATTAATTATTGCAAAGGTCTCGCATCACCATGCCGAACGGTACCGTCAAGTGGTTCAACGACGCCAAGGGATTTGGCTTCATCTCACCGGAGGACGGCAGCGCCGATGTCTTCGCGCACTTCTCCGCGATCAATTCCAAGGGCTTCCGCAGCCTGCAGGAAGGCCAGCGCGTCAGTTATGACGTGACCCAGGGCCCCAAGGGTGCCCAGGCTTCGAACATCACGCCGGTCGAGTAATCTGACTCGATTGTGCGGTTGAAGAACCCCGCCACGGCGGGGTTTTTTTTGCGCCGGTTGTGCGCGGGCAGGGTTGACGAAACAGAGCAGGGACGATGCAACGAGCATTACGTATTGCAGTGGTGGGCTACGGAACGGCGGGGCAGGCACTGGCAGTGCTGCTGGGCGCCGATGGGCATCAGCTGGAGGTATTCGAGCGCGCAGCCGCGCCCGGGCCAGTGGGCGCGGGTTTTCTGCTGCAGCCCAGCGGCCTGCAGGTGCTCTGGAACATGGGCTTGCTGCCGCAGGCGCTTGCGCATGGCGCACCGGTGCGCCGCCTGTATGGCGACACGCCGTGCGGGCGGGCGGTGATGGACATGCAGTACCGCGATCTGGATGCGCGCCTGATGGGTGTGGGCATGCAGCGCGGTGCCTTGTTTACGCTGCTGCGCGAGGCCTGGCCGCAGCACGCACACCTGCATGTGGATACGCAGATCACCGCCATTGATCACGCGGGCGTGCGTGTGCAGGATCAACGCGGGCAATGGCACGGCCCCTACGATCTGATCATTGCTGCCGACGGTTCGGCCTCCACGCTGCGTGCGCAGGCACAGGCAACGCAGCTGGATCGCGTGTATCCATGGGGTGCGCTGTGGTGTCTGCTGCCACGCGAAGACTGGCCGTTCGTGGACGAATTGCGCCAGCGCTATATCGGCGCACGCAAGATGATCGGTCTGCTGCCGGTGGGCACGCGCCCGGGCGATGACACGCCGCGGCTGAGTTTTTTCTGGAGCCTGCCGTGCAGCGATTTCCTTGCATGGGAACAGCGCGGCATCGCGGCCTGGCGCGATGAAGTGGCGCAGATGTGGCCCGACGCGCATGCGCGTCTTGCCACGGTGCAGGTGCATGGCGCATTGGCACGCGCGAGTTATCGCGATGCGGTGGTGTCGCGCTGGCATCGCGGCCGCTTCGTGCTTGCCGGCGATGCCGCGCATGCGATGAGCCCGCAATTGGGGCAGGGCGTGAACATGGCGCTGCTGGACGCATTGGCGATGCGCGATGCGCTGCGCGCAGGCGCCGATCTGGACGATGCCTTGCAGCGCTACCAGCGCGAACGCCAGGCGCATGTGGCGATCTATCACCGCTGGAGCCGCTGGCTGACGCCGCTGTTCCAGTCCGAACGTGATCTCTGGGCACAAGGCCGCGATCTGCTGCTGCGCCCGATGGGACGCGTGCCGGGCGGACGCGGGCATATGTTGCGCGTGCTCAGCGGTACCCAGCACGGCTGGTTCGGCAAGCTGGCCTTGGCGCCGGATTTCGTTGATGCGTTATCGCAGCCGGTTGTGCGTGCGGTGGACGATAAAGCCGAAGCGGCTGTGTCGAACAGGTAATAAGAGCGGCTAACAAAACCCTTGAATTCTGTTGAGTCGGCGACAACATTGCCGGCATGACACGTCGCAACGAGATCCCTAGTGCGCTTTGGA
>NZ_MDSK01000033.1 GCF_002940205.1 Xanthomonas arboricola pv. guizotiae
TCCAAAGCGCACTAGGGATCTCGTTGCGACGTGTCATGCCGGCAATGTTGTCGCCGACTCAACAGAATTCAAGGGTTTTGTTAGCCGCTCTAAGCCTGCTGGCCGCGTTGCCGCCGCTGGTGACGGTGCCGCTGGAAATGTGGTTCCGGCGTATCGGTCTGTTGGGCCCGCGCGCACGCGCCGGTACCTGAGCATGTCGGCGCAGGCCAAGCAACATTGATGCCGCGTGCTTTGCATGGCATCGCGCCAGACGATGGACTCCACAAACCGCCTTTGCCACCATAGGCGGACCAAGGAAGAGGCGGAGTGTCGCAATGCATTATTGGATGAGGGTGGCGACTGCCGCGCTGGCAGTGGCAATGACCATCACGGTGCCGGCTCGCGCGCAGACGCCGTCGCAACCGCTGGATCTGACGCCCTATCTCAAAAGCGACCAGTTCGAGCGGATCAAGATCTCGCCGACGGGTGAGTATTTCGCGCTCACCATGCCGCTGGAAGATCGCACCGTGCTGGGCATCGTACGGCGGCAGGACAAGATGGCCACCGCAAAAGTCACCGGTGGCGCCAATAGCGTGGTGGACGATTTCTGGTGGGCCAGCGACGACCGCATCGTGGTGTCGATGGCGCAGCGGCTGGGGTCGCGCGACGAGCCGATGGCGATCGGCCAGCTGCATGCCATCGACGCCGATGGCAAGAATGGCCGCCTGCTGGCCAGCCCCTATGGCACCAATCCGGATATCAACGGCGTGCAGTTGAAGATGGACCTGGAGCCAGGCACGTTCATGCTCGATACCTTGCCGGGCGATCCGCGCAACATCCTGGTGTCGACGATCCCGTTCGTCGGCGACCCGAACATCCGCATCGACAAGCTGGACATCCAGACCGGCCGGCGCAATACCGTGGCGACCTCGCCGGTGCGGCGCGCAAACTTCGTGACCGATCAGCAGGGACGCATCCGCTTTGCCAACGGCGCCGACGTGAGCAACGTCAGCAAGCTGTATTACCGCGACGACGATGCCGCACCGTGGCGGTTGGTCAATGATGCCGCCAGCAGCGGGCATCGCGAATTTCCGCTCGGTTTTGCGGCCGATGGCAACAAGGCCTATCTGCAGGTGGAACAGGCGAGCGGCACCGATGTGCTGGTGGGATGGGACCCGGCCAGCGGCAAATCCACGCCGTTGTTGCACGACGACACCGTCGACCCCTACCGGATCCTGCGCGATCTGGACGGCACCACGCCGATCGGCGCGTCCTACATGAGCGACCGGGTGCGCAACCGCTTCTTCGACGAGAAGTCGCCGACGGCAAGGCTCTACCGCAGCCTGGAAAAAGCCTTCGACGGCAACGCGGTCTACATCACCTCGGCCACCCGCGACCGTCGCCTGGTGCTGGTGTACGTGTGGAGCGATCGCAATAACGGCGACTATTACCTGTTCGATACGGTCAGCAAGCATGCCGACCGCGTGTTCAGCCGCCGCGAGTGGTTCCCGCCCGATGCCGTCCCGGCAAGCAGGCAGGTAAGTTTCCAGGCGCGCGATGGCTTGCAGTTGCACGGCTATCTGACCCAGCCGCTGCATGCCGCGGCAGGCACGCCGCTGCCGTTGATCGTGATGCCGCACGGCGGGCCGTTCGATGTCTTCGACAAATGGGAGTTCGATGACGAGGCGCAGCTGCTGGCCGCCGCCGGCTATGCGGTGCTGCGCGTCAATTACCGCGGCTCGGCCAATTACGGGCGTGCCTTCACCCAGGCCGGCGCCAGGGAGTGGGGCGGGCGCATGCAGGACGATCTCACCGACGCCACCCGCTGGGCCATCGCGCAGGGCGTGGCCGATGCCTCGCGCATCTGTCTCTACGGTGCCAGCTACGGGGGGGGTACGCTGCGCTGATGGGTGTTGCGAAGGAGCCGGCCCTGTATCGCTGCGCCGCCGGCTATGTCGGCGTCTACGATCTGGACATGATGGCGCGCGACACCGCGCGCTACGCGCGCTGGGCCAAGAACTGGACCGGCGACTGGCTGGGCGCCCGCGACACCCTGGCGGCACGCTCGCCGGTGATGCTGGCCAGGCAGATCAGGGTGCCGGTGTTTCTGGCGGCAGGCGGCAAGGACGAGCGCGCGCCGATCGAACACAGCAAGCGCATGGAGCGCGCGTTGAAGGGTGCCGGCGTGCCGGTGGAGGCGCTGTATTTCCCCAATGAAGGCCACGGCTTCTACACCGAGCCACATCGTCGCGAGTACTACACCCGCCTGCTGGCGTTCCTGAGCACGCAGTTGGGCGGCAGTAGGGCGAAGTAGGCGGGTGGTGGTTCCATCCGGTGTTGTCCGGATGGAACGTGCGGCCAAGCTGCGTCGTGGTGGTGCGGGGTGGTCAGGCACCGGACAGCGCCGCGCCTGCCTGGAGTTGCTGCTTGAGACCCATTGCGCAGCGATCAGTGAGTGTCGCGGCCGGGGCCGCTCCTACGCGGCAGGGGCCTTCAGGTCGCCGGCGACCATGCGTGCGTGCGCTCAGTTCTTGGGCATCGGCTTCATCTGGTAGTCGGCCGGTGGCGTGGCGCCGAGCAGGTGTTGCACGAAGTAGTCCCAGCGGCGGCGGCTGACATACGGGGTGAGCTCGCCATAGCCGTGCTTGGCGTTGGGCAGCATCAGCATGTCGAAGGTCTTGTTGGCCTTGATCAGGGCATCGGCCACCAGCAGGGTGAGATATGGCGGCACGTTGTCGTCCAGGGTGCCGTGCACCAGCATCAGCTTGCCCTTGAGTTTGCCGGCGTGGTTGGCGTTGGCCTGGTCGTCGTAGTTGGAGCTGCCGTCCTTGTTGACGATGTGCTCGCCGTGATACTTCTCGGCCCAGTCGTCCTCGTAGCCGCGGTTGTCGTGGTTGCCGCTTTCCGACCAGGCCACCTTGAAGAAGTCCGGGTAGCGCAGCATCGCGGCGGTGGACGCATTGCCGCCGCCGGAGTGGCCCCAGATACCGACGCGGCCCAGGTCGATCCACGGATAGCGCCGGCCCAGCTCCTTCAGGCCGGCCACCTGGTCGGGCAGGGTGTTGTCGCCCATGTTGGCGTACCAGGTGTCGTGGAAGCTCTTGGAGCGCCATGGCGTGCCCATGCCGTCGATGGCGACCACGATGAAACCCAGTTCCGCCAGCGATTGGTTGTCGCCATGGCCGGCAAGGAAACTGCGGCCGCGCACCGAGCCGGTCTGCGGGCCGGGATAGACGTAATCGATGACCGGGTACTTGCGCGCCGGGTCGAAGGTGCTGGGCTTGAACATCAGGCCGTACAGCGTGGTCTTGCCATCGCGCGCCTTGACCGTGATCGGCTCCGGCGGCACCCAGCCGGCCGCCTTGAGGCGGCCGATGTCGGCAGTGGCGATCGTGCTGACCGTGCGTCCGTCGCCGGCATCGCGCAGCAGCGTGACCGGTGGCGTGACCGAGGTGGAGTAGGTATCGACAAAGCGGGCGCCATCGGGCGCCAGCGCGATGCTGTGATCGGCGACTTCTGGCGTGAGCAGCACCGGCTCACCACCGTCCAGGCTCACCTTCCACAGCTGCTGGTAATACGGGTCCACGCCCGCGCTGCGGCCGACGCCGACGAACCACGCGGTGCGCGTCACCGGATCCACGCGCAGCAGTTCGGTGACGTTGCCCTGGCCGCTGGTGATCGCGCGCTTGGGCTTGCCGGTGGCCAGGTCGTAGAGATACAGCTGGCCCCAATCGCTGCGCTCGGAAAACCACACCGCCTCCTTGCTGCCGGGCAGGTACGCCCAGTTGGCGGCGACCTGGCCGCTTTCGTAATAGGTCTTGGCGGTTTCGTCGAAGGCGGTGCGCACTTCGCCGGTGGCGACATCGGCAATGCGCAACCAGACCTGCTTGTGGAAGCGCGAGGTCGAGGCGAAGGCCAGGGTCTTGCCGTCCGGCGCCCACTTCACGTCGTCCCACAGGCCCGGCGAGCAGCTGACGTCATCGCACAGGGTGGAGCGGTGCTGGTCGGGCGGCAGTTTCAGCCGCAGCACGCTGCGCGTGGGCACGTCGATGACCACGCGCTCGATCATGGTCACGTCCTTGTCGCCGGCCAGCGGGTATTTCCACGACTGCAGTTCCGGATGCCCGAGCCTGGTGCTGACCAGGTACATGTCGCCGGTCTTGCGCTGGTCCTGCTGGAAGGTGGCGATCTTGCGCGAGTCCGGCGACCAGGCCACGATGGCATTGTCGCTGTGCTGCCAGCCGGCGTTGTCGGTGGCATAGCCGAAGTTTTCCACACCGTCGCGGGTGAGCTGGGTCTCCTGGCCGCTGGCGAGCTCGCGCACCCACAGGTTCCAGTCGCGGATGAAGGCTTCGCTGCGCTTGTCCGGCGACAGCACGCCCGGCTCGGCCTTGTCCTTTGCATACAGCTTGCTGCAGCGCGCACGCGCATCGCAGACCACCGCGGTGTCGCGCACGTTGAGGCGGTAGCGGCCATCGGCGGTGCGCTTGACCGCTGGGGCGAAGGTGTCGGCCTTGAGCGGCTTGTCGCCGGTCTTCAGCAGCGTATCGAGCGAGGCGACCAGCGCGGACTGCTTGAAGATCGGCGCGCTCTTGCCGGTGGCGGTGTCCAGCTGCAGCAGCTGGTTGCCCTTGGCATCGTGGTCGACATAGACCACGTGGGTGGCGTCCAGCCAGTCGATGCGGGTGGCGGCATGGTCCACCAGCGGCTGCGCGGCGTAGTTGATCAGGCGCTCGGCGCGCGCGTAGTCGGCGGCGGTGACGGCAGGCGTCTGCGCACCGGCGAGCGCCGGCAGGGCGGCCAGGACGATGGCGGAAAACAGCTGCCGCAGCGGCAACGGGGTGGGCATGTAGGACTCTCCGGGACGAAAGGAGCGCGCAACGCGGTCGGCGCGACCGCCCGATGCTACCCGTCACGTCGGCCAGGTGCCTCTGCCAGAAGTCGTGCTTGGCGCCGGGAACGCGCCGGCGCCCGCGCAGCCGCTTCAACCGGCGAAGATGGCATCGGGGACGCAGTGCAGCGATCGCCCCCGGCGGCTGCCAGGCGACCAAAAAAACCAGCGCTGCGCCGCCCGCATCTGCTGCTGCCCGCCGCACACGTGCCTGCGTGCGAAAGGCATGTCTGCACAGCGCGATGCGCATGGCGGAAGCAAGTCGATACGTACCGGCGCCTCTGCGCGCGTGCTGCAGCGATGGCAGATCCGCACGCGCGCTTACTTGCCCATGCAGCGCTTCCAGCGCTCGTTCACCCGCTGCGCGAACCAGGCGGTGGTGAGCGTGCGGGTGATCTTGGAGCTCTCCAGCGTGATGCCGGGCAGCACCGCACGCGGCAGCGGCTTGCCGGCATCGCGCTCGGCCAGCGCGAATACCTGGCGATACAGCGCGGTGTCTTCGAAACCGGCCGCGTTGCCGGCTTCCAGCGCGCGGCGCAGCTGCCGGTCGCTCATCGCCAGCTGGCTGCCCAGGGCACGCGCGGCGCGTTCGGTGCCGCCGGGCGCATCCAGGCTGGCGCCGGGCGTCAGCAGGTCGCCGTCCAGGGTCAGCGCGATGCCGCTGGCCTTGCTCAGCGCCGCCTGGAAGGCGGCATTGCGGCTGGCGTACCAGCCGGCATTGAAGTCGGCAAAGCGGTACAGCAGTGCGTCGTAACTGGCCCGGTACCCGAGCAGGTGCCGGGTGCCGAACCACAGCCCGCCGCGACGGCTGAAGACCTCGTGGCGGATCGAGTCGCCGGGCGGATACGGGTAGCGCTCGGCATGCTGCTCGGCAAAGGCGATGCTGACCTGCATCGGCCCGGCGGTATGCACCGGGTTGAGCCCGTCGAACAGGCGCGCGCCCAGCGGCACGCTGCCGGTGAAGTCTTCGAAGATGTGGCTCAGCTCCTGCTCGGTGCGCGCGCTCGCGATGCGCGTGGCGTAGCTGCGGCCGTCCGGCGAACCCACACGCAGGGCGGCATCGACCATGAAGCCGGGAATGTGGTGCGCGCTGGCGCGGCGGTCGATCTCGGCGCGCGAAATCTTGCCGAGATTGGGCACCACCGGGTTGGCCTGGTAGGTCGATTCCTGCTCGGTCACCGCCAGCACCGCGCAGATGTGCTCGGCGCTGGTGTCCAGCCCCTGCGAGGACAGTGCCACGTAGACATCGTCGGCCCAGCCGTTGCGATCGCCCAGCGTGGCCGGCAGGCGCCGGGCGATGTCGGCCTTGACCGCATCCGGGGAGCGCTGTGGCGCCCGCGGCGCCTGGGTGGCGCAGGCCGACAGCAAGGCGACGGCGAGCAGCGTGAGCAGGCGGGGCAGGCGGGATGTCACGGCGTCTCCAGGATCCGGGCGGCGGCAGGTGCCGTGCCGCAGTTTACGTGGCTGTCGCTGGGCGGCCGCATGCGGCGATGCGCATCGCCGCCGGCGCCGGCTGCACGCCTGGCCGCAGTGCCTGCCAAGAGGCACGGCTGCGGGCCGCTGCCATGCGATCCGTCGGCCGATTCAAGCCCGCTGCGCGCAGGCCGTTAACGATCTTGACGCAAAGCCTGGCGATCACACGACCTGCCGTGCTCGCCGGTCATCATGACCGCGTATCTGCATCGATGCGGCGTCAGGCAGACGCCGACATCGCTCCGATTCCACCGCCAGCCAACCATGGGAGAGCTCGAGTGCCGCAGCAACCAGCAAACCCGATGCGGGCAGGGCGGCGCTTGCCGTGCACGGTAGCGATGCGGTGTGACGCATCGTCGCCGTGAGGTGTCGATGAGCAGTGCGACGCCACGCTGGCGGCGCATGGTCGCGGGGATGGCCGCAATGCTGTTCAGCGCGACGCTGTGGGCGCAGCCGCAGCCGTGGAAGAGCATCGAGACCGCCGCGATCGACGACCCCAAGGCCGCCCTGCAGGCCGCCCAGGCCGCGTTCGGGCGTGCCCGCAGCGATGGCGACGCCGATGCGCAGTTCTGGGCCTTGCTGGCGCAGGCGCGGGTACTGATCTCCCTGGAAGAGGGCGAGCGCCGCCAGGCAGTACTGGCGCAGGCGCATGCGATGCTGGAACGGGTGCGCGGCAACGCGGCGCAGGCGCAGCTGTGGCTGGCGATCGTGCAGGCGCTCTCAGCGATGTGCGCGAGAGCCCCAACCGCGGCATGCTGGCGCGGCTGGAAGCGCTGCGTCAGCAGGCGCGCGCGCTGGGGCGCACCGATCTGCTGTGCGAGATCGAGGCGGTCGACATGTGGAGCATGCTCGCCTCCGGCAGCAGCGACGAGGCCTGGAACGCCGCGCAGGCGAGCTACCAGTGCGCAGTGCGCGAACACAGCTTGAGCCTGGAGCTGGATGCCTTGACCCAGCTCGGCGCGCTGGCCAGCCGCGTGGGTGGCCGTTCGGCGGAAGACAACGATGCCGAAGACTATCTGCAACGCGCCCTGGCGCGCTTGCGCGGCCAGCCGGCACGCTTCCAGCGCAGCCTGATCGAATACGAATACGGCACCTCGCTGGCAGCGCAGCAGCCGGATGCGGCGTTGCTGCACTTCAAGCGCGCGCTGGCGCTCAGCCGCGAGCTGGGCGATCAGGCCGGTGTGGCCGCGGCATTGACCAGCGCCAGCGAGGTGCTGATCGACACCGGCGATGTCACTGCGGCACTGGCAATGGCGCGCGAGGCGCTGCCGTTGATGCAACGCCAGGGCAATGTCGGCCGCGTGGCCGCCTGCCATGCGGTGTTGCTGCGGGCATTGGCCGCGCTCAAGTCCGGCAGCCTCGGCATGGAGATCATCGCGGCCAGGGCAGCGGACGACCCCAATCTGCCGTTGGTGCGGCGCGCGCGACTGCTCGATGCCATTGCCCAGGCACTGGCAGCGGAGGGACGCCATGCCGAGGCCTACCAGGAACTGCAGCGCGCCAACACGTTGCGCGCGCAGAGCCTGGATCGCCAGCGCGACACCGTGATGCTGCGCCTGCAGGCGCGTTACGAAGATGCGCGCCGTGGTGCGGAAACCGCCGAGCTGCGCCGCCGCAGCGAGACCGCGCAACTGGCGTTGCAGGCCCGCGAAGCCGGTCAACGTGCCTTGTGGATTGCGCTATGCGCGGCCTGCATGCTGTTGCTGGGCGCGCTGGTGGTGCTGGCCTTCGGTGCGCGCCACCGGCGGCAACTCTCGCGGCTGGCGATGCGCGACGAACTCACCGGCCTGCCCAATCGCCGCGCCATTCGCGCCGAGGCACAGCAGCAGGTCGAGCAATCGGTGCGCTCGCAGGTTCCGTGCATGCTGGCATTGATCGATCTGGACCACTTCAAGCTGATCAACGACATGCATGGGCATGCCACCGGCGATGCCGTGCTCAAGGCGCTGGCCAGTGCCTCCAGGCTGGCGCTGCGCACGCAGGATCGGCTGGGCCGGCTGGGTGGCGAAGAGTTCCTGCTGGTGCTGCCGGGCTGCAGCGCAGAGGAGATTCCTGCGGTGTTTACGCGGCTGCGCAATGCGGTGGCCGCGATCGAGATCGCCGGCCTGCCCGCCAATCAGCCGGTGCGCTTCTGCATGGGCGCGGTGAGCGCCACTGCGGGGAGCGGTCTGGATGTGCTGCTGGGGCAGGCCGATCTTGCGCTGTATGCCGCCAAGACCGCCGGGCGCGATCAATGGGCAGTGGTTTGAGTGCCGCATGCGCGGCTACGCGGTGCCAGCTGCGACATCTGCGACATCTGCGACATCTGCGCGGGGCTGCGGCACGATCGTGCGGTTGCGCCGCCACGTTGTTGCACTGTTGCTGGCCATCTTCCCTGAGACGAATGCAGCGTGGAGCATTCCATTCACTCTGAGCGAGTGCACTGCGCCATCGGTATAGCGGCCGCGCTCAGCCGGCAGGTGCGTGTCATGCGCTCACTGCGCGACCACCAGGTGTTGCATGCGTGCGACGGATGGCCTCGGCCGGTTGCGCTGCGCGTACACTGCGCCGCCACCAGCGAACCGATGCCTGCGTGAAAAAAAAGCGGCCCAAATCACCGCCACCTGCGCCAGCTCCCGCAGCGTCCCGGATCCACGAATGGATCATCGGCGGGGGAGCCGTTGTCGTGGCGATCGCCTGTTGCATGCGGCTGTGGCTGGTGCTGGAGGCGATCGTCACGGGGCGCTATATCAGCGTCATCCGCGGCCGGCCGACCAGGATCTTTTACGCGGATGCAGACCCGCAGCGGTTCTGGATCGCCATCGGCTGGGATGCGTTGCTGAACAGTGTGCCGTTGGCGATCATCGCCTGGTTCACCTACGTTGCCTGGACGACGTACCGACGCGGCAGGCGATGACCTGCGCGGTGGTTGCACAGCATGCGCAACTGCGGTGCCGCGCTGTCGGCGACGACGCGGCTGCGCAGGCACGCGACAAGCCGCTGTTTAGGAGACGGTATTGATCAGCCGTCGGTTCACAAGGCCGTGGCAACCGCCTGCGCCGATCGACGCCTGCGCATCATGCGGCCATCAGGGCTGTGTCTGCTTTTGCTTGCGCGATGGCGGCTGCGCCTCGCGCCCGGGCCAGGTGTCGTAGCTGTAGACGAACTGCTTCTGATCGGCTCCCATTGTCGGGTCGCAGTGCCAGGAATTGGCGACGCTGCCCGGTTCCAGCACGCCATCGACTTCGCGCACGGACTGCGCGTCGAATGCGCAGATCGCCCCGTACAGCTTGATATCCCGGTCCGGCGCCGCAGTAGGGTGGGCATGTTGCACCAGCACGATGTGGCTGCCGTGGAAGTGGTGCACCTGGGCGCCGTGTTGGCGATTGGTGCTGAAGTAGCACGGTGCGCCGATGCCCAGCGGGAGCACTTCGTCATCGCGCAGGATTGCGCACTTGCCGGCATGTTCGCCCAGGCGAATCGTACGCCCGGCCAGAACGGCACGGGTCACCGGATGGCGGGTGGTGACTTCGGACATGGGCTGCGCCGGTGGCGTCTGCGGCGCGGTCTGCGCGTGCGCGCCGGCCATCACCAACAGCGTGGCGAGCAACCACCTCGTAAAGCGGATGCGCATGCAACGTCCTTGTCGTGGGCGCTGCAGTATCGCAGATCCGTTTGCTGGCCAGGCGTGGCTGGCAAACCGGTTGCACGTCAATCTGACGGACGCGGCCAATGCTCGGCGCGGCATCTGTCTGCTGCAGGGCGGTGTCGTGCGCAGCATCGACAAGCGGTCGGCCGCGACTGACTGCGCGTTCCCGGTTGCGGCAAAAATCCTGCGATCAGCGCCGCGCCGGCAGCGTGGCCAGCACCCCATCCAGCGCCAGCTGCGTGCTGAAGCCGGCCTTGCCCAGGCGTTTGCTCACTTCGTTGGGCACATCGCGCCCGCTGGTGAGCCGGTTGGGCGCACCGGTGTAATGGAACAGGCGCCCGCCACGGCGCAACACCCGCGCCAGCTGGTCGTAGAACAGCTGCGAATACAGCTCCCCGGCAATGCCGAAGCGCGGCGGGTCGTGCAGGATCGCATCGACCGAAGCGTCTGCCAGCGTGGCGATGTGCTGCGAGATATCGGCGTGGGTCAGTTGCAGGCGTCCGCCGTAGACGGCATCGTCCGGATCCGGCGACCAGGGGTTGAGCGTGCGCAGCCACAGCACGTCGGCATTCTTTTCGAACGAGTGCAGCTGCGCCACCCCGGCTTCCAGGCAGCAGGCGGCGAAGTAGCCCAGCCCACCGCAGGTATCCAGCACGATCTTGCCGCGCGGATCGACCAGCGCCACCTTGCGGCGCGCATCGTCGAACGGCGACAGCTGCGCCGACGGCAGCATCTTGATGCCATCGATCTCGAAGGTGGGCGCGCCCCATTCGGTGGGGATGAGTTTGATCAGCGCGCCGCTGAAACGCGAGATCGGGGCGAAATCATCACCGTCCCAGACGTAGAGCGTGCGCTCCTTGAGCTTACCCGGATACGGGTAGCCCCTGCCGCGCCACTGCCAGGTCTGTGCATCGAGCTGGGCGGTGTCGGTGCTGCGGCCCAGGTCCAGCGAGCCGGTCCACTGGGTCAGACCACTGCCGCGCGCGGCAAGCAGCGCTTGGGCATCGGAGGAAATGAGTAGCGGGCCGGAGTAGTGGGGCACGAGTCGCTGGTCCGGATAGGCGCGCGTTAGGCGCGTTGCTGGTGCGAGGGATGGACTGGCATCGTAACCGACCCCGTCACGCATGCGTATCCAGCGCGCCGCCGGCACGATGGCGGGGCGGCGCCGCGGCGCTTATCCGCAGCGACGTGAGGAGCGGCATCGTCTGCACGGTGTACCGGTGGCGATGCAGCCGTCGCGCCCGGCGGCATGCGTCGATTCCTCTGACGCACGCCGCACCGCATACTGCGCACTGCCCCCATCGACATGTTGTCCGATTGGCGCCAACCGTGGAGGATCGGCAATGCTGAAGGGTGTGTTGTTGGGGTTTGCCTGTTATGCGGCCTATTCGATCAGCGATGCGTTCGTAAAGCTGCTGGAAGGCACGCTGCCGGTCTACGAAGTGCTGTTTCTTGGCGCGCTGCTGATGCTGCTGGCGGTGCCATTCCTGAAAAAGCCCGACGACCGGTTGCGCGAACTGGTGATGGCCAGGCAACCCAGCCTGTGGCTGTTGCGTGCGCTCACCGGCGCCATCGGCAACCTCACCTCGGTGATCGCCTTCACCACCTTGCCGATGGCCGAGGCGTTCGCGCTGATCTTCCTGATGCCGATCTTCGTCACCGTGCTGTCGGTGGTGTTCCTCAAGGAAGAAGTGCACTGGCGGCGCTGGTCGGCGGTGATCGTCGGCTTCATCGGCGTGTTGATCGTGCTGCGCCCTGGCTTTCGTCATCTCACCCACGGGCATGTGGCCGCGATCGTGTGCGGCCTGGTCGGTGCGATCTCGGTCATCACCCTGCGCATGGCCGGGCATAGCGAAAAACGCCTGACCTTGTACGGCGCCGGGGTGATCGGCCCGTTGGTGATGGGCGGGATCATGATGTTGCCGACCTTTGTCTGGCCCACGCTGTATCAGTGGGGGCTGTTGGCCGGCTACGGCCTGCTTGCCGGCCTGGCGGCGATCTGCCTGATGTACGCCACGCGCATGGCGCCGGTGAGCGTGGTGGCGCCCACCCAATACAGCCAGATGCTGTGGGCAATCGCTTTCGGCTACCTGCTGTTTCACGATCACCTGGATTGGCCAATGGCGGTGGGCATCGCGCTGATCCTGGGCGCTGGTTTGTTCACCTTGGTGCGCGAGGAACAGGTGTCGCGCTGGTGGCGACGGACCAAGATTGTTTGAGAGCGGGGATTGGGGAGTCGGGATTGGGGATTGGTAACGGCGTCAAAGCATGTTGTCGCTGGTGTCACTTGCCTCTGCCAATCCCGAATCCCCAATCCCGACTCCCCAATCCCGGTTTTACGGGGGCGCAGTGGATTCCTTGCGCGGTGCGCGCCAGGTTTCAACGATGTGCGCGTACTCGCCGCTGGCCTTGCTCAGGTGCAGCCACTGGTCGACGTACGCTTTCCAGGGTTGGTCGTTGCGCGGTAGCAGGAAGGCTTTTTCGCCGTATTGCAGCGGCTGTTCCGGTGCCACCGCGCACAGGCCGGGCAGGCGTGCCTGCTGGTGGAGCGCTTCGGAGGCGTCGGTGATCATCACGTCCGCGCGCTGCTGCAGGAGCGCGTGGAAGATGGTGGTGTTGTCGGCGAACAGGCGCAGGTGTGCGCGCGGTAATTGGCGGCGCGCGAAGGCCTCGTTGGTGCCGCCGGGCGGTTCGATCACGCGCACCTCGGGTCGGTTGAGTTGCGCGAGGCTGCGGTAACGCGCCTGGTCGGCGCAGCGCACCAGCGGGATCTTGCCGTCCACATCCAGCACCGCACTGAAACTGGCCCGGCGTTGCCGTTGCAAGGTGACCGAAATGCCGCCGACCGCGATATCGCAGCGATCGGCGAGCAGGTCGGGCAGCAGTTGCGGCCAGCTGGTACGGACGAACGCCACGCGCGCGTCCAGGCTGCCGGCCAGCGACTGCGCCAGCGCGATATCGCTGCCCTCGAACTGCCCGTCGGCACGCAGCAGCGAGTAGGGGCGATAGTCGCCGGTGGTGCAGACCCGCAGCACGCCCGATTGCAGTACCGCATCCAGGCGTGAGGCAGGCTCGGGCGCGGCTGCGTGCGCAATGCCGCAGCTGAGCAGGAACGCAAGGCAGATGCGATGGCGCATGACGTGGCCTCGGAAGAGGCGGCCATGATAGCCGTGGCCGATGTGGTGTGGCCGACGTCAACGCCATGTCAGCACGATCCTGCCCGGGATCACGGTGCGGTAGCGCTGCGATGCGCACTGTCGGTGCTCTATTCGAACCGATCGGAGCCACCCCATGCAGCTCAATCCACGCACTGCGCATCCGACGACCACCGCCATCGCCGGGCTGTCGGCACACGGCACGCCCAATCCGGATACCAATGAAGACCAGATCCCACTGGAAGAACAGACCCCGCAGCAGGGCGGTCTGCGGGAAGAGGTGGGCGATCTGGAAGAGGACGACGATCAGGCATTGCCTGGCCGCGTCGGCGGCGGGCTTGCGGGGGGGTGATGCGGGCGGGCTGGCAGTGCATGTGCGTGCGCAGCGCAGTGGACAGTGTTGCAACGCGCCAGTGCCAGGCAGGCGATGCCTGCTCCGGCGGTGCGTTGCGCGCATCCCCGGTGGCTGTGGTTCCTCGATGAACGCAGCGGCGGACGCGCAGATATGCCGCGCACCACGATGGGGCAAGCCGACCGCCATTCGCCGGCGCACGCTGCGGCCTACCCGGCGCCACAACGCAAACCGCTGGTGCGCGCTGCCGCGATCTCGTATTTTTGACGGCTTGTTCACTTGCCGGTGCCGTGCCCATGTCTGATCCGTCCGCGCCCGATCATCTGCAACGCAGTCTCTCCAATCGCCACCTGCAGCTGATCGCCATCGGCGGGGCGATCGGCACCGGGCTGTTCATGGGCTCGGGCAAGACGATCAGCCTGGCTGGCCCGTCGATCCTGTTCGTCTATCTGATCATCGGCGCGATGCTGTTCTTCGTGATGCGCGCGATGGGCGAGCTGCTGCTGTCCAACCTGGAGTACAAGTCGTTCATCGACTTCTCCACCGATCTGCTCGGGCCGTGGGCCGGGTTCTTCTGCGGGTGGACGTACTGGTTCTGCTGGATCATCACCGCCATCGCCGACGTCATCGCGATCGCCGCCTATGCGCAGTTCTGGTTCCCCGGATTGGCGCCGTGGATTCCGGCCATCCTCTGCGTGCTATTGCTGCTGAGTCTGAACCTGGTGACGGTCAGGTTGTTCGGCGAGATGGAGTTCTGGTTCGCGCTGATCAAGATCATCGCCATCTGCGCCTTGATCCTCACCGGCGCCGGGCTGGTGGCCTGGGGCTTCCGTTCGCCGTCGGGCAATGTGGCCTCGCTGTCGAACCTGTGGAACGACGGCGGCATGTTCCCGATGGGCATTGGCGGCTTCTTCGCCGGGTTCCAGATCGCGGTGTTCGCCTTCGTCGGCATCGAGCTGGTCGGCACCACCGCTGCGGAAACCGCCGACCCGCGCCGCAACCTGCCCAAGGCGATCAACTCGATCCCGGTGCGTATCCTGATCTTCTACGTGCTGGCGCTGATCGCGATCATGGCGGTGACGCCATGGCGGCAGGTGGTGGCCGACAAGAGCCCGTTCGTGGAGTTGTTCGTGCTGGCCGGCGTGCCGGCGGCGGCGAGCCTGATCAACTTCGTGGTGCTGACCTCGGCCACCTCGTCGGCCAATAGCGGCATCTTCTCCACCAGCCGCATGCTCTACGGCCTGGCCGAGGAACAGCACGCACCCAAGGGCTTTGCCAAGCTCTCGCGTGCAGCGGTGCCGGCCCGTGGCCTGCTGTTCTCCTGCCTGTGCCTGTTGCTGGGCGCGATGCTGGTGTATCTGATCCCCAACCTGGTCACTGCGTTCACGCTGGTCACCACCTTGTCGGCGGTGCTCTTCATGTTCGTGTGGTCGCTGATCCTGTGCGCCTACATCGCGTACCGGCGCAAGCGGCCCGAGCAGCACGCGGCCTCGGCGTTCAAGATGCCTGGCGGCGTGTTGATGTGCTACGTGTGCCTGGCGTTCTTCGCCTTCGTCATCGTGCTGCTGACCTTGCAGGCCGACACGCGCCAGGCCCTGCTGGCCAGCCCGGTGTGGTTCCTGATCCTGGCGATCGGCTATGCGGTGAAGCGGCAGCAGACGCGCAGCGGCTGAGCGGTCGTAGCAGCCAAGACATCCAGCGAAGACCTCATCGAGGCCCCGCATCGCGGGGCCTTGGCGTCTGTGGCTGCACGGCGCCGCGATAAAGGCCACTGGCAGCTAAGCACGCGATGCGCGCGACGTTGACGCGGCTGGGATGGAACGGGATGCTCGCCGCCATCCATCGCCACGGCCCATCGCATGATCACCACGCACCCGATTGCCGGAACGCAGCATACGCAAGGTTGCTGGGTCGACCTGTGCCAGGCCAGCGCGCAGGAACTGGCGCAGGCCGCAGACAAGGTGGGCTTTGCGCTGCCGGATCGTGCGGCGATCGGCGAGATCGAATTCTCCAGCCGGGTGCGGCGCCAGGGCGAGGTGCTGTTTCTCAACGTGCCGCGCTTTCAGGACGACGATGGCCCGACTGCGCCGCTGGGCTTTGCGTCGTCGCCGACCATGCTGGTGACCCTGCGCGAGCAGCACATGGGCTCGCTGGATGCGGTGGCCGCGCGTCTTGCGCATGAGCCCTGCCATAGCGCCGACGATCTGCTGTTGCGCATCTTCGACCAGTTGGTGGGGCACCTGGCAGACCGGCTGGAATCGCTGGAAGCCGAGGTCACCGACACCACCCGGCAGGTGTTCGACAACCCGCACAAAACCAAGGACCTGGAGCGCATGCTGCATCAGGTCGGGGGCATGGGCCGGCGTCTGGGCGGGCTGCACAATGCCGGGCAGGGCCTGCTGCGTCTGGTCACCTATCTGGACGGCGCCGCGCCGGACTGGTTCGGTGCCGATGCGGCCAAACGCATCGGCTTGCTGCACAAGGATCTGACCACCTTGAGCGAGTTCCAGCAGCACATGGACGACCGCATCGAGTTCCTGCTCGACAGCGTGCTGGGCATGATCAACATGGACCAGAACAACGTGATGAAGGTGATGGCGGTGGCCTCGGTGGTCGGCATTCCGCCCACGGTGCTGGTCGGCATCTGGGGCATGAACTTCGCCTACATGCCCGAGCTCAAGTGGCACGACGCGTATTACTGGGCGCTGGGCGTGATCGTGCTGAGCATGCTGGTGCCGCTTGCATGGTTCCGCAAGCGCGGCTGGGTGTGATGCATCAGAGCCGGAAACCTGTAGGAGCGCACCAGGGCGCGATGTGGCGTTACCGGGAAGGCCCTCGCGCCCAGGGGCGCTCCTACGAGGTGCCGTCAGCGCAATCGTCTGTCGCCCACGGTTGCGTGACTACGCAATGCCAGGCTAGGGCGGCCTGGTAGCTGTACAGCGCGCGGCAGAATGCAGAAAACCCGTAGGAGCGCACCTGGGCGCGATGCGGCGTTACCGGGAAGGCCCTCGCGCCCAGGGGCGCTTCTACGAGGTGCCGTCAGCGCAATCATCTTGCAGGAAAGCCGTAGGAGCGCACCAGGGCGCGATGTGGCGTTACCGGGAAGGCCCTCGCGCCCAGGGGCGCTCCTACAGGGTTGGATGGAAAACTGCCCAGCTGCGTAGCGTGCAACCAGGCGATGCGCAGTGTTGATTGCTGCCGGGCAGTCTGGATCAGCCCTTGGCCTGGAAGCTGGCTTCCTCGTACGGCTGCACCACCACCCAGCCTTCGCCAGCAAAGCGCATCTGCAGGCTTTCGCCGGAGCCGCGGCCGAACAGCGTGCCGATCGACACGTCGGTGACCAGCTCCGGGGTCAGCGTGCCCGACCAGGCCACGGTGGCATTGGGGTCGGTGAACACCGGGCCGCTGGCAGCGGTGACCGGCAGGGTCAGCGGCTCGTAGTGCGAGGTGATCGCGACGATGCCGTGGCCGCTCAGGCGCACGTTGAACAGGCCGCCGGACAGCATGCCGGCCACCTTGCGCATCATCGTGATCTTGTGCTCGACGCCGGATTCGAACGCCAGCACGTCGTTGCCGTTGACGAAGATCGCCTCGCCATTCAAACGCAGCAAGGTCACCAGCTTGCCGAGGTCGGCCAGATACACCCGGCCCTGGCCTTCGGCTTTCATCAGCTGCATGCCTTCGCCGCTGACTGCCTTCTTCAGCAGGTTGCCCAGGCCCTGTTCCAGCAGCCCCTCGCGGGTGAACTTGACGTTGCCGGTGCGCGCGACCATGGCGCCGGCCTTGGACCACACCATGCCGTCGAGGCGCACTTCCAGCAGGTGCGGATTTTCCAGTTCGAACGGATCGGGGCTGACGTCCTTTTCCTTGGAATGGGCGAGAAATTCGTTGAGCGTGCGTACGGCCATGGGTCCGTCCTGGAGGTGAAAGAGTGCGCATGATACGCGGCAGGCCAGTGTCTTCGAAGCGTACCGATGTACGAGTCGCTGTGCGTCTGCACCGATGGTGCGGCGCAGATGGCGCTCGGTCAGCGCGTGGGCGCGCGACGACCGCCAACCAGGCGACGACCCAGCGGGATCCGTGCGGCGTGGTGGAGTAGCGCTGTCGTCTTGCAGCGTGATGGAGACCGGTTGTCCTCGACGCACTGCAAGACGATGAAGAGATAACGCCGAGACGCCACTGCTGCAGCGACCCATGTGCGTGCGAGGCACCGGCGTATGCAATCTCAGCTGCGCCACACGGTCCGGCACGAAGGCGGGGCGTCAATAAAACAACCGTTCGGCCTGCGCAATGCTGTTGAGATCAGCGTCGGGCTCGTGGCATTGCTAGCCGGGCTAGATTGCTCCTGCAGAAAACGTCTTTACCTTGTGCGAGGAGCGGGGCGATGTTCGCGGCCGCGATCCGCCGGCGTTGCCGACCGCCGGAGCTGCGAGGCGCCAGCGGCCGCCGGGCAGTGCCCGGCAGCGCTGGCGCACACTCAGCGCGTGGCCGCTTCGGGCTTGCGCACGCGTTTGGCAGGCGCCGGCTTGGCCGCGGTGTCCGGATACAGGTTCAACAGCATCAAGGTGACGCCGTTGGTCCAGCCGAACCCATCCTGCAGCGCGTATTCGCCGCCGCCACCGCCGGCCGCATCGGCTTCCAGGCCGTATTTTTCGACCAGCTTGTGCTCGCGCGCGAACAGCGCCTGCACCTGGGTGAGGAAGCGCTCGCCGATGCTGCGCGCCAGCGCGTCTTCGCCATACCGGCGCAGGCCGTCCACTGCCACCCATTGCAGCGGTGCCCAGCCATTGGGCTCGTCCCACTGCTGGCCGGTCTTCACTGCGGTGGTGGCCAGGCCGCCGGGGCGCAGCAGGCGCGCGCGCACCGTGCTGGCGGTGCGTTTGGCATGCGCGTCGGTCGCCAGGCCGGCGAACAGCGGATACAGCGCCGCGGCGGTGACCTGGTCGCTGAGCCTGCGGGTCTGCCAGTCGTAGTCGGCGTAGTAACCGGCCGCGTTCCACAGGTGCGCATTGATGGCCTGCCTGCGCTGCAGTGCCAGCGCCGCGTAGTCCTGCGTGCACTCGGCACCCGGCTGCGCACAGGCCTGGGCCAGGGTGCGCTCCAGGTGATACAGCAGGCTGTTCAGGTCGATCGGCACGATGGCGGTGGTGCGGATGGTGCGCAGGTTCTGCCCATCGGCCAGCCAGCGGCTGGTGTAGTCCCAGCCGCTCTCGGCACCGGCGCGCAGGTCGCGGTAGACCTCGGCGGCCGGGCGGTCGCCGGCCTCGGCGGCGGTGCGGGTGTCGTGCAGCCAGGCTTCCGGGCGCGGGGTGTCGCGCTCGTCCCAGTAGCGGTTGAGCAGGCTACCGTCGGCCAGACGCACCACATGGCGCGCGGCCTGGCCGGGCTGCAGGTCCTCGCTGCCCTGCATCCAGTAGGCGTATTCCTTCTGCAGCTGCGGCAGGTAGCGCTGGTAGACCGCGTCGCCTTCCACGCCGGCCTGCAGTTCCACCATGTAGGAGAAAAACGGCGGCTGCGAGCGGCTCAGATAGTAGCTGCGATTGCCGTTGGGGATATGCCCGTAGGTGTCGATCAGGTAGGCGAAGTTGTCCAGCATCTGGCGGCTGAGCGTGGTCTCGCCGCTCTTCACCAGGCCCAGCATGGTGAAGTAGGAATCCCAGTAATACACCTCGCGGAAGCGCCCGCCCGGCACCACGTACGGATGCGGCAGCGCCAGCAGGCTGCTGTATGGCGGCACGTGGGCCTGGCTGCGCACCAGCTTGGGCCACAGCTCGTCGATGTGTTCGCGCAGCGCGGTGTCCTGGCGGATCGCGTCGGTCTGCACCGGCGGCGACTCTTCGAAATTGGCGTCCACGAACTTGCGCAGGTCGAAACCGGGGTGATCGTGCTGCGCCAGATAGTCGGCGTTGATCAGCGCCGGGTCGCGCAGCGGCAGGAAGTCGACGAAGTGCTTCTGGTCGTCGAACAGCTCGCCGCTCTGCACCGCCTGGAACAGTTCCGGGTAGGCCAGGTCGGGCGTAGGCGGTGTGGCCGCCGGTGCGTTGACGCCCGGAGTGTCCATGGGCGCGGCGGTCAGCGTGCAGGGCGCCACGAACATGCTCAGCGACAGGCCAAGCAGCGACGTGCAGCACGGGGGCGCGGCAGAACTCATGGCATCTCCAGAACGGGCAGTGACGTGCGGCATGGTAAACGACCGAAGTGGCGGGCGGGGCCGGACGACGGCGTCGGCAGGCCGACAGGCTTCGCACGGAGACGACAGGATTCAGCAAGGTGATCCGGCGCGGTGCTGCAGGTAATTGCGCGGGTTGCGTTGCCGATTCAGGCCTATCGGCCCGGATCGAGGCAGCTTGAGCCGCGTGCGGACCGGGTCGGATTGCCGACGTCGCTGCAAGATGTGCGCCACAGCGCGCGGCCGGGCGCAGCGTGGCGAGCGACGGGCGGGCGGCACGGCCAGTGCGCTGCAGCCGGCGAATATTGGGGGGAGTGGCCGGAGCCAGGGCGGCCTTGCCTGCCTAACCCGTTGCAGCGGCGTGGATGCATCCGGCGGCAAGACGGGTAACGCCTGGCTGTCGGTCCTTGCGCGTCAGCCCTGGCGCGGGCGATCGGTCTGCAATAGACGCTGCAGCTGCAGCGCGTTGGGCACCGCCAGCCCGGCGGCGGTGTTGTCGAAGATCACCCAGCGCTCTGCCTGCGGATGCGCTGCGTCCTGCGCTGCGTTGCGCACCGCGTCGGCCAGTGTCTGCAGCGCACTGTCGTCGTAGCTGCTGTAGTAGATGCGCGGTGCGCCATGCCAGCGCCAGTACTGTGGGCCGGCTGTCGCACCCGGTGTGGCGGCGTCCGGCACCGGCGCCGGATCGGCGGCGCAGCGTGCGATGCGGTGGCGCGCCAGCAGCGCCTGTGCCTGCGGGAGAAACCAGCTGGCATGGCGCGGTTCGCAGATCACGCCGCCGTCCCAGCGCCGCCGCAGCATGGCGAAAAACCTGGCCGCCACCGGCGCATCGAACACGGCGCTGGGCGGCAGTTGCAGCAGCAGGCAGCCCAGCCGCGTACCCAGCGCAGCGGCCTGGGCGAGGAAGGCATCCAGCAACGCACCGGCACCCTGCAGGCGCGCATCGTGGCTGATGCTGCGCGGCAGCTTGACCGAGAAGCGGAAATCCTCCGGCACGCTGTCGGCCCAGCGCGCGTAGGTACTGGCACGGTGCGGGCGGTGGAACGAGGAGTTGATTTCCACCGCATCAAAACGCGTGGCATAGCGCTGCAAGACGCTGGCACCATCGCCGAATGCGGCGCGGGCGGCGGCCGGGATCGACCAGCCTGCGCAGCCACAGCGCACACGCGGCAGGGCGATGGAGGAACGAGCCTGCATGAGGTGTACGCAAGACGGGTGGGCAGCACTCTATGCATGCGCGCGTGTCAGCGTCGCGTGTGCATTGCGCTCACGGCCGACTCACCGACGGCTTCGATACTGGGCGCATGCCAGAAGGTCCTTCCCTTGTCATCCTGCGCGAGCAGACCGAAGCGTTTGTCGGCCGCAAGGTCCTGCGCGTGTCCGGCAACAGCAAGCAGGACGTCGCGCGGCTGGAGCAGCAAAAGGTGCTGGCGTTACGCAGCTGGGGCAAGCACTTCCTGATCGAGTGCGCGCAGTTCAGCGTGCGCATCCACTTTCTGTTGTTCGGCAGTTATCGCATCGACGAGGACAAGCCGAATGCGGTGCCGCGTCTGCGCCTGGAGTTTTCCAAGGGCCAGCGCCTGAATTTCTACGCCTGCTCGGTGCAGCTCATCGAGCGCCCGCTGGACGAGGTCTACGACTGGACCGCGGATGTCATGAACCCGCTCTGGGATGGCGCGCAGGCACGGCGCAAGTTGCGCGCCGCACCCGGCATGCTGGCCGCCGATGCGTTGCTGGACCAGGCCATCTTTGCCGGCGTCGGCAACATCATCAAGAACGAAGTGCTGCATCGCATCCGTGTGCATCCGGAAAGCACGGTGGGCGCATTGCCGGCGCGCAAGCTCGGCGAGCTGGTCACCCAGGCGCGCGCGTACAGCTTCGACTTCTATACCTGGAAAAAGGCCTTGGTGCTGAAGAAGCAGTATCGGGTGCATACCAAAACCAGCTGCCCGCGCGATGGCGCGCCGCTGCAGTATCGAAAGCACCTGGGCAAGGCCGGGCGGCGGGCGTTTTTCTGCGAAGTCTGCCAGCGGCTGTACCACTCGGAGGATGGTTGAGCATGTGCGGCCCGCACCCTGGCCAGCAGGCATCGACCGATGTAGGGCGGACGACCGCCGCCACAGCATGCAGGATCCATACCGCCGGGGCAGGGCAGTGCCCGTCGGCAAGCAGGGGGCGTCGGCCGCCACGCTCGCTAATGTGAATGGCGGCTGGCGCCTGCGGCCCAGACAACGAATTTCAAACGCGCGCAAACGCCACGCCCGCTAGATTTGCGCGTCCTGCATCGGGTTCACGGTGCGGCGTGCGCACCTCTCATCTTATTGGTCTCCCGCATTGTGATTACCCGCAGGAAGGAAACGCTTGTCCCGCATGTCGCCGCTGCCGCATGCACGGGCGCCATCCTGTTCTTTCTTGCCTGCCTGTTGCTGTATATGCCGCCGCCACGCGACACCGTGCGACACGACGACAGTTTGCAGGTGTATTTCGTGCCGCGTCCGCAGTTGACGCTGCCGGCGCCGGTGACACCGCCGCAGCAACGCGATTCCACACCGCGCTCAGCGCCGGCCGCGGCCTCATCCGCACGCAGTGCGCCACCGCCGACACGCACCCCACCGCCGCAGCGGCAGGTGGCGGCCGCCAACGCCCCGGCTGGCGAATCGATGGCCGCCCAGCTCTACACCCGCGAAGGCCGCTTGCGCATGCCGCGCGATGCGCAGGTCGACCCGATGGCGCAAGCCGGCGCCGCGGTGCCACCGGGCATGGCCGACGAACGCGCGCAGGCCAAGGCGCGCAACGTGATGGAACGGGTCAATCCGGTGCAGTACCAGGACACGCGCTTTGCCAAGGACTGGAAGAGCGACGGCACGCTGGGCGATGTGGCGATGCAGGAAATGAATCGTGGCATGAAGAAGTTCAACGACATGCTCAATGGGCCGCAGACGCAGGTGGCCAAGGCGCGACCACCGCCGGATGTGCGCTTCAACCCCGCGCTGGCCGGCAATCAGGCCGAGGTGGGCAGCGAGGCGACCGGCGATGCCTACAAGGCCGTGCCGATCGCGCACGAGCCGCCGCCCGATCTCAAGGGCGAAGCCAGCCGCCGCATCCGCCAGGCGCTGGCAGCGCTGGAGCAACGCAGCGCGCGTTGCGATGCGTCCAAACGCACATCGCTGTTGTCGCCGGTGCGCACGCACCTGGGCGATCTGGAACGTGCCGAGCACGCCTTGAACAATGGCGCCGACCCGGTGATGGCCGCACAACTGCTGCCGCGCCAGGCCGACAGCGCCTACGATCTGGCCCGCCGCGCACTGTGGTACGCCGACCGCCAGTTGAAGCAGTGTGCGATTGGGTGAGTGGGGCAGTGACTGCGTTTGCGTGCTGGTCAGGACGGGCGAGCGAAGGCTCCAAAAGAGCTGTATCGGTGGTGGCAACGGATCGGCCACACGCGCAGCGTTGACGCGTGACGGTGAGTGAGTCGACTGCGCGGCGCCTGCACCGCTTGCGGGCCCGCCGTGACTCCGTCCATCGAGGCTCCTTGGCGGCATCCATGCCAAGGATCCCGCAATCGGCAGGACACCGCACCAAACAGTTGGTCTGTGTCTGAGTGAAAACCGATTTGTTGCGAGGCGCCGACTCCGGGCGTTACGCCAGACTCTGGCGGTAACGGTCTTTTTCCGCACTCAGCGCGGCTTCCGCACGCAGGAACACCTGGCCGATCGGCTCGTCGCCACCGGCTGCCTGCGCCTGGCCGATCAGCACCGTCAGCCCGTGCGCATGCTGCTGCTGGGCGATGTCGCGCAGCCCCTGCAGCTTTTGGTCGGCATCGGGGCCACGCAGCACGGCGATGAATTCGGCGCTGTCGGTGACGCGGTCCACGCTGTCGCCGTTGGCTTGCGCCTGCGCGGCCAGGGCCTGGTCGAGCTGTTGCAAGGCGCGGCCCAATAGCCGCTCGCTCTGTTTTTCGGCCAGTGCGGCCAGCTCCTGCACTTCCAGGATCACCAGGTAATAACCGCTGTCGGCAGCGGCCGGCACGGCGACCGGTGCCACCGGCTGCAGGATCGCCTCGCGCTCGAGCTGCAACTCGCGCTTGCGTTCGTCCAGCAGGCGCATGGTGACGCGCGCCAGTGCCTGCAGCCCGGTACGTTGAGTGTCGGTGAGCGTGCGCGGCTCGGTGTCGAGCACGCAGACGGTGCCCAACGCCACGCCGTCGGAGGTGACCAGCGGCATGCCGGCATAGAAGCGCGCGCCGGTCTCGCCGGTGACGACCGAGACATCGGCAAAGCGGCTGTCCTGGGTCAGGTCGCGCACTTCCATCAATTGCTCGGGGCTGCGGATGGCGTGATCGCACACCGCCTGGCTGCGGTCGGTCTGCTGCATGCCCAGACCGAGCTGGGCCTTGAACCACTGGCGGTCGCGATCGATCAGCGACATCAGTGCGATCGGCGTGTCGCACAGCGCGGCCGCGACTTGCACGACGTCCTGGTAAGTGTCCTCGGGCAGGCTGTCGACGATGCGATAGCCGTCCAGGACCTGTTGGCGGGAGGCTTCGTCAGCCGGGGGCATTTGCTTCATCGAGTCAGTCGGACAAGCGCGAGCGAGAAGGATGCCACGATACCGGCACCACCGATAACGCCGCGTGGATATCGGCCACGTCTCCGGCATGGCCTGGAGAGCGTCTCCAGATCGGCATCCCCGCCGCGCCGCGCAGGCGAGGGACATGCGAGCGGCGAGCTGGAGCGCTGACGCGAGCTTGCCAACCCGCGTGCGATGCCTGCGCAGTGCACGCAGGCACCGGGGACTCATACGCGGGCGCACCATTGCGTACCGCGCATGTAGAAACGGCGCGGCTCCAGGGCCGCGCCGTCGGAGTGCGACTGACCAGCCTCAGCGCTTGACCGGCTTGCCGTCCACGTCCAGCACCTGCACCTGGCCCAGCTTGAGCGCACGTACCGGAGCCTCGATCTTCTTCAGGTCGCCCACGATCACCCAGGTCATCGCTTCCGGCCTGATGATCTGCGCGATGGCGGTCTGAGCGGCGGGTTGATCGATCGCTTCCAGGCGCGGCTTGAGCGTCTGCACGTAATCGTCCGGGCGGTCGAACTGCACGATGCCTTCGATCGCACCCAGCACCGCACCGGTGGTTTCGAAGCTGCCGGGCAGGGCGCGGATGCGCTGGTTCTTGATCTTCTCGATCTCGTCGGTGGTCAACGGCTTGTCGCCGATGATGGCGGTGGCTTCCTTGAGGATCTCGTTGGCCGACTCGGCGGTCTTGTCGGTCTGCACCGGGGCCGAGAATAGATACGGCCGCTGGCCCTGCGCATCCACGATCTGGGTGCGGGCGCCGTAGGCCCAGCGCTTGTTCTCGCGCAGGTTCATGTTCAGGCGCGAGGTGAAGGTGCCGCCGAAGGCGCCATTGGCCACGCCGATGGCCAGGTTGTCCGGCGCCTTGGTGGACGGGGCCAGCAGGCCGGCCAGGATCACCGACTGCGGCGCGTCCGGGCGGTTGATCAGGTACACGCGCGGCTTGGGCTGGGCGGCGACGTTGGCCAGGTTCTTCTTCGGCAACGCGCTGGTGGGGGCCTTCCAGTCGCCGAAGGCGGCATCGAGCTGCGGGATGATCTGCGCCAGCGTGGTGTCGCCGGCGACCAGGATGCGCAGGTTGTCCGGACGCAGCCACTGGCGGTGGAACTGCTGCAGATCCTGCGCGTTGAGGCTCTTGATCGCGGCCTCGGTGCCGCTGCCGGTGAGCGGGATGCCGTAGGGGTGGTTCTGGCCGAACAGCAACGGCGGCAACGCGCGCAGGCCCAGGCTGTTGGGCTGGGTCTTTTCCTGTGCGATGCCGGCCAGCCACTGGCCACGCACGCGCTCGATGTCGGCGGCCTTGAAGGCGGGGTTGCGCACGATGTCGGAGAACAACTGCAGCGAGGGCTGCAACTGGTCGTTGAGCGCATCCAGCGAGGCGCTGCAGCTGTCCAGGTCGCAGCCGACCGAGGTGATGGCGCCCAGGCGCTGGCGGCGCTGGGCCACTTCCACCGAATCCAGCGCGGCGGTACTCTCGTTCATCAGCGCGGCGCTGAAGCTGGCGGTACCGAGCTTGTTGTCCTGGTCGGCCGCATAACCGGCATCGAACAGCAGCTTCACCTGGGTGACCGGGATGGTGTGGCGCTCGGCCAGGATCACTTCGACGCCGTTCTTCAACTTGCCGCGCTGCAGTTTCGGGAAGCTCAGGTCCGGGAACTGCTCGGTCTGCGGCACGCCCTTGCTGCGATCCAGCGTGGAGGCGGTGACGGTGAACTTGCCTGCGGCGGGCAGCTTCGGCGCCGGCTTGCCGGCTTCTTCGCCACGCGCGACCACGGCCTTGTCTTCGGCGGCGGGGTCGAAATCCTTGCCGGCCGGCAGCACGGTGAGCAGGTAATCGCCCTTGCCGAACCAATTGGCAGCGGCCTGCTTGACGCTGTCCACGGTGGCGGCCTGGCCACGCTGCAGATCCTTCTTGTAGGCGCCCGGGTCGCCGCGGTAGACCTGGCCCTCGGCCAGGATCACCGCCTTGCCGGTGAAGCCGCCGACCTTTTCCAGCCCGCGCACGAAGCCGGCGCGGTAGGCCACCTGCGCGCGCTGCAGCTCGTCGGCGGTCGGGCCCTGGGCGATGAACTTCTTGAGCTCCTCGTCGATGATCGCCTCGACCCTGGCCGGGTCCACGCCATCCTTCACGTCGGCCTGGATCTGCACCTGGCTGGACAGCGCGAACGGCTGCACCGAGGCGGAGACGTCGTCGACCAGGTTGTCCTGATAGACCAGGCGCTGGTACAGCCGCGAGGTCTTGCCGCCGCCGAGCACGGTGGTGGCCAGATCCAGCTGGATGATGTCGTTGGTGCCCAGTTGCGGGGCGGCCCAGGTGCGGTAGATGCGCGGCTGCGAGACGTGGTCGTGCTGCACGCCGCGCTTCTGCGCGGCCAGCGGGGTCACCCACGGCTGCTGACGCGCCACCGGCTTGCCGGACGGGATATCGCCGAAGTACTGCAAGGCCTTGGCGCGTGCCTGTGCCACGGTGATGTCGCCGGCCAGCACCAGGGTGGTGTTGGCGGCGCCGTAATTGTCGTTGAACCACTGTTTGACGTCGGCCAGCGAGGCCGCGTCCAGGTCTTCCATCGAGCCGATGGTGTCGTGCTGGTAGGGGTGGTTGGCCGGGAACAGGTTGGACAGGATGTTCTGGTCCACGCGGCCGTAGGGGCGGTTCTCGCCCTGGCGCTTCTCGTTCTGCACCACGCCGCGCTGGGTGTCGAGTTCCTGCTGGCCGATGGCGCCGAGCAGGTGGCCCATGCGGTCCGATTCCAGCCACAGCGCGGTATCCAGCGCGGTGGTCGGCACGGTCTCGAAATAGTTGGTGCGGTCGAACCAGGTGGTGCCGTTCATGTCGGTGGTGCCGACCTTTTCCAGCGGCCCGAAGAAGCTGCCCTTGTTGTTTTCCGAGCCGGAGAACATCAGGTGCTCGAACAGGTGCGCAAAGCCGGTCTTGCCGGCCGGCTCGTCGCCGGAGCCGATGTGGTACCAGATGCTCACCGCCACCACCGGCGCCTTGTGGTCTTCATGCACCACAACGGTCAGGCCGTTGGGCAGGGTGAAGCGGGTGTAGCCGATGTCGGGGATGGCGCTGCTGGCCGCGCTCCTGGCCAGGCTGGCCGGGGCGGCGGCCACGGCGGGGGCGACGGAACCGGCAGCGACGCCGAGCACACCGGCGATCAACAGGGACAGCGGACGCAGCATGTGACACTCCAGAACAGGACAATCGGCCGAGGGTAGTGGCTGCTTGGCGGCGCCGCAAATGCTGATGGGCAGGGGTGCGCCGGGCGGGGTCTTCCGGCGGCTGCAACGCCGAAAAGGCGACGGCACTTCGTACCGGCGCGGTGGCCTGCCGGCGCGTGCCTGCCCAAGCGGGCCCGGCCGGGTCCGCTCAAGTTGCTCATCGCTTCGCCGTTACCTGGGGCGACCTATCTTGACCAGACGCCGCCCGCCGATCACGCCATGACCGTCCTGTTGCCGCCCGTGCCGATCCCTGTCGACGACGCCCTGCGCGTGGACGCGGTGCGACGGTTGGGCGTGCTGGACAGCGAGGCCGAGGCCGAATTCGATGACATCGCCTGGCTGGCCGCGCATGTCAGCGGCGCGCCGATGGCGATGGTGTCGCTGCTGGATGCCGACCGCCAATGGTTCAAGGCGCGCTGCGGCACCGATCTGGAAGGCACTCCGCGCAGCGTGTCGTTCTGCTCCTACGCGGTGATGGGCACCGAGCTGATGGAGGTGCCCGATGCCGAGGCCGACCCGCGCTTCGCCAACAACCCGTTGGTGACCGCCGCACCGGGTGTGCGCTCCTACGTGGGGGTGCCGTTGATCGGGCGCGAAGGCTACGCCTACGGCACCTTGTGCACGCTCAGTACCAAACCGCGCGTGCTCGACGACGACCGGAAGCAGGCCTTGATCCGCCTCGCACGCCAGGCCTCCAACCAGCTGGAAGCGCGCCGCGACCGGCTGGCTGCGCAGGCGCAGCGGCAGACCTTGAGCATGTTGCTGGAAGCCATGCCCGACGGCGTGGTGGCCTGCGGCACCGACGGCTTGCTGCGCGAGTTCAATCACGCGGCCCGGCAATGGCATGGCACCGATCCGCGCCTGCTTCCGCCGGTGCAATGGGCGCAGCATTTCGATCTCTATACCGCCGACGGCAACCACCTGTTGCCCACCGAGGCCATCCCGCTGCTGCGTGCCTGGCGCGGTGAACATGTGCGCAATGCCGAACTGGTGATTCGCGCTACCAACCAGCTGCCGCGCAGCGTGCTGTGCAATGCAGACCCGGTGGCTGGCGACAAGGGTGCGGCGTTAGGCGCGGTGTGCGTGATGCACGACATCACCCAGCTCAAGGATGCATCGGCCGCACTGGCCGGCGAACGTGCGCGCCTGCAGGCATTGGTGGATGCCTCGCAGGACGTGGCGATCATGGCGTTCGACCCGCAGGGCCGTCTCGAACTGTTCAATCCCGGCGCCGAGCGTCTGCTCGGTTACCGCGCCGACGAGGTGCTGGGCACCTGCCCGTCGCGGTTTCATCTGCCGGCCGAACTGGAACGGCACATGGCGACGCTGGCGTTGTCGCCGCCGTCGTACGTGAAGCTGGCAGCGGCCGCCGCTGGCGATGTGCTGGCCGAAGAACTCTGGACGTTGGTGCGCAAGGACGGCGATCTGCGTCGGGTGCGCCTGTGTTTTAACGTGATCCACGATGCGCAGCAGGGCCTGGCCGGGTATCTGGCGATGGCCATCGACGTCACCGCCGAATTGCAGGCGCAAGCCGCCGCGCAGCTGGCCGCCGAGCGCTTCACCGGTGCATTCGAAACTGCGCCGCAAGGCATGGCGATCGTGTCGCTGGAAGGCGCCTGGCGCGACGTCAATCCGGCGTTGTGCAGCATCCTGGGCTACCCGCGCGAGCAACTGCTGCGCACCACCTTCCAGCAGATCACCCATCCGGACGATCTGCAGATGGATCTGCAACTGGTGCAGGACCTGATCGATGGCAAACGCGACAATTACAGCCTGGCCAAGCGTTACATCAGCCAGCAAGGCGCGGTGATCTGGGCGCAGCTGTCGGTGTCGCTGGTGCGCGACAGCAGCGGTGCGCCAGTGCATTTCGTCTCGCAGATCCAGGACGTCACCGAGCGTCACGTGGCCGCCGAGCGGCTGGCCGAAAGCGAAGCGCGCCTGCGCGCGATCAGCGACGCCACGCCCACCTTGGTCGCCCAGTTCGATGCCCGGCTGCGCTGCCTGTTCGCCAACCAGGCCCATCGCGACTGGCTCGGCGTGGAGCCTGCCAGCCTGGTCGGTTGCCATATCACCCAGGTGCTGGGCGAAGACCTCAGCCCCGCCGCGCGCGCTGCGTTGGCACACGTGGTGGCCGGGCAACGCGCCAGCTTCGAACATGTCTTGCGCGGCGGAATTGCTCCGCGCGATGTGGAAGTCACCCTGGTCCCGGAAACGCATGCGGCCGCGTCGCAGGGGCAGGGCTTCTTCCTGATGGCGCACGATGTCACCGCGCACAAGACACTGCACCGCCTGATGCACGAGCGCGCCACCCGCGATGCGTTGACCGGCCTGCCGAACCGGCATGCCTGGTCCGAAGCGCTGCAGGTGGCGGTTGCGCAGGCGCAACAGCAGCAGCGCGCGGTGGCAGTGATGTTCCTGGATCTGGACGGCTTCAAGCGCATCAACGATGTGTACGGCCACCGCGCCGGCGACGCGGTGCTGGTGGCGTTTGGCAGCTGCCTGCAACGCGCGGCCGGCGAGCGCTATCTGGTCGCACGCCTGGCCGGCGACGAATTCGTGGTATTGCTGGACGCACTGCAGGATGCGCAGGCCGAATGCGCCGCAGTAGCAGACCGCATCCGCACGCTGGCGGCGGAAGGTGCCCTGTTCGGCGACCAGCACCTGCCGATCCAGCCCAGCATCGGCGTGGCCTGGCAATACGGCGCACAGGCCGAAGCGGCCAGCCTGATGCATGCCGCTGACGAGGCGATGTATGCGGCCAAGCGCACGCGTCGGCCGGCCGGGCAAGCGCCGCGGTCGTAAAGCGTCGTGCATTGATGGTGCAGGCCAGCGCGTTGCTGCTGCCGACGGATGCACAAGCCGGCTGCGAATCGCAACTCGCCATCTCCGACTTCCAGCAGCGTCCGCGTTGACGTAGGCAACGCCAGGTGCGTCCTTGCCAGGGAACGAGCGATAGCACTAGCCGATGCGGATCCCGGCACCTTGGGCCACGCGGTTGGTGCTCAGGCGCGCGGTTCCCCCGCTTTCCCACTGCATGCCATCGCTTCCAACAAGATGGCGACGGTGCAGTCGGCCCGCGATTGCGGCGCGACCTTGCGCGGGCGCACTGCAGAGGGCTGTCGTTGCGTCACGATCCCAGGCAATCAGTGACGGGTACCGCCGCGCCTCCTACCGATATCGCCTGGCGCACAGGGGCGCGAGCCCGCGTGCGTGGCAGGTGGTATCGCTCAGGCATGCAGTCTTCGGTCAGGCGCAGGCTGCGCGGCGATGGGCTGCTTTGCAGCGGCCTGCGCGTTCGATGCGCTGCGTGCCTGCGGCCGCCTGGCGTCCGGTACCAACCGGAACACCGCCACCGCGCGGGTCAGATCCGCCGCCTGGTCTTCCATGCTGCGCGCCGCCGCGGTGGCTTCCTCCACCAGTGCGGCGTTCTGCTGGGTCATTTCGTCCGGCTGCATCACCGTGGTGCTGACCTGCTCGATACCGGCGCTTTGCTCGGTGCTGGCAGCGGTGATCTCGGCCATGATGTCGGTCACCCGCTGCACCGAGCTGACCACCTCGGTCATGGTGCTGCCGGCCTGCTGCACCAGGTCCGAGCCCTGCGCCACTTTCTCCACCGAATCGGAGATCAGCTGCTTGATTTCCTTGGCCGCGCCGGCCGAGCGCTGCGCCAGCGCGCGCACTTCGGTGGCCACCACCGCAAATCCGCGGCCTTGCTCGCCGGCGCGCGCCGCTTCCACCGCCGCGTTCAAGGCCAGGATATTGGTCTGGAACGCGATACCGTCGATCACCCCGATGATGTCGGAAATACGCGCCGACGATTGCGTGATCGCCTGCATGGTGCTGACCACTTCCTGCACCACGCGGCCACCGCTTTCGGCGACCTCGCCGGTACCCTTGACCAGTTGGTTGGCCTGGCGCGCGTTGTCGGCGTTCTGGCGCACGGTGGAGGTAAGCTCTTCCATCGAGGCGGCGGTTTCTTCCAGGTTCGCCGCCTGATGCTCGGTGCGCGTGGACAGGTCGGCATTGCCGCTGGCGATCTCGCCTGCGGCGGTGTTGATCGTCTCGGCCGAGTGCTGGATGCCCTGCACGATGCTGGTCAGCTGGATCGCCGTGCGGTTGGCCGCATTGGCCAGGCGGCCGAATGCGCCCTCGTAATGCGATTCCACCCGCTGCGACAGATCGCCATCGGCAATCGCGGCCATGATGCGGCCGACATCGTCCAGGCCTGCATCGGCCTGCTGCATCAGGCGGTTCAGTGCCTGCACCATTTCGGCGAACGCGAACTGGTAGCGCGACTGCTCGCCGCGGGCGGAGAAGTCGCCGCGCGCGGCCGCGTCGGCCAGGCGTGCGATGTCGCTGTTGATCGCCGACAGGTTGCTCTTCACCGTGTCCAGCGCTTCGTGCAGCGCCGCGCGCTGGCCGGGCAGGCGACGCATGTCGCGGCGCAGATCGCCACGGCCGTACTCGCCCATCAGCTCCATCGCCTCGTTGATGGCATCCAGATGCTCGAACACCACCGTGTTCACGCCGTGCGCCAGGGTGCCGTAATCGCCGGGGAAATCCTCCGGAATGCGGTGCGCGATGTTCTCGCCCTGCTGCAGGCGGATCATGGTCTGCATCTCGCCGTTGAAGCGCTGCAACTGGGTCTGCATCTGCTGCATGCTGTGCATCAGCTGGCCGGTTTCGTCGCGCGACTCGACCCGGATATCGTTGTCGAAGCGGCCCGAGGCGATCGCCTCCGCGGTGCGCGATGCCGCCCGCAGCGGTGCCGCCATCGCCGAGGCGATCAACCAGCACAGGCCGATCACCAGCGCCACCAAGGCGCCGCCGATCAAGGTCAGGGTGCGGGTGAAGCCCCAGGCCTGCACCTGGATGTCCTCGGCGTACACGCCCATCACCAACACCCAGTTCCAGGCCGGGAAGGTCTTGGCATAGCTGATCTTGGGCAGCTGTTCCTGCTTGCCCGGCTTGGGCGCGTTGTAGTAACTGAAGCCGTCGCCGCGCTCGATCGCGGTCTTGATGTCGCGATACACGTACTGCCCGGCATCGCTCTTGTAGTCGCTCATGTCGGTGCCGACGGCGCGCTTGGGATGCATCAGGATGCGCATCTGCGGGTCGACGATGAAGAAGTAATCCACCCCGTCGTTGGTGCGCATGTCGGCCAGCGTGGTGCGTGCAGCTTCCTTGGCCTGTGCGACCGTCAGTTCGCCGGCCTTGGCCTTGTCCGCATAGCGCTGCATCACGGTCAGGCCCATCTCCACCTCGGTCTTGACGCTGAGCTTGCGCGCCTCGATCAGGTCCAGGTATTGCAGGCGTGCCGCAGCCACTGCCAGCAGGATCACGCCCACCGTCAACAAGCTGCACAACAGGACGAACTTGAGGGTGAGCGGGAGGTTGGCAACGTGACGACGCAACAGGGAGACAACAGGCATGGCAACGGCATCCAGAACGCGCGCAGGGCGCTATGTTGTGGATAGCGGCTGATTCACATGCGGGTTGAACGCTAATTGCGGCAGCGCCCGCTTGCGACAGCTGCAATGTAGGAGCGCCCCCGGGCGCGATGGGGCGTTATCGATAACGCCCCATCGCGCCCGGGGGCGCTCCTACGAGGTGCTGGGCATCGATCCAGCGATCGATGCGTGACGACGCCAGATCCTTGCCTTGCAAGCTGTCGGCAGCTTGCAAGGTAATGGCGGACAGGCAGTGCGTGCCCGCCGCATTGCATCAGCCTGCCGCGCAGAAGCCGAACTCGGCCGTCGCACCGGCGGCCAGGGTGCGGTTGAAGTCCACGCCGCTGGCCTTGAGCGTGCTGCCGCTCTGCGACCAGGTGACATTCCAGGCGTTATTGACGGTGCCGGTGACCGGCAGCGAGATTGCCCAGGTGCCGCTGGCGGCGCCGGTATTGGTGACCTGCACGCGATTGCAATAGCCACCGGCCCACTTGCTGTCCACGATCACCTTGGTGCTGAAGCTGCCGCTGGGCGATGGCGTCGGTGTCGGTGTCGGTGTCGGTGTTGGCGTGGGAGTTGGCGTCGGCGTGGTGCTGCTCACCGTGCCCCACAGCGTCCGCAGCAGTGCCATCTTGTCTTCGCGCACGCTGGTCCAGTCGTCGCGCAGGATGCCGCCGGTGTCGCCGCTGTTGGGATTCCACGACCAGTAGAAGCCCTCGTTGATGCCCTTGCTGCGCAGGTACTTCACCAGCGCGTCCTGCCATACCTTGTCGCGTGCATCGCCTTCGCCGTACTTGCCGCCGAACTCGCCCAGCAGCAGCGCGTACTGGCCGGCGAACTGGCCGAAGTGACGGTCCCAGATGGCGGGCATGTTGTTGGGGAAGTTGCTGTCGTTCAAGTACGACTGCGCGTACACGTCCGGCCCGTACACGTGCGGCGCCAGCAGCAGCCGGTTGGCCGGAATGTTCAGCGGGGTGCAGGCCAGCGGCTGCAGGTTGCCGCCCCAGAAGATGCCGCCATTGGTCGAGCAGACCGGGTTGTCGGTGATGCCTTCCACCGCAATGATCCACTTCGGCGCCACCGCGAGGACGGCGGCCGAACCGCGCTCGGCGGCCTTGTTCCAGTCGGTGGCCGCGTTGCCGGTGCCCCAGGTGGCGGCACCGTGCGGCTCGTTCTTCAGGTCCAGGCCGATCACGCTGGGCACGTTCTTGTAGCGGTTGGCGACAAAGCGCAGATCGTCCAGCCACTGCGCTTCGGAATACGCGCTGGTGTACCAGAGCTCGGAGATGGCGGCGCAATCGGGGGTGTGGTGATCCAGCAGCACGTAGATGCCGCGCGCGTTGAATTCGTTGATCACCTTGTCCAGGATCTGTAGCGAGCTCAGGCCCTGCAGATCGGCATTGAGGCTGTAATCGATGCTGGTCGGCATCGTGCTGCTGCGCAGGGTGGCCGGGCAGAACGGCAGACGCACGGCGTTGAAGCCCAGGCCCTGCATCTGCTTGATCATGTCCTTCCAGTTGCGTGCCCACAGGCCGTGCATGACATGGTTGCCGGTCTCGAAGCCGAACACGTTGACGCCCTTGAGCTGGACCACCTTGCCGCTGTCGTCGACGATCTTGTTGTTGCTGATGGAATAGCTGAAGGCCGGTGCGGCGGCGAGCGCCAACGCCGTGGCCAGTGCGAGCGTACTGGCAGTCCTGAAAATGGACATGGTGATCTCCCTAGCGAACCCGGCTCGACACCCGAACCCGGTGAGGGGGCATCTTGGTCCGCGGCCGCATCGTTTGGCGTGATCCGGACCACAGAAAAGGCGCATTGCCGCACCGGTCACACGCTGGCTGCGGGCCGGGTCGCTTTCGCGCACACTATCGCCGCTGTCGCCTGTCCGCAGGCTGTCCTTTCTGTCCCCGGAGTGTCTTCACAATGTCCTTGCTGCGTGCCGAACTGGCGCAATGGCGCGCCTCGCCTGCGCGCGAACTGATGGCCGGTGCGGTCGCCACCTTTGCGCTGATCCCCGAAGTGATCGCCTTTGCGTTCGTGGCCGGCGTCGATCCGCAAGTGGGGTTGTTCGCATCGTTCGTGATCGGGATTGTCATCGCGTTCTTCGGCGGCCGCCCGGCGATGATTTCCGCTGCGGCCGGGTCGGTGGCACTGGTGGCCGCACCGCTGGTGGCTGCGCACGGCTTGCCCTATCTGCTGGCGGCCGGGCTGCTGGCCGGTGCGGTGCAGATCCTGTTCGGGCTGTTGCGGCTGGGCGTGCTGATGCGCTTTGTCAGCAGTTCGGTGCGCACCGGCTTCGTCAACGCGCTGGCGGTGCTGATCTTCGCCGCGCAGCTGCCGCATCTGCAGCACGCCAACCTGGCCACCTGGGGCATGTTGGCGTTGGGCCTGCTCATCATCTACGGCCTGCCGCGGCTGCCGCTGCCGGGCGTGTCGGCGATTCCTTCGCCGTTGCTGTGTATCCTGGTACTGACGGGGCTGGGCGCGGCATTGCATCTGCCGCTGGAGACGGTGGCCGATCTTGGCAAGCTGCCCGATGCGCTGCCGGTCCTGCAGTGGCCGGCGGTGCCGCTGACGCTGGAGACCTTGCGCATCATCGCCTTGCCGGCGCTGGCCATCGCGATGGTGGGGCTGCTCGAATCGCTGATGACCGCACGCGTGGTCGACGAACTCACCGACACCCCGAGCAACAAGAACCGCGAGTGCACCGGGCTGGGGCTGGCCAACACCGCTGCCAGCCTGTTCGGCGGCATTGCCGGCTGCGGCATGATCGGGCAGACCGTGGGCAACGTGAAGTACGGCGGGCGTGGCCGTCTCTCCACCCTGTTCGCCGGGGTGTTCCTGCTGATCCTGATGGTGCTGCTCAAGCCGTGGGTCTCGCAGGTGCCGGTGATCGCGTTGGTGGCGATCATGGTGATGGTCTCGGCCGAGACCTTCGACTGGCGTTCGCTGCGCACCGTGATCACCCATCCGCGCACCTCCAGCGTGGTGATGCTGGCCACCGTGGCGGTGACCCTGGTCACCCGCAACCTGGCCGCCGGAGTGGCGGTGGGCGTGGTGCTGAGCGGGGTGTTCTTCACCTTCAAGGTGGCCGGGCTGCTGCAGATCACGCACAGCGACGGCGACGATGGCGTGCGCACCTACCACGTGCGCGGGCAGGTGTTCTTCGCCTCGGCCGATGTGTTCATCGACGCCTTCGACGCACGCGAAGTGCCCGGCCGCGCGGTGGTGATCGAGGTCGGCCGCGCGCATTTCTGGGACATCACCGCGGTGGCGGCGCTGGACAAGGTGGTGCAGCGGTTGCGCCATCATGGGCTGGATGTCCAGGTCAAGGGCCTGAATGCCGGCAGCCGGCGCCTGATGCAGACGCACGCGCTGGGCGACGATGCGCTGGAGTCCGCACTGCCGTGAGCGCGGCTGGTGCACCGGCCGGTCGCGCGCCTGCACATCCGTGTACGTCGGCTGGCCGTGCGCTGCAGCGGCCGGCGCGCGGACTCAAGTTCGTGCGCCCAGCGCCGATGAACCCGCATCGAGATTGCCGGTAACCCGCCGTGATGCCAGTGCGTTCCAGCCCGAGAGATGTGCCCGCGTGCCGTGACCGGCGCTGCGCGCCTGCGTCCGCTTGCGGGATGGTGCGGCAGTGACCACGGCACCCTTGCTGGAACGCATGGTGGACCTGACCGCCATCCGCGACGCCGATCTGCTCGACCTGAGTCTGCTGCGCACCATGCGCGAGGTCTGCGCGTCCGAGGAACTGTCGTTGCTGCGCATCGCGCCGGACGGCCGCAGCATGGCCGAAACGCGGCTGCGCGAGGATGGCCGGCTGTCGCTGACGGTGGCCGACATCCACGACACGCAGATGCGCGCGCAACTGGCCGACCTGCACGGGCCTGGCGATGTGGTGCAGTTGCAGCAGGACGGCCGCGCGCTGCTGGTGTACCCGATGATGGAGGCGCGCGGCATCCGCACCTGCCTGCGCGTGGGCGGCACGCGCGCGCCCGGCGCCGCCGAGCAGGTGATGCTGCAGGGCTTTGCGCGCTTCTTCCAGAATTACCGCAGCCTGCTCGACGATGCCCAGCGCGATGCGTTGACCGGCCTGCGCAACCGCAAGACCTTCGACGATGTGATCCTGCGCCTGTTCGCCGGTGGTGCGGACGCGGCGGCCAGCGAAGGCGTGTGGCTGGGGATCGTCGACATCGATCACTTCAAGCGCGTCAACGACAGCTTCGGCCATCTGTATGGCGACGAGGTGCTGTTGCTGGTCGCGCAATTGATGCAGCGTTGCTTCCGCCCGGACGATCTGTTGTTCCGCTTCGGCGGCGAAGAGTTCGTGATCGTGTTGCGCGGCGTGGACCGCGACACTGCGGTGAGCCTGTTCGAACGCTTCCGCAAGGCGGTGGCCGAGCAGGTGTTTCCGCAGGTCGGCAAGGTCACGCTCAGCACCGGCATCGTCGAGCTGACCGACGGCCAGTTGATCAGCCAGCTGCTCGACCAGGCCGACAAGGCGCTGTACTGGGCAAAGCAGCACGGCCGCAATCGCACCGAGGTGTACGCCGAACTGGTGGCCAGCGGAAAGATGCGGCAGGTCGCCCAGCAGGTCGGCAGCGTCGATCTGTTCTGAGCGGCAGTGGCGTTGGTCGGCGGCGGGCATCGCCTGTTGTCATGCATCCCCGATCGAACGCCGTAGTAGCTACACTTCAGGGCTGTTCGGACACTACCTGGGTGCTGCAGTGAAGCGAGTTGTTACCAAACGCGTTGCAATGGGAATGCTGGCGATGGCGGTCTCGACCGCGCTGATGGCGGCGACGCCGAGCTTCGATGGCGCGCGCATCTCGCGCGACGTCAAGGAGCTGGCCTCCGATGCCTATGAAGGCCGCGGCCCGGCCACCGCCGGCGAGGAAAAGACCATTGCCTACCTGAGCAAGCAGTTCGCCGACGCCGGCCTGCAGCCGGGCGGCGATCTGACCGACGGCAAGCGCGGCTGGACCCAGGCGGTGCCGCTGCGCCGCGCCGATATCGTCGGCACGCCGACCATCGCCCTGCAGCACGCCGGCAAGCCGCAGGCGCTGACCCAGGGCAAGCAGATCGCCATCCGCGCCGCGCTGGACGGCTCGTCCAAGGTCGACATCGCCAACGCGCCGCTGGTGTTCGTCGGCTACGGCGTCAAGGCGCCGGAGCGCGACTGGGACGACTTCAAGGGCGTGGACCTGAAGGGCAAGATCGCGGTAGTGCTGATCAACGACCCGGATTTCGAAACCGGCAAGGGCGCCTTCGACGGCGCCGGCATGACCTACTACGGCCGCTGGACCTACAAGTACGAAGAAGGCGCCCGCCAGGGCGCGCTGGGCGTGCTGGTGGTGCACGAAACCGCGCCCGCCTCCTACGGCTGGGACACCGTGGCCAGCTCCAACACCAACACCATGTTCGACGTGGTGCGCGACAACCCGCGCGCCGCGCATCCCACCCTGGAAGGCTGGATCCAGCGCGATCTGGCCGCCGACCTGTTCAAGCAGGCCGGGCTGGATTTCGACACCTTGAAGAAGCAGGCGCAGACGCGCGGCTTCAAGCCGGTGGAACTCAAGGGCCAGGGGCTGAGCGCCAGCTACCAGGTCAAATCCGACGTGATCACCTCGCACAACGTGGTCGCACGGCTGCCAGGCAGCACGCATCCGGATGAAACGCTGATCTACAGCGCGCATTGGGACCACATCGGCGTCGGCAAGCCGGACGCACGCGGTGACACCATCTTCAACGGCGCGCTGGACAACGCCAGCGGCACCGCCGCACTGCTGGAGCTGGCGCGCGGCTTTGCCGCCGGCCCCAAGCCGCAGCGCTCGGTGGTGTTCCTGGCGGTCACCGCCGAGGAAAAGGGCTTGCTGGGCTCGGAGTTCTACGCCTCCAAGCCGCTGTATCCGCTGGACACCACCGTGGCGGTGATCAACATGGACGGCATGAGCCCGTTCGTGTCATCGCGCGATTTCGGCATCTACGGCACCGCAAAACTCGAATTGCTCGATCAGCTCAAGACCGTCGCCGGCCAGTGGAAGCTGCGCTACACGCCCGATCCCAAGCCGCAGGCGGGGTACTTCTTCCGCTCGGACCATTTCTCCTTCGCCAAGCGTGGCGTGCCGGCGCTGTCGTATGCGGCCGGGCAGGACTGGGAAGTGGGCGGCGTGGCCGCGGGCAAGGCCGCGGCCGACGACTACACCGCCAAGCGCTATCACCAGCAGGGCGACGAGTGGAAGCCGGACTGGACCTTCGCCGGTGCGGCGCGCGATCTGGGCGTGCTGTATGCGCTGGGCCAGCAGCTGGCCGATTCGCGCCAGTGGCCGAACTGGAGCAACGATTCGGAGTTCCGCGCCACCCGCGACGCCAGCGAGGCTGCGCGCAAGTAACACCGGCCGCTATGGCGGCAGCGCTTCCGTCAGGCGGCGCTGCTGCTGTTCGATGCGGCATGTGCGATGTGCGCATGTGCCGCCTCCGGACAGGGAGGGCGCCAGAGCGGCTGATCCGGGGCCTGGCTGCAGGCCCTTGCCCGCGACGGTGGGCGGGCATCGGAGATGGTCGGTGGGCACGGTGCAAGCAATGCACGATGCATTCAACGATGCGGCCTAACGTCCGATGTCCATCGCTCGACCAATAGCTTTTCACTTGACCACCGACCAACTCCCTGGCGCGGTGTCCTTGCCGGCGATCACAGGCGCAGACGCACTTCGTGTACTGCGCCGACGTGGGCCAAGCCCGACATCGCTTATTCCGATGCACCGTGACGCGCGGCAGAATGCCTTAGAACCGCTCAGCCCATCGCCTTGATCGCGCGCGCCGGCAGGCTGGCGCTGCAACCGATTGCAGGTCCTGGCACATCACTTGCACTTGTCTGACATGACAGTGCGGTTTGCCGCCCGTGACAGCACGCGTGCCAGGCCGCAATCTGTTGGGGTAGCGTTCGGTCGCTGCGGCGTAGTCTGCCGCGCGGTCCTCGTCGGGTGGGGCGAAGACTGCAGCGCGGCCTTCGTTTCCTTTAACGGTCGATTCTTTAAGATGAGCCGCGACGTCATCGTCGCAGCCAGGAGAGCTTGTGCATCGGAGTGGTCTTAGAGCTGCTGATTCTGCGACGTGGTCCCGCACTGCCGGGCTCGCCCGGACCGCGGTGCATGCGGCGACGTCGCCACGCGTAGCGGGGAGGGATCTCCCGCTTCCGCCCACACTGCCGCGATCGTGCGGCGGGCAGCCTTGATGGACGGCACTGTGACTCTTTCCCCCGCACCAACCGATCTTCCCCCCGTTTCCGCCCTCGACGCCGGTCAGCCCACGCTGCCACCGGAAGCGCCGCTGGCCATGCCCGAGCAATCCCTGCGCGAAGGCCGTCTGCAGGTGCCGCATCAGCGCACCGCGCCGGTCGGCATCGGCGTGCGGCGTTTCTATTTGATCGGCGGCACCTTGGCCACCACCGCCGTGGCGGTGTGGGTGATGCTCAGCGTGCTGTGGCCTGATGGCCTCAGCGTGCTGGAAGGCTGCCTGCTCGGCCTGTTCGTGCTGTTGTTCGCCTGGATCGCGATGTCCTTCGCCAGCGCGGTGGCCGGTTTCGTCACCGTGGTGGCACGCGCCGGACGCAAGCTCGGCATCGACCCGGACGCGCCGCTGCCGACCCTGCACACGCGCACCGCGTTGCTGATGCCCACCTATAACGAAGATCCGCGCAGGCTGCTGGCCGGCCTGCAGGCGATCTACGAATCGGTGGCCGAAACCGGCCAGCTGGAGCGATTCGACTTCTTCGTGCTCAGCGACACCACCCGCGAACACATCGGCCGTGCCGAAGAACTGGTGTACAACGAGCTGTGCGATCGCGTCGACGGACACGGGCGCATCTTCTACCGCCGCCGCGCCGACAATGCCGCGCGCAAGGCCGGCAATGTCGCCGACTGGGTGCGCCGTTTCGGCGGCAACTACCCGCAGATGCTGATCCTGGACGCCGACAGCGTGATGACCGGCGACACCATCGTGCGGCTGGTCGCCGGCATGGAAGACAACCCGGACGTGGGCCTGATCCAGACCCTGCCGGCGGTGGTCAACGGGCAGACCCTGTTCGCCCGCATGCAGCAGTTCGGCGGGCGCGTGTACGGGCCGATCATCGCCTTCGGCGTGGCCTGGTGGCATGGCGCCGAGAGCAACTACTGGGGCCACAACGCCATCATCCGCACCCAGGCCTTCGCCGATCACGCCGGCCTGCCGTCGCTGCGCGGGCGCAAGCCGTTCGGCGGCCACGTGCTCAGCCACGACTTCGTCGAGGCGGCGCTGATGCGGCGTGGCGGCTGGGCCATGCACATGGTGCCCTACCTGCAGGGCAGCTACGAGGAAGGCCCGCCCACGCTGACCGACCTGCTGATCCGCGACCGCCGCTGGTGCCAGGGCAACCTGCAGCACGCCAAGGTGGTTGGCGCCAAGGGCCTGCACTGGATCAGCCGCATGCACATGCTGATCGGCATCGGGCATTACTTCACTGCGCCGATGTGGGGCCTGCTGATGCTGATCGGCATCGGCATTCCGCTGGCCGGCGGCGGCATCGACCTGGCCGGCGACCTGCCGTTCTCGCCCGCCCGCTACTGGCATGGCAGCAGCCAGGGCAACGCGATCTGGATCTTCGTCTGCACCATGTTCGTGCTGCTGGCGCCCAAGCTGCTGGGCTACATCGCGCTGTTGCTCAACCCGCGCGAGTTGCGCGCCTGCGGCGGCGCCATCCGCGCGCTGCTGAGCATCCTGCTGGAAACCGTGCTGGCGGCGCTGATGGCGCCGGTGGTGATGTATCTGCAGTCGCGCGGCGTGTTCGAGGTGCTGGCCGGCAAGGATTCGGGCTGGGATGCGCAGGTGCGCGACGACGGCAAGCTGTCGTGGCCGGCGCTGTTGCGCAGCTACGGCGGGCTGACCGTGTTCGGCCTGTTCATGGGCGCGGTGGCCTATACGGTGTCGCCATCGCTGGCGGCCTGGATGGCGCCGGTGATCGTGGGCATGGCGGTGTCGATCCCGGTGGTGGCCGTGACGTCACTGCGCCGCACCGGCCTGGCCCTGCGCCGCGCCGGCATCTTCTGCATTCCCGAAGAGCTCGATCCGCCCAAGGTGCTGGTGCGTGCAGCCGAGCTGCGCCGCGCCGCCGCGCTGGAGCCGTCGCTGATCTGAGCGTGCAGGCGGTGCATCGCGGATCGATACGCGTTGCGATCTCCGCTGTCGTGCCAAGCGAAGGCGCCCGCGACAGGCGCCGAGACCGCTTGGTCGCGCTGGCTCGGCCGGTCCGTGAGCGGTCCGGCCGATGGCGCAAGGCATAATGCCCAGCCCGCAAGCGGAGCTGGATGATGCTGGAAGTGATCGAACGCGAGACCGGACCGAACCCGCAATGGACCGTGCTGTGGCTGCACGGCCTGGGCGCCGATGGCAGCGACTTCGCCCCGATGGTGCCGGAACTGGTGCGCCCGGACTGGCCGGCGCTGCGCTTCGTGTTTCCGCATGCGCCGATCCGCCCGATCACCATCAACAACGGCGTGCGCATGCGCGGCTGGTACGACATCGTCGGCATGGATTTCGCCACGCGTGCCGACAAGGCCGGCATCGCCGAATCGGTGGCCCAGGTCGAGGCGTTGATCGCCCACGAGCACTCCCGCGGCATTGTCCCCGAGCGCATGCTGCTGGCCGGGTTCTCGCAAGGCGGCGCGGTGACCCTGGCGGTCGGGCTGCAGCGCAGCGTCCCGCTGGCCGGGTTGATCGCCCTGTCCACCTATCTGCCCGAGCCGGCGGCGGCCGCCAGCCAGCTGCAGCCGGTCGCTGCCCGCCAACCCGTGTTCATGGCCCACGGCACCGCCGATCCGGTGGTGCCGTTCGATGCCGGCCAGGCCAGCATGCAGACCCTGCGCACGCTCGGTTTCGAACTGGACTGGCACACCTACCCGATGGGCCACCAGGTCTGCCTGGAAGAGATCGAGGCCTTGCGCACCTGGATGCAGGCGCGCTTCACCGCCGCCTGAGGCCATGGCCCAGCACGCGCCCCAGACCGCCTGGATGCCGGACCTGTGCCGGCTGCCGCGGTTGGGCGCCATGCTGGGCCTGGCCGAACTGGTGGTGCTGGTGGTGACCCTGGTGCCCGACGCCGGTGCGGCGCGCAATATCACCCTGTCGCGCTTTGTCTCTGCCAGCGGCCTGGCGCTATGGCTGGCGCTGGCGGTCAGCGTGCTGCTGTGCGTGCTGCGGCCGGCGTTGTCGCGGCTGCCGCCACGGGTGGGCGGGCTGGCCGCGCTGTCGATCGCCGCGGTGGTGGCGATGCTCGGCGCCGGAATCGTGCACGCCCTGTATGCGGCGCTCGACCAGGCCCCGCTCGGTCCCCTGGTCGGCTTCTGGCGCTTCACCCTGGGCAGCGCGGCGACGGTGGTGCTGATCACCGCGCTGGCACTGCGCTACTTCTACGTCAGCGACCGCTGGGAAGCGCAGGTGCAGGCCAATGCGCGTGCCCAGGCCGATGCCTTGCAGGCACGCATCCGCCCGCATTTCCTGTTCAACAGCATGAATCTCATCGCCAGCCTGCTGCGCCGCGACCCGGTCGTGGCCGAGCAGGCGGTGCTGGACCTGTCGGATCTGTTCCGCGCCGCGCTCGGTGCCGGCGAAGGCATGTCCAGCTTGCGTGCCGAATGCGAACTGGCCGAACGCTACCTGGCGATCGAATCGCTGCGCCTGGGCGAGCGCCTGCAGGTGCGCTGGCACCGGCAGGAGCCGTTGCCATGGGAGCTGCCGATGCCGCGCCTGGTGCTGCAGCCGCTGGTGGAAAACGCCGTGCTGCACGGCGTCTCGCGCATGCCCGAGGGCGGCACGCTGTACCTGTCGCTGCGCCAGCGTGGCAACCAGCTGCAGATCCGTATCGTCAATCCGGCCCCGCAGCCGGGCACCCAGTTGCCGCTGGTGGCCGGGGCCGGGCATGCCCAGGCCAGCATCTCGCACCGGCTGGCGTTCCAGTTCGGGGCCGGGGCACGGATGGCGGCCAGCTGGGCCGAGGGCTACTATGCCTGTGAGATCACATTGCCGCTGCCGTGACGGGGGAGTCGCTGCAGCGAAGGGGGGATGTCCATGACGGCCACGCAAGTGCGGGTGCTGATCGCCGATGACGAGCCGCTGGCGCGCGAGCGCCTGCGCCTGCTGCTGGGCGAACATCCGCATGTCGAAGTGATCGGCGAGGCCGAAAACGGCCAGCAGGTGCTGCAGCAGTGCCATCACCTGCATCCGGACCTGGTATTGCTGGACATCGCCATGCCCGGCGTCGACGGCCTGGAAACCGCGCGCCTGCTGCGCCAGAGCCAGCCGCAACCGGCGGTGGTGTTCTGCACCGCCTACGACCAGCACGCATTGTCGGCCTTCGATGCCGCCGCGCTGGACTACCTGATGAAGCCGGTGCGCCCCGAACGCCTGGCCGCCGCACTGGAAAAGGTGGCCACCTTCCTGGCCGGGCGCGCACCCATCGCCACGCCGCCGCCGTCGCGCACGCATCTGTGTGCACGCCTGCGCGGCAGCCTGCGGCTGATTGCCATCGGCGACATCCGCTACCTGCAGGCCGAGGAAAAGTACGTCATCGTCCACCACGCCCGCGGCGAGGACCTGATCGAAGAGTCGCTCAAATCGCTGGAAGACGAATTCGCCGACCGCCTGGTGCGCATCCACCGCAATTGTCTGGTCGCGCGCGCCGAGCTGGTGGAATTGCGCCGCAGCGGCGATGGCCAGGTGCACGCGGTGCTGCGCAACGTGCCGCACCCGCTGGAAGTGAGCCGCCGCTGCGTGGCCAGCCTGCGCGAGCAACTGCGTTAGGGCGTGACCTGTCACGTGTGCTGAGGTGCGTTGCTCGGTCGCGGCACTGTGCTGCGGGCGCCGGCGTGCGCCCCAGGTAGGAGTTACGCGCCCGGTCCGTGATAATGGCCCGATGACCACGCTCCGCATCGCTACCCGTAAGAGCCCGCTCGCCCTCTGGCAGAGCGAACACGTCGCCGCCGCGCTGCGCCAGCACCACCCCGGGCTGGAGGTCGCGCTGGTGCCGATGAGCACCCGCGGTGACGAGGTGCTGGACCGTTCGCTGGCCGCGATCGGCGGCAAGGGCCTGTTCCTGAAGGAGCTGGAGCTGGCGATGCTGCGCGGCGAGGCCGATTGCGCGGTGCATTCGCTCAAGGATGTGCCGATGGAGCTGGACGCGCCCTTCGTGCTGCCGGCGATCATGGAGCGCGGCGATGCCGCCGACGCATTGGTGTCCAATCTCTATGCCAACCTGCAGGCGCTGCCGTTGGGCGCCCGCGTGGGTACCTCCTCCTTGCGACGTCAGGCGCAGCTGCGCGCGGCCCGCCCGGATCTGGAATTGATCGACCTGCGCGGCAACGTCAACACCCGCCTGGCCAGGCTCGATAACGGCGGTTACGACGCCATCGTGCTGGCCTGCGCCGGCCTGCAGCGGCTGGGCCTGGATGCGCGCATCACCGCGCGTCTGGACGTCCCGGACTGGTTGCCGGCACCGGCCCAGGGCGCGGTGGCGGTGGAATGCCGTGGCGACGATGCGCGTATCCATGGCCTGCTGGCAGTGCTGGACGCCGGCCGCACGCGCGCCTGCGTGGAAGCGGAGCGGGCGATGAATCGCGCGCTGCACGGCAGTTGCCATGTGCCGGTGGCGGCATTCGCGCGTTGGGAAGGGCAGGGCCTGTTCCTGCAGGGCATGGTCGGCAGCGCCAGCGATGGACGCCTGATCCACGCCGAGGCGCACGGCAGCGCCAACGACACCGAGGCCCTCGGCCGCCTGGTCGCGCAAGGCCTGTTCGACAAGGGCGCCGCGCAGCTGCTGGCCGAGCTGTAACGCGCCACTGCGTCGACGTGTAACGCGATACCGGGAACGCCCTCGCGGCCAGGGCCGCTCCTACAGAGTGCGGTTGCGTAGTCGAATGTCTGGGCCCGATTGACCGCCGTTTCGCGCAGGGCCTGTCCGGCAAACTGCGCTCTGCGTAGGAGCGGCCCTGGCCGCGAGAGGCTTTCCCGGGAACGCCCTCGCGGCCAGGGCCGCTCCTACAGAGTGCGGTTGCGTAGTCGAATGTCTGGGCCCGATTGACCGCCGTTTCGCGCAGGGCCTGTCCGGCAAGCTGCGCTCTGCGTAGGAGCGGCCCTGGCCGCGAGAGGCTTTCCCGGGAAGGCCCTTCGCGGCCGGGTCCGCTCCTACCGCTCGCGGTTGTTTATTTGAATGTGTAGACCAGGTTGACCGTGGTCAGGGTGTCGGTCTTCTTGTCGCCGTCGCTGACATCGCTGTTGTGGCGCATCTGCCAGGCGGCCTTGAGCGCGAAGTGCGAGTTCATGCTGACCTGCACGCCGAAATCGTTCTGCGCGTAGGTGTTGTATTCGCCCGATTCCACCAGCAGCGTGTTGATCAGGTCGGTGTTGTCGGTGACGGTGTACTTCAGGTCGAACAGGCCGCGACCGATCAACCCGGTTTCGTTACGGTCTTCGTCGCTGTTGTGCGCACGGCGCACACCCGGGCCCACCTGCGCATCCAGATAAAACCGGTCGGCATCGATCAGGCGCGTGCCGTAGCCGATACCGAACGTCGCCAGGCGGTCGTAAGTGGCGAAGTCGTCGTGTTCGTAACGGCCGGTGGCGGTGAGCTGGCGGTGTTCGCCCAACTGCAATGCGCTGCCGACGCTGCCGGTGTAACGCTCGGCTGTGGTCTGGCGCTCACGCTCGGTGCTGCCGTCGTCGTTGGTGTTGGTGTATTCCGAGCTCGAACGCAACGCGGTGGCATCCAGGCTGTGGATCCAGTCGCCGTCGGTGTAGCGCAGGCGCACGCGGCCATTGAGGCTGTCGGTGGTGCTATTGCCATGCGCGGCGGCATAGCCGAGCTCGCCGCTGCTGCCGCTCCACGGCGAGGGCATCAGCGCTGCGGCCGGGTCTGCCGGCGCCGGTGCGACTGCCTGGGCCCAGACGGTGGGCGTGATCAACAACAGCGGCAGCAGGGCAGACAACGGGGCACGGCGGGACATGGGCAGCTCGCTTTGGAGGGGGGGCGGAGGGTGGAAGCGATTTCATGATAACGGACTGTGCGGTGACGTCATTGCCAGGTGAACGGTCCGCTTCATTGGGGGTTCGGGCGCAGCAAGCGGGCTGGGCCGGAGCGGCCGGACAGGTCGTGTGCAAACCGACGGGCGAACAGGGATCCGGTGTGGCAGCGTGGCACTTCGCCAGCACCAGCCTGCTCGGTAGTGGCGTGACCGGAGTGACCGGTAAGGCCGCATGCAGTTGGTGATGCGCCAGGGTGGCTCCGGCGCGGCACTTGGTGTGGACCGCAGCGCTGCCTGTTTGCGTGCTTGCGTGCAGCAAGCTGCACCGATCACGGCAGAGGCGATTCGGGCGCGGCACGCGGCGCCGTTCCGGGCGCCCCCGCCAAGTCGCGCGCAAGCAGCAGCGGCACTGCAGGCGTGGATGCGGCGACGTGCCGGTTGCGACCGACCCAACAGACCAGGCGCTCGGGTCGGGCGTAACCTGGGTCTGCTGTCGCTGCGGCCTGACAGCCATGCTCACCCCGCCACGCAAAGACTCGGACATAATCGACGCATGGACCGCTACGAACGCATCAACTCCCTGCATCGCTTGCTCAAATCGGCACGCTACCCGGTCACGGTGGCGCGGCTGCAGGATGAGCTGAACTGCTCCCGCGCAACCGTGTACCGCGACCTGGCGTTTCTGCGCGATGCGCTGATGGCGCCGGTGGAAGGCGACGGCGAATCGGGGTTCCGCTATCTCTCCGGCGAAAGCGACCGCTTCGAACTGCCCGGCCTGTGGCTGAGTTCGGAAGAGCTGCACGCGCTGCTGGCCTCCCAGCAACTGCTGGCGCGCACCGGTGGCGGGGTGTTGTCCTCGATGCTGGCGCCGCTGCAGCAACGCATCGAAGGGCTGCTGGCCGCCCAGGCCGGCGTGTCGCAATGGCCGGTGGACCGGGTGCGGGTGATTCCGCACCGCGGCCGCAAGCTGGACGAAGCCAGCTTCCGCACCGTGGCCTCCGGCGTGCTGGAGCGCAAGCAGCTGAGCTTCGACTACCGCGCCCGTTCCACCGACGAATCGACCAAGCGCACGGTGTCTCCGCAGCGCATCACCCACTACCGCGACAACTGGTACCTGGATGCCTGGGACCACGGCCGCGATGGCGTGCGCAGCTTTGCGGTGGACCGCATCAATCACGCGCGCCTGCTCGAGAGCGTGCCGCGCGATGTGCCCGACAGCGAGCTGGACGAGCAGCTGGCGGCCAGCTACGGCATCTTTTCCGGCGCGCCCAAGGGCTGGGCCACCATCGTGTTCAGTGCCAAGGCCGCGCGCTGGGTCGCCGACGAGCACTGGCATTCCAAGCAGCAGGGCCGCTTTCTGGCCGATGGCCGTTACGAACTCAAGGTGCCGTACAGCAACTCGCGCGAACTGCTGATGGACGTGCTGCATTACGGCTCGGACGCGGAAATCGTCGAGCCGGTGTCGCTGCGCGAGCAGGCCAAGGCGCTGCTGTCGCTGGCGTTGAGCAATTACGACTGAGCCACAGACGCCGCTGGAGCGCGCCGTCGTGCGACGAGCTGTCGTGCACAAGCGGGTGCGTGCACCCGAACCGGCGCTGATAAAGCGCAGCACGCGTCAACGCCACCACGGGCGGTAACGCGGGTTGCAGCGTAACGCGTCGCGCGACCGCGCCGGGAGCGTGCAGCCGACGTTGAAGCGACCACGCCGCCAGCGCCGCGCCGGATATTCTCGACCCGCGCATCCAGTCGACTGACGCCTGGAACAATCGACGCCGGCCGGGCAACCGACCGGCACGCCAATGTCAGCGCTTGCTGGGTACTTCAAAGCCCAGGCGGTCCACCTGCTCGCGCAACTGCGGCACGCGCTTGAGCTTGTCGGTGTAGATGGAATAGTCGTCGCGCATCTTGTCGACCAGCTTGCGGTACTGGTCGCGGCTCATGTCCGGCTTGCGCGCGAAGATCCAGGCCAGGTCGCGGCCGGGGTAGGAAATCAGCATCCACGAACCGTCCGGTGCGATTTCCAGGATGCGCTGCTTGGCGGGGATGACCTTGTAGAACCATACCCGCCAGTCGCGGTTGCCGCTCTCGGCATCCACCGAGGCGCGCGCGTTGACCTCTTTCTCCGGCTCGCCGAAGCCCTCGCGGTACAGATAGCGCACCGCCACCTTGCCGTCTTCGACCAGGGTGTACTCGTCGCGGCTGGTGACATGGCCGCGCTCGACCGGGTTGGGCATGCGTGCGATCACATACCAGGTGCCCATGATCTTGGAAAGATCGACCGCCGGCTCGCTGGCGGGCGTGTCCCTGGCGGATGCCACGGGCAGGCCGAGGACGAACAGAAAAGCGAGGGCGATCGTAACGGTCAGGCGCATCGCAACATCACAAAGGGGCGGTTGGATCAGCACACTACCGCATGCAGGGGGCAAGTTCGCGTCAACGGTCGGGTCTGGCACACGTGGCCGCCTCGGACGCGGCAACCGGATGCGTGGGTGAGGGTACGAAGATCGCGCCATTGGCGGCCCGGCGGCGGTCGTGGCACTGCGGCGCCGGCACCCGGCATGGCGGTCTTTCCGGTTGTCGCCTCCAGGTCGCAGTCGGTGAGATGGGCGCAGGCAATCCTGCCGGCCTGTCCTGATCCTTCCTGCCACGGAGTGCCGCCATGTCGATTCGTCCTTCCCGTCGTCCCGAACGTCCCGACCCGCGCGTGCTGCGCCCGGTCCGGCAGATCGCCCTGGCCGGCCTGGCCCTGGTGCTGGTGTGGCCAGCCGCGCGCGGCCACAGCGAGTGGATCGGCTGGCTGCCGCTATGGCTGGTCGGCATGCCGATGCTGGCCTGGTGGAGCCTGCACCGGTTCGCGTTGCCGGCCCTGGTACGGCCAGGTGCGCGGTGCGGTGCGCCACGTCGGCGCGGGCCGCAGGCGCAACGCCGACGCAGCACGTCGCGCGCGGCAACACAGGCGCGCGCGGCCTGACCTTCGGCAGGGTCGGGCGGCGGAGGGCTATGCTACGTTCCCGGCGTTCGTTCTCCCGGAAACATTCATGTCCAAACTCGCCTCGATCTGCCTGGTTGCCGGTCTGATCACCGCTGGCGCCGTCTCTGCAGAGGAAACCGCCGTGTCCAACGATCCCTACGCCTGGCTGGAAGATGTCTCCGGCGCCAGGTCGCTGGACTGGGTCAAGGCCCAGAACGCCAAGACCGAGGCGCGCCTGGCCGCCACGCCGGCCTTCAGGCAGATGGAGACCAGCATCCGCGAAGTGCTGGATTCGGACGCGAAGATTCCCGGCGTGCAGAAGATCGGCGAGTACTACTACAACTTCTGGAAGGACAAGCAGCACGAGCGCGGCCTGTGGCGGCGCACCACGCTGGACGAATATCGCAAACCGGCGCCCAAGTGGGAAACGGTGCTGGACCTGGATGCGCTCAACAAGGCCGAAGGCGAGAACTGGGTCTGGCACGGCGCCGACTGCCTGCGCCCGGAGTACCAGCGCTGCCTGATCGCGCTCTCGCGCGGCGGCGCCGATGCCGATGTCACCCGCGAGTTCGATCTGGCCGGCAAGCAGTGGGTCAAGGACGGCTTCTTCCGTCCCGAATCCAAGGGCGGGCTCGGCTGGATCGACCAGGACACCGTCTACGTGTTCACCGATTTCGGTGCCGGCACGATGACCAGCTCCGGCTATCCGCGCATCGCCAAGCAGTGGAAGCGCGGCACTCCGCTCAGCGCCGCCACGGTGGTGTACGAGGGCAAGCCGACCGACATGTACATCGCCGCGATGCACGACGACACGCCCGGATTCGAGCGCGATTTCGTCAGCCGCACGCTGGCCTTCTACAACGAGGAGCTGTATCTCAAGGGCGCCGACGGCAGGCTGGTCAAGGTGGATGCACCCAACTCGGCCAGCAAGTCGGTCAAGCGGCAATGGCTGACCCTGGAACTGCGCGAACCCTGGACCGTGGCCGGCAAGACCTACAAGGCCGGCTCGCTGCTGGCGACGCGCTTTGACGACTTCATGGCCGGCAAGCGCAGCTTCGATGTGCTGTTCGAGCCCACCGACAGCACCTCGCTGGCAGGTATCGCCTGGACGCGTTCGCACCTGGTGTTGAACGTGCTGGAAGACGTCAAGAACCGCCTGAGCGTGATCACGCCTGGGCAGGATGGCTGGAAGAAGAGCGCCTTCGTCGGTGCGCCGGCGTTCGGCACCGTCGACGTCAGTGCGGTGGACAGCGACGACAGCGACGCGCTGTGGTTGACCGTTACCGACTACCTGACCCCGACCACCTTGTCGTGGGTGGAGGTGGGCACCGCGCCGCAGCCGCTCAAGGCCATGCCGGCGTTCTTCGATGCCGGCAAGGACAGCATCGAGCAGCACTTTGCCACCAGCAAGGACGGTACCCGCGTGCCGTATTTCCTGGTGCGCCCCAAGGCCTTGAAGCTCGATGGCAGCGCGCCGACCCTGCTGTACGGCTACGGCGGGTTCGAGATTTCGATGACGCCCAATTATTCCGGCGGACTGGGCCGCGCCTGGTTGGAAAAGGGCGGCGTCTACGTGGTGGCCAACATCCGCGGCGGTGGCGAATACGGCCCGCGCTGGCACCAGGCCGCGCTCAAGCAGAACCGCCACAAGGCCTATGAAGACATGGCTGCGGTGGCCAAGGACCTGGTGGCGCGCAAGATCACCTCGACCAGGCATCTGGGCGTGCAGGGCGGCAGCAACGGCGGCCTGATGACCGGCAACATGCTGACCCAGTATCCGGAGCTGTTCGGCGCGGTGGTGGTGCAGGTGCCGCTGCTGGACATGAAGCGCTACAGCCATCTGCTGGCCGGCGCCTCGTGGATGGCCGAGTACGGCAACCCGGATACCGACGACTGGAAGTTCATCCAGACCTTCTCGCCGTATCACCTGTTCGATGCGAAGAAGACCTACCCGCCGGTGATCTTCCTGACCTCCACGCGCGACGACCGCGTGCATCCCGGCCACGCGCGCAAGATGGCGGCTAAGATGATCGAGGCCGGCAAGGACGTGACCTACTACGAAAACATCGAAGGCGGCCACGGCGGTGCGGCCAACAACGCGCAGGCCGCGCATATGGCGGCGCTGGCCTACAGCTTCCTGTGGGAGCGGCTGGCGGATTGAGTTGATGGACCGATACGGGCGCGCCGGCAATGGTCGGCGTGCCCGTGTTGTTTTGGATGTTTTGCGATCGATTGACCTAGGGCCTGTTAACACATCCGAAGCCCATCAACGACCAGGACGAAGTTGAGGAATCCAAGGAACATGACGTCCAACTTCTCGAAGCGCGTGA
>NZ_MDSK01000034.1 GCF_002940205.1 Xanthomonas arboricola pv. guizotiae
CGGAAACCTTGGCCGGTTTGCACTTTGTTGTCTTCACGATTCTGATGCTTGGAAATGCAGCCACGCTCTTTCAAAGTTCATAACACGCTCTAGCCAAAAAAATCCAGCCTCTTTCGAGGCTGGATTTCGTGATGCCATCCTTCGAGCAACGAACAATCAGAAATCGTAGCGTGCGGTCAAACGGAACGAGCGCGGCGTCTGGTAATTGACGTCGTTCAAATAGTTCGGGCTGATCACGTCGCGGGACGCTTCACTGAACTCGTTGTACTCGGTCACCCTGTCGTTGTTGAACAGGTTGAAGACATCGAGCTTGATACGCAGCTTGTTGTCGGCCCAGTTGGGGATATATGCAGCCGCCAGATCGAACGTCCAGGTCCAGGGTGTCCGCCCTTCATCGCCACGCTGCCGTAGCACGCGGGTGCCTTCAGCGTTCAAGCAATAAAAGCTCGAACCGCTGTAACCGGTGAGGTTGCCCTGGTCAGGCTGCGGAATGTCGTCCAGCGGGATGTAGCCCTGGCAGTTGACCGGCCGACCGGACTGCAGTATCAGGTTCCCGCCGAACTGCCATTCCGGCGTGAGGTTGTAGGCGCCGAACAGCTTGAGGGTATGCTGGCGATCATTCGGTGTCGGCCCATAGGTACCGTCGGTGAACAGACGGTGATCGAAGTCCTGCGTCAGGCCCGGGTCTTCCTGCTCCAGTGTGGAATTGACGTAGCCCTCCACATTGCCGCGCGTTCTGGCAAATGTATAGGAACCCTGGAAGTTGAACTTCTCACCGGTGCGCTCCCAAAAGAACTCCAGCGCGGTGTGAATACGCCGGTACTCGGGCAGACCGAGATACGAAGCTGGCAGGGTCGCCAATTCCACTTCGCCATCGCCATTCAAGTCGACATTGAGAGTGACATCGCTGCCCGGATTCACGAAGTAGCAGCTGGGGACCGAACTCGGATCGAAGTCGGTAAAGCCGTTGTCTGCGGCCCAATCGATCCACGGATTGGTCGTGCAGGTATCGTCCATGCCGCTCTTCACTTCTCGGCGGATCATGCGAACGCCCGCCATCCAGTTTTCCGTCAATTGCAGCTGCCCGCCCAGAATCACCTCGTCCTGGTACATGGGCGACAGATTGGTGGATGCAACAGAGGCAGGGTTTGGCGCGACCAGCGAGCCATTGGTCTGGGTCACGCCAATCTGTGCGCCCTGACCGACCGGCGTGCCGTCGGCTTCACTCCATCCATCGACAAAATACCAATTGGACACAGTCGATTCCGCGCCCGTTGCACGGATACTGGAGTTCGTAGCCACCGGAATGTAGTAGCGGCCGGCGGTACCGAACAGCTTCAAGCTGGCGTCGCCGAGCACATCCCACGAGAACCCAAGCCGTGGAGCGAGCTTGTAGTCGGATTCGACCCAAGCGATACCGTCGCCGTTCTTGTTCTCGAACTTTTCACCGCGCAGACCGAGCACGGCGAGGAAGTTTTCCGTTACTTGCCAATTGTCTTCCAGATAAAAGGCGCTGTTGGTGTTTTCGTAGCTGGAGCTGCTGGTCTGATAAACGCGCGAGCGCGCATACAGTGAGCCGCGCGGCACCAGCTGACCGTTCACGGTGCGGCCCGGGCGCCCGGCAAATGCGCCGGTGGCAACTGCATTATTGGGTACCAGGTAATAGGCCCAGTTGATGCCGCCGGCATAGGTCCGGCCACGATGGCTGGATTCGTAGTTCTCCTGATCGACACCGAAGCGCAGTCGGTGATCCCCCAGCACCCATTCGCCGTCGACACGGAATGCCTTACGAATGTCCTCGTCCGGTTCGGCATCCAAATCGGCGATGGTGGAAATCGTCCCAGGGTTGCAACCGATGTAGCGATCCACCGTGCTGGTGGTCAGCCCGAAGCTGTACGCCACGGGCACTCGCCGCCGGCAGGGTTGGCGGGCAAGCGCGAGCCGATCAGGTTGCTCAGATAGCCGTACTGCGCCGACAGGGTGAAGTTGTCGGTGAAGTAGCCGGTGTATTTGAGGATGCCGACCTTGCCACCGTTCTCCATTTCGTAGCGTTCGATCGGTGCTTCATGGCGCCCGACGTTGTAGCGGTTTTCGCCGTTGGCATCGAGATTGTATTCGTACGTGTTGTACTTGGTCTTGGCCTGGTTGTAGATGCCGGTGAACTCGACCAGATTGCGGTCGTTGATATACCAGTCCAGCTTGACCAAGCCTTGCGGTGTGCTGTCGCGAGTCCGTTGGCTCGTCAATGCTCCGAACGTGTCGCTGGTTTCGCTTCGGCCTTCGGCCAAGGCGAAGAAGAACAGCCTGTCCTTGATGATCGGGCCACTGGCATACGCCGAGTAAATGGTGCTGTCGTATTGATTGTCGCTGCGGTACTGGTACAACGGGTCTGCCGCATCAGGATCGCGCTCGCGTACGTTCTTCCCGGAAGCTCGTCCCCAATCCGGCTCCCATTCGACGCTGCCACCGTAATGCCAATCGTTGGAGCCGGCCTTGGTCACGATGCTGACGATCCCGCCCAGCGAGCGCCCATATTCGGCACCGTAACCGCCAGTCTTGACCTGCAACTGACCAATGCCCTGGAAGGGCACGTTGGCGAATGACAGAAACGTGCGCATGTTGGTCACGTCGAAGCCGTTGATGTAATAGCCGTTCTCAGCCACCGACGAACCGCCGAACGAGGCGAGATTTCCTGCACCCAGGCCGCTGTCACCTCTGACTGCGCCAGGCGCTAACAAGGCGACCGAGGAGACATCGCTTGCCACTGGCAGCGAGATCATCTGTTCGGCCGTGAACACCGTGGTGGATTCTACCGAGGACACATCGATCGGGTTGAACGCTCGTTGGCCTACCACTTCGACCCTGTCCAGGGTCGTGGCGTCATTGGTCAGAAGCACTTGCGAGCCGCTACCGACCTTGACCTCGACCTCGCGAGTCACGCCATCAGAGGTGATGACGTACCTGCCTGGAGGCAGCTGGCTGAAGGTGAATCGGCCATCGGCAGCAGCGGTGGCCGAGCGACTTACACCCGTCTGGGGGCTTTGAATGGCAACGGTGCTACCTGGCTGCCCGCTACCGAAGATGGACCCCACTGCACTTTGTGCATGCACACCACCTGCCACGCACATGCCCAAAGCAAGGCTCAAGGCACTGCGTGTGATGTTCCTGGACAACGAACTACGAACCCCTGGACGCGTCATTCCTCTCTCTCCTGATGAACTACGCTCACTACGACTGCCAAACGTGGACCCAACTGCCCTGCAGCAGCTGAGGGGAGTGCTCTCCAAACGACAGCGAGCTGAACGGCTGTCAACTTCCTGAAGGCTACCTGAAGATTAACCCAAGATTTACGACCATGTCATCCTTTGGGAACTTTCTTGTGAAATGGCGCGTTTGGGCTGGGTAATCGGCAGCGAATTCGTGTACGCAGCTGCGAATTTCGGCGTGGACGCAGCCGGGCGCCGCTTCTGGCGAAGGCCGCGCTGGGCCGCCGTCCGGCGTTCCTCACTTCTGAATCAGATGCCCGGGTAGGCTGGTAGCCGCCCTGCGCGCATCGCCGCCAAAAACGCATCGTCGGGGAGGCAGTGTTGTTGCACCCTCTCTCGTGTTTCCGTCACTTGCGGGCACACACGCCCGTCGCTGGCACGGGGCAGGGGATGGTCTGCACGTGGGAAGGGAAGTGACTGGCCGCCGTCTGCAAGATGCGGATGAACGCGCATGCCAGAGCGATCCAGCGGCAACGGCTGCGGGACCCAGGCAACCGCCACCATTGCCGGGAGCATGCCGGAGCGATGCGGAATTCGCCAGCGAGCAAGGGCGCGGGCGGACGCAGCGCGCCAACTGCGCCGGCAGCGTTCAACGCATGTCAGCCAGATTGCCGCCCCGTCTTTTCCAAGCCAACGGCGCAGCGCACATAGGTGCGCGGTACCCCTTACATCACATCAGGCAACACGGTCTGTAGCGCAGTGTCTTCGGTATCGCACGCCTGCGGCGCGGGCATCGCTGACTGCTTCGCACGTGCCTTGTCGATCTCGCGGCGCGCAGCGGCTAGATCCTTCTGGAACTCGGGGTTACCGTGCAAGGCCGCGACGGTGGCGGCACCCATGATGCGGCCCTGCAGGACATCGCTCTGCCAGTGCACGTTGCAGACCAGGCGGCTGTCGCCGAAGGCGCGGCCGCGGGCGAGCAGGGCGTCGCGGTGGGCGGGGGCGATTTCGGCCAGGATCAGGCCCCAGCTCCAGCCGATCGCGGTGTGGCCGGAGGGGTAGGAACCGTTCTTGCGCAGCGCCGCGTCGTCGCCGGGCGTGCACATCGGCTGGTCGTTGCGCATGAACGGGCGTGGCCGCTGGTAACGGGCCTTCGCCGCGCTGGTGCTGGTGCTGGCATCGCGCATGCTGCGTTCGAGCAGGCGCAGCAGGTGCGGCGTGTGTGCTTGGTCGATCTGGATGCCGAGCGCGCAACTGAAGTGATTGGCGGCCGCCGGGAACGTCAGCGCAGCGTCCTGCGTGGCCAGGTCCCAGCGCGGTGTGCCGCGCAGGGCAAGCATGGATGTGGCGATGGCCTGATCGTTGGCGAGCGCGGCGCTGCCGTCCTGCGGCGGTGGCGGTACCAGGCGCAGGCTGTCGGGCACCTGTGCTTTTTCCAGGTAGCCGTGTGCATCGGTGGCGATCACCGAGCCCGCCGGAGCCGCCTTGTCGCGCGCGCTTGCACTGCCGCATCCCACTGCCAACACCGCGATGGCGACGCTGGTCAGCGTCCGGAAACAAGCGCGAGCAATGCGATCGGACATGCAGCAACCCTCGGACAACACAGATGGATGAGTGCGCAGATTACGACGCGCAGATGACATCTGCATGCCAGCGCAACGCAGCTGCGGCGCGGAATACGCAGCTGCTGTCGCAGCACTGTCATGTCCCGGTCGCATCGACGCAAGACAGCTGTCGCACGCTTGCCGTCATCTTTTGACTCGTCCCCCTGCCGCTCATGCCCAAGACCCATCTGTTAAGTGCCGCCGTCCTTACCGCGCTCGTGCTGTCGCCGGCTGCCCACGCCGCCGATCCCGAGGTGACTGCCGATACCGGCACGACCGTGCAGCAACTCGACGCGGTCTCGGTGATCGGCCAGGGCGAAACGCGTCAGGTGCAGCGCATCACCCAGCAGGACATTCCGGTGTTGCCGCCGGGCACCAGCATCCAGAAACTGCTCAACCGCATGCCGGGCGTCAACGTGCAATCCAACGATGCCTTCGGTGCCAACGAGGAGTCGCAGACGATCAGCCTGCGTGGCTTCAACGGCACGCGCCTGGGCTATACGCTCGACGGCCTGCCGCTGGGTGACAACGCCTACGGTAACTACAACGGCCTCAATATCAGCCGCGCCCTGATTGCGGAAAACTTCGGCGGCGTGGAGCTGGCATCGGGCATCGGCGCATTGGGCACCGCGTCCACCAGCAACCTGGGCGGCACCATCCAGTACTACTCGGCCGATCCGTCCAGCGTGTTCGGCGGGCAGCTGTCGCAGACGGTGGGCTCCGATGCCAACCGGCGCACCTTCCTGCGCGTGGACACCGGCGACTACAACGGGTTTTCGGCGTATCTGTCCGGCATCAATGCCGAAGCCGACATGTGGGCGCGCCCGGAGTCGCCGACCACCACGCGGCAGTTCAATGCCAAGGGCGTGTACCAGTTCGACGGCGGCAAGCTGACCGCGTTCGCCGACACCTCGCGGACCTCGCAGGCCGACTATTCGTATCTGTCCAAGAGCGGCATGGCGCGTGGCCTGGGCTGGGACTGGAACCTGTACGCACCGGACTGGAACCGGGCGTTGGCCGCGGCGTACTGCGCACCGGCCACGCGCAATGCGGCGCGCTGCGGCTTCAGCGGCGGCGTGGACAACATCGACGATGCGTACTACCAGAGCCGCGCGTTGCGCGACGACGATCTGTTCTATGTGGCCGGCGACTTCCAGCCCAACGATGCCATCAGCCTGCACACCCAGGTCTACCACCACGAAAACAAGGGTCAGGGCCACTGGTGGTCGCCGGGCCAGGCGTCCAACCCGGGCACGCCGCAGGCATTGCCGATCTCCATCCGCAGCACCAATTACTGGATCAACCGCACCGGCGGCATCGCCTCGCTCGGCTGGAACCTGGGCCCGCATCATCTCGAAGCCGGGCTGTGGTACGAGCGCAATCACCACGATGTGGAGCGCAATTTCTACTGGATCGACGGGCCGGTCAGCGATGACAAGTTCCTGCAGGATCCCGACCGCCGGCTGTTCTCGCAGAACTACATCATCACCACGCGGCAGTTCTATGTGCAGGGCAACTTCAAGTTCCTCGACGAGCGCCTGAGCCTGGATCTGGGCATCAAGAGCCCGAGCACCGAAATGACCGCGCGCGAAACGCCGGGGCTGGCGGTGGAAGCGCCGGTGGCGACCGGTTCGATCAAGGCCAGCGAGTCGGTGCTGCCGCAGGTCGGTCTGGGCTATCGCATCGCAGACGGGCAGGAAGTGTTCGCCTCGTACGCGGAAAACATCGCCGCGTTCCAGGGCGGCGGCGCCGGTGGTCCGTTGCTGGTGACGCAGGCCTCCTTCGATGCCAGCGTCGGCGCACTGGAGCCGGAGAAGTCGCGCACCGTGGAAGCCGGTTATCGCTTCGTGCGTGACCGCTTCGAAGCCTCGCTGGTGGGTTACGACGTGACCTTCGACAACCGCCTGCTCTCGCTCAATCCCTGCGCCAGCATCCAGCAGGGCACCACGCCGGCCTGCACCACGCGCTTCTTCAACGTGGGCTCGGTGAGCAGCCGCGGCGGCGAACTGACCGTGATCTGGAAGCCGACCAGCTACCTGCAGTGGTACAACTCGGCTTCGATCAACCATTCGACCTACGACGACAACTACGTGCAGAACGGCGTGATCATTCCGACTGCCGGCAAGACCACGGTGGATACGCCCAAGCGCATGTTCGCCAGCGAAATCGCGTTCAACTACGCCAACTGGAACATCAACCTGCGCGGCAAGTACACCGGCCAGCGCTACTACACCTACACCAACGACCAGGGCTTCGGCGGTTACACCTCGTTCGATGCGGGCGCCGGGTACGACTTTGGCCAGGCCGGCGTGCTGCAGGGGCTCAAGCTCTCGCTCAACGTGACCAACCTCACCGACAAGCGCTATGCGTCCAACCTCACCGCGTTCGCCAACAGCGATCCGAATGGCCGTCAGCTGGCATTCCATGCCAGCGCGCCGCGGCAGGTGTTTTTGACTTTGGATGCGAAGTTCTGAGTTAGGGATTGGGGAGTCGGGATTGGGGATTGGTAACAGCGGGTCTTATGGCTGCTGACTGATTTCCGGTGGTGATCGACGTGGATGGTTTTAGAGTGGCTGGCAAGACTTAGGGAGTGGTTGTCAGGCTAGTGCGGACGATGCGGAGAAAGCGGGATGTACACATCGTACATCCCGCCTCGCTCATCGGCCGCGCTCGCCTGACGATGACGCGGTGGTGTTGATGGCTGTTTTTTGTTGGAGAAAGGCATGATGCAGTTCCACCGCGCGTTGGTGTTGGGAGCGATGATGGTCGGCATGAGCGGGTCCGCGTTGGCAGAGGCGCCGTTGGCGAAGACGGTGCAGATCTTTGCGCACCGTGGCGCCAGCGCCTTGCGCCCGGAACACACCTTGGCGGCGTATGCCAAGGCGATCGTCGATGGCGCCGATTTTGTCGAGCCGGATCTGGTGTCAACCAAGGATGGCGTGCTGGTGGCGCGGCATGAGAACGAGATCGGCGGCACCACCGATGTGGCCAGCCACCCGGAGTTCGCCGCGCGCAAGACCCGCAAGACCATCGATGGCCAGGCGATGGAAGGCTGGTTCACCGAAGACTTCACTCTTGCCGAATTGAAGACCTTGCGTGCGCGCGAGCGGTTGCCGCAGTTGCGCAGCACGCGGTGGGATGGGCAGTTTCAGATCGTCAGCTTCGACGAGATCATCGATTTTGTCGCCGCCGAATCGGCGGCGACCGGGCGCAGCATCGGGCTGATTCCGGAGATCAAGCACCCGAGTTACTTCAAGGCACTTGGCCTGCCAATGGAAGACAAGGTGCTGGCCACCTTGCGTGCGCATGCCTACACACACACTGCGCCGGTGATCATCCAGTCGTTCGAGACCGGCAACCTGCGTGAGCTGCGCGGCAAGATCGGGCGCAGCAGCAACATTCGCTTGCTGCAGCTGCTGGGCGGTGCGCAGATGGCGTTGCCCGATGCGGGCGTGGGCAATGCGCCACGCACCTACGCGCAGATGATCACGCCCGAGGGACTGAAGCAGGTTGCCGGCTATGCCGATGCGATCGGCCCGGACATCCGCAGCATCATTCCGCTGGATGCGCAGCAGCGCCTGGGCACGCCGACCAGCCTGGTGCACGACGCGCATGCGGCCGGGCTGCAGGTGCAGCCGTATACGTTCCGTCCGGAGAATTATTTTCTGGCGGCCAACAACCGCAACAGCGGCGCGGTGACCGAGCGCAACGACAGCGGCGCACTGGCCGAGCTGAAGATGTATCTGGATGCCGGCATCGATGCGTTCTTCGCCGACGACCCGGGCCTGGCGCGGCGTGCATTGAGCGGGCACCCCTGAGCAGCGTCGCGTAGGAGCGCGCCAGAGCGCGACGGGCTGTAGCGGTAATGCCCATCGCGCGCAGGCACGCTCCTACGCAGGGCAGGGCATGATCGGTTCTGCGGTCGCCTGGAAAGTCTCAGCTACCTGGCGGCCGCTCGCGCGGCGGGAAATGCAGCACCACGCTTTGCGAGCCATCGTCCTGGCGCTGCCACAGCACAGGAACCTGGCGTGGCGGCGGCGGTTCCAGCACGTCGCGTTCGGTGTTGCTGATCTCCCAGGCGGCGTCTTCGTCCTCGTCTTCCCAGCTGTAGCGCGGCCTGGCCTGCTGCGGGTCGCGCAGGCGCAGCAGCAGCGCGGCGATCAGGCCGGCAACCGCGCCGCCCAGATGCGATTGCCAGGACACGCCGGCCTCGTGCGGCAGGATGGTCAGCAACATGCCGCCGTAGAACAGGAAGGCGATCATGCTGGTGGCAATCGCCGGGCGGTCGCGGCGCAGCAGGCCCAGCACGAACACCAGGAACATCAGCCCGTGGGTGACGCCACTGGCGCCCAGATGCCGGCTGCCGGGCTCGCCCAGCAACCACGCGCCCAACCCCGAACCCAGCCACAGCAACGGCAGCGCCAGGGCGGTGGCGCGCGGATACACGCTGCCGGCCAGCGTGCCCAGGATCAACAAGGCGGCGGCGTTGGCGCCCAGATGCGCGAGCGAGCCATGCAGCAGCGGGGCGGTGAGAATGCCGCGCAGGCCGTCGGCCTGCAGCGGTGCCACCGCCCAGGCGCGCCAGTCGAATATGCCTTGCGCGGTGAATACCGCCACCAGCAGCAACACGGCGGCAAGGCTCACATTGAAGGCACGCAGCACCCGGGAACGATCCAGGCGAGCTTGGGTGGTGGTGTCGGCGGCGGCAACAGGATGCGGTGTCATACCTTCACGGATGGCGTCGCGCGGGTTTTTTACAAGCCTCTCAAACTCGGGATAAGCAGGCCCGGCGGCGGGATAATCCAATCCCGCCGCCGAATCCTGGCGTCGTCTGCCGCGCATGACGCAAGTGGATGAGACGCGGCACCGCACGTGCCGCGCCATCCGCCATCTGCAAAGTCCACTTCCGGCCGATCTGCAGCTTGGCTGCAGGGCCCTTGCCCGCCCACCATCGCAGGACACGCTGCAAGTACGGCCTTGTAAGCTCTTACGCGGCATCCATGCCGCGTAAGGTCCCGCGACGGTGGGCGGGCAAGGACCAGTCGGAATGGTCGGTGTGCATGGTTGCGAGCAGCGGAGGCTGCGCCACCAATCCCGAATCCCGACTGCCCAATCCCGGCTCCTCAGTGCCCGGCCGGCCTGGGCGGGCGCAGCACGCTCAGCACGATGGTCGCAACCAGGATCGCCACCACCACGCCCAGCGACACCAGCACCGGGATCTTGTACAGGTCGATGATCATCATCTTGGTGCCGATGAACACCAGGATCACTGCCAGGCCATACGGCAGCAGGTGGAAGCGGTCGGCCATGCCGGCCAGCAGGAAGAACATCGCGCGCAGGCCCAGCACCGCGAACACGTTGGAGGTGAGCACGATGAACGGGTCGGTGGTGATCGCAAAGATCGCCGGGATGCTGTCCACCGCGAAGATCACATCGATCACCGCAATCAGGATCAGCACCACGAACAACGGGGTGAACCAGCGCTTGCCGTCCTTGATCACGCTCAGCGCATGGCCGTGGTACTGCGGGCTCAGGCGCAGATGGCCGCGCATCCAGCGCAGCACCGGGTTGGCTTCCAGGTCCGGCTCCTTGCCGGCGGAGAACCACATCTTGATGCCGGTCAGCAGCAGGAAGGCGCCGAACACGTACAGCAGCCAATGGAACTTGGTCAGCAGCACCGAGCCGGCAAAGATCATGATCGCGCGCAGCACGATCGCGCCCAGCACGCCGATGATCAGCACGCGCTGGCGCTGCTCCTCGGGCACGCCGAAGTAGGTCATCACCATCAGGAACACGAAGATGTTGTCGACCGCCAGCGATTTCTCGACCAGATAGCCGGTCAGGAACTCCAGCCCGATGCGGTCGGCCGCCGCATCGCCCATGCTGCCCTGCAGGTACCACCACAGGCCGGCGTTGAAGGCCAGCGCCAGCAGCACCCAGCCTATGCTCCACCAGGTGGCTTCCTTGAAGGTGACCTTGTGGGCACCGCCGTGGCGCATCAGCACCAGATCGACCAACAGCGCCACGATCACCACGATCGCGAAGCCACCCCATAACCAGACATTGCCAATGGTTTGCATACAAGAATCCCGAAAGTGAAACGACCTGGACAACCGGTGGGCTGAGGCCTTGTGACACGGAAATCGTGGATTCCGGGTGACGGACCTTCGCCTGCGCGGCGAAGGTCTCGCTCACAACCGGCCGGGCCGGTTGCCGTTGCACCGGAGCGCCTGATGGCAGGGCTCGTCATGACGGCGACAACGCTGGGAGCTACTCCCCTTCTGCGCCCGATTCTGCGTGCCCGGGGCAGGCACGTCAATCCAGCCGGATACAATGGGCGGATGAATACTCCTGTCCCCGTCGTCCGACTCAAGAATGCCTGGCGCTCCAGCCACCCGTGGATCTTCCAGAAGCTGGTGGAAAAGCCCGCCGCCAAGCCCAAACCCGGCACCATCGTCGATGTGGTCGGCGTGGACGGGGAATGGATCGGCCGCGGCTTCTACAACGGCCATTCGCGCATTGCCGTGCGCATCCTGGAGACCGACCAGGCGGTGCCGGTGGATGCGGGCTGGTTCTCGCGCAAGATCGCCGCGGCAGTGAGCCTGCGCCGCGACTGGCTCAAGCTCGATGGCGTGTCCGATGCCTGGCGCGTGGTGCACAGCGAAGGCGACGGCCTGTCCGGCCTGGTGGTGGACCGCTACGGCGACCTGGTGGTGGTGGAGTTCTTCGCCGCCGGCATGTTCCGCCACCGCGAATGGATCTACGAGGCGCTGCGCGAGCAGTTCCCGGGCTGCCGCTTCCACAGCTTCGCCGACGAACACGTGCAGAAGCAGGAAAGCTTCGATTTCCACGGCAACACCACCACCGAAGCGGCGGTGATCACCGAGTACGGCATCAAGTTCCGCGCCGACCCGGCCGGTGCGCACAAGACCGGCTTCTTCGCCGACCAGCGCGAGAACCGCCAGTGGCTGAGCGAGCAGGTCGAAGGCAAGAGCGTACTGGACCTGTGCTGCAACACCGGCGGCTTTGCCGTATACGCGGCCGCCTGCGGCGCGTCCGAGGTGCTGGGCGTGGACATCGACGAAGACGTCATCGCCATTGCCAAGGGCAACGCCAAGCTCAATAACGTGCGGCCCAGGTTCGTGCAGGCCGATATCTTTCCGTGGCTGCGTGATGCCTCCAATCGCGGCGAGCAGTACGACGTGGTGATCCTGGACCCGGCCAAGATGACCCGCGACCGCGAGCAGGTGATTCCGGCGCTGAAGAAGTACCTGGACATGAACAAGCTGGCGCTGGGCGTGGTCAAGCCGGGCGGCCTGTTTGCCACCTTCTCGTGCACCGGCCTGGTGGCCGAGCAGGAGTTTCTGGACATGCTGCGGCGCGCCTCGTATTTCTCCGGCCGCACCATCCAGATCCTCAAAGTGGCCGGTGCCGGCCCCGATCACCCGTTCATGGCGCACGTGCAGGAATCGCGGTATCTGAAAGCGGTGTTCTGCCGGGTGGTGTGAGGGCGCTCGCTGTGAGGCAGCGGGCAATGCGTAAAGCCCGCTGCTCGCGTGTGTAGGTCGGTGGCAGGGCAGGGATGGCCGCTTTGAGGATGATGCGCGGTGGCGGCGGCCAGGCGGTCTTGCACGTGCGCGCCGCATCGCGTGGCCTGCGATGTGCCTGCAGCGCGGGAGCTGCCGTCATCGGAAGCGCCCAACCAGGGCAACACCTGTGCGTGATGGCACTGGTTGGTCGCCGCACGCGGCAGCCGGGAGTTCAACGCAGACATTCACTAGGGAGCGGCAGCCGATGAGGTCCAGCGACGAAGACGAACGCAAGGCTTTGAGGCGCTTGCTGCGCGAGGTCGAGCGGCCGCATGCCAGCCTGCTGGCCAGCAACTGGCCGGTGTTCGGCGTGTGGCTGCTGTTTTCCGGTGCTTTCATGTACTTGTTCCAGACTGGCGACGGTTCGCCGCTGCATCCGCTGCTGCTGGCGCTGGGCTCCACCTGTCTGGGCGTGTTCGGTGCGTGGATCGTGTTCCGCGCGGTATGGGCGCGGCAATGGCCGCATGTGCGCGAGCACATCGATGTGGACAGCGTGCGTGCGCGGCTGGCAGAGCTGGACGATTGAGCAGGCGGTGAGCGCGCAGCGCGCACTCACCAGCCGGCCGGGCGAGCGGTGATCTCCGGCACCGCCTGGCGCAGATCCGCACCGAACCCGGGCTTGAGCATCGTCTCCGAATCGATGAAGCCGTAGAACACGCCCTGCACCGGCGAGGCGCCCTGCTGCTCGATGTCGCCGCGCAGCTGTGCGGTGCCGCCCACGTTGATCGCGCCGAACGCGCCCGGGCCCTTGAACACGGTACTGGCCTGGGCGTTGGCGCCGATGGTGGCGCCCGGATGCCACACGGTCAGCCCGCCGAGCACGGCGTTGCCCTGCACGGTGCCGCCCATCACCGTGGCATGGCCCTCGATGCGGGCATTACCCAGCACGCTGCCGGCCAGCACCCGTGCAAATGGACCCACGTAGGCGCTGGAAGCGACATTGGCGGCATTGGCGACCCAGCCGCCACCATTTGCGTGGCGACGGCCCACCGGGGTGGGCGTGGCGGCATTGGGCTGGCTGCCGGCCGGGGCGGCATTGGTCAGGATGACGCTCCACGGGTAGCGGTAGATGGCGTAATACGACTGATCCCATTTGATTTTCTGCATGGTGGTGGGCGTGCCCATCACCATCAGATAGACCGCGCTATCGCCGCGCTTCAAGGCCACGCTCAGGCTGGCCCTGGCACCACGCTGCAAGGCGCTGTAACGCGCCTTGCCGGCACTGTCGATGATCACCACGCCCCAGCGCCAGTCCGAATCCGGGTTGGGGATACTGGCAGGGTCATTGACCAGGCCCGGGAGACCGGTGACAGCCGGGGCGCTCTGCACCTGGCCCTGGAAGGCGACCGTGATGCTGGTGGCGCCGGCGGCCGGAATCAGCTGCACAAGGTTGTAGCCCCAGCGCTGCGGTGCCCACTCGAACGGCACCCGATAGCGATTGGCCTGGCCGGCCACCGGATCGAGCACGGTCATGCGCAGCGCGCGGTCGCGGTTGTCCCAGTCCTGCGTTTGCTGCGGGTCGAAGGACAGATTGCTGCCGTAGCGGGCGCGGTATAACGCACCCTGGTCGCTGCCATCGGGATTGGTGTAGTCCCAGTTGACGTTGCGCATGGCCCAGTCGCCGAACACATCGTTCATCTGCGCCTGGCTCCAGCCCATGTTCGTCTTGATCACCGAAAATGGATCGGTGGTGCGGCGTAGCGGGTTGTCGATGCGCGGGGCCTTGCTCCACATGTCGTTGATGATGGAGTAGCCATAGCGATCCTTGAGGTACTCCATGAACTGCCAGTTGCAGTAGTTGTCGCGGGTGGAACCCAGGTACAGGTGCGGATAATTCACCAGCATGCTCGAGCAATGCACCTCGCTGGCATGGAATTCCGGCATCTGATGGGCCATCCAGTTGGCATGCGATTCCCAGATCCAGCCGGTGTAGTCGGACTCCTGCAGGCCCCCGGCCTGGTACTGCAAGGCGTGGGTAAATTCATGCGCCAGCCCCCAGTGATCGCGCAATCCGCCCGGGCCGATGCGCATCATCATGCCAGCGGTGCTGGTGATGCCGCCGATCAGGCCAAAGCGGGGGTCGATGTAGAGATTGGCCTTGTACTTGGTACTGGCGTTGCAGAACGGCTCTGGAAACCTGATGCGATTGAGATAGATGTCCCAGACCTGTTCGAGATACTCGCCAGCAGCGCGCACGTCGGCACCGGAAATCCCGTTACCGCTCCATCGGAACGCAAAATGCGCAGTCTGGTAACGCACCCCGGGCATGTTCACTTCCGCGGCGCCGACCATCCAGTTGCCGGCAGTGCAGGCGGCACTTGCAGAGGAGGCGGTGCCAAGACCCATGGCGATCAGGACAGGCGTGAACCAGCGTCGGGCATGCACGCGTCGTGAGTCGGACATGGTGGTGCTCCTGCCAAGCTGGAAGAGAGGTGTGTCGCAATGCGAATGACAGACACTGGCCGAGCCCATGTCCGCGATGCCGCACAACGTGGGCGTCGTCCTAGCCTCGCAGAGCGCAGTGCGGGGAAGCTGTCGTGACTGCGCTGATGCCGACATCGCTTCGTGCAAGCGCGTGTGCCATGAGGCAAGCTGAGTGCGGCAGGACGACGACAGAACAGCCTGACGCGCTGCACGCGGCACCTGCCTTCGCTGTGCAGCGCTGCATGAGGCAACCACAGCCTGTGCAGACGCTCGCCACCAACGCAGAGCTGCAGCGTGGTGGTCGTTCGGTGGTCACGCAGCGCGCGGACGTCATGGCCGGCAGTCCATGCAGCTTGCGCGGCGCGGGTGCGCACCTGCCCACCCTGGCAGCGCGTTGACCAGCATCCCCGGGAATCACCTCACACTGAAGGGCACCGCGGGGTCCCGCCAAGGCGCTGCCCCCATTCCGCACCAGTGGCCCGTCCTGAAGCGAGTGACCGTATGAAGATCGTGATCGCACCCGATTCCTACAAGGAAAGCCTGTCCGCGCTGGAGGTGGCCACCCAGATCGAGGCCGGCTTCCGCGAGGTGTTCCCCGACTGGCAATACCGCAAGGTGCCGGTGGCCGATGGCGGCGAAGGCACGGTCGACGCGCTGGTGGCGGCCACCGGCGGGCGGGTGATCGACTGCACGGTCAGCGGCCCGCTCGGTACCCCCGTGCAGGCGTTCTTCGGCTTGACCGGCGATGGCCGCACCGCGGTGATCGAGATGGCCGCCGCCAGCGGCCTGGCGCTGGTGCCGGCGGCCGCGCGCGACCCGCTTTGTACCAGCAGCGCTGGCGTGGGCGAACTGATCCTGGCCGCGCTGGATGCCGGTGCGCGGCGTTTGATCATCGGCATCGGCGGCAGCGCCACCAACGACGGCGGCGCCGGCCTGGCGCAGGCGCTGGGCGTGCGCCTGCTGGATGCGCAGGGCGAGTCGATCGGCCCCGGCGGCGGCGCGCTGGCGACGCTGGCGCGGATCGACACGCAGGATTTGGACCTGCGGCTGCAGGACTGCCAGTTCGAAGTGGCCTGCGATGTGGACAACCCGCTGATCGGCCCGACCGGCGCCTCGGCGGTGTTCGGCCCGCAGAAGGGCGCCACCCCCAGCATGGTGCGCCAGCTCGACAGCAACCTGCAGCACTACGCCGAGGTGCTGCAACGCGACCTGGGCCTGCGCCTGCACGAGCTGCCCGGTGGCGGTGCGGCCGGCGGCCTGGGCGCGGCGCTGGTGGCCTTTCTGGGCGCGCGGTTGCGGCCCGGTGTGGAGATCGTGGCGCAGGCGCTCGGGCTGGACGCATTGATCGCCCAGGCCGATCTGGTCATCACCGGCGAAGGCCGCCTGGACAGCCAGAGCCTGTACGGCAAGACCCCGGTGGGCGTGGCGCGGCTGGCGCAGCGGCACGGCAAGCCGGTGATCGCCATCGCCGGTTGCCTGGGCAATGGCGCCGCGCTGCTGCATGGGCATGGCATCGATGCGATGTTTGCGGTGGTGCATCGCGCCTGCACGGTGGAGCAGGCGCTGGCCGAGGCCGCCGGCAACGTGCGCGTCGCCGCACGCAATGTGGCCGCGGCGCTGCAGGTGGGCCAGGCCTTGGCGCAGCGGCCTGCGAGCGCGGACCTGCGCTGACGGCAGCGCGCGATGCCGCGCTCGCAGGCTGTGCACCAGGCCGTCGACACGCGATCCACTGGCGTGGTTCGCCTGAGGCGTGAGCGCAGCACGGGACGCTGCGCCGTCACGCACGCAGCGAACGTGCCACCGTGTCCTGCTGGATGACCGCGTGCAGCGCATCGCAGAACTCTGCGGCGTGGACCTGCGCACTACCGACGACCGCGTGCGCCTGTATCTGGCCTTGCAGATGCGCCACGACGGCGCGAATGCGCGACCGGGCCCGCCCCGTGACGGGGCGCATGCGCTGCGCACAACGCATCTTCTGTGCGATGGCGCACGCAACGCTGCGTTGGCAGGTATGTGCGGTCCGCTAGACTGCCCGGATTGCCCGGGGCAAAGCGAGCATTTCATTGAGCCACTGCGACGCCGCCGTGTCATCCACCTCCCGCGAGGCCGAGCGGCTGTCGCGGCTGGCGCTGCTGCAGGTCGTCGATACCGATGCCGAGCCGTTCTTCGATGCGCTGGCCGCCGCCGCGCAGGCGATCGCCGGCACGCCGATCGCGCTGGTGTCGCTGGTGGACGAACGTCGCCAGTGGTGGAAGGCCAATATCGGCCTGCCCGACGCCAGCGAAACCCCACGCGAACTCGCGTTCTGCGCCTACACCATCCAGGACGATGCGGTGATGGAAGTACGCGATGCGCCGGCCGATCCGCGCTTTCGCGACAACGCGCTGGTCACCGACGCGCCGGGGATCCGTTACTACGCCGGTGCGCCGATCGTGTTGTCCGACGGCTTGCGCATGGGCACGGTGTGCGTGATCGACCAGCGCCCGCGCGCGCTGGAGCCGGCGCAACTGGCCGCCTTGCAGCAGCTGGCCAGGGTTGCCGCCGAAGGCCTGGAGCAGCGCCGGCTGATGCTGGAGCGTCAGGCGGCCAACGAACAGCTGCAGCAACGCCTGCGCGAGAGCGAAGCGTTCCTGGAACGCACCGGCCGGGTCGCCGGCGTCGGCGGTTGGGAAGTGGACGTGGCCAGCGGCACCCTGACCTGGTCGGATCAGACCTGCCGCCTGCACGACCTGCCGGCGGGTTACCGGCCGACCCTGGCCGAGGGGATCGGCTTCTATCTGCTCGATGCGCGCGCGGTCATCACCGAGGCGGTCGAGGCCTGCGTGCGCGATGGCACGCCCTGGGATCTGGAACTGCCGCTGGTCAGCGCCACCGGCCGGCAGCTGTGGGTGCACAGCACCGGCTCGGCAGAGCATGTGGAGGGGCGCACCCGCCTGATCGGCGCGATCCAGGACGTCACCGACCGCCATCGCGCGGTGGATGCGCTGGCCGCCAGCGAACGCAAGTTCCGCAACATGTTCCAGTACAGCCTGGGCCTGATCTGCACCCACGACATGGAAGGCCGCCTGATCAGCGTCAATCCGGCCGCCGCGCGCTCGCTGGGCCGCAGCGTGGACGAGATGGAAGGCCGCTCGCTGCTGCAATTCATCCGTCCCGAGCGGCACGCCGCCTTTCAGGGCTATCTGTCGCGGATGGTGCTCGACGGCCAGGACGCCGGCGTGATCGAGCTGGTCGCCAGCGATGGCAGCCTGCGCCACTGGCAGTACCGCAACGTGCTGGACGTGGAGGCCGACGCCACCATCGTGCTGGCGCACGCCCAGGACATCACCAACCAGTACCAGCAGGAGAAGCAGCTGCTGGAATGGTCGTTCACCGACCCGCTCACCAACTGCTACAACCGCCGCTTCCTGGACGAACTGGACAAGCGCGACCCCAGTGTGCGCTGGGGCTGCGTGGTGGTGGATCTGGACAAGTTCAAACTGGTCAACGACACCTATGGCCACCAGCGCGGCGATGAGGTGCTGGTGCAGATGGCCTGGTTCCTCAATCACCCGCTGCGTCGCCAGGACCACCTGGTGCGGCTGGGCGGCGATGAATTCCTGGTGCTGCTGCACGCGGCCAGCGAGCCGCAGCTGGAAGAGCTGGTGCGCACCTACCTCGCGGCCAGCGATGAGGCGCCGATCCTGTTCACCCTGGGCACCGCCTTGCGCCAGCCGGGCGAGGCACTGAGCGCGGTGCTCGACCGCGCCGACCATTCGCTCTATGCGATTCGGCGCGCGCGCCGCGGCACGGGCGTCAACGACCAGCGCTAGCGTCTACCGATCCGATCCGATCCGATCCGATCCGGACGCGGGACGGTGGGCGTTGGCTGGGACGCGTTCGAGCAACCACAAGGACTCCTGCACGCTGGACTGCGAGTTCTACAACGAAGCCACCTGTTCAGCCCGATCGGGCGCAAGATCGGCAGAAGACGCGTTCGATTTCTGAGCCGACCTTCGCCTGCCGCATGTGACCAGAATGCGGCTCTACACCTCTCATCGGAATGGACACCTTCGGCCGTCATCGTCTCAGCCGCAAGAGCAGCTCCGCTGTGAGTACCGCAGTTGCGCGCAAACGCACCCCCGGCCTTGGGATCCGGGGGACATCGCCGGAGCGGCTGCATTCTGGCTAGCACACGCGCAACGCTTCGCTTGATGAGCCACCACTTTCCGAGCTATCGGCTAAATGCCAGGGGTTGTGCGCTACGTTCAGAACGACAACGACCGTCGTCGTGCACTACCGGATTTTATGAAGATCAATAAAGCGCCATCGCACAGCGGCATTGCCTCGGGCGATACGCCGCAGTCACCGGCACCCGCAGATACACCGCCGCGGCCGACGACAGCCGGCGCAGCCGGCCCCCTGAGCGGCCTCAAACGAAAGGTGAAAAAGGCGCTTCCCGGCATGCTCTGTTCCGGAGCAAAACAAACCACGAACGGTTCCGAAGCTGCCAGTCATCAGGCAATGACAATGCAGCCGGCAAATGCGGCCCTGGCAGGTATCGAAATGGCACTGTCCAGACCGGGCGAAACAGTAACCGTGGACTTGCAGCGCCAGCGTCCCCCACAGGCGCTGACCCCAGAGCAACGGATCAGTTCGGATGTACAGGTGCGTCTGCGCTACGCCGAAGAGCAAGGCGCACGCAGGCTGGACATCGAGAGCAGTCTCTTCCATGAGCCGGGAGCTCAATCGGTCACCACGCACGGATCCAAACCGTTGCTGAAGGCGGCGGCATCGGCGGCGCTGGCGCCTGGTCTGCAGGGGCTGGACCACATGTTCACCTCCGTATCGCCGCCTATCCCTCACGCACTGCCAGGCCCTGCTGCCGAGAGCAGACTTTCGCCTACGCAGATTGCGTTGACCGGCGTGGCACGCTGGCCAGACCCGCTCTTCAATCAGGAGTCGACACCAGAAAATCAACAATATGGTCGCCGCTTTCATTCCACCGCCCGGGACGGCGGCGCACGCATTGCAAGCGGGCAGATCCAAAGCTTCCGGCAACTGTGGGATTTCGTCGGCGCAGCGCGTCATAGCTGGGCCAGCCAGCAAACAGCGCAGACAGGTGGTCCCGGCAAGCCAGAACACGAGAACGCTGAGCCATTTGCGGCGGGTTACCCACGGCAGGCGGACGGCGGCACACCCCTGGTAGAGCGCTATGCGTATCTGTCGCAACGCGCGCGCCAGCTTCCGTTGGTTCGGCAAACCAACGACCTTGTTGCCGACGCTGCGCAACCGATGCCCGACGGGTTCATGGCACATGATGTCTTCGAAATGGCGGGCGAATTGAATGGGGAGGTGGTTCCTCTCACGCAACTACGGCTGGCGGTGAATCCGGAAGACTTTCAGCATCCGCTCGCCGAACAGGCGCGCACAGGACACCAAGAACCGCCTGCCATCGCTCTTCCATCTTGCATCGCGCACACCCCTTTCGAACTGGTGCAGCCGATCATGAACCATGTCGAAAACCTGTTTGGCGACCTGGTTGCGCGAGCCCACGATCGCGCCGAGTTGATGCCGGCGCTTGGCAACCTGCATTGGTGGATGGCTCATGCGATGCCCGACCTGCGAGGAAGCGCCGCAAAGACCGAATTGGCCATCCGTGCGTTGGCGAACGCGCATGGTGTCGAGCTGCCCCCATTCGCGCGTGGAAATGTGCCGGACCTGGAAGCCTTCCTCACCGATCGAGAAAGCTTCAGCACGCACTACGCAGATCTGTTCGAACGGCCGGATCACGAAACCGCTGCATCCACGCGCGACTGACGCGCCGCCAGGAGTCGGTTGAAGAGACGCGGGCAGCATGGCGGATGCCCTCAAGCACATCGTGCGCCGCCGCCTGGGCGACTGCTCAGGCTGATGGACTCCATTGCAGGGCAATTAGGAGCTGGCAATCCTCCGCTGCGCTGCCATCGGGGCGTGTCCTGTCCGCAGTAAGTGCGGAGGGTAGAGCGCTGCGTCCAGACAAGGTCATTACTGCGCCTGACGCCATCCGGGGTTGTGGCATGAGTCGGTTTTCGCGCACCCTCGTCCTGCGCCGGTCGCCGCGTGTTGGGGCGAGCGGTATGCGCGATCTCACCTGCGGTTGCGGCCGCTCTTCCCCGAGGTGTCCTGCATGCTTCTTGTTGTTGCCTCTCATCGCGCTTGGTCGCGTCTTTCATCAACGCCGCTGTGGCGCCGCGCCGCCGCCGGCCTGTGCCTGCTGGGTGTCACTCTCGCCGGTCCGCTGGCCGCGCAGGACCCGGCGCAGGTCAACACCTTCATCGGCAGCAAGGACGACGGCAATACCTTCCCCGGTGCGTCGGCACCGTTCGGCCTGATCCAGGTCAGCCCGATCGGCGCGCATTACGCCGGCTGGCGCTATGACGACCCCAGCATCCGCGGCTTCGGGCATTCGTTCCTGTCCGGCGCCGGTTGCTGGGAGCAGGGCGGGCAGGTGTCGATCCTGCCGGTGACCGGCCGCATCGGTCCCGGCGGCGACTTCGACACCGGCGATGCCAAGGCCTTCGACCAGAAACGCTATGCCGCCCGTTACACGCACGACGGCGAAGTGGGGCAGGCCGGCTACTACAAGGTGCGGCTCACCGATTACGGCGGCATCGACGCCGAAGCCAGCGCACTCACCCGTGCCGCGGCCGAGCGCTATACCTTTGCGCCCGGCGCCGACACCGGCCATGTGCTGGTCAACGTGGCCCAGGCCAACGACCGCCACGTAGTGATCGGCAGCCAGGTGCAGCTGGTCGGTGACCGCGTGGTGGAAGGCAAGCTGGTCACGCAGAGTTTCTGCGGCGGCCACGAGTACACCACCTGGTTCCGGCTGGAATTCGATCGCCCGTTCACCGCGCACGGCATCTGGGGCGAAGATGGCGGCGTGCCCGGCGCACGCCACGGCATGGGCGGCGAACTCAAACCCAATGGCGCCTGGCTCAGCTTCCCGCTGGGCACCGGCAAACACGCGCGTGCGGTGACCGTGGTCAGCGCGATCTCGCATGTGGATGCCGAAGGCGCCCGCACCAATCTGCGCGCCGACGGCATGCAGGGCGGCAAACCGCTAAGCCTGGAGCAGATGCGCCAGCGCGCGCAGCAGGCCTGGCGCAAGGAACTGGCCAGCCTGCAGCTGGAAGGCGCCAGCAACGATGACCGCAGCGTGGCCTATACCGCGCTGTACCACGCGCTGCTGCAACCGCTCACCGGCAGCGATGCCGATGGTCGCTACCGCGGCTATGACGATGCCATCCACAACGCCGATGGCTGGACCTACTACGAATACTTCTCGCTGTGGGACACCTATCGCTCGCAGAACCAGTTGCTCGCGCTGCTGCGCCCGCAACGTGCGCGCGATATCGGCCGCTCGCTGCTGGCCATCCACCGGCAGGGCGGCTGGCTGCCGCGCTGGGGTTACGCCAACTACGACACCAACATCATGACCGGCGATCCGGTGACGCCCTTCCTGGTCGACCTGTGGCGCTTCGGCGCGCTGCAGGGCAATGAGGCCGAGGCCTACGCGGCGCTCCGCCAGAACGCCTTCGGCCAACCGCCGATCAACTCGCGGCATTCCGGGCGCTCGGGCAATGCGAGTTATCTCGCCAACGGCTTCGTGCAATACGACCGCGCGTTTCCGTCCAAGGGCATGGACGTGGACCCGCACCACGGCGGCTCGGCCACACTGGAATACGCGCTGGCCGATTGCGCGCTGGCACAGATGGCCCACGCCCTGGGCCATGCCGAGGACAGCACGCAGCTGCGCGCGCGCGGCGGCAACTGGCACCGCGTCTGGGACGCCACCGTGCGCGATGCCGATACCGGCTTTGCCGGCTTCCCGCGTCCGCGTCTGGAAGATGGCAGCTGGTACGCGCCGTCCAACGACCAGTACAGCCCACGCTCGCAGCACGGCTTCCATGAAGGCACCGCCTGGCAATACCAGTGGCTGGTGCAACAGGACATCCCCGGCATGCTGCAGGCCATGCACGGCACCGAACAGGCAGGCAAACGCCTGGACACCTTCTTCGCCTACGACGACCTGCTCAAGGACCCGCGCAATGGCGCACGCACGCACTGGGTGGTCGGCCCGTATAGCTACTACAACCAGTACCGCTACAACCCTAACAACGAACCGGACCTGCACGCGCCGTGGATGTATACACTGATCGGCCAGCCGTGGAAGACCGCCACCGTGGTGCGCGCCGCGCAGCAGTTGTTCACCAACGCGCCCAATGGCGTCACCGGTAACGACGACCTCGGCACCATGTCGGCCTGGTACCTGTTCAGCGCCCTGGGCCTGTATCCGGTGGTGCCGGGTAGCGGCCAATTCCTGCTGCACACCCCGCGCTTCAAACGCGCCACGCTGGACCTGGGCAATGGCAAGCGCCTGCGCATCGACGCCCCCGGCGCCGACGGCCGCGCGCTGCAGTACGTGGAAGGCGTGCGCTTGAACGGCAAGCCGCAGCCACAGGTGTTCCTGGACTGGGCGCAGTTGCAGCAGGGCGGCACGCTGTCGTTCGCGCTGACCAGCCGCGCCCCGACCCAAGGGTGGGGCACGCAAGCGGATGCGTTGCCGACCTCGTTCTGTGCCACGCCAGCAGCGCAGTGAGCAGCACGTGCTCTTGATCCGCCGGATGCCCTGATCCGTCAGACCGGCGGATGAAAACCCCTCCCCCATCGGGAAAGAGGGGCTCGTTGTTCCCTTCTCCCGCTGGGAGAAGGTGCCCCGAAGGGGCGGATGAGGGTAGGAGGCGAAGCCACTGGCCAAGCTGGATGACAGCAGGCTTGGTCCGTTCTCCCGGCGGGAAATGGTACAGCTCGCCTCCATCGCTTCATTCTTGAAGGCGCGTCGCGACGCGTCCGTCATCGCAGGCACGTGCTGGATGTCCGAGGCGCCCCTCATCCGGCGCTACGCGCCACCTTCTCCCCCAAAGGAGGACAATGTCCCAGCGGGAGAAGGGAGTGCTGGCATTGCCCCGGTGTTCTGCAAGCCTCTCGCGCGCGGGCGAGGGGGACATCGCGCCTCACCCGGCCTGGTTCAACCGGCTATTGCGCCGCCCATACGCCAGATACACCACCACGCCCAGCGCGTTCCACAACAGGAACCATCCCTGCGTCTTGCTCGGCAGGCTCCAGAACAGATACAGGCAGCCGCCGATCGCCACCGGTCCCACCACCCAGGCCAGCGGCGTGCGGAACGCCCGCGCGCGGCCTGGCTCGCGCACGCGCAACACCAACAGGCAGGCGGCCACCGCGGTGAACGCCGCCAACGTGCCGGCATTGGCCAGCGCGGCGATCTCGTCCAGCCGCGCCACGCCCGCCAACGCTGCCACCAGCACCGCCGTGAACAGCGTGATCGCCACCGGTGTGCCGGTGCGTGCATTGACCTTGGACAAGCCGCGCGGCAACAGCCCGTCGCGCGACATCACGAAGAAGATCCGGCTCTGCCCGTACAGGAACGCCAGCAACACCGTCGGCAGCGCGATGATCGCCACCGCACCGATCACCAGCGCCGCCTTGCCATGGCCCAGTTCGCGCAGGATCAGTGCCAACGGCTCCGGGCTCTTGCCGAACACGGTGAAGCTCATCGCCCCCACTGCCGCCAGCGCCACCAGCACATAGATCAGCGTGCAGCCGATCATCGAACCGACGATGCCGATCGACAGGTCGCGCCCCGGGTTCTTGGTCTCCTCGGCCGCGGTGGAGATCGCATCGAAGCCGTAGAACGCGAAGAAGATGATCGCCGCCGCCGCCATCACCCCGCGCTCCACGCCGTCGGGGCCCATCGCCTTGGAGAAGCCATACGGCATGAACGGCTGCAGGTTGGCGCTGTTGAAGGTCGGCAACGCAATGGCCACGAACACGCCGAGTGCGATGATCTTCAACACCACCAGCACCGCATTGAGCGTCGCGCTTTCCTTGGTGCCGGCCATCAGCATGCCGGCCACCAGGAAGGTGATCGCCACCGCCGGCAGGTTGACGATGCCGCCGGCATGCGGCCCGGCAACCAGCGCATGCGGCAAGCTCACCCCCAGCCACTGCAGGAAGCCGACAAAGTAGCCCGACCAGCCCACCGCCACCGTGCTCACCACCAGCGAGTACTCCAGCACCAGGCTCCAGCCCACCACCCAGGCGATGCTCTCGCCGAGCGCGGTGTAGCTGTAGGTGTAGGCGCTGCCGGCGGCCGGCATCATCGTGGCCATCTCCGCGTACGCCAGCGCCGCGCAGGCGCAGACGATGCCGGCCGCCACGAACGACAGCAGCACCGCAGGGCCGGCCTTGTCGGCGCCCACGCCAATCAGCGTGTAGATACCGGTGCCGACGATGGCGCCGATGCCGAGCGCAATCAGATGCGGCCAACTCAGGCTGCGGACCAGTTGCCGGCCGGCCTCGTGCACAGTGACCTGATCGATGGATTTGCGCCTGAGCCAAGACGACATGCGGACCTCGCGGGAATCAAACAATTCGCGAGTGTCGCCCAACGCGCCGCAGCAAAGCTATCGGTCCAAGGTCATGCGGCGGTGGCGGTCGTGCAGGGCACACACGCGCACGGCATCCCCGTGCGCCCTACAGACCCATCACCGAGCACGCCCACCCTATATGTCACTGCCGAGGCGATTCCCAAATCGCCACTCCCGAATCTCCGCTCACTCAACCGACGGGCGATGCGGCGGGCGCGCGTTGCGATAGATCAGCTGCACTGCCCAGGCACCGGCAAGCCCGACCACACCGGCAGCGAAGTGGCTCCAGTCGAGCAACTGCGGCGCTGCGCCATTGGCTTCGTGGCCCCACAGGTTGAACCACAGCAGCACCAGCGCGGTGACGCCCATGCCGATCCAGAACCACAGCCGGGTTCCGCCGATTGCATAGATCAAAAACGGCAACGCCGCGCCGATCAAAAAATGCACCGGGAAAAAATACACCGTGCCGTAGGGCCGCGTCAGGTACCACACGATCGCCGCAAAGGTACCCAGAAAAGCAAACAGGCCCAGCGCCAGCAGGCGGGTTTGGTTGGTGGCAGTGGTCATCGGCAAGCCTCGCAAAAGCAGAGCCCCACCCTACCCATGCGCAGGTCACGCCGAGGTCAATGCGCTGCAATCTGCCTGCAACTCCATCACCGCGGCGCTGTCTGGCCCGCTTCGCGCAGCGGCTGCAGACATCTGCGCGAAGCGCCCTGATGTGCTGCCTTGGCACAGTGCGCGCGCCACCCAACTGCGCCCTGCAGCCGCCGCCGGCCGGCAAGCCACTGACGCAGCCCCTGCGACCGGCCCGGCTACACTGCGCACATGTCATCCGAATCCCTGATCCTTCTCGGGCTGCTCGTCGCAGTCCTGGTGTTGCAGCTGATCACGCTGCTGCGACGTCCTTCCACCAGCGGCCTGGAGCTGGCGCTGCGCGCCGAGCAACGCGACGGTCGCGGCGAATTGCGCGAGCAACTCGAAGGCCTGGCGCGGCAGCAGGACGGCCGCCTGGAAACCTTCGCGCGCAATCTCACCGAACTGTCCACGCGCACCGACCAGCGCCTGGACCTGTTGCGCGACGCGCTCGGTGAAGATGCGCGCAAGGCCCGCGAAGAAAGCGCCCTGGCGCAACAACGCACCGGCGAACTGCTGACCCTGCGGCTGACCGAATTGCGCACCCAGCTCGACGGCTTCGGCCAGCAGCAGGAAACCCGCATCCAGGTGTTCGGCCAGCAACTGACCGAACTGATCGCACGCACCGACACCCACATGGCCGCCCTGCGCGACGCGCTGGCCGAGGATTCCCGCAAGGGCCGGCAAGAGGCCGGCGAGTCGCAGCAGCGCTTCACCGAGGCCTTGGGCCAACGTCTGACCGAACTCACCCAGCGCAACGAACTGCGCATCGGCGAACTGCGCGCCACGCTGGAACAACAGCTGGCCAACCTGCAGAACGACAACGCCAGCAAGCTCGAACTGATGCGCGCCACCGTCGACGAAAAACTGCAGACCACGCTCAACACACGCCTGGATGCCTCCTTCAAGCTCGTCTCCGAACGCCTGGAGCAGGTACAGCGCGGCCTGGGCGAAATGCAGCAGCTGGCCACCGGCGTGGGCGACCTCAAGCGCGTGCTGACCAACGTCAAGGACCGCGGCGGCTGGGGCGAGGTGCAGCTGGAGAACATCCTCGAGCAGACGCTGACGATGGAGCAGTACGCGCGCAGCGTGCGGGTCAGGCCCGACAGCGCCGAAGCGGTGGATTTCGCGATCCGCCTGCCGGGGCGTGGCGACGACACCGTGGTGTGGCTGCCGGTCGATGCCAAGTTCCCGCGCGAGGACTACGAACGCCTGATCGATGCGCAGGAAAAGGGTGACCTCGACGCGATCAGGAATTCGACCGCCCAGCTGGAGCGCGCCATCCGCATTCAGGCCAAGTCGATCAGCGACAAGTACGTCTGCCCGCCGCAGACCACCGACTTCGCAGTGATGTTCCTGCCGACCGAAGGCCTGTACGCCGAAGTGATCCGTCGCGCCGGCCTGGTCGACCTGCTGCAGCGCGAACATCGCGTGGTGCTGGCCGGCCCGACCACGTTCACCGCCCTGCTCAACAGCCTGCAGATGGGCTTCCGCACGCTGGCGATCGAGAAGCGTTCCAGCGAGGTCTGGCAGGTGCTGGGCGCGGTGAAGAGCGAGTTCGGCAAATTCGCCGGCATTCTCGAAAAGGCCGAGCGGCAGATCAGTACGGTCGGCAAGAGCCTGGGCGAAGCCAGCCGCAAGACCCGCACCATCGAACGCCGCCTGCGCGGCGTGGAAACCCTGGCCAGCGAACAGTCCCAGGCGCTGCTGGACGATGCCGGCAGCGACGACACCGGAAGCAGCAACGAAGACGACGGCAACGACGAGCAGGAGTAATCCTGCTGCAACAAGCCACGGCGTAGGAGCGCACCCGGGCGCGACCAGGCATTACCGATAACGCCTCATCGCGCCCGGGTGCGCTCCTACCAACGCAGGTCTCCGGCGTGTGCTCTTGCGCCGATAGCCAGCACGCCACGCAGACATCGCCACCGCGATGCTGGTACCCACCTGGTTCAAGACGAGAGTTTCAACATGGCAACCCGATGGATCCACGCAGTGCTCTGCGCGCTGCTGCTGACCGCATGCAGCAATACCCCGGCGGCCAGGTCGGGCGCTGCGGCGAACGCTCCACAGCCTCCGCGCGCCGTCTCCGCCGACGCAGCCGACTGCACGGCAAAGGGCGGGCAACTGCGTCCGGTCGGCCGCATGCAGACGGTGCGTTGCGTGGTGCCGTATGCCGACGCCGGCAAGACCTGCAGTGACAACTCCTACTGCAGCGGCGATTGCCTGGCCACCAGCATCGTGCCGACCGGCACCGCGACCTCCGGCACCTGCCAGCGCGACAGCGACCGCTTCGGTTGCCGCCAGGAGGTGGTTGGCGGCATGGGCCAGGCCGCGTTGTGCATCGATTGATGGCTGCGAACAGGGTCAAGCGCGCGCACAGGCCGATCAGCCGATCGGGCCGTGCGCGTCGCGTCAGATAACTGCAAGCGCCATGAGCCAGCGGCATCGCTCGCTCCACCCTGACGGTTTATGCTTTCGGCTCCACCTGTCCAGGACGCACCGATGAGCCAGACGCTGTACGACATCCCTGTGGCCCGCATCGACGGTGAGCCCGCCACGCTGGCCGACTATCGCGGCAAGGTGTTGCTGGTGGTCAACGTCGCCTCCAAGTGCGGGCTGACCCCGCAGTACGAAGGCCTGCAGGCGCTGTATCGCGACAAGCAGGCACAGGGGCTGGAGGTGCTGGGCTTTCCGGCCAACGACTTCAACGGACAGGAGCCCGGCAGCGAGGCGGAGATTGCGCAGTTCTGCCAGCTCACCTACGACGTGAGCTTTCCGATGTTTTCCAAGATCGCCGTCACCGGCGCCGAAACCCATCCGCTGTATCAGGCATTGACCAGCGCCCGCCCGCAGGCCACCGGCGATGGCCCGATGCGCGAAAAGCTGGCCGGCTACGGCATTACACCCAACCCGGCACCGGGCGTGTTGTGGAACTTCGAGAAATTCCTGATCGGCCGCGACGGCCAGGTCATCGATCGCTTTGCGCCCGACGTGCCGGCAGACGATGCGCGCCTGCGTGCAGCGGTGGATGCGGCGCTGGCGGCGTAGCACCTGGCGCGGTGGCGAACTGATTTGATCCGCGTCGCTGCGATCGCTGTTTATATTGCCGGTGATCCGCGCCATCTAAGGGGAAGGCCTTGCCGGCGGAGTTCCCTCCACGCGAGATCGCGGCCCGGACGGTGCTCCAGCTACCCCAGCCGCCACCGTCAGCCGGAAGGCCGTAAAAGACCAGCGCACAAAAAAGCCCGGGATCGCTCCCGGGCTTTGTATTCATCCAAACCGCAAGCTCAACCGATCAACGAATCCACTGCGGGATCGGCATCGCATCCACCGGCACGGTGCTGTCCTTGTCCTCGCGCAGGTAGTCGGGCAACTCGTTGTCCTTCTCGCGATGGCTGCGCAGATCGCGCACGATCTGGTAGTTGCGGCGCTGCATCCACGCATCGCGGGTCAGCGCGTACTCGTCCGGTGCCTGGTCGCGCAGCGAATCCAGCGACATCAGTTGCGAGCGCGTATCCACCAGCTGCAAACCCTGCAGGGCGAAGCGCGCACCGCTGTCGTCGACCTGGCGCAACGGCGATAGCGGAATGTCGCCGCCCAGGCCGAAGGTATCGCGCACGGTGCGCGGGCCGAACAGCGGCAACTCGAAGTAGCGCGAATTGCGCCAGCCCCACACACCCAGGGTCTGACCGAAGTCCTCGCTGCGGCGCGGGATGCCCGCCGCGGAGGCCGGGTCGAACAGACCGGCCACGCCCAGCGTGGAATTCATCACGAAGCGGCCCAGCGACTGCACCGCATACACCGGGTGGCCCTGCAGCAGCTGATTGACCATGGTCAGCGGCGTGCCGAGATTGTCGAAGAAGTTGGTCACGCCCAGACGGGCCGGACGCGGCACCACCTTGGTATAGCCGGTGGCCAAGGGACGCGCGACGCCGCGGTCCACCGCCAGGTTGAAGCGGTGCATGCCGCGGTTGTAGCGCTCCCACGGATCGTAGGACGGCGCGTCACCGGGTTGTGCCGGTGCAGCGTTGGCGCCGGCCTGCGGGGTGGTGGGGCCGTAGAGCGCAGCGAAGTCATCCTCGGCCGAGGTAGGGGCACCGGCCGTGCCGGCATCGGCGCTGGTCTGCTCGGCAGGCTCCGCCGCGGTGGCCGGCAGGGCGTCGGGGGCGGCAAAGCCGGCGGCGGCCGGCTGCGCGGTCACACCGGCATCGTCGCGTGCCGGCGCGGGCGTCGCATCCGGGGCGGACGCGGCCGCAGGCGGTGCGGGCTTCGGAGCATGGCTGGCACAGGCGCCAAGCAGCAGGCAGGCCAACAGGGAAAGGGGGCGAAGCTGGGTCATGGGGTGGCGCTCAGGCCTGGAAATCGAAAGTAGGGGACAAACGGTAGGCGGCACGCAATTCGTCCAGACCGGACGCTGCACCCACCACCGTGACAGGACCGGCACCGCTGCTGCGCACACGCGCAGCCAGTTCGGCCAGCATCGCCACGCCGGCACTGTCCAGGCGTTGTACACCCGACAGGTCCAGCGTGCGAATGCCGTCCAGCTGCGCGATCGCCTGCGGCCAGGCCGCAGTGACCGCGTCGCGGTCAAGCACGCCGGTAAGTACCAGCGTGTCGCCATTGCGTTGCACGGAGCTGTTACTTGCCATTGGCCGGTGCCGGACCGACCTGCAGATTGCCGCTACGCAGCTCTGCGGCGACCTTGGCGATGCCCTTCTCGCGCAGCGGGCCGTCGAACTGGGTCTTGAAGGTCTGCACGTAGGAGATGCCTTCGATCATCACATCGAAGATCTTCCACTGGCCGCCGACGTTACGCATCATGTAATCGACCGGGGTCGGGTCGTTGCCGGCGCGCAGCAGGTCGGTGGACACCTTGACGCCGCGGTTGCCCGGCAGCGCGCTCTCGGACTTGGCACGGAAGGTTGGCTTGCCTTCGAAGTTCAGCAGCGCGGTGCCGTAACGCTGCATCAGGTTGTCGGCCAGCGCATCGGCGAACAGCTTGACGTCCGCATCGGAGGCGCCACGGCCGTTGACGCCCAGCACCAGGCGGGCCGAGTAGTCGCGGTCGAAGGCCTTGTTCAATTCGCCATTGATGTACTGGCGCAGGGCGGCCGGGTTGCTGCGGAACTCGGCGCGGCGCTGATCCAGCGTGCTCAGGATGCGGGTGCTGCTGTCGATGACGGTCTTGGTCGCCGCGCCCTGCGCAGGCGCGCTGGCAGCAGCCGGCTGCGCCAGCACGGTCGCCGGTGCGCAGACCAACACGGTCGAGGCCAGGATGGCGGAAAGCAGGGTGGTCTTCATTGGTGTGGTTCCGTAGAGGGAGAAGCGGACTGGCCGGGCGCGGGCGCCTGACCATCGGTGGCAGCCGGGGCATTGCTGCCGCCACCGCCACCACTGAACATGTATTTGCCGACCAGCTGCAGCAGATCCACCGCCGGCTGGGTGAAGCCGATTTCCTCGCCCGGCTTGAGCGTCTCCGGGTCGCCGCCCGGCTGCAGCCCGATATAGCTCTCGCCCAGCAAACCGCTGGTGAAGATGCCGGCCGAGGTGTCGGCGGGCAGATCCTTGTATTTGTTGTCCAGCGACAGGGTGACCACCGAGTCGAACTTGGTCGGGTCCAGGCTGATGTCGGACACCTTGCCGATGGTCACGCCGCCGATCTTCACCGGCGCCTGCGCACGCAGCTGGCCGATCTGGCTGAAGCGCGCGGTCAGCGTGTACTGGCTGGAGCCGAAGCCCCAGCGCTGGTTGGTCGAGGCCACCGCCAGCACCAGCAGCGAGGCCAGGGTCAGCAGCAGAAAGGCGCCGACGGCGAATTCGAGTCGTGGTCCACGCATGACCATAGTTATTCCACTCACCTAAACAACATTGCAGAAAGGACGAAGTTGAACATCAGCACCAGTAGCGAGGCGTTCACCACCGCGCGGGTGGTGGCGATCGAGGTGCCTTCGATGGTCGGTTCGGCATGGAAGCCCACGTAGGCGGCCACCAGCGCGGCGGTGCCGCCGAAGATCGCCGACTTGAGCATCGCCACGCCGAAGTCGTCCCAGAAGTCCACGCTGTTGCTCAGCCCCGACCAGAATGTGCCGTTGTCGATGCCCAACACGTGTACGGCCTCGAAGTAGCCGCCGGTGATGGCCAGCGAGCAGAACACGCCGGTGAGCAACGGCACCGTCAGCACCGCCGCCCAGAAGCGCGGTGCCACCGCCTTGGCCACCGGATCGATGGCCATCAGTTCCAGCGCCTTGATCTGGTCGGTGGCGCGCATCAGGCCAAGCTCGGCCGCGATCGAACTGCCGGCCCGGCCAATGAACAACAGCGCGGTCAGCACCGGTGCCAGCTCGCGGTACAGCGACAGTCCCAGCAAGGTGGACAGCGCATCCGACGCACCATAGGTGGTCAGCGTGCGGTAGCCCTGCAGGGTCAGCACCAGGCCGACGAAGGCGCCGCCGACGGCGATGATCGGCAGCGAGCGCGCGCCGACCTTGTAGATCTCGCGCACCAGCTCGGCGATGAAGTCGCGCGTGGGCACCGAACCGCGCAGCACGGTCAGCGAGAACAGCCCGGCGCGGCCGAAGGCACGGATCGAGTCGACCATGGCCATCAGGCAGCACTCCGGTCGCGCCGCGGCGCCGCATCGAAGGCGATCGGGCCATCCGGCTGGCCATGCAGGAACTGCTGCACCAGCGGGTCGGTGCTGTCCTGCAACTGCTCGGGCGTGCCGGCGAACACGATGCCGCCATTGGCGATGACCACCGCCTGGTCGCTGATCGGCAGGGTTTCGTGCACGTGGTGACTGACGATGATGCTGGTCAGGCCAAGGCTGTCGTTGAGGCGCTGGATCAGGCTCATGATCACGCCCGAGGCGATCGGGTCCAGCCCGGTCAGCGGTTCGTCGTAGATCATCAGCGGCGGGTCCAGTGCCAGCGCCCGCGCCAGCGCCACACGCCGCGCCATGCCGCCGGACAGTTCGCGCGGCCAGGCATCGGCGGCGGCCAGCAGGCCCACCGCATGCAGCTTCATCTGCACCAGGCGCTGCAGCACCGGCGCCGGCAGGCGGGTGTGGGTGCGCAGCGGCAGCGCGACGTTGTCGGCCACGCTGAGGTCGGTCAGCAGGCCATTGCCCTGCAGCAGCACGCCGACATTGCGACGCATCTCCAGCAGTGCACGGTTACCATGCGGGATCGCGCTGCCGAACAGGGTGACCGTGCCGGCAACCGGACGCAGTTCGCCGGTCAGCGCGGCCAGCAAGGTGGACTTGCCGCTACCGGAAGGACCGAGCACGGCCGTGATGCTGCCGCGCGGCACATCGAGCGAGACGTCGCGCAGGATCGTGCGACCGCCGCGATCGATGCGGACACCGGACAACTGCACGACAGGGGATGCGGACGCCGTCATCGAAGCCTTTAACAGAATTCCAACGCGATAGAGTAGCCGTCATCCGGCTGAACATAACCGAACCGGCGCGTGCACTATTGTCGCATCCCTGCGCGGCGTTGCGGCCGCTGCTGGGTACCGGCCGTGTAACAGCGTGTCCTGCGACACAATCGAGACGCGTGCGTGCGCAGGACAGATGAAACGTACGCTGCAGCGGCCTCGCCTCTGCCCACTCCAGTACGGCCCGAACAGCGGCGCCACTCGCTGCGCGCCGGTCCTGGGCAACAGCGCAGCACGGCCGCATCCGGCACAATGCGCGTACGCATGCACGCCACTTCCGCGCCCGATTTCCGCCTCTATCCCTCAAATGCGCTGGATACGTTGGCTGCCCTGCTCGCACAGGAGCTGCGCCGGCCGGTACCGCAGCAGCCGTTGCTGCAGCCGGAGGTGGTGCTGATCCCGCAGGTGGCGATGCGGCGCTGGTTGCAGTCCACGCTGGCGGCCGAGCATGGGGTTGCGGCCAATCTGGAATTCCTCACCCCGGGCGAATTCGTCGCGCGCGCGCTGGACTGCAATCTCGGCCCGGCCGACGACGACCTGGACATGGCCACCACGCAGTGGCGCCTGTACACCGCCTTGCAGGCCGATCTGGGCGGCGATGCGGCGTTGGCGCCCCTGGCCGGGTATCTGTCCGATGGCGATGCGCTCAAACCCTGGGCGCTGGCCGGCGAGCTGGGCAATGTGTTCGAGAAGTACCAGGCCTGGCGACGCGACTGGTTGCTGCGCTGGGAAGGCGGCGCCGACCCCGATGATCCGCAGGCGCGGCTGTGGCGCAGCATCGCCACCGGCCGGCAATACCGCGCGCGTCGCATCGGCCAGTATCTGGATCGCTACGCGCGCCCGGACGGCCCGCTGCCGCAGGGCTTGCCCAGGCGCCTGTTCGCCTTCGCCATCTTGAATATTTCGCCCGACGTGCTGCGCGTGCTGGCCACGCAGGCGCGCGTGGGCACGCTGCATTTCTACCTGCCCACGCCCACGCAAGGTTACTGGGGCGACCTGCAAACCCTGTGGCAGCGCCGTCGCGAAGACGGTGCGGTGCAGCTGTTTGCCGAGCAGGTGCAGGAAAACCCGCTGCTGCAGGCCTGGGGCGCGGCCGGGCGCGACTTCATGGCATTGGTCGGCGACTACGAGGTGGTGCACCCGCTGGCCGAGATCGCCGCCTACGCCGACCCGCTGGAGTCCGGCCGCCGCGCACTGGCTGACGGCGGCCTGGGCGACAGCCTGCTGCGGCGCATGCAGAGCGACCTGTTCCATCGCCGCGCGCCCAGCGTGCCTGCCGCGTTGCCGGCGGTGAATCTGCACGACCCCAGCCTGCAGGTGCACGCCTGCCACACCCGTCTGCGCGAGCTGCAGGTGCTGCACGACCAGCTGCGCGCCTTGCTCGACGATGCGCGCTTCGACCCGCCGCTGCAGCCGCGCGAGATCGCGGTGCTGTCGCCAAATATCGACCCGTACGTGCCGTACCTGGACGCGGTGTTCGGCAGCCACGGCAACGACGATGCCTTGCCGTACGCGCTGGCCGATGCCAGCCCGTTGGCCAGCGAGCCGCTGGCCGAAGTGTTCCTGAGCTTGCTCGGCCTGCCGATCGCACGCTTCGGCCTGCACGAGATCCTCGACCTGCTCGCCAGTGCGCCGATCGCCGAGGCCGCCGGCCTGGACGAAGCCGGGCTGGAACGTCTGCGCGGCTGGCTGCATGCGGCCGGCGCGCGCTGGGGGCTGGATGCGGCGCACCGGCGACAGCATCAGGCACCGGGCGACGACGCCTACACCTGGTGCTTCGCGCTGGACCGGCTGCTGCTCGGCCATGCCAGCGGCACCGACGACGATATCGAGGGTGTGGCGCCCTGGCCGCAGCTGGAAGGCAGCGCGCTGGCCGCACTGGATATCTTGTTGAAGCTGCTGCGTGTGCTCGAACGTCACCAATCTTTATTGGCTGAGGCGATGACGCCGGTCGAGTGGCGCGAGCGGCTGCTCGGCCTGCTGGAGGCATTGATGCCAAAAGCGCCCTCGGCACCACGCGCGCAGCGCGCGCTGGATCGGCTGCGCAGCTTGATCGACCAATTCGCCCGCGACGCAGTGCGCGCCGACTACGCGGGAACCGTGCCAGCCGAAGTGGTGCGCGCGCATTTTGCCGCGGTGCTGGGCGAGTCGGACACGCGCGCGCCGCTGCTCACCGGCGGCATCAGTTTCGGCCGCATGGTGCCGATGCGCTTGCTGCCATTTCGCGCGATCTGCCTGCTAGGCATGAACGATGGCGACTTCCCGCGCCGCGACCCGGCCGCCGGGCTCAATCGCCTCACTGCCGAGTTGGGCACCGAGCGTCGCCGCCACGGCGACCGCTCGACCCGCGAAGACGATAGGTTCCTGTTCCTGCAGTTGTTCGCCTCCGCGCAGGACGTGTTCTACCTGAGCTACCTCGGCGCCGATGCGCGCGACGGCAGCGCGCGCGAACCGTCGGTGCTGGTCAGCGAGTTGCTGGGCAGCGCCGTGCAGTACCACGCCGACCCGGCGGCAATCGACACGCTGGTGGTGCACCACCCGTTGCAGCCATTTGCCGCCGCCGCCTTCGGTGCGCCGGGCGATCACGGCGCCGACCCGCGCCGTTTCAGCTATCGCCGGCAGTGGCGGCCTGCGGTGGACAGCCTTACCGGCCAGCGCCAGCCGCTGGCGCCGTGGGTGGCCGGCGCGTTGCCGGCCGATGACATCGCAGTGCCGGCCAGCGTGTCGATCGACGAACTGCGCCGCCTGTTCGCCGACCCGGCCGGGCAGTTCCTGCGCCACCGCCTGGGAATGCGCCTACCGGATCCGGCCGGCGAAGACAGCGATCTGGAACCGCTGCTCGCGCCCACGCGCGGGCTGGAGCAATACGGCCTGCAGCAGCACGTGTTCGACGCCGCGCTGGCCGGCGACACCGAGCGGCTCTACGAGCGTCTGCGCGCGCGCGCGTTGCTGCCGTCCGGGCCACTGGGGCGACGCCAGCTCGATGAGCGGGTGGCGCAACTGCGCCCGTATGCCGAGGCATTCCGGCACTGGCGCGGCGAGGCGCCGGCGCAGTCGCGCCGGTTGCAGGTGCAGATCGGCCAGACCGAGGTGCACGGCCGCGTGCCCGGCTGGTATGCGAGCGGGGTGGGGCGGGTGCAGGTCGGCGCGCTCAGCGGCCGCAGCGCGATCCGCCACGGCCTGGAATGGCTGCTGCTGCGCGCCGCCGGCGAGCACGCGCCGTACGTGCGCTTCTTCGAAGACGAAGACGGTTTGGGCCCGCATCCCATCGACGCCGAACCGCTGTCGCAGACGCAGGCGCAGGGTGCGTTGGCCGCCCTGCTGCAGGTGTATCGGCAGGGCTTGCAGACGCCGCTGGCGTTCGCGCCCTACAGCAGCTGGAAATATCACCAGGCCGCGCGCAGCGACGACCTGGACAAGGCCATCAAGGACGCTGCCGGGCAGTGGCAGTCCAGCTTCGGCTGGAGCGAATCGCACAGCCCGGAACTGCGCCTGGTCAACCGCGGCCGCGACCCGTTCGCTGACGCGCAGCGCTTTGCCGATTTCGCCATCACCAGCCACCGCGTGTACGACCTGCTCGAGCGCGGCAACGCCGATGCCACGCTGGATCCGGAGCGTCTGACCGAGAGCTGGCGCCACTGGCATGGCGCGCAGGAAGAGGCCGGATGAGCCCCAGCCCGGTCACCGACCCGTATCTGCACCTGCCGCTGCATGGCGTACGCCTGATCGAGGCCAGCGCCGGCACCGGCAAGACCTTCACCCTGGCCACGCTATTCACCCGGCTGGTGGTCGAGCGTGGGCTGCGCATCGGCCAGATCCTCGCCGTCACCTTCACCGAGGCCGCCACCCAGGAACTGCGCCGCCGCATCCGCGAGCGCCTGGTGCTGGCCGCGACGCTAGTCCCCGACGCCCCCGTAGGAGCGGCCCCGGCCGCGACCGACCTCGCCGACGACCCGTCGCGGCCAGGTCCGCTCTTACACGAAGCGCCCGACGCCCTTCTCGCCACGCACCTGGCCACTGGCACCGAAACACCCGCGGCCCCCGTAGGAGCGGCCTCGGCCGCGACCGACCTCGCCGACGACCCGTCGCGGCCAGGTCCGCTCCTACAGGACGCGCCCGACGCCTTTTTCGCCACGCACCTGGCCACTGGCACCGAAACACCCGCGGCCCCCGTAGGAGCGGCCCGGGCCGCGACCGATCTCGCCGGTGACCCGTCGCGGCTAGGTCCGCTCCTACAGGACGCGCCCGATGTGCTGCTTACGCGCGCCATCCTCGCCACCCACCTGGCCACCGGCACCGAAACACCCGCGGCCCTGCGCCGCCGCCTGCAACAGGCGGTGGAAGAAATCGACCTGGCCGCCGTGTTCACCATCCACGGCTTCTGCGCGCGTGTGCTGCGCGAGCATGCGCTGGAAAGCGGCCAGGCCTTCGCCGCACCGGAACTGCTCGCCAACGACCGCGAATTGCTGGGCGAAGTCGCCGCCGATCTGTGGCGCCAGCGCGCCGCCGATGCGGCAATGGCCGAAGACCTGATCGCGCTGTGGTCGGGCGGCCCGGAGGCACTGGCCAGCGATCTGCGCGCACTGGTGCGCCATCCAACGCTGTTGCCGGCGGCCGCCACGACAAACGACGATTCCGCTGCGCTGCTGCAAGCGGTGCAGGACGCCAGCGCCGCACTGGCCGCCGCATTCCAGGCGCACGGCAGCGCGTTTTTCGACACCATCATGGCCGCCATCGACGGCGGCATCCTGAGCAAGGTCAGCTACAAGCCCGAGTGGCTAACAGCGTTGTGGCACTGGTTCGACAGCTTCGCCGCCGCGCCCTCGGTCAACGCCGCCCCGCACGCCAAGCTGATCAAGTTGACCGCTGCGGAACTGGCCGCCGGCACCAACAAGAAGTTCGTCGAGCGCACGCCGGCCTCGCCGCTGAGCCACGAGATCGATGGCTATCTCACCGCGCTGGCCGGTGTCGAAGCATGGCGCACACGTCGCCGCATCCGCCTGCTGCACGCATTGCGCGACGACGCCATCGCACGGCTGGCATTGCTCAAGCGCCAGCGCCGCGTGCAGACCTACGACGACCTGGTCGATGGCGTCGCGCACGCGCTGGAAGGCGCGCAGGCGCAGGCGCTGGTCACGCGGCTGCGCGCGCAATACGCCATCGCGCTGGTGGACGAATTCCAGGACACCGACGACCGCCAGTGGGCGATCTTCTCCAATGTGTTCGGCGAAGGCCCGCGCGCGCGCGCCGCCGGCCTGGAGCCGGCGCTGTTTCTGATCGGCGACCCCAAGCAGGCCATCTACGGCTTCCGCGGCGGCGACGTGCGCACCTATCTGGCCGCCGCCGTCACTGCCGAACTCGCCCCGCCGCTGAGCCACAACTTCCGCTCGCGCCCCGGCGTGCTGGCGGCCATCGACGCGCTGTACGCGCAGGCCGGCTACAGCGATGCCTTCCTCACCGACGGCATCGCCTTCCACCCGGTGCAGGCCGGCACCAAGCGCGTGGATGCCGATCTGCAACGCGATGGCGTCACCGCCCCGGCATTGACGCTGTGGCGCGCACCGGAACCGCCGCTGCCACCTGCCGCGGCAGCGGCAAAAACCAAGCAAGCAGGAAAGCCCAAACCCTGGAGCGCCAACCGCGCCCGCGAGCTGGCCACCGCCGCCTGCGTGGCGGCGATCCGTGGCTGGCTGGCCGGCGGCCGCGACGGCACCGCCACCGTCAATGGCCGCCCGGTGCAGGCCGGCGATATCGCCGTGCTGGTGCGCAGCCACGGCGAGGCCACGCGCATGCAGCAGGCGCTGGGCGCGGTGGGCATCCCCGCCGTGGCGGCCGGCAAGCAGAGCCTGTTCGCCACCGACGAGGCGCTGGAGCTGCTGGCCCTGTTGCAGGCCTTGCTCGACCCGGGCGACGACAGCCGCCTGCGTGCCGCGCTGGCCACCGTGCTGATCGGCGCGGATGCCGCCGCCATTGCCGCGCTCGCACACGACGGCGAGCGTCACCGCCGCTGGCAGCAGCAGGCGCTGGACTGGCGCGAGCGCTGGCAGCGCGGCGGCCCGCTCGCCCTGATCGGCGACCTGGGCGCCGCGCACGGGCAACGCCTGCTCGCCCTGGTCGATGGCGAGCGCCGCCTCACCAACTACCTGCAGCTGGCCGAACTGCTGCAGGAAGCCGACGCCCGCGCGCTCGGCCCGCACGGCCTGGTCGACTGGCTGTCGCGCCGCATCGCCAATGCCGACGACAACGACGAAGCCCAGCAGCTGCGGCTGGAGTCGGACGCGCGCCGCGTGCAGATCGTCACCCTGCACAAGAGCAAGGGCCTGGAATATCCGCTGGTGTTCCTGCCGTACATCGGCATCGGCCGCAGCGACAAGGGCGCCGGCCGCCATTGCGTGCTGCATGCGCCGGAGCTCGGCCGCCAGCTGCACTGGAAGACTGATAAAGACGACCCGACCTGGAGCGCCGCCGAAGCGGCCTGGAAGCAGGAACAACGCGCCGAAGACGCACGCCTGCTCTACGTCGGCCTGACCCGTGCCGAGCACGCGCTGTGGATCGCCAGCGGCCCGTTCCACCAGCACGAGCGCACCGCACTGTCCGGCATGCTGCGCGCGCTCGATGCGCTGCAGGGCGCGGCCGGCGAGGGCGCAGTGGTGGTGGACACGTCCACGCCGCCCACCAACCTGCCGCGCCTGCCGCCGCCGGTCGAGGCGCAGGTGCCGCCTGCGCGCGCGCCGCAGCGGCATATCGCCCCGGACTGGTGGGTCTACAGCTTCACCCAGCTGGCCAATGCCGATGCCGGCGCCGCCACCGACCCGATGGCCAGCGCCACGGTGGTCGGCAGTGGCGGCAGCGACGAGCCCTCCGGCAGCGAGGCCGTTGCGGTGGCCGCCGAGGTCGACGCCTTCGACCCGCGCTTTGCCGGCAACCGCTTCGGCGTGGTGATGCACGACGTATTCGAGCGTTGCGACTTCGCTGCCTGGCAGGCCTGGCGCCCCGGCCTGCCCGCACCCGAGGGCCAGGCTGCCGCCATCCTCGAGGCGCTGCAACGCGGCGGCTACGTCGAGAAGGAATGGGACGACGGCCTGGCCATGCTCACCGCGCTGATCGGCCACACCCTCACCGTGGCCCTGCCCGAAGGCACCACCCTGGCTGCCGTGCCCGAGCCGCAGCGCCGCAACGAGATGGAATTCCATTTCGCCATGCGGCCCACCCGCGTCGATGCGCTGCTCGCGTTGCTGCACCGGTTTGGCGTGGTCGGCGACCGCCAGGCCTTCGGCGCGCGCCAGCGGCTGGAAGGCCTGATGACCGGCCTGATTGACCTCACCTACACCGTGGACGGGCGCTGGTACGTGCTCGACTACAAGTCCAACCGCCTGCCCAGCTACGACGCCGACGCCCTGGCCCGCGCCATGGCGCACAGCGAGTACGAGTTGCAGGCGCTGATCTACACCGTGGCCCTGCACCGCTGGCTGCGTTTCCGCCTGGGCGATGGCTACGACTACGCCCGCGACTTCGGCGGCGTGCGCTACCTGTTCTGCCGCGGCCTGGACGCCACCCGCAACCCCGCAGCCGACTCCAGTTCTATCCCCGGTTCCGGTTCTGACTCCGGTTTCGACTCCGACTCCGACTCCGTCAACGGCGCCAGCGCCAGCGCCGCCTCCGATTCCGACCCCGTCAATGGCGCCAGCTCCATCTCCGATTCGGGTTTCGACTCCGACGCCGGCTTCGACGCCGTCAACCGCGCCACGCCCGCACCCGGCATCCACGCCTGGCGCTTCGACCCGGCGCTGGTCCAAGCCCTGGACGCCCTGTTCGCCGGCAGCGCCCCGGAGCCGACATCCAGCAACCCAGGCACGCCCGATGCCCGCTAGCGCACAGCCCCTTACCGCTGACGCACCAAAGCCCCGCTCCCCCCGGGGCGATAAGGCACTGGTTGCGCGCCACCGGCGCGCGTGCCTTGGCGCGCCCGCGCCGCTGGCGCGGGCTGGGGCGCGGAGCGGGGGGTGGGGTGAGGGTACGTCCGCCGCCGAAGCATCCAAGCCATGACCCAACAGACCGCACGCCCGATCAGCGCTGTGCGCACGTCCGGCTCCCCTCGGGGCGGGCAGACCCCGCTTGCGCACACTGGCGCGCGTGCCTGGCAGTGTCTGCGCCGCGCCGCGCGGGCCGGGGCGCGCAGTGGAGGTTGGGGTGAGGGCGCCTGCGCCCAGAAGGCGTCCACCCCATGAACCACCCAACCCTCTTCAACGCGCTGATCAAGGCCGACGCCCTGCGCCCGCTGGATCTGGCCTTCGCCCAGAGCCTGCAACGCCTGGCCCCGGACACCGACTCCCAGGTATTGGCCGGCGCCGCACTCGCCTCGCTGGCCGTCACCAGCGGCCACGCAGGGCTGGACCCCGCCCGCGCCGGCATGCTGCTGGACACGCGCGAGGGCCCAGCGCCCGCACTCCCGGACCCCACCGATTGGCAACGCACCCTGGCCGCCTCGCGCTGGGTCGACCAACCGAATCCGCAAGATCCCGCCGCCGCCGACTGCCCGCTGGTGCTGGAACGCGGCCTGCTCTATCTGCGCCGCTACCGCGAGTACGAGCGCCGCCTGGCGCTGGGCCTGCAACGCATCGCCGCCCAGTCGCCGCCCCTGTTCGACGCAGCCACGCTAGCCCCGCTGTTCGCCCAGTTATTCCCGAACGCCGCCGCCTCATCCCCTCTCCCCCCGGGAGAGGGTGCCCGAAGGGCGGGTGAGGGCGCGGGCCTGCCCGAGCCATCCATCTACCGAGAAGGCACGGCCCCGCCCAAGCCATCTCACCACCCAGACCGCCAGGCCCAGGCCGCCGCCCTGGCGCTGCGCCGCAGCCTGCTGCTGGTCACCGGCGGCCCCGGCACCGGCAAGACCACCACCATCGCCCGCCTGCTGCTGCTGCGCATCGCCCAGGCACACGCAGCCAACACCCCGGCCCCGCGCATCGCCCTGGCCGCGCCCACCGGCCGCGCTGCCGAGCGCATGGCCGAAAGCCTGCGCCTTGCGGTCGCGCGCGCCATCGCCGGCGGCATCGACCCGGCCCTGGCCGATGCCCTGCCCAGCGGCGCCAGCACCCTGCACCGCCTGCTCGGCGTCATCCCGGATTCCCCGCAGTTCCGCCATCACGCCGACAACCCGCTGCCGTTGGACCTGATCGTCGTCGACGAAGCTTCCATGGTCGACCTGCCGCTGATGTGCAAGCTGGTCGAAGCCGTCGCCGATGGCACCCAGCTGATCCTGCTCGGCGACGCCGACCAGCTGCCCTCGGTGGAAGCCGGCGACGTGCTCGCCGCCATCCTGCAGGCCGCCGGGCCCGGCGATGCCCTGCAGCCGCAGGACGCACAGGCGCTGCAAGCACTGCTCGGCAACGCGCCCGGCGACACCACGCCCGCCGCCAGCCACGGCGGCGGCCTGGCTGGCCACCGCGTGCACCTGCTGCGCGGCTACCGGCAGGCGGACGACTTTGCACTGGCCCCGTTGGCCGACGCCGTGCGCGCCGGCGACGCCGACACCGCCCTGGCCCTGCTGCGCAGCGGCGAGCTGGCCGGCGTGCACTTCCACGAAGACGGCGAAGACCCGCTGGCCCTGGGCCGCGACGCGCTGCTCGCGCACTGGCGCGCGCTGGCCACCGCTCAAGACCCCGCCGCCGCATTGCGCGACGCAGGCCGCCTGCGCCTGCTCACCGCGGTGCGTGCCGGCCCGCAGGGCGCGCGTGGTCTCAACGCGCGCATCGAACAACTGCTGGCCGAGACCGGCTCCGGCGCCCGCCGTCTCGGCGGCGCCTCGCCCTGGTTCCAGGGCCGCCTGCTGCTGATCACCGAAAACAGCTACCGCCACGGCCTGTTCAACGGCGATGTCGGCATCTGCTTGCCAAGCGCACCCAATCCCACTGCGGTGCGCGATGACGCAGATGCGTTCTTGGCGCGCAGCGAGACGAACGCTTCTCCACGGCCCGGCGAAACCGCGCACTCTTCCGGACGCAGCGGCGCGCATTCCGTTGCAGCACGCAGCGACGCCGGTCCCAATGCCGGCCAAGCCGGGCAGGGCCCCTTGGTCGCTTGGTTCGAAGGCGACGGCGACGGCCAGGTGCGCGGCTTCCACCCCGCCGCACTGCCCGCGCACGAAAGCGCCTTCGCCATGACCGTACACAAGGCCCAGGGCAGCGAATTCGACACCGTCTGGCTGCAACTGCCCACCCGCGACGCCCGCGTGCTCAGCCGCGAACTGCTCTACACCGGCATCACCCGCGCCCGCCGCGCCCTGCACTTGGCCGGCAGCGAAGCGGTCATCCGCAGCGCGCTCGCCCGGCACGCCGCGCGCATCTCTGGCCTAGCGTGGCGGTTGGGTGCGCAGCAGCAGGCGGCACCCGCCAAGCCAGCAACAGAACCAGCTACTGCGTTGCCCGTGCAGGGTTCGTTGTTCTGATGGACGCGAGCCGGCGCAATGGCAACATCACTTACGGCAGAACGGCACGTTCGCCTATCACCATCACCGGGCATGCCCGGATAGCATCATGGACGAAGAAAAACTGGTTGTGCGGTATCGCCAGCATGGGAGGCATCAATGGCGAAAAAGCATGAAATTTCGCTCGTCCGCTCGTCGGCGGCCGAATACCTGACCTTCGTGGCCGCCGCAGGCGAGGGCGGCGTGCAGGCGGCGTATGCCGACGAAAACGTCTGGCTGACGCAGAAGATGCTGGCCCAGCTCTACGATGTCGAAACCCACACCATCAACTACCACCTGAAAAAGGTGTTCGCTGACAACGAGTTACAGCCAGATGCAGTTATTCGAAATTTTCGAATAACTGCCGCCGACAGCAAGAGCTACGACACCAAGCACTACAACCTCGCGGCCATCATTGCCGTGGGCTACAAGGTCAATTCCGAGCGCGCGGTGCAGTTCCGCAAGTGGGCCACCACCATCATCGAGTCCTTCACGATCAAGGGCTTCGCGATGGACGATGAGCGCCTGAAGAATGACGGCACGGTGCTCGGCAAGCGCTACTTCGAAGAGCAGTTGCAGCGCATCCGCGAGATCCGTCTCTCCGAGCGCAAGTTCTACCAGAAGATCACCGACATCTACGCCACCGCCCTGGACTACGATGCCACCGCGCAGGCAACCCAGCGGTTCTTCGCCACAGTGCAGAACAAGCTGCACTGGGCCATCCACGGGCAAACCGCAGCAGAAGTCGTCTACCACCGAGCCGATGCCGGCAAGCAGCACATGGGCCTGACCACCTGGGCCGATGCACCGCGCGGGAAGATCCAGAAGTTCGACGTGGCGGTTGCCAAGAACTACCTGACCACCGGCGAGATGGCGCAGTTGCAACGCCTCGTATCGGCCTATCTGGACCTGGCCGAGGACATGGCACTGCGGCAGATTCCGATGACCATGCAGGATTGGGAAACACGTCTGAATCGTTTCATCGAAGCAACCGACCGGCAGGTGTTGCAGGACGCAGGGCGCGTCACCGCCGAGATCGCCAAAGCGCATGCGGAAAGCGAGTTCGAAAAGTACCGCATCGTGCAGGACCAGCTGTTCGTGAGCGATTTCGATCGCGTGTTGCAGCAGCTTGATGCAGGAGACCGGGTGGACGGTGCCGACGAGGACTTGCGCTAGGGAAGCTCTGAACAACTCCTCGATAGACTTCTGATCGACGCCTGAGGTTGGAGCCATCACGCGTAAGTGATTGATTTTCAGCAACGGAGATTGTCGTGATCAAGCGAAATCCCAAATTCGCTCGCAACGCCAAGAGTTGTTCAGAGGTTCCCTAGACGGTGATGTGGGAAGCGCCAAAGCGTCAGGTCCCCAACCGCGCGCGATAGTGCACGTTGGATTGAAAGATCGCTCCGAGGATGAATCGCGACTAGCGTCTGCCCAGGAGTCGCCCGCCACGGTGGTTCCGCCCGTCCAGGGCTCGTACCCCAAGCCGGAGAGATGGCATGAGAACTGACGACAAAGAAGCGCTTGCGCGTAAGAGGTGAATGATGAAGGCGATATGGGTTCTTGGGATTCTCGCGCTGTCAGCCTGCTCCAGCGCGACTGCGGCTGGGAGGCTGGAGATCAGACTCCAAAACAGACAGGCAGCGCATACAGCGACAGCTGGAGCATCCGTCTCAGTCACGATGGCCAACGCAGGTGACCAGCCCATCGAGCTACCTGCCTCGTATGTTCCAGACGTAGACAAAGGCGGGGTGTTGCAGACCAATCTGTTCAAGGTCCTGCAAGAGGACGGCAGCCCCGTCGACTATCGCGGCATCTATGTGCACAACGTCCGAGGTTCCACGCCATCTCTTGTCCTGAAGCCGGGGCAGTCAATCGTCAGGACGATCAATCTGTCATTGAGTTACCAGATCATGCCTGGGCGCAATTACTCGGTCGGGGTACACCCACCTATACGTTATCGGGAGCAGCAGGAATCAAAGAGTAAAACCACCTCAGCCGATATGACGTCGCTGAAGACTGCTACATCCAACATCATCGAGATCACGCCTCGATAGGTCTGCGATGTATCGGCGAACTTGCGCCTGGCCCCAGCGTGTCGAGGTGTAGCGGATGATCCCGCGCAGATCGGCTTCGGCTGCGTCGGTGAGGACGTAGCCGTGCATCAACCGCGACGGCCCTCGGCCAATTCTTCATCCAGGATGGTGCTGACGCTCTTGGTAGACACGTTGCCAGCAAGGCCTTGCTCGACACGTCCCCCAAGGAGGGTTTTCAACTCCTGCCATGCCTGATCGGCGTTTACGTCGCCAGGAAAGAGACGTTCAAGCGCGTATTGCTTGATGGTCTTGCCCTGCAGAGCCGCCAGCGCCTTCAGGCTCTGATGCTGCTGATCGCTCAGATCGATGGTCAAACGGCTCATGACGCGCTCCTAAATCCATACAAACCCACATTAGCGCATCTGGGCTGGTTGACCGATTGCAGAGCTTTGGGACCCCAGCTCGGGTGACGCCGTGCAGTGTTTTGACGGAAACTGCGCTCCCGAAACAGGACCGCACCGATGGACCGACGTCGCCGCAAACGGATGGAGCGCTATTGGGCGCGGGCAGAAGCCAAGGCGCATGCAGCGGTTGACCGGTTGGACCCGGAAAGCTGGTTCGACCTGTGGCATACGCATGTGGACTGGAATGGCCGCGGCCACTCCTGTGTTGAGCATCGGCAGATGGTCAACGCGGTGGCAGTGCGTGTGCTGTGCTACCTGGAAGCACGTCTGGCGCAACGTGGTGCAGCGGTGCAGCTGTGGGCACACCTCAGTGAGGACACGATGGATACGGGCATTTACGCGCACTCTACCAATCCGAATGGCACGAGCTTCCCCACCGCCTTTCCCAACCTGGATTGGCAACTGGCTCTGCCTGCCGAGGTCGCAGCGATCCTGCCCGCCACGCATCGGGCCGGCACCGCGTCATGCGATGGCAGTACTTGGTATGTCGTGCAGCGTCAGCCAGCCATGGTCGGCCCGGAGGCACGTCAATGAGTTCCGACGACAAAGCCCATCGCACCGCATTGCGTTATGCCGTCGGTGCTCGTCAGCCGCGTGTGGCCAAGGCGCCCGTCACCGGCGCCGCCTATCGGCTAGCGCACGCCTGCTTCGGTTGCCGCAGAAGTTTCAAGATCGCTCCGCGCGAGCAGGTGGCCCCCTGTCCTGGCTGCGGTAACGCGCTGTGCGTGATGGGGCGTTCGTTCAAGGCACCCCCGGCCCGCAACCAAGCGCAATGGCGCAAGGTCGAGCGCTTGTATCGTGCTGGCTTTCGGTTCTTCAATTACCGCAGCCACCCGTGCGTTGCTCTCCCAGCCAAGCTGTCGGAGGTCGATCGCTTCATCCGTGATAACCCTGAGCACCCATTACGCCTGGGCGGTCATTGAGGCTGGCACGGCGTCACACCGCGAGGCCAGGCCTGCGCCTGACCTCGTCTGCCGTCTGGCAGGCCGGGCGGCTTACTTGCCCTTCTTTTCCTGCTTGGCCGCGCGCTTTTCCTTCAGCGTCTTGGTCGGCTCTTTCTTCTGGCTCTTCTTCTGGTCCATCCCCTTGCTCATGACACCCTCGTAGTTGCTGGATTGATCGGTCGGGCAGCGCCATGACCCTGGCGTGCCTGCGCACTGTACGGCTTGCGCGGGGTGGAATGGCAGCGGCAGCGCAAGGCCGGGCGACGGGCGGTGTGTCCGGCCCGGCGTCTGCGCGACGCAGCATGCGCCGGCAGCCCCCCGGCGTTGCCGGCTGGCCCACAAACGCAAACGCCCGCGTGCGACCGGCAAGGTTTGCATGCGGGCGCTGGCGACAGCGGCGGCCTTATTTGGCCGGCACGCGCTGGTACTGCTCGCCACCGGTGTTGAGGTGGCCGTTGGTCGCGTCGATAGCGAAATTCACCGTCTCGCCATCGTTGGTGACCTGCAGCGCCCCGTCCTTGTAGACCGCCGGGTAGCTCTCGGTCTTGGGCTTGCGGCTGAAGAACTTCGGCGTGGTGCTGCGGACCATGAAGGTCTCGCCATTGCGCTCGATGTCCATCGTCTCTTCCTGCGTCTGTACGTTGACCCAGTGGCCGACGAACTTCTCGCCCTCCTCCTTGGCGCAACCGCTCACCAGCAGTGCCGCGGCCAGCGCGGTACCCATCCACTTCATCATCGTGTGTTCTCCAGTTGAGTCTGGAGCCGAGGATGGCGGGTGGGTGATGTATGGGAGGTCAAGGTTTGTTCGCGGCGGGGCGTTGATACAGGAGTCCCCGGATCGGTCACCAATAACCCCGCATGTCGTCAGAGAGATACTTGATGGAATGGAAAAAAGTACTTGTGCTTCTGATAAAAGCGGGCAAGATGCGAGCTTTAGTTAAGACACCCGCATCTTGTGATTTTGATTCGCACGGATTAACGAAGGAAGTAATTGGGGCGCCGTAATGACAGCCAGATGTGTTGCAATAATAAATATGAAGGGGGGCGTCGGTAAGACCACGCTATCCTTTAATCTGTCGCAGTATCTCGCTGAGATGAGAGGGAAGCGAGTTCTTTTAATTGACTTGGACCCACAGGCAAATGCAACCGTTGTTTCAACCGATTCAGATCGCTATAAAGAACATTTGCAAAATAAGAAAACCATAGCAGATTTGTTCGTCGATGCTTTTGCTCATGTTGGTCCCATCAAGCCGTCCGCTGTTGGGATTATAGAGATGGATAATTATAAGTATAATGTATACAGCGATAGTAAGGGCGGGTTGTTTGATCTAGTGCCATCTGAGCTGATATTAAGCTCAGTCTTACGTGGTGTATCCATCGGGCCATATGATTTAGAAGCTCTCGTTACCGAAAAAGTGAGAAAAAAATACGATTTTATTTTTATTGATTGTGCGCCTACCTATTCTTCGCTTACAAGCATTGCACTTAATACAGCTAAAGCTGTTCTTATCCCCATGATTGCGGACTCATTTGGTGCGCATGGGACCAATTTAATGAAACAAGTTCTTGCAGAACACAAGCATGATTACGGTATCAGTCCGGTAATTGTTGGCGTGGTCTTTACAATGTATGCCTCTGATATATCTTCTCAGCGCACAATGGCGAATGAGATCATTAAAGAATGGGGGCCGCAATCGGTTTTCCGCACAAAAATTCGCAAGAGTGAGTGGTATCGAGTGGCTGCAGGAAAGCGAACAGCAATCTGGAACACTCCGGCACATGCAGAAACAAAAAATGAATTTGAGGAATTCATAGAAGAGTTCATCGAGAAGGTTTCTGTATGAACCGGTATATTGAAAAATCCCTACATGAAATTGCCGCATATACAAAATCTGCAACAGAAAATGAGGAGCGGATCGTCAGCGAGATACTGGAAGCGCTAGTGACAATCTTAGCTTCAAGGCCTTCATCTGTGCGCGAAGATACGTTAAAAAAGATTGAGCGCTATGTAGGGCAGCGTGCGAGAGGAGTTAGCGAGAATCCACAAACACCGGACCAGTTGCTTCTTGAAGTATTGCGGAGTAAATCATCTACACGTCTTTATAGTGAGCATACTTTGCGAAGAATTCATGCGCCATTTTGGAAGACCCTGGAAAAGGTTGCTGACAGCTGGCACCCCAGTGAACTTACTCACCTGCTGAGCTATGCAATGCATGCTCATGTTCTGAATGAAACGGAAAACAAAATTGCGCCTAAAACCGTCGTAGGGATTTACCGGCAGTACTTCAAAGATTTACGTGTACAAGAACGAGATGCTATTTTCCGTTATTTGCTCGATATGTTCTCGGCGGAGCCTAATTTTCGGCGTGCTGTCCGTGATAATGAAGTTCTAAGATGAAAATTCCATATTACAATAAGCGTATTGAGTTGGAGTTCGAAATATATGCTCGCGAGCTTAGAGAGCATGTAAATAGCTGCACAAATGAAGGCGAGGTAAAGCTTGGCGCTCAACGAGCTTACCGGCTCTTCTTTCCCCTATTCCTAACACTTCATTGTTTTCAATCACTTCGTGGTCTTTCTCATCCGACCCAGCAAATCCTGCTGACACGTATGCAACGACTCCAAAATAAGAAGGGATTTGTCGAAGCATTGCGTCTGCCGCAGCTTCCAGATGAATTGCACGCTGCAGTACTAGACTCACAGATCGAAATGCGATTCACGCATTTTCTGAAGGAAATGTGGTCTGACAGCTTACTGTGTCTTAACTCAATATTTCTTTGTAATTATCGTGGGGCATACATTGCCTTGCGCTGCATGCTAGAAGACTTATACAGACATCTCTACTATAAAGATCATCCCCAAGAATATTTAGATATGCTTGAAGGAGATGCGGAATCCGACCATGCTCGCGTAGCGCCTGTAGCACTTCGTGATTATCTTGCTGGTACGAGTTATCTAAGCCTTTACAGGAAGGTCGATACGACTTTTAAAAAGAAGACTGACGAAACAGAGTTCGACTTATTTTCTATGAACAGTCAGCTATATAGTTCTACGTCGGCCTACGTCCATGGCTCAAAATTCATATCAATGAATGCGTTTAAGGATAACGGTAGTGCTGTTCGTCGCGCTAATGAGGAACATGAACTATGTACCACGGTATCTAAATTCGTCAAAATGGCTACAGCGTTTCTTCTGGCCGCTCATCTTGACGACTATCGAAGAATGAATGAATACGATAAATCTATTTCATTCTTGGCATTTTCTAGCGATGAGAAGCATGCGCTAAGGCGGCTTCTGAACATATAAATTTGGAAGAATATGCGCAGAACAAGGTCAGAAAAGACGGGGTCAGGTTCATTTAAGAAGTTCCTCTGCACTTCGGGAACTGGATGCAGCCTAGGAAGTTCTCGCCGGTGCGCCGATTTGTTCTCTGCACCAGCGCGCTGCTGCAGCGCGGGCAGCTTGGGATCGCAACGGCCGCGGAGGCAGTGGAGTCAGGTGAAGCAAAGATAGGCTCCATGCGCGCCGATGTGACCGTCGGCTGCGCTGTGGTTTGTTGTTGCACCGCTCCTATCATTTCCAGTAACTGCTCGCCGCCAATCAACTCAATCGGCTTGCCTTCGGCAAAGCGCTCGGCATTTTTCGTGTAGGTACCGATACAGGCGATCTTTACTGCATGGGCCTGGTGATGCGCGAGCAGGCCGAACATTTCCCGCACTACGCTGACGCCGACTTGCTGGCGCTTCGACTGTTTGCATTGCACAAGCGTGCGGCGGTTGTCCTTGCGCAGGATCAGGTCGATGCCGCCGTCGGCGCCGCCCAGGCCGGTTTCTTCGACGCTGTAGCCCTGGCGGCGAAACGCTTCGCCCACCAATTGCTCGAACTGGCGCCAGCCGCCGGCGGACAGGCTCTCCAGGGTTGTGCGCGTCTCCAAAAAGCGCCGCCGGCTGCGTGTGCCCAGGTAGGAGAACAGCGCGGCAAGCCAGCAGACGCCGAGCAGCATCCACGCCAATGGCGCGAGCATCCCGCTCGATTGCTGGGCAATGCCCTGCGAAAGCATCCCGCCGTGTTGAGAAAACCACCAGCTTATGCCGTAGCGCACCGCAAGATACGCAGCGACTCCTGCAATCAAGCCAGCCGGCCACGGCAATGCAGCCAATGCTTCAAACCCGGTTTGCTTCTTTCTGCGTCCCATGCAAGAACCCCCGTCCCAGCTTCGACCATAGCCGCTGCAACAGGTTTTGTCAGCAGAGCATCTGCGCCGTTGCGAGCAATCTCCCACCAGACATCAGCCTCACGCGCTCGAAAGTGAGAAACCAAATTCTTGCCCCACCGCTTGAGGCCGCTTATGCGTCCATCAGCGCGCTCGCGTGCGTCGGAGTATTAATGCCCTCGCGAAACCTCAGGGCCAAAGCTATTTCGTGCACTCTCATACCATCCGGGGCGGCGGAGTGATCGATTGTTCGCGCTGCTGCTCTTGTTGCTGGGACTGTTGCTGCCGCTGTGTCTCACCTAAGGACTGCAATTGCGCCAGAGACTGTTCAACCGGCTGTGCAATGGCGTCGTTCGTCTTCATGTGCGCCATCTTGTGCGCGGGATCGTTCAACGCCCCCTCTACAACGAACAGGTTCTCGCCTTGTCGCACAGACTTATAGTTCTCGCTCAGCACGACATGATCGATTCTTGTCAGCCCATTCTCTTTAGCTAAGAGCGGCTAACAAAACCCTTGAATTCTGTTGAGTCGGCGACAACATTGCCGGCATGACACGTCGCAACGAGATCCCTAGTGCGCTTTG
>NZ_MDSK01000035.1 GCF_002940205.1 Xanthomonas arboricola pv. guizotiae
CCATTCTTCGTCGGAAATATCGGTCGGATATGGCTTACGAGGCTTCATCCGTATACGTTAGCGTGACAAGAGCAAAGTTCATAACACGCTCTAGCGCGCCTGGGCGTCCCAAAGGCCCAAGAGCTGCGTGATCGCGGCATCCATCGCCTTGAAGCTCATGCCATCCCGGGCGAGCGTGGATAGCCCGAGCAGGAAACTGTCGAACACGCAGGTCAGTGCGGCGGCGTCCACGGCGGGCCCGAGTTCTCCTCCGGCGATGGCGCGGTCCACGCAGGCGCGGATGCCGGCGCGCGTGCGTGCGCGCGAGCGCGTCAGCGGTGCGCACAGTGCCGAGAGCTCCGGTGACGGCGCGCTCATCACTCCCAGCGTGACCATGCAGCCTTTCGGGTGGCCGCGCTCGCACTGCATCTTGGCGGAGCGGCGCAGCGCAAGCTCCACCGCCTGCCTGGGGCCGAGCGCGGCGTCCCACAAGCAGTGGGTCACCCTGGCGTAGGTCGCCAGGTAGCGGTCCATGCATTCCTTGAAGAGCGCTTCCTTCGAGCCGAAGGCGGCATAGAAGCTGGGCGCGGTGATGCCGCCACCAATCGCGGCCTTGAGCTGGCTCAACGAGGTGGATTCGTAGCCCTGTTCCCAGAACAGGTGAAGCGCCTCTTCCACCGCGGCGTCACGGTCAAAGCTGCGCGGCCTTCCCATTTGCGCCATGGCGCCCTCCGATGTCTACATCAAGACTAGTCGATACGGATGTCATTGACAACGCGGTTGCCCTGCAGATATATATACCGAGCGATACATATACAAACACTCAGTGGTGCCGGTAGGCAGGTCTCAGGACGGAGACCTGTTTTTCTGGTCTTGATGTGTATCGATCGATATATATGTAAAAACCTGGCCGGCATTCCCCCCCAACGAAGGACAGCGTGTGACCTCTCCAACTGCATCCACTGCCAGCGCGATCCCGCCGCCATTGCCCGTCGCCGCGCTGTTGGCGCTGGCCATGACCGGTTTCATCTGCATCGTGACCGAAACCCTTCCGGCAGGACTGCTGCCGCAGATGTCCGCAGGCCTCGGTATCAGCCCGGCACTGGCCGGGCAGACGGTGACCGCCTACGCGCTTGGGTCGGTGATTGCCGCAATTCCGCTGACCATTGCGACCCAGCAGTGGAGGCGGCGTAACGTCCTGTTGCTCACCATCGTCGGCTTCCTGCTGTTCAACTCGGTCACCGCACTGTCGACCAGTTACGGGCTGACCCTGGTGGCGCGCTTGTTTGCCGGCGCAGCGGCAGGCCTGGCGTGGAGCCTGCTTGCCGGTTACGCGCGGCGCATGGTGCAGCCGGCACAGCAGGGCAGGGCCATGGCGATTGCGATGGTGGGCACGCCGGTTGCGCTTTCCCTCGGCGTGCCGCTGGGCACCTGGATGGGCGGCATACTGGGCTGGCGCAGCGCGTTCGCCGCGATGTCCGGACTGACGCTCATCCTGATCGTGTGGGTGCTGCTGGAGGTGCCCGACTACCCCGGCCAGTCCGCAGCGCAGCGGGTACCGCTGCGCAAGGTGCTCGGCACGCCGGGCGTGCGCCCGGTGCTCGCCACCGTGATGGCGTGGATGCTGGCTCACAACATCCTGTACACCTATGTGGCGCCGTTCGCCGCACACGCGGGGCTGGCACATCGCGTGGACGTGTTGCTGTTGATCTTCGGCGTTGCGGCACTGGTCGGCATCGGCGTGGCGGCAAGGTTGGTGGAGCAGCACCTGCGTGGCACGGTGTTGGTGTCGTTGGCGACGTTCCTTGCGATCTCAGTGGTGCTGGCGTTGCTGCAAAACGTGCAGCCTGTGGTCTACGGATGTGTGGCGGTGTGGGGCCTGACCTTTGGCGGCGCGGCGACCCTGCTGCAGACCGCGCTTGCCGACAGCGCAGGCGAAGGCGCCGATGTTGCGCTGTCGCTCAACGTGGTTGCCTGGAACAGCGTCATCGCCGGCGGTGGCGTGGTGGGCGGTGTGCTGCTGGACCGATGGGGCGCGCAGACCTTTCCGGTTGCCATGGCCTTGCTGCTGGCAATCGGGCTGCTGATTGCATGGCGTGCCCGACAGCATGGCTTTGCGGCGGGCGCACGCTCGCCGGTTGCCGGTCACTAGCGTTGCTCGGCCTCAAGTCTTCCCAGCTGCGTTTGCCTGGCGCTCAGCGAGCGCGGCTGCAGGCGACTGCCGGCACTGTGTGTGGATATACGTTTCATATGCGATCCGCATATTCATGACATTGGAGCTTGCATGGGCATCGTCACTATCGATGACGAACTGCACGATCAGCTGCGCCGCGCGTGCACGGTGACCAGCCGGTCGATCAACGCGCAGGCCACGTTCTGGATCAAGGTCGGCATGCTGTGCGAGATGCATCCGGAATCCTCGTTCCAGGACATCGTGGCGCAGGAACTGCGCGCGGCAGGCGTGCGGCCGCAATCCCTGAAACCGGCGCGGACATGATCAAGCAGCCGGCGGAGATTGCGTTGATGGCCAACGCCGGTGCGCTGCTGGCGCAGGTGTTCCATGCGCTGGATCAGCTGCCGCTGGCAGGCCGCAGCACGCTGGAACTCAACGACGTCGTCGAGCGGATGATCGTCGACGAGCTAGGCGCGCGGCCGGCCAGCAAGGGCCAGTACGACTTTCCCTTCGTGCTCAACGCCTCGATCGATGATGTGGTGTGCCATGGCGTGCCCGCGGCCGCGGACGTGCTGCGGAGCGGGCAGATCGTCAATCTGGATATCACGCTGGAAAAGGACGGCTATATCGCCGACTCCAGCACGACGTATATGGTGGGCGAGGTGGCGTATCCGGCGCGGCGGCTGGTGCAGGCCACCTATCAGGCGATGTGGAAGGGGATTGCCGCGGTGCGTCCGGGCGCGCGGCTAGGTGATATCGGTCATGCGATCGCGCGGCATGCGCGTGAGCAGGGCTATAGCGTGGTGAAGGAATATTGCGGGCATGGCATCGGCCGGCAGATGCATGAAGAGCCGCAGATCCTGCACTACGGGCATGCCGGCACCGGGATGCAACTGCAGGAAGGCATGGTGTTCACCATCGAGCCAATGATCAATCAGGGCAGCGCGGCGATCCGCGCCGAGCCGGATCAATGGCCGGTGCATACGCGCGACGGCAAGTTGTCGGCGCAGTTCGAGCACACCGTGGCGGTCACGCGTACCGGTGTGCGTGTGCTGACCTTGCGCCCCGGGGAAAAGCCGCTGTGTGCACTGGGGTGAGAGTGTCGTCCCCCGGCGCGTGGCCTGCGCCCGCTGCCGTCGCTGTGTTCGTTGCGTGCACTGTCGCGGCCAGACTGCGGCAGGTCAGCCAGGTTGCTGCACACTAGGCCGCATCGCTGACGTCTCCCGTGCGCCGGCACCCTGATCCGGCGGAGCGCTGGTCTTCCATGCAGCCACTTCCTCACAACCCCACGCACGCCGTGCACCCGGCGGCAGCATCCTGGCGACGGCCGCTGGAGTGGTTGCGCCGGCAGTTGCGTGCCAACGATCTGTGGTTCATCGGGCTGGCAGCCGTGGTGGGGCTGATCGCCGCAGCACTGATGGTGATGCAGGCCGGCATGGCGCACGCGCTGCAGGCCTGGCTGTACGCGCTTGCGCCGGGCGAGCGGCTCAGTACCGCCGAATCGATCACCGCCACCCAGTTGCTGGTGTTGCCGTTGGGCGGCCTGCTGGTGGGCCTGGTGGCCTTGCTGGCGCGGCGGCGCAAGCGGCCGCTGGTGGATGCGGTGGAAGCCAATGCCCTGCACGGCGGGCGCATGTCGATGCGCGACAACCTGATCGTTGCGGTGCAGACGCTGCTGTCCAACGGTTTCGGCGCATCGGTGGGGCTGGAGGCGACCTATACGCAGATGGGCGCAGGCGCCGGTTCGCAGCTGGGCCGTGTCCTGCGGGTACGCCGGGCCGACATGCGCACGCTGGTCGGTGCCGGCGCGGCGGGCGCGATCGCCGGTGCGTTCGGGGCGCCGCTGGCCGGTGCGTTCTACGCGTTTGAGATCGTGATCGGCGCCTATACGCCCTCGGCGCTTGCGCCGGTGGCCGCAGCGGCGCTGGCCGGCGCGTTCATGGCCAACGCGCTCGGTGCCGCGCCGTATTCGTTGCCGGCGGCGGTCGCCTATCAATTGCAGCCGCGTGACTATGCGATCTACATCGCGCTGGGGCTGACCTGCGCGTTGATCGGCATCGCGGTGATGCGGCTGGTGGCCGGTATCGAACGCGCCGTGGGGCGGATCGAGCTGCCGCTCTGGGGGCGCCCGGTGGTGGGCGGGTTGCTGCTGATACCGTTGGCGATGTATTCGCCGCAAGTGCTGTCGTCGGGACATGGCGCCCTGCATCTGGACCTGACCAGCAGCAGCACGCTGCAGGTATTGGCCGGTTTGCTGGTGCTCAAATGCATCGCGTCGGGCATCTCGCTGGGTTTCGGCTTCCGTGGCGGGCTGTTCTTCGCTTCGCTGTTCATGGGCTCGCTGGTGGGCAGCCTGTTTGCGGTGTTCCTGAACCTGCTGGTCGGCGCCGCGGCGGTGGACATCACCAGCGCTTCGTTGGTGGGCATGGCCGCGTTGGCGGCAGCCATTGTCGGCGCGCCGATGACGATGGCCATGCTGATCCTGGAAGGCACGCACGACTTTGTACTGGCGAGCGCGGTGATGGTGGCGGTGCTGGTGGCCAACACCGTGGTGCGCCAGGTGTTCGGCTATTCGTTCTCCACCTGGCGCCTGCATCTGCGTGGCGAGAACATCCGCAGCGCACGCGACGTGGGGTGGGTGCGCAATCTGTCGGCCGGCAAGATGATGCGCAAGGACGCCAACCACACTGCGCACGACACCACGGTGAGCGAGTTTCGCCGGCGGTTTCCATTGGGGTCCACGCAGCGCGTGGTGCTGGAAGACGCCGCCGGCCATTACGCCGGTGTGGTGCCGCTGGCAGTGCTGTATGCGGACAACGTGCAGGCCGATGCGCCGGTGAGCGACTACGCCAAGCACCGCGATGCGGCGTTGCTGGCAGACACCGACATCGTGGCGGTGATGAAGGTCTTCGACGCCACGCAGGCCGACGAGCTGGCGGTGATCGATGCACAACGCAAGGTGCTGGGCGTGTTGTCGGAAAGCTTCGTGCGCAAGCGCTATGCCGAAGAATTGGAAAAGCGCGAACGCGAACTGATGGGCGAGCGTGTGCTCGGCGACGACTGAGCCACGCGCTGCCGGCAGCGGCTGAAGCGACGGGGCGCGTGCTGGCCCGGTAGATCCACTGCGTGCAGACGGTGTCTCACGCAACGCCCTGCGCCCGCGACGCATGCAGCTGGCCCATCGCCAGCGGTAGCACGCGATGCCAGCACGCAGCTTCCAGCGGCCTGCGCGTTGGTGGTGCTCACGCATTGGCAGCGTTGCTCATCCTCCACTATTCGACGCGCGTGCGCAGCAGCATGCCATCGGGTTGTGCAGACCGATAGCAGCGCGTTAGCATGAAGACTCTTCCAAAACGATCTCTTCCGACACATGACACCACCCTGACCTGAGGCATCACGCGCTCGCAGTTGCTGCGAAGGTCCAGGTGTTCGACGTTCATGTATTCGCGCCGTGTGTTTGCCGGTGCGCGGAGTCGTTTCAATGTCCAGAGTTTTCTCATTGCGCCAGCAATGGCTTGGCAACGTGCGTGGCGATGTGCTCGCCGGCATCGTGGTCGCGCTTGCGCTGATTCCCGAAGCCATTGCCTTTTCGATCATTGCCGGCGTCGACCCCAAGGTCGGGCTGTACGCGGCGTTCTGTATTGCGGTGGTGACTTCGATCGCCGGTGGCCGGCCCGGCATGATTTCGGCCGCCACCGGCGCAATGGCGTTGTTGATGGTGGACCTGGTCAAGGACCACGGCCTGCAGTACCTGCTGGCGGCCACCGTGCTGGCCGGCGTGCTGCAGCTGATCGCCGCGGCGTTGCGCCTGGGCGCATTGATGCGCTTTGTCTCGCGCTCGGTGATCACCGGTTTCGTCAATGCGTTGGCGATCCTGATCTTCCTGGCGCAGTTGCCGGAGCTGGTCGGCATGCCATGGCCGGTGCATGCGGTGTGTGCAGCGGGCCTGGCCATCATCTATCTGCTGCCGCGCTTCACCACGGCGATTCCCTCGCCGCTGGTCGCCATCGTGGTGCTGACGGCGGTGTGCGCGTATTGGCATATCGACATCCGCAGCGTGGGCGACATGGGCCGTCTGCCCGACAGCTTGCCGGTGTTCCTGCTGCCGGACGTGCCGCTGACGTGGGACAGCGTGCGCATCCTGCTGCCGGTGTCGACGACGTTGGCCGTGGTGGGCCTGCTGGAGTCGTTGATGACCGCGCAGATTGTCGAAGACCTCACCGACACCCCGTCGCAGCGTCACCGCGAATGTGCAGGGCAGGGGCTGGCGAACTGGCCGGGTGCTTCGGTGGCATGGCCGGCTGCCTGATGATCGGGCAATCGGTGATCAATGTGCGCTCGGGCGGGCGCGGTCGCCTGTCGTGCCTGGTGGCCGGCTTCGTCCTGCTGCTGATGGTGGTGTATGGCGCGCCCTGGGTGCGCCAGATCCCGATGGCGACATTGGTGGCGGTGATGATCATGGTCAGCATCGGCACCTTCAGCTGGGGCTCGCTACGCGATCTGCGCACGCACCCGGGGAGTTCGTCGGTGGTGATGCTGGGCACCGTCGTGGTCACGGTATGGACGCACGCTCTGGCCCGCGGCGTGCTGGCCGGAGTGCTGCTGTCGGCGCTGTTGTTTGCGCGCAAGGTCGGGCGCATGTTGCAGGTGCAGGCCAGCGAGCGTGACGACGGGGGGTGCGTGTATGCGGTGCGCGGCCAGGTGTTCTTTGCATCGGCCGGGCAGTTCGTGGCCAGCTTCGATTTCCCGGGCACGCCGGAAGGTGCTGATCGATCCGAGCCACGCGCACTTCTGGGACATCAGTGCGGTGGCGGCGCTGGATCGGGTGGTGCTCAAGCTGCGCGCGCACGGCGCCAAGGTCGAGGTGATCGGCGTGAGTCAGGCCAGATACGCTGATCGAAACCCTAGGAACCCATCGGCGCGATGACGCGCGCCTGCAGCTGGGGCACTGAGCTCGGCTGCTCGTGCGCGGCCAGTTCGGCCGTCGCCGCCGCGGCGTGGCATGCATGTTCGTCCAGCAACGCGGACAGGCGACGGTGGCAGTCGCGGAAGGCCAGCGCGGAGGCCGGCATGTCGCAGGCATCGAAGGTTCCGGCCTCGGCCTTCCAGGCGGCGAGCAGGTCTTTCAGGTCGCAGATCAGGCTCGGCATGCGGGTGACTCCGTGGGCGTTCTCATCACTACGGCCACAGGCGCCGGCCGGATGCAGTCGCGCTCGTTCGTCTCACGCGTGGTCGCACGGGGGCGCTGCAATCGTGCAGGACACACGTGCGCGTCACATCGGTGGGAGGAGGGTGGTTGTGCGGTCTTTTACCGCTGGAGCAGACCATGAGCAACGACGAAAACGGCAACCGCGGCGTAGACGATCCGACCCCGCCCGATGGCGTCAAGGCGCCGGGCCGGGAGAATGCGCCGATCCAGGAAGGGCCTGCGCAGGACAGCGAGATCGATGACGACGATGGCATCGAAGACCCGGTCGACGACGACGACGACCTGGGCGCGGAAGACGACGAAGAAGAAGAGAACGACCAGTAGGCGCGTGGCAGCGTTGCACGCAGCCGTGCATCGCTGAACCGGCAGGATGCCGGTTGCGCGGCATGTGCTGGCTGCGGCCGGCCATGCTGCCTAGACTTGCGGATTGCCCATCCTGTGACATCCATGGACACCTCCCTGTCGCCATTGCCCAGCATCGCGCTGGGCCAGTACCGCCACTTCAAGGGCGGCCGTTATGACGTGCTCGGCGTCGTGCGCTGCAGCGAAACGCTGGCCCCGCTGGTGCTCTATCGCCCGTTGGACAGCGAGGTCGGTCTGTGGGTGCGGCCGTATGCGATGTTCGTCGAGCAGGTCGAGGTGGACGGCGTTGCGCGTCCGCGCTTTGCGCGGGTCGAGTAGGCACGGCTTGGTCTGCCCGACGTTACAGGGCCGTTTGCGAGTGCGTTGGCAATGACGGCCGCCGCCGCTGCACCGGTCACCACGCCCGATGGCCGGTATCTGATCGTGCGTGGCCGGCTCTGGCGTACCGCCAACCCGCATCTGCGCGAAGACGTGCGTGCCGGGCTGGTCGGCGCCTTGATGGACGCGCGACGCGCGGTCAAGGCGGCCAGGCGCGACGAGGATGCCGGGCGGCTGGCTGCAGCGCGTGCGGCGGTCGATCGTGCCAAGACGGCGCTGGGAGAGCGCGGCCCGGTGTGGTGGAGCGATGGTGCCAAGGACTTCAATCGCCATCTGGTCAAGAACACGCCGTACGCTGACTGGTTTGCGGCGCTTGCCGCGCCCGATGCCTGAGTGCGCGTTGCCGCAGGCCAGGCGTGCCGCTGCCTGCAACGACAAGGCCCGGGAATCCCGGGCCTTGTCTGCTGGATCAATGCCCAGCGATGTAGAGCGGCTGGCCAGGCTGCTGCGCTCAGCGCCAGGCGGGCATGGCCGGTGCCCGGCATCGGCAAGGGCCATTCGGGCACTCTGGTTTCGGACGCGCCATCCGCACCCACCTGACGACTGCTCGCAAATGGCGTCAGCCGCTCTTCATCGACGTGGCTGGAGAAGCGGGCAGCCGCCCTCAACCCAGGTCGCAATTGCTCGGCTGCGGCCAGGTGGTGGCGGGCAGCATGGCCTTGACGGCGGCCGGTGCGGTGATGCCGATGGTGCTGGCGCCGTGGAGGTCTTCCAGTTCGTCGATGCTGAGGATGTAGCTGTCCAGCGAACCGAGGTTGGCGCTGTTGGGAATCAGCCAGCTGATCGCGCGGGTGCCGCCGCCCGGGTTGGCGGTGATGATCGTCTTCCAGAAGAAGTCCGGGGTGCGGATGCCGTGGCTGCTTAGGAAGTAATCGTTGGTCGTGTCGCTGTAGATCACACCGCCGTAGACCTGCACGCTGGCGATGTCGCGGTAACACTCGGCCACGTTTTCGGCGCGCACCCAGATGCCCTGGTTGAAGCTGGACACCTGCGGCACGATGTTGGACATCAGGTTGGCGCGACGGATGTAGGTCGCGTTGTAGTCCATGTGGTTGGAGGTCACCAGGTGCCCGCGATCGTAGCCGGTGCGCACGCTGGCGTAGGAGGCGGTGGAGGTCTGGCCGGCGCAGCCGCTGGGCAGTTCGGTGTCCAGATTGAAACTGGACGGGCGCGCGGCCGAGCCGGTATCGGCCTGCAGCACGTACTCGTAGCTCAACGCGGTGTGGTTGGTGCAGTCGTAGCGCAAGGTGTAGCCGCCCTTGTTGAGGGTGACGACCTGGGCGTTTGCGCTGGCACTGGCAGCGGTGAACAGCAGAACGGCGAAGAAAGTCCGGAAGCGCATGGGCAGTGAATCTCCTGGAAAATCAATCGGACGCACGACGCCATCGCCGGCTGCCGGGGGCAGATCGACGCTCAGCGGAACGCGCGCTGATGGGGGACAGTTGGCTCGCTGTCTTAGCGAGCGCGACAGCTATCGCATGCAAATGCTGCTTGGTGGTGACGTAGGCGTGAGGAATGTGCGGCCGCGCCAGTTTTTCCGGCAAAACTGTGACCAGTTTTGCGCATTGGTTGGCATACGGCTGTCAGGCAATAAGCGAGTGGTTATGCCTGGAGCGCACCAATGCGCCGGCCGCGTCGGTCTTTTGCGATGGCGCATAGCTGCGCCATCAGCAGGGCGCGGTCGCTGCTGTCGGACAAGCACCCGCGTGGAGGTCGGGGTATGCCGGCACCCGCGGTCAGATAGACGGCTGCGGGGATGCAGTCGCGAACACCGTAGTGCCGGTCCTCGGCACAGGACGCGCGTGGCTCGCTTTGCAACGGTGCCGGGCCTGCGCTGCGTTCGCCACCGGCGGACACAAAAAACCCCCCCTCCTGCAGTCCATGCAGAAGAGGGCATCGGATACGTCGCGAGACGATCCGCTTGGTCGACTATGCGACCTCTTTTTCCAGTCGCGGTGCGCTCGCAGGCTGCAGCTGGAACAACGAGACCAGCTGGGTCAGGGGGCTGGAAAAACCGGTTAAGCATCGACAGCGCCACAAGCGTTTGACGATAGTTTTGCCCTATCGAGGCGCCCGATTTGCGTGTTTGAAACAGCTGCCATCAGCATCTTCGGACATAATCGTCCGCACCCAGGGCCTGCCGATGACCGGCGCAACCGGTGAGGGGAGAGGCAAGGAAAAGCCGAATTTTTCAGCTGGAAATGGACAAACGCCGCGTTTGCTCTGGGTGCACGCACAAAAATAAAGCCACGCACTGGCGAGCCAGGCGTGGCGTTTTCTTGAGTTACTTCGAGCGGGCGTGGCAGTTACTTATTGCCAGCGCGTTGCGGCCAGCGAAGATTTTGGTTCGGCTGCATGCAGAGGCGACGCGAGACAACCGGCAAGTTACTGGAAACGTTTACTGCTGTCGTGTTGGGAGTTTTACCACGACCTTGATCTCGAGCCGGAAGCCGGCCAGCCAGGTCACGCCCACTGCGGTGACGGTGGGGTAGGGTGCCGGGCCCCAGTAGCTCACCCATGTGTCCCACATGGCCTCGAACACCACGTCGGGGTCGAGCATGAACAGCGTGACGTCGACGACGTCCTGCGTGCTGCAGCCGGCTGCGGCGAGGATGGCATCGAGATTGGCGAAGGCGCGGGCGATCTCTGCCTCCAGCTCCGGTTCCGGCGAGTCGTCTTCGCGGCTGCCGACCTGGCCGGCGACGAACAGCAAGCCATCGGCGCGGACTGCCGGCGAATAGCGGTGGCGCTCGTACAGGGCGTGCCGCCCCTGCGGAAAAACTGCCTCACGTGTTGCCATGGTGACCTCCGTCGGGTGTCGAATCGGAACAGGCAGGCAGCGTAGGTGCTTGCCTGCGCGCGATAAATCGGCGATGCCGACCAGCACTGTTTGTAGAATCCAAACAATCTTGGAGTCGGGAGTGGCGATGGACCGGTTCGACGCGATGCAGGCGTTTGCGCGGGTGGTGGAGACCGGCAGCTTTACCAAGGCGGCCGAGACCTTGCACATGAGCCGGGCCAGCGTGACCCAGTTGGTGCAGCAGCTGGAGGCACGCCTGCGCGTGGGGCTGCTCAACCGCACCACGCGGCGGGTGCATGTCACTGCCGATGGCGCGGCGTACTACGAGCGCGTGCTGCGGCTGCTGGCGGACATGGACGATGCCGAGACCAGCCTGTCCGATGCATCGGCGCTGCCGCGCGGCCGCCTGCGCGTGGATGTGCCCAGCCCGCTGGCGCGCCTGATCCTGATGCCGGCACTGCCGGCCTTTCATGCGCGTTATCCGGATATCCAGCTGGACATGGGCGTAAGCGATCGCCGCGTGGACCTGATCGGCGAGCACGTGGATTGCGTGGTGCGCGGCGGCACCATCACCGATCAGTCGCTGATCGCGCGCCGCGTGGGCGACCTGCAGGCGGGCATATACGCGGCGCCGGCGTATCTGCAGCGGCTGGGCATGCCGGCACATCCGCGCGAACTGGAAAACACCCGGCACCGCTGTGTCGGCTTCATGCGCTGGCGCAGCGGCAAGACCGTGCCCTATGTCATGCAGCGCGGCAGCGAAGCGGTGCACCTGCAAGGGCGTTACGTGGTGGCGTCCGACGACGGCAATGCCTATCTGGCCGCGGGGCTGGCCGGCATGGGCGTGCTGTGGTTGCCGGTGTACATGGCCAGGGCGCATGTGGCCAGTGGCGAACTGGTGCCGCTGTTCGAGGACTGGCGGATGCAGCCGATGCCGCTGTCGATCGCGTTCCCGCCCAACCGGCATGTCAGCGCCAAGCTGCGTGTGTTCATCGAGTGGGTGAGTGCGTTGATGGCCGAGCATGCGCCGGTGGAAGCGCCGGCGCTGCGCTGAGCGCGCTGCGGTGCGTGGCTGATGTGATCGATGCCGATGCGGTCGCCTTTGCCGTCGCCACTGGCCTTGCACGATGCGCGATGCGCGATGCGAAAGAAACTCGAGCCGCATTGCCGATCCCACAGCGTGCAATCGGCAATGCGCAGGGTCACTCCGCCAGCTGACGCCGCACCGGATAACGCCAGCCGGTGATCGCCGCATACGGCGAGCGCGCATAGATCCATTGCAGCCGCGCATCGCCATCGGCGCGGAATGCGGCATCGTCTGCGAGCTTGCGTTCGAAGGCGGCGCGCAGGGCGGCATCGTTGCGCAGCACGCGCTCGCTGACGTCCACCAGCTCGGCGCCGTACAGGCCGCTGTCGGGGCTGCCGGCATTGCGGAAACGTCCGCTGGCCAGCAACGAGTCGCTGCTCTGCGGCTCCAGCAACGCGGCCGCCAGCATGCGCATCGGTTGATCGGCAGGTACGCGGACGCTGCCGGCGGCGAAGGTTTCTTCCACGTGCTCGGCATGCGGCGTTTGCATGCCGGCATCCTTCACTACGCGGATCTGCTGCACCTGGAGCTGGCGCGGCTGCTGCAGGCGTTCGTAAGTGATGCCGTGCGCCTTGAGCAGTTCCACCACATCGTCGTTGCCGGGCGGGATCCACCAGGCCAGCGGGTAGCGCACCGCCTGGGTCTGGCGATAGCCGATCACCGGCATGGTCCAGGTTTCATCGCGACCCTCCCAGCGCAGTTCCTGCCGCCCGGACACCGGCGACAACGCGCGGGTGTGGCTCACGCCCTTGAACGGCACCTGGGCAATCGGCTGTGGCAGGCGTTCCCAGGCCACCATCAGTTCCTGCGGGCCGGCGGCGCGATCGGCGCGCTTGGCCGCATCGATGTTGCCTGCATCGCGGGCAACCACGCGCAGTGCTGCTTCCAGCAGCACATAGTCGCCCAGCACGCGCTGCCGGTACGGCTTCAGGCGATGGTTCTCCACCAGCACGGTGGGGATGCCGGCGAAGTCGCCATACCCGGTGGAATAGCGCGGGCCTTCCGGCGCGTAGCGCAGGCCCGAGCGCGGCTCGTCCTCGTCGATCAGGCTCGGGTAGATGGCCGGTTCGTGGCCCTGTTTGCGTAATGCGGTGTTCACCGCCGGCGTAAAGCCTTGCCGCAGCCAGTCGGCAGTGGCGCGCGAGCGCGCATAGGTGCCCCAGCCGGCGAAGGTGAAGGTGATGTCGTACTGATGATCCAGCCCACCGCTGACATGCAGGTCGATATACAGCGCCGGATCCAGGCGATGCAGCAACGCGACCATCGCGCGCGTTTCCGGCGCTTCCAGGGTGAGGTAGTCGCGGTTGAGATTGATGCCGCGCGTGGTGGTGTTCCAGCCCAGTTGCTGCGGGCCACGCAATGCGGCGCCAATCAGCGGGCCGCGCTGCTCGTGGCCGTCGGCATTGAAGATCGGCACGAACACCAGATCCACCTGGTCGAGCAGGTGATCCTTGCCGCGTTGCGCGATATCGCGCAGCAGCATCAGGCCGGCCTCCTTGCCATCGATCTCGCCGGCGTGGATGCCGGCCTGCGCCAGCACCACCGGTTTGCCGGGCGCGCCCTTGTGTGCGCGGACCAGCAGCAGGTCGCGGCCCTCGCTGCTCTTGCCGAACACCTCCAGCGACAGCAGCGGCGAGGCGGCGACCAGGCGTTCCAGCCACGCGCGCGTCTCGTCATAGCTGGGGGTGCTGGCGAAAGCGTTGCGCTCTGCCGGCGTGCTCCACGGATCGTCCGGTGTGACGATCAACGCCTCGCTGGCCCCGTGCCAGGCGCGTACCGGCGGCAGTGGCGCGCGGGTGTCGATGGGCTGCGCGCTGGCCTGTGCAGCGCTGAACAGGGTTGCGGCGAGCAGGCCGGCAGCGGCACGCGTGGTGCTGCGGCTGGCGGGCCCGGCGGCGTTGTCGGAAGCGGGTGCGGGAGGGTGCGAGGCGTGTGGGGCAAAGGGGCGTGTATCGGAGGTCATGTGGGACGTACGGGATCTCGATTGAGGGGGAACGTGGCAAGGCTTGCTGCTCCTGGGTGGCGGCACCGGCAGCGGCGTTCGGCGGGCGGCATGCCGCATCGATCTGTTGCAGCGGGCTGCGTGGGTCGGAGGGCTGGTCATTCCCTGGGCGCGGGTCGCGCGGTGCAGGGAGTTCCCTGTCTCCGGCGCTGCAGCAACAGCAGGACATTTTCGTAATACAGTAACGTTTGACGGGCCGCGCCCGCGTCGACGGTCGCGCAGCCGCACCGGGCAGCCTGCTTCCTGTGGTGCTGTCGTCCGAGCGGGATCGCACCGCGCGTTCGCCGCTCCGGTTGGCGCTTACGCGGCGTCGCCCGGTTTACTGCAAGCGTTGAAAGCAATGTGATAACGTATCATTTTGTTAAGCCATTGCCTTGCCATGCTTTCCAGTTCTCAAGCCGCCCCCGCCATCTCGATCAGCAACCTGCACGTGGCCTACCGCGGCCGCGCCGTGCTGCAGGGGCTGGATCTGCAGGTCGCCCCTGGCAGTGTCTACGCCTTGCTGGGCGGCAATGGCGCCGGCAAGTCCTCCACGCTTTCCAGCTTGCTCGGCTTCGTCAAACCCACCTCCGGCAGCCTGCGGGTCGATGGCATCGACCCGGTCGCCGACCCTGGCGGCGCGCGTGCGCGGCTGGCCTATCTGCCGGAAAACGTCGCGCTCTACGAGCACCTGAGCGCGCTGGAAAATGCCGACTACCTGCTCGCGCTGGCCGGCCAGCGCCGCGGCCAGGCCGAGATCGGCCAGGCGCTGGCCGCTGCAGGTCTGCAGCATGAGGCCTGGCGCCAGCGGCTGGCGGGGTTTTCCAAGGGCATGCGCCAGAAGGTGGCGATTGCGGTGGCCACACTGCGCCAGGTGCCGGTGCTGCTGCTGGACGAGCCCACCTCTGGTCTGGACCCGCGCGCCATTGGTGACTTCAACCGCTTGGTGAGCAGCGTGCGCGAGCGCGGTGGCGCGGTGCTGATGGTGACGCATGACCTGCTCGGCGCAGTGGATGTCGCCGACCGGATCGGGTTCCTGGAACACGGGCGCATTGCCGAAGACATCGGTGCCGGCGACAGCGGCTTCGACGTACGCAGCTTGCATGCGCGCTTTGCGCGTGAGCAGGATCGGGCTGCATGAGTCCTGTGCTGTTGGTCGCGCGCGAGGAACTGCGTTTCATGGCGCGCAACCGTTCCGCTGCCATCGGTGTGGTGCTGCTGATGCTGCTGACGCTGGTGGCGGCATTGACCGCCGCGCATCATCAGCGCGAGGTGGCCGAGTTCCGCGCGCGCCAGCAACTGGCCGCGCAGCAGTCCTTCGACGCGCAGCCGGACCGCCACCCGCATCGGGTGGTGCATTACGGCCATTTCATCTATCGCCCGTTGCCGGCGCTGGCCGCCTTCGATGCCGGCGTGGATGCGTTCACCGGCAACAGCATGTTCCTGGAAGGCCATCGTCAGAACACCGCCAACTTCGGCGACGTGCGTCAGAGCTCGCTGCTGGTGCGCTTCGGCCAGCTCACCCCGGCGTTCGTGTTGCAGGTGCTGGCGCCATTGCTGCTGGTGTTTCTCGGCTATGGCGCGGTGGCGCGCGAGCAGGAGACCGGTACCTTGCGCGCGCTGCTGCTGCAGGGCGCCACGCGGGGGCAATTGCTCGGCGGCAAATATCTCGCGCTCGCGGTGGTGGCCGCTGCCTGCCTGTTGCCGGCCCTGGTCGGGCTGCTGCCGATCGCGTCGTTGCCGATCGCGTCGTTGCCGGGTCAGGCGCTGCGGGTCGCGCTGCTGGTGCTGGCGTACGCGGTGTATCTGCTGGTGTGGTGCGCGCTGGTGCTGTCGGTGTCGATGCTGTGCCGGCGCGGCCGCGACGCGTTGCTGGTGTCGCTGGCAGTGTGGGTGTGGCTGGCCCTGCTGGTGCCGCGCGTGGCGCCGGATGTGGCCAGTGCGGGGTACCGCCTGCCGACGCGGCTGGAGACCGACGTGGCGATCCAGCGCGACCTGCGCACGCTCGGCGACAGCCACAACCCGGATGATCCGCACTTTGCGCAGTTCAAGCAGCAGACGCTGGCGCGCTATGGGGTGCAGCGGGTGGAACAGCTGCCGGTCAACTACAAGGGCCTGCTGGCGCTGGAAGGCGAGCGGCTCACCGCGAGCCTGTTCGAGCGCTATGCCGCGCGTGATTCGGCCATCCAGCAGCGACAGCATCTGCTGGTGCGCACGTTCGCCTTGCTGAGCCCCACGGTTGCGCTGCGCGAGCTGTCGATGACGCTGGCAGAAACCGACCTGCGTGCGCACGAGCGGTTTCTCGCCCAGGCCGAGCATTACCGCTACACGCTGGTGCAGCAGCTCAACCAGCTGCAGGCCGATGCGGTGAGCATGGCCGACGACACCGCGCAGGATGCCGGTGCCGACCAACGCAAGCGCATCTCCTCCGCGCATTGGCGTGCGATCCCGGTGTTCGTATTCCAGCCGCCGGCCAGCACCGAGGTGCTGCGCGCCGCAGGCGCGGCGCTCGGCCTGGTCGCTGCCTGGCTGCTGGCGGCGCTGTGCATGCTGGTGGTGGCCGGCCGGCGTGTGGGAGTGGCGCGCTGATGCTGCTGTGGAAATACGAACTGCTGCTGTTGCTGCGCGCACGCGCCGCGCTGGCCGGCCTGCTGTTGCTGGCGGTGTTGACGGTGTGCAGCCTGCTCTCCGGCCAGCACCTCATCGCTGCGCAGCGCGCCAACATCGCCCGCATTGCAGCGCTGCAGCAGGAGGACAGCGCAGCGGTGCAAGACGATGTGGCGCGCTCCAACGACGCCGGCAGCGCGGCCTACTACAGCTTCCATCCGACCTGGGATGTGCCCACGCCACTGGCATTTGCCGCGGTGGGCATGCGCGATGTGTCGCCCTACATTTTGCGTGTCCGCGCGCTGGGCCTGGAAGCGCAGATCCACGATGGCGACAGCTACAACCCGGAGCTGGCACTGGCCGGGCGCTTCGACTACGCCTTCGTGCTGGTGTTCCTGCTGCCGTTGTTCGTGATCGCGCTGCTGTTCGATCTGCGTTCGGGCGAACGCGAGGCCGGGCGCGCACGCATGCTCGCCGCATTGCCGGGCGCGGGCACCGCGTTGCTGGTGCGGCGCGTGGCGGTGCGTGCCGCTGCGGTGCTGGTGTGTCTGAGCGTGCCGTTTGTCATTGCCGCAACCCTCAATGCGGTGCCGCTGCTGCAACAGCTCGCGGTGCTGGCATTGACCTGCGCCTACCTGCTGTTCTGGGTGCTGCTGTCGGTGCTGGTCGGGCGCCTCCACTGGCGCCCTGCCGCGCATGCCACCGCCCTGGCGACCTGCTGGGTGGTGCTGGCGCTGGTTGCACCGGCGTTGGCGCATGTGGCGATCAATCAGGCAGTGCCGGTCAACCAAGGCAGCGAGATCGCGCGGCTGCAGCGCGAGGCGGTCAACCACGCCTGGGACATTCCGCGCCAGGACACCATGCGGGCCTTCTACGCGCAGAATCCGCAGTGGGCAGACTCGGCGCCGCTGACCGGCGCGTTCCATTACAAGTGGTATTTCGCCTTCCACGAAAACGGCGACCAACAGGTGGCCGCGCAGGTCGCGGCCTATCGCCAAGGTTTGCAGCGACGCGAAGCACTGGCGCAGCGTGTTGCCGGCGCGTTGCCGCCGGTGGCGTTGCAGGCCGCGTTGACGCGCCTGGCAGGCACCGACCTGCGCGCGCAACTGGCGTACCAGGACCGCATCCGCGCCTATCACCAGGCACTGCGGACGTTCTATTACGGCTATCTGTTCCGCGACCGCCCATTCACGCGCGAGGACTTCGGGCGCGCGCCACGTTTCGACGCAAGCGCCGGTCCTGCGTCATAGCGGCAGCCGCGTGTCACCCCTCACCTTCGTTGTCTCACTTGCGACCCGGGCCCAGCGCGCCCGGGTGCTTCAGGAGTCCTGCCCGATGTCCGTGTCCACGCCGCGCCGCCGTCTGTCCAACACGCTGCCTTTGCTCGGTGCACTGAGCTGCGCAGGCGTCAGTCCGCTTGCCGGGGCGGCCGAGCCGCAGGCGCGCGATCTGGATGCGGTGCAGGTGCGCAGCCACTACACGCCGTACCGCGCCTTGAGCGTGACCGGCGCCACCAAGACCGATGCGCCGCTGCGCGATCTGCCGATCAGTGCGCGCGTGCTGGACCAGGCCCTGCTCGAGGACGCCGGCGTCACCGATCTGGCCGGCGCGCTGGAGATGGCCAGCGGCATCACCAAGGCCAACAACCTGGGCGGGTTGTGGGATAGCTACTCGATGCGCGGCTTCACCGGCGACCCGAATTTCAGCTCGGACTACATGGTCAACGGCTTCAATGCCAGCCGCGGCTACAACGGCCTGCGCGATGCGGCCAACACGCAGAGCATCGAGGTGATCAAGGGCCCGGCTTCGGCGTTGTACGGGCGCGGCGAGCCCGGCGGTGCGGTCAATATCGTCACCAAGAAGCCCTTGTTTCAGCCGCAGCACAGCGTGGATCTGTCGGCGGGGCGCTTCGACAGTTACCGCGCCGCGGTCGACAGCACCGGCCCGCTGGGCGAAAACCTGGCCTATCGGCTGAATGTCATGCACAAGGATCAGCACAGCTTCCGCGACACCGTCGACAGCGACAACACGCTGCTGGCGCCCTCGCTGCTGTGGATGCCCACGCCCGATACCACGGTGTCCTACGAGCTGGAATGCGTGCGCATCCATGCGCCGTTCGATCGCGGCGTCACCGCCATCGATGGCGATGCCAATCGGCTGCCGGCCAGGCGTTTTCTGGGCGAGCCGCGCGATGGCGATATCGATCTGCATTCCACCGGGCAGCAGGTGTTCGTGGTGCATGGCTTGAACCAGACCTGGTCGCTGCAGGGCGGGGCGACCTATCGCGACAGCGGCATGCGCGGTTTTTCCACCGAACCGTGGACGCTGCAGGCCGACGAGCGCACGCTGCGCCGCGAGCGCCGCTACCGCGATTACCAGGGCCGCGATATCGCCGCGCGTGCGGAACTGCTCGGCAGCGTGCAGGCCGGCAGCGTCACCCATAACGTGTTGTTCGGCGTGGACGGCAATCGCTTCGACGACAGCCGCTTCCAGCAGCGCGCCCGCTCTGCGGCCACGCCGTACAGCATCGACGTGCTTGCACCGCAGTACGGCGTTGCGCAGCCGGGGCGGCTGGCCACCATCACCGATACCGAGGAGCGTCAGCAGGCGTGGGGCGTCTATGCGCAGGATCAGCTCGATCTTGGCGCGCGCTGGAAGGCCTTGCTCGGCCTGCGCTACGACCACTACCAGCAGGATCTCGACAATCAGCTGCGCGGCGCCACGCAGCGCGCCTCCGATGGCGTGGTCAGCCCGCGTACGGGCGTGATCTTCCATGTCGACGCTGCGCTGTCGCTGTATGCCAGTGCTGCGGCGGGCTTTCGTCCCAACAGCGGCGTGGGGGCCGACGGGCAGAGTTTTGCGCCGGAGAAGAGCCGCTCGCTGGAAACCGGCCTGAAGTACGTGCAGCCCGGCGATGGCCTGGAAGCGACGCTGGCCGCGTTCCGCATCGACAAGAAGAACGTGCTGAGCCTGGATCCGGCCGACACCAGCTTTTCGCTGCCGGTGGGCGAGATGCGCAGCCAGGGCGTGGAGCTGGATCTGCTCGGGCGGCTGACCCCGCGCCTGGCCGCCTCGGTGGGCCTGGCCTATACCGACTCGCAGGTCACGCGCAGCAGTGAGGCCGCCGCCGGTACCGGCCTGGCCGAGGGACGCCGCTTCCCGAACGTGCCGCGCTTCAGCGGCAATGCCTTCGTCAACTACCAGCAGCCGTTGACCGGCAAGCGCAGTGCGGCGCTGGGCGTGGGCGTGTCGCATACCGGTGAGCGGCTGGGCTCGGTGGATAGCAATACCGACTTCGTGCTGCCTGCGTACACGGTGTGGCGCCTGGTCGGGCATTACGACCTGAGCGAGCGCCTACGCCTGTATGCCAAGGTCGAGAACCTCACCGACCGCCGCTACGCCGCGTTCTCCTACAGCGAGCAGTGGGTGTATCCGGGCGCGCCGCGCAGCTGGACGGTGGGTGTGCGGTTGCGGTTTTGATCAGCGCCGGCATGTGATCGACACCGACTGGCGACGTCCGACCATGCGTGCTTGATGGACCACGCCAGCGCTGGTCGGCGGATGCGAGCAACGCCGACCAGCGCACTGGCCGCGATCGTGCTGCACACGTGCGCCATGCGGGTTTCAGCCAGCCGCCGTGTGCGTGCAGCGCCAGCGCGATTGATGGGTCGCGCTAGCTGCGCCGCGTGGAGGCACGCTTGCTGCGCTTCTTGCCCGGCGCCACCGGCGCGGCGTCCTCGCTGACCAACGCGCCACCGCTGTGCAGTTGTTCCAGCCACGACAGCGCATCGACATAGCCGAGGAAGTGCTGCAGATAACCGGGTGAGCACTCGCGCATCAGGCCGATGCAGCGATGCACCAGCACGCTGGAATTGAGCGGGCCGGCATCCTTGGGGGCATCCTGCAGCGACTGCCGCACCTGGCTGGCGGTGCGCACCGTGGTCCAGGTGCGACGAAAATCCTCCAGCGCCGGCAGCTCGGGGAACTGCGTGGCATCGGCGCTGGCGGTCTTTCTGCTGTCCACTTCCATCAACGCCGCATGGCCTGCCATCCGCTCGGCCAGTGCGCCCAGCGCGCTGCGTTGCGACGGCTGTGTAGCGGCGCTGGCGACGCGGCGGCGCGCGGCCTGCTTCACCGTCGCCGCGTACGCATCGACCAGCTTGCCCAGCTTGTCTTCCAGCACCTCGCGCACCGGCTCGGCCTGTGTGCCGGCACGCGCGGCCAGCGTTTCCATCAGGTGGAAACGCACCGGATCCAACTGGTCGGCGCCCTGGCTGCGCCAGCGCTGCAGGCGCGCGTGCGCGGATGTCGCCTGCGTGCTCATCGCGTGCCTGTGGCCGCTGTCGGCTTGGCGGCAAAAGACGCACGCGAGGTGGACGGGCGCGCAATCGGTGCGATCTCCACACGGCGGTTCCTGGCGCGGCGCGTTTCATCGGCATTGGAATCCACCGGCTGTTGCGAGCCGAAGGCCGCGGCAAACACCGATGCGGCTGGCACGCCTTCGGCGATCAATGCACGCGTCACCGTGAGTGCGCGTTGGGCCGACAGTTCCCAGTTGTCGGCGTAGCGCCGGTTGCCGCCCAGCACCGGGCGGTCGTCGGTGAAGCCGCTGACCATCAGGATCTCCTCGCGTGCCGCCAGGTATTCAGTCAACGGCGCGGCCAGCGTCTTCAGCACCTCACGGCCTTCCGGCTGCAACTGATCGGAATTGAAGGCGAACAGCACATTGCCGCGGATGCCGATGCGGCCGTCGACCAGGGTCACGCGGCCGGCGGCCAGCGGCGCCGCCAGCGCCTGCTCCAGCGTCTTGCGGCGCTGCGCTTCGGCCTGACGCTGTTTGACCTCTTCGTCCAGGCGGCTGGACAGCTGCAGCTGCACGCCGATCACCCCGACCAGGATCAGCACGAACGCGCCCAGCAGCACCGACATCAGGTCGCCGAAGGCGGCCCAGATCGGTGTGTCCGATTCGCCGTCGATGTCGATCTCGTCGCTCATGCCGCGCTGGCCTCGCCGGCAGCGGCCTCACCGGCATCGCCGCGGCCGCGATCGAGCTGGCGCAGTTCTTCGATGATCTGCTTCTGCGACAGCATGCTGAGGTCGACCACCTCGCGCGCCTGCGCCACGTAATACGCCAGTTGGTCGTCGCTGCGTGCCAGCGAGGCGTCCAGTGCGCTGGCAACATGCTGCAGGCGCTCGTTGAGTTCGCTGGTGGAGCCGCTGAACAGCTGCACCGCCACGCCGAAGGCTTCGCCCAGGCTGGCCACTTCCACCGCGCTGCCGCTGACATGTGCGGCCACCGCGCCAAGCTTGCCGGTCTCGCTGCCGATCTGCTCGGTGAGCTGGGTGCCCACGCGTTGCAGCAGGTCGGCCGAGGTGGTGACCAGCGCATCGACCGCTGCGCGTTGTTCGGTGGAGGCGTGATTGACCGCGTTGAGCAAGGTGTCCAGGGTGGCGAGCAGCTTGCTGCGTTCTTCCAGCATCGCGGTGTCGCGCACCATGCTCTCGGACAGGTTCTGGCGCAGCTCGGCCACCACATCGGCGGCCGCCTTGGGCGCCTCGGAGGCGATCTGCATCAGGCGCGCCACTTCGCTGATGGTGGCGCTGGCCTGTGCCTGCGCCTGCGTGGACAGCTCGCTGGCGGTGCTGGCCAGGGTGTCGCAGATCGCCTGCTGCTGCTGGGTGACGCGCTCGCCGGTGCGTTCCCACTGCGTGCTCAGGTCCGCGCTCATCGCGCTGAAGCGCTCGCTCCACAGCGCCAGGCGCTGGGTGTCGCGGGCTTCCAGTGCGGCCTGCAGTTCGGTGTGCGATTGCTGCAGGGTGCCGACCAGGGCGGCGGCATGCGCGTCGAAGCTGGCGGTGGCGGCCGCCAGTGCGCCCTGGTGCTGGGCGGCCAATGCGGCGCTGGCGTCCTGTTGCTGCGCCAGCGCGGCGTTCCAGGCGCTGGCGGTCGCGCTGCTGGATTGATCCATGCGCCTGGAGACCGCATCGACCAGGGCGCTGGAGCGTGCGTCGAAGGTGCTGGCGAACTGGGCCAGCGTGCCCTGCAACTCCTGCGTCAGTGCCTGATTTGCGCGTTGCTGTTCGGCCACCGCCGCGGTCCAGGTGGCGGCTGCGGCGGCGGTGCTGCTTTCGAAGCCGCCGCTCAGGCCGTCGAGTTGCTGCTGCACGGCCTGCTGCACGCCGTCCTGCAGCGCGCTGGTCTGCTGGGCGAGCTGTGCGAGCGTGGCCTGCAATTGCGCATTCAACGCCGCGCCTGCGCGTTGCTGCTCGGCGAGCACCGCGGCCCAGTGCTCGGCCGTGGCGGCGTTGCTGCGTTCGAATCCGTCACTGAGTGCGGTCAACTGCTGCTGCACCGCGTGGGTCACGCCGTCCTGCACCGCGAGGCTGCGCTGATCGATCTGCGCCAACGTGGTCTGCAGCTGCTCGGTCAACGCGTGCTGCGCACGTTCCTGCGCGGCCAACACGGCCTGCCAGTGCTCGGCGGCCGTCTGCGCACTGTGCTGGAAGCCGTCGTTGAGCGCGTGCAACTGCTGCTGCACGGCGGTGCCGACGCCGTCCTGCACGGCAGTGGTCTGCTGCGCGATCTGCTCCAGCGTGGCCTGCAGCCGCGTGTCGAGCGCTTGCTGCGCGCGTTCCTGCGCGGCGAGCGCGCTGGTCCAGTGCGCGGCCGCGGCACTGGCGCTGTGCTGGAAGCCGCTGGTGATGCCGTCCAGTTGCTGCCGGACGGCGTGGGTGAGGCGCTCGTGCAGGGCGGCGGTGTCGCGCGCGATGCTGGTCATGGTCGCTTCCATCGCCGGCTGCAAGGCCGCGCCCACCGCGCGTGCGCTTTCTGCCACGCCGCTCTGCAGCGATTGCTCCATCGCCGTGGCCAGGCGCGCATAGGCCGCTTCGCTCCGGGCGTGGAACTCGGCCTGCTGCGCGGCCAGGCGTTCATCGGCGGCGATGCTCTGCTGCTCGATGCTGCCCATCAGCGTCTGCAGGCGATCGATCAGCGCCGGCATCAGCGCGCTTTGCTGCTGCTGCAACTTGAACACTTCGCCACGCTGGTGCGCGTCCGAATGCGGATGCAGCTCCGAGGCGATCTTCAAATCCAGCCGTTGCACCGCCTGCAGCCGCTCGCGCCGGCACAGCGCCGACAACAGCCCCAGCATTGCGGAGCTTGCAACGCCGGCGATCGAGGTGCCGAACGCAAACGCCAGGCCTTCCACCGGCGCGGCCAGCGCGCCGCGGATGGCCTGCAGGTCGGTGGCGCTCTGCAATGCGAAGCCGGTGCCCTTGAGCGTGGCCATCATGCCGAGCAGGGTGCCGAGCATGCCCAGCAACACCAGCAGGCCGACCAGATATGGCGTCAGCACCGGTGCCGGCAACGCCACGCGCTCGCCCTTGATGCGCAGGCGCACCGCATTGCGCAGGCTCGGATGCAGGCGCTCCAGCCATTCGCCCAATGCCGATGGCGCGGTGGTCAACGCGGTGACCGCATCGTCCAGCGTCGCGCTGGCCTGGCGGTAGCGGTACAGCTCCAGCGCGCCGGCCACATAACAGGCGCCGATCACCGCCGCGACGCAGGCGCCGAGCGGATTGGAGCCCAGATAACCGATGCCGACCCAGCAAACCGCCAACAGGCCGACGACAAACACACACAGGTGGACGAGAGTTCTGAACATGAGGTCCCAGTTAGCGGGTACGAAGCGCTGCGAGCAGGCCTTCGATCGGGTGAAAACGGACATCCAGTTCGGCGAGCAACACGCTCTGCATGTCTTTGCGAAACACATCCAGCCAGCCGTCGGAGACTGCGCGTGGCGCGGCCTCGCCGTCGGGTGCCGGGTTGTGCGCCTGCGCGGCATCGCGCAGGCGCTCGAAATGCGCGCCGAGCAGGTTCGGCACATGATTCAGCAGGGTCTGCTCGCGCGGGCTCAAGGTCAGCTCCATCACCGCATCCACCTCGGCCAGCCGCGCCATCGGCGCCGATTCCAGCGCCAGCATGTCGCGCAGGCGGCCACGCAGGTCGCCGGTGGCGGTGCGCATCGCGCGCTGCATCGCCAGGTAGTGCTGGCGGAACGGGGCATAGTCGGGCGCGGGCGGCGCTGCCGCTGCGTCGATGTCGGTAGCGGCGGCGCTGCGCGCATCGCGACGCGCGCGCGCGAGCACGCCATCCAGCTCGACCACGCTGCTGGTCGCCAGCCCGGTGCGCACGCGGGCGCAGGCCTCGGTGTCCAGTCTGCGCGTCTCGGGCAGCGCGTCGATCTCCGGCAGCTTGCCATCCAGCGCCCTGGACACGGCGACCGCGCGCGTCCAGTCGATCCATTGGCTGAGCCGGTCGGCGAGCGCATGGTTGGACTGGGCAACGTGGGCATCGGTGAGGCGAGCAAGCAGGCGAATGAACGCCGGGCCCGACAGGGGCGCCCGTGGAGAAGCTTTCGCCATTGTTCCGGTCAAAGACCGCGCATTTTACACGGGAAGCTGCGCGGTTCGGCGCTTTGCACGGCAGCTGCGGGCTTGGCCGCGCAGGCCGGCCCTGGCGGCATTCAGCCGGCCTGGTGTGGGCGTGCGCGCGATTGCAGCGTGCAGCGCTGCGATCCAGCGGGCGCAGAGCCCATAGCGCAAGTCCATCTGCAGCGGTATCTGGCCTGCGCGCTCCATGGTCATGCGCAGCAAGCGCGACCAACGCTGCGGGCCAGAGGCGCCTGGCCCGCAAGGCGACATCTCAGCCTCGGGCGCGATGTACCAACGGAATCAGCACCACGCCCAGCAGCGCCACCGCGGCGGCCACATAGCCGATGCTGCCCAGCCCCCAGGCTGGAATCACCAGCCCGCCGATGATGGCGCCGATGCCGATGCCGGCATTGGCCGCCGACACATTGGTGGTGCCGGCCAGTGCCTGCGAGTGGGTCACCGAGTTCATCACCCGCACCTGGCTGATCGGAAACAGCGCGGTATAGGCAATGCCCCAGACCGCCAGGGTCAGATAGAGCAGCACGCCGGTCTTGGCCACCGGCACGCACAAGGCCATGCCCAGCGCGAGCAGCAGCAGGAACACCGCCGTGGCACGCAGCGGCGAGCGATCCACCACCCGCCCGCCCAGCCAGTTGCCGATCAGGCCGATCGCGCCGAAGCCCATCAGCCACCAGCCCACATTCGCCGCCGGCACGCCCACGCTGCGTTCCAGCAGGTCGGCCAGATAGGTGTAGGCGGTGAACATGGCGGTGAAGACCACCACCGACAGGGTCACATTGGCCAGGAAGAAGCGCTCGCCGAAGATGCCGGCCTGCTGACGCAGATTTACCCGTTCGCTGCGGGCCACGGTCGGCATCCAGAGCGCCAGTGCCGCGGCCATCGCCAGCGACAGGGCGGCCAGGATCCAGAACGCGCCACGCCAGCCGATGCTGTTGGCGGCCACCGTGCCCAGCGGAATGCCGAACAGCAGCGCCGCTGAAATGCCCAGATACACCCGCGACACGGCGCGCCCTGCGTGCTGCGGCCCGGCCAGTTGCCCGGCGGTTTCGCTGGCGGTTCCCCAGAACACCGGCAATGCCAGTGCCGGCACGAAGCGGGCGAATGCCAGCACCCAGATGTTGGGTGCCAGTGCGGCCACCGCGTTGGAGACCGCAAACACCAGCAGGATCATGACAAACAGGCGCTTGCGATCCAGATGCGACAGCCACGCGGTCAGCGGCGGGCCGAACAACATCACGGTGAAGGCGAACAAGGTCACCAACTGGCCCGCGGCGGAGATGGAGATTTCCATGTCGCGCGCAAGGCCGGGCAGCAGCCCGACGATCAGGTACTCGGTGGTGACGATCACGAACGCGGCAAATGCCAGGATGAAGATCGCCAGGCCGCTGCGTGCAGCGGCCGGCGCCGCGGTGGCGGAAACGGGGGAGGGGGTGGAGCCGACAGCAGACATGGCAGGCGCCGCAGTGTGGGCTGGTCATCATAGGAAAGAATTAAGATCGTATATCGGGAGTATTTTCCGTACATTGCGGACTTCAGTTCTTGAATATGCCGCCATGCATCCGTCCGAACGCGTCAAAGGCATCGATCTCTTCGTCAGTGCCGCCGATGCCGGCAGCTTCACGGCCGCCGCCGAGCGGCTCAGCCTGACCAGCTCGGCAGTGGGCAAGGCCATTGCACGCCTGGAGACGCGCCTGGGCGTGCGCCTGTTCGCACGCACCACCCGGCGGCTGGCGCTGACCGACGCCGGCGCGGCGTTCTACCGGGTCTGCGTCAAGGTGCTCGACGAGCTGGAGGAGGCCGAGCACGTGCTGCGTGCCGAAGGCCAGGCGCCCACCGGCCGGCTGCGGCTGGACCTGCCGGTGAGCTTTGGCCGGCACAAGGTGTTGCCGGTACTGCTGCCGTTCTTCCAGCGTTATCCCGGCCTGCAACCGGTCATTTCGTTCACCGATCGCTTCGTCGACATGGCCGAAGAAGGCATCGACATCGCGGTGCGCATCGGCGGGCCGGATCACTGGCACAGCAGCCTGGGGCACCGCTATCTGGGCCATGAAAAACGCGTGTTCTGCGCCGCGCCGCAGTACCTGGCGCAGCGCGGCACGCCCGACAGCATCGCTGCCTTGCTGGCGCACGATGCGGTGCTCTACGGCAAGGCCGACGGCAGCAGTAGCCCGTGGTTGCTGCGGCACGGCGCAGGGCCGGTGGAACAGCGTGCGATGGACGCGCGGGTGGTGTTCGGCAATGCCGAGGCGCAGGTGGATGCGGTGGTGGCCGGGTTGGGCATCGCACAGCTGCCGACCTGGCTGATCGACCAGCATCTGCAGCGCGGCAGCCTGGTCGCGGTACTGCCGCAGTGCGATACCGAAGGCTTGCCGCTGCATCTGGTGTGGATGCGCGCGCGCCAGTTGCTGCCCAAGCTGAGCCGGTTGCTGGAATGCCTGCAGCAGGGCTTGCAGGATGCGGCGTGAGTGCGGCGCCTGGCGTGGTGTGGTGCAGTGGCGTGCGGGATTGCGGCAGCGGTTGCGCACGGTGTGCATCTAATCGCCGCGATGCAGCGTCAGGTTCGGGTCAGCGCACCTGCCAGCACACCCAGCAGCGGGCTCGATCAAGCGCAATCACGCCGGTCTGCGCCTGCTCTCTGACCAGTTCAGCTACAGCTGCGCTGTCTTACGGCCGACCCTGTTTTGTCAGGTGAACGCGTGTAGGCTGCCGTTCCGGGGACGACTCCCCAACGAGGTGACCGCAATGGACCGCTGCGACATGCAGGTGTCCGATCTCATGGTCCTGGAGTTGCAAGAGTTCCACGCTGCCTATGGCAGTGGACCGGACTTCTGGGACGCGTATCAACGCATCATGACCCTTGCCGCGCAAGCCGGCGGCGACCTGATCAGCCTGGCCAACGAAATGGCATCCCTGGCGCAGGGACTTGGCGCGACCAAGCACGCGCAGCTGCTGTAAGTCGCAACGGTCTGCCTGATGGCGACACGCGTCTGCGTGCCGGGCGCAGGCCATTGTCGAAGAAGACGCTGCCCTTTTCGCCGGCCGCGGTGTCTGCACGCGGCGCGCCATCAATCGCCCAACTCCAGCAGCGACAGCTACACCGCAGGTGCGCTGCCACTGCGACGCGCTCACTCGGCGTCGGTTGTTGCGGTTGTCGCGGTCTCTGCTTCGGACGCGTCGGTTGCCGTGGCAGCAGGTTTTTTGACTGCCTTGGCAGGGGCGGCCTCAGGCTCGCCGCGCTTCTTGTCGCGACGCAGCGGGGTATCGCCCAGACGCTCGATCGCGCCGCCGGATTGCTGGAACGCCTCCAGGTCGGCGGCCAGCCGTTGCTCGGACAAACGCGGCTTGCCTGGCTGATTGCTCACGGTCATCGACTGACGGCGGGAGTTGTTCATGGCGAAATCCTCATGCGTTGTACAGCGTCAAGGGAATGCCCCGCCGGCGTTGGTCGTCGTAGGTGGCACGCACGTCGCGGCAATACGGCCCGGACATGACGAAACGCCGGCAGATTGCCGGCCGCGTCTCGTAAATCGAACAACACATGCGTGCCGCATCGATGGCCACGCACCAACCTTCCTCGTCACGCGCCATCACGTGCCAACCTTGCGGTGTCACGCTGGTCAAGTGGTTGGGGATGCGGTCGGATGGATCGACCATGACGGTGAGCCGGCAACAGACGGCGTCGCAACGTTCGCAGAGATTCTTGATGGAAAAGGCCAGATAGAGTGGGGCGACACCGGAGTCCGGCCGCCCTTGCACCATACACCCTGGGCGCGCCGGGGTGTGAACCGGTCCCCGCCGTGGCTGTAGCAGGCCGCTTGCTTGCGGCGCAAAAACGCGGTGATCGCATTGCCGGCAGTGCCATGCGTTGCGTGTCTGCCTATGGACGCAAGCATCGGCATCCTGCGCGCTCAGTCATGCCGTGGGCCGCGTGCGCACGATCGCTACGTTGCGACACTGTGCCGCTGCATCCGACATTTTCCTAAACGGTTGCCTTTGTCGTGCTAATGCGAAGACCGCTTTCACCTGTGCCATCGGCACGCCGCCGTAGCGTTGAGTGGTCTGCATCAACGCGACAGGAGATCCCATGAACACTGCCCCTCAGCACGCAACTGCGCCCGATCTGGCCGGCGATCACGACGACCACCGCAGCGAGAAGGAAAAGCAGGACGCCTTGCAGGACGATGCGCTGGAAGAAACCTTTCCGGCCAGCGACCCGGTGTCGCCATTCGTGCCGGCCAAGCCGCTGGACTGACCCGGCCACACCAGCCGGGAACGCAAACGGCGCGGTCATCGACCGCGCCGTTTGCGTTTGCAGCGTTGCCTGCGGCTACGGCGTCAACACCACCTTGCGGCAATCGTCCTGCTTCTTGTCGAACAGCTCGTAGCCACGCGCTGCGTCGGCCAGCGGCATGCGATGGGAGATGATCGCGCTGGGCTTGAGCTCGCCGTTGCCGATGCATTCCAGCAAGTGCGGCATATGCTTCTGCACATGGGTCTGGCCCATCTTGAAGCTCAGCCCCTTGTCGAAGGCATCGCCGAACATGAAGGCGTGGATGAAGCCGGCATACACGCCCGGCACGCTGACCACACCGCAGCGGCGCGTCGCCGCGATGCACTGGCGGATTGCAACACCGCTGCTGCCTTCCAGCTTCAAGTTGGTCAGTGCGGTTTCAATCGCGCTGCCTTCGGCCTCGAAGCCCACCGCCTCGATGCTGGCGTCCACGCCGCGGCCATCGGTTTGCGACACGATGACATCGGCCGGATCGTCGACTTCGTCGAAGTTGATCGGAATGATGCCGTAGGCCTTGGATGCGAAGTCCAGCCGGTAGGCATGCCGGTCGACCATGAAGATGCGCTCGGCGCCCAGCATGCGGCAGCACGCCGCCGCCATCAGGCCCACCGGGCCGGCACCGAAGATCGCCACGGTCGAGCCCTGCTTGACCCCGGCATCGATGACGGCCTGATAGCCGGTCGGCAGGATGTCGGACAGGAACAGCACCTGCTCGTCGTGCAAGGCATCGGGCACCACCAACGGCCCGACATTGGCCTTGGGCACGCGCACGTATTCGGCCTGCCCGCCGGATAGACCGCCATACAGATGACTGAAGCCGAACAGCGCCGCCGGTGGCCGCATGTCCTTGTGGTTGAGCGCCGCGCCCTTGCCGGTGTTGGTGGTCTCGCAGGCGGAGAATTCCTGCAGCATGCAGTGGAAGCAACGCCCGCAGGCCACCACGAACGGAATCACCACGCGGTCGCCGCGTTTGACCGCGCTGACGTCTGGGCCGACGTCTTCGACGATGCCCATGAACTCGTGGCCGAGGATATCGCCGTGCCGCAGGTCCGGAATCTTGCCGCGGTACAGATGCAGGTCCGAACCACAGATGGCCGTGGCGGTCACGCGCAGGATGAGATCGTCGCGTTCGACCAGGATCGGATCCGGCACGGTTTCGACCCGGACATCGCGTGAGCCGTGATAGTTGAGGGCGAGCATGGGGGTTTCTCCGGAAAAGGCCGTCGATGTGCGGCAACACACGGCAGTGTCGGTACTGCGCCGTTAAGTCCATCAGCACGGAGCGTGCGCACGGTGTGGACGGGTTCGATTGGCGACGCAGCGTTGATGCGCGTGTCACGTCTGGATAACCCGCGCGCTCGCACCCTCGGGGGTGACACGCCGAATCGTTCGCAGCCCTTGCTTACCGCGAGCATGCGACCGCGACAATCAACGATCGTAGTTTGTGCGATCAACCAGGAGACAACGATGGGAATTTTCAAGATGGTGACCGCCGGCGCAGTGGGCTACGTGGCTTACAAGGCGTGGCAGCGTCGTCAGAATGAGTCCGGTGAAGCGGCCAGCCCAAAGAACAACGATCGCGACATTCAACATCAGACACCCGGTGCAACGGCCAACACGGGCAGCACGCCGCCGCACGGCGACCCGCTACGTGATGCTGCTGCACTCTCCTCCGGCGATCGCAAGCAGGCCCTTGGCGCCCTGGCGGTGTTCAACGAGCACGAGCGCACGCTGGCGCAGCTGGCAGTCGTCAAGGGCCTCGGTGGCGAGACATTGCAATTCGCACGCAAGATGGATGAAGTCCACAGCGCAGCCCTGACCGATCTCAGCCGTTTCGCACCGGATCGCGGCGGTACGCTGGCGCAGGCTGCATCCGCCCGCGCCGACAGCACGCGCAAGCGTCTGCAGGACCTGGACGGCAAGGAGTTCGAAACGCAGTACCTGCAGGCCAGCGTGACCAGTCACGAGCAGGCCTTGACGTTGCTGGACGACCAGCTGGCCAGCGAGCCAGGATCGAGCGATCTGGGCAAGGAACTGCAGCGTGCACGCCAGACCATCGCCCAGCATCTGGATCACGCCAAATCACTGCGGGCCACCTCGAACCAGCCGCACTGACAGCATCGGTGCCGATCGCGCAGCGCATGCTGCGCGGCGCAATGCAGGTAATAGGCAACAGGCAGCGTAGGCTGCCTGTTGCCGTCATGGGCATGCGTGGCGCGAGGTCTCATGGATCGTCTGACCCTGCGTGGCGCCGATGCGCAGGTCCTCCACGGCGCGGATGCACCACCGTGCGCGCCTGGATGCGTGAAAAGCCCAGCTTGCTGAGTCATCAGCGGGCGGACCTTGCAGGCGCAATGCTGGACTGCGTTATAGCGTGACCGCGCCACCGGCGATGGTCAGCAAGGTGCCCGAGGTGTAACTGGCGGTATCGGCTGCCAGCATCACGTACGCCGATGCCAGCTCCACCGGTTGCCCCGGACGGCCCATCGGCGTCTGACCGCCGAAGTTTTCCACCGATTCCTCATCCATGCCCGCAGGAATGAACGGCGTCCAGATTGGCCCCGGCAGCACTGCGTTGACGCGGATGTGCTTGTCGGCCAGTACGCCCGCCAGGCCGATCGTCAGGTTGGCCAGCGCGCCCTTGGTGGCGGCATACGGCAGGATGTTCGGTGTCGGTTTCTTGGACTGCACCGAGGCGGTATTGATGATGGAGCCGCCGTCCTTCATCAGCGGCACCGACAACTGCACCAGGTGGAACACGGCGTGCACATTGGTATCGAAGGTCTTGCGCCATTCCTCCAGCGTGATGTCTTCGAAATTCTGGAAATATTGCTGATAGCCGGCATTGTTGACCAGGATATCCAGACCGCCGAAGGTGGTGTTGACCTGTTCCATCAATACAGCGGCCTGGGCGGGATCGCTGATATCGCAGCCCACCAGCAAGGCCTTGACGCCCCCCTTCTCGATCAATGCGCCGATTCTGGCGGCGTCTTCCTGCTCATCGGGGAGATAGGCGATCGCCACGTCGGCACCTTCGCGTGCATAGGCGATCGCCACGGCCGCACCGATGCCGCTGTCGCCGCCGGTGATCAATGCACGTTTGCCGGTGAGCTGCCCATGGCCGACATAACTGTCTTCGCCGTGGTCCGGGCGCGGGTCCATCTTGGCGGTACGTCCGGGAAAGCTCTGCTGCTGCGGCTTGAATGGTGGACGCGGGTAGTTGGGTACGGGCATTTCGGTCTCCTGACGGTGTGACGCATCACAATGCGTGGCAGTGTGCGTGCGTCAACGTAAACGTGCGGGCTAGGCGATGTCGGCGAGGTGTGTTGAGGCTGCCGCAGCGTGCGCGTGCGCAGATTGCTTCACGCCATTGCGCGGCGTTGTTCACTGCTGTGCAATGCGCACCGGCCTAACGTGGACCCACGACCACAACGCAGGAGACGACGATGGGAAGTGAACCGAAAAAGCCGTGGGGTCCGGATGACGACCAGCAAAAGCCGTTTACGCCACAGGAGCAGGGCAACGAGGATGTCGAGTGGAAGGTCCACGACATGCCAGACGAAGACCGCGATGTAAACAAGGCCGACCCCGAACACGATTACGAACGACCGGACGGCTCGGAGAAACGCTGAGCCGTGCTGACGCTGTCGCTGCGGCGTTCGCCACGCCGGCGCATGCAATGCCGCCGCGGCGCAGCGCCGTTCCGGCAATCCTGCACATCTTCTCCACAGCCGCGGCGTAGGCTATCGGCAGGACAGCGCACCCGCCGGCCTTGCAGCCGGGCTTGCGCAACGCCTGCAAGCGGCGTCGATCCGCAACGGCACGAGCCGGCATTCCAGCAGTCGCGTCGTGGCGCAATTCAAGCGAGCTGATCCGTCGACCCAGCTGCGTGGCGCTCCCGCTCCGGCCACCTCTTCTCCCTGCAAACCTTGCGCTTCTTGGCGTTTCGACCAATTCGAGGCGCTGACCGACCCCGACCATGACGCTTGGCACTGGCGCAAGCCAGCGCGGCCATGCGTACTTCGGTCAACTCTTTGCGGCGAGCTCGACTTGGGGGAGCGGGCGTCACACGGCTCGACGGCCGTGACACGGATGTGCCATCTGGTGTGGTGTGCAGGCGCGTCTTTCGCGCCGCCGTCACAATTCTCTACTGAACATGTACTAGTCATTGCGGACACAAGCGCCCATGGACCGTCTTTCCTGCGCCATCATCGACGACGACGTGGAATTCTGCGATCAGGTGGTCGAGTTAGCCACCGATAGAGGCTTCCACGCCAAGGGTATGCATACCCTTGGCGAAGCCAGCCGTTGGCTGGACAGCAACTTCCCCGACCTGTTGGTGGTGGACGTTGGCCTGCCGGACGGCAGCGGCTTCGATCTCATCGAACGGCTCGACCCGGATCACACGCCGCAGATCGTGGTGGTCTCGGGCGATTACGCTTACGAAACCGAGGGCCGCGCGCAGCAGTTCGGTGTCAGCGAGTTCCTTACCAAGCCGTTCGCGCCCGAGCGGCTGGAACGTGTACTTGGCGACCTGCGCGAGGCGCAGCAGGGCAACCTGGGCATCGTCGGCAACAGCGACAGCATCGTGCTGTTGCGCAAGGACATCCTGCGCGTGGCGCCGACCGATCTGAATGTGCTGGTGACCGGCGAGACCGGCACCGGCAAGGATCTGGTCGCGCGCGCGATCCATCGGGTCTCCGGCCGGCGCGGTCGCTTCGTGCCGGTCAACTGCGGTGCGATTCCCGAGGAACTGCTGGCCAGCCAGTTGTTCGGCCACGAGCGCGGCAGCTTCACCGGTGCCGATCGTCGGCATGCCGGATTCCTGGAGCAGGCGGCCGATGGCACGCTGTTCCTGGATGAAATCGGCGAGATGCCGACCCGGCTGCAGGTTTACCTGCTGCGCGCGATCGAGTCGCGCAGCTTCATGCGCGTGGGCGGCAGCGAGGAGATTCCGCTGGACGCGCGCGTGGTCGCGGCCACCCACCAGCACGTGCAACGCGAGCACGGCGTGTTGCGCGAGGATCTGTTTTACCGACTCAACGAATACCCGATCCAGGTGCCGCCGCTGCGCGAGCGTCGCGGCGACGCGCGGCTGCTGGGCCTGCGCGTGATCGATGAACTCAACGTCAAGTACGGCACCCGCAAGCTGCCGACCAAATCGTTGCTGCGCTACCTGGCCTACCACACCTGGCCGGGCAATGTGCGCGAGCTGCGCTCGTTCATCCGCTATCTGTACCTGCGCTCGGACGGCGATCTGTTGAGCGCGCCGGATGTGGTGCAGACCGTACCGCAGGCCGACGAAGACGGCTTGCTGATTCCGGCGGGGTGGACCATGCGCCAGGCCGAGGACGCCATGATCGAGGCGGCATTGGCGCGCACGCGCTTCAACAAGAAGGCGGCGGCGCGCGAGTTGGGCATCAGTGTACGCACCTTGCACAACCGGCTCAGCGACAAGGACGCCTAGTGGGCGATGCATCCCAGGGGCGGCGGCGCGAGCTGCTGCATCAGTTGCGCAATCGCCTCAACGTGATGGGCTTTGCGTTGTATGCGTTGCGCCACGAGACCTCCAAGCCCATGGAAACCTTGCGCGCCACCCATCAATCGGCGGTGGAGTTGCTCAATCAACTGGGCGAAGAAGAGCGCGCCCTGCGCCAGGACGATGCGATGTCCACCGACGGCATCGATCCGTAACGCTCGGCGGGCTGGGTCTGGTTACCGGGCAGGGCGGTGAGGATGCGCGGGTTGTACGGCTCCATGCAATACGACAGGTGCGCAAACCGCGGCGGTCGCGTGTCACGCTTGTCGCCGCAGCAGAACGAAAACGGCACGCCGCGCTCCAGCAGCGCATCGGCGACCGGAAACACCGCTTGGCCGCGCACATTGACCTCTAGCAATGCGCCGTTGTCTGCAGCGCATCAAAAAAAGCCCGGGTCGCGAACGACCCGGGCCAGTTCCCGCAAACGCTGTGAATGGAGATCAGCGTTGGATGTCGCCGGTGGTGGAGCCGGCACCCGGGCCTGCGCCCAGGTCTGCACCGGTCACCCGATCCAGTTCCGGATTGGACAGCAGGCGCAGCGACATCGCGTCCAGCGCTTCGGTCTGGGTCGCATCCAGCGCAACCGTGGCCGAACCATCGCCACCGTCGACTGCGGACTGCAGCTCACGGTCTGCCACCACCTCCCACTGCTCGCCGGCATTCCACGGGCCGACCATATCGCCTTCGCCCTGCGACATGTTGTAGTAGATGTCGGCGAAGCGCGGGTCGCCCGGCAGCTTGCCGGGCGGGAAGTTCGGCTCGATCGAATACAGCGCCTTCTCGAACGACTTCTGGTGCGCCACTTCGCGCGTCATCAAAAAGCGCAACGCATCCACGATGCCCGGATCATCGGTGACGGTGATCAGGCGCTCATAGACCAGCTTGGCGCGTGCTTCGGCAGCGATGTTGGAGCGCATGTCCGAGGTCGGGCAGCCGATCGAATCGACATAGGCCGAAGTCCACGGCACGCCACTGGAGTTGACCAGGGCTGGGCCACCGCCGTACAGGATCTGCTGGGTGTGGCTGGTGCTGTTCTGGGTCATCGAGCGCATCTCCATGGCCTCTTCCATGCCCTCGGACAACACGGCCTTGGGGCCCTTGTTGAGCATGGCGATGATCGAGCCGATGATTTCCAGGTGGCTCAGTTCTTCGGTGGCGATATCGAACAACAGATCCTTGCGGCCCGGATCGTCTTCGCCCAATGCCTGGGTGAAGTACCGCATCGCTGCAGCAAGCTCGCCTTGCGGTCCGCCGAACTGCTCGAGCATCAACGTGGCCAGATCCGGATTGGGTTCGGCCACGCGAACGGTGTACATGAGACGCTTGTTATGCATGAACATGGATGGTATTTCCTGGCTGGCGCCCGACGACGACTGCAACGCGGCATGCGCGCAGAAACCTGAGGCTGGCTACGGGTGGGGGTTGCCTGTGGAATGCGGGCAAACGCGGGCGGCAGCGCCGCCTGCGCGATGCATCAGGCCGCTTTGCTGGCCTTGGACGCGGTTTGATTGCCGCCTTGCTCGGCGAGCAGGGTCAGCTTTTCATCGGTGGCCTTTTCTTCTTCCAGCGTGGAAAGCAGCAGGCTGACCGCATCGGTATAGCCCAGCTGCTTCGCAATCGCAGCGATGGTGCCGTACGAGGCGATCTCGTAATGCTCCACCTTCTGCGCGCCGCCGATCAGTGCCGCATCGCGTACCGGACCTTCTTCGATCTCGTCGATCACCTCGCGGCTTTCCTCGACCAGGCCTTCCATCGCGGCACACTTGATGCGCTTGAGTTTGATGCCGAGCAGTTCGACGATCTGGTCGATGCGTTCGATCTGGCCCTGGGTTTCTTCCAGGTGCAGCTTGAACGCTTCCACCAGCTTGGGTTCGGTGGCCGCACGTGCCAGGCGCGGCAGCGATTTGGTCAACTGCTTCTCTGCACTATAGATGTCCGACAGCTCGTGGACGAAAAGCTCTTCGATTGTCTTGATCGCCATGGGCGGCTCCTTTGGATGGTTGGATGGATGAACAGTGCGCTGCAGCGTGTCTGCGTCTTGCGTCGATTGCGTGCGAGCCGGCTCGTCATCACTTGGGCATCGCAGTGCCCGGCGTGACGCCGGTGCTGCAATGCGGCGTTGTTGCCGTGCTTGCTCACGCTGCCTCGCATGGTCGCTACGCTAGTCGTCGGCGTGTTAGCGCGATCGCTGGATGCGGTGACACCGGCGCGATGACGAGCTGTGCCGTGGGCGGCGCGCTGTCGATTCGCGCGCTGTCGTTGCATTAACGCCGAGCCGTGGCAATCGCACTGCATCGACCGAGTTGATGCTGACCTGTTGATGCGTGCCAGGCGCATGACCATGACCGTGCATGCCACATCACCGAGACGGCTGTGTTGATCTCGCTCCATTGCATGGAGATGGATGCGGATGCGCAGCGACTGCAACGAGACCGTATGGCATGCACGACGGAGAATGCATGCCGTTGCAAAGCGATGCGCTACAACCGTGGGCTCGTCCTTGTTCCGGGAGCTGCCATGACGCCGTTGGACAAACCGCTACGCCGCCAGCTGCCGATCGGCGAGCTGGCCTATACCTTGATCATCGACCCGCAGGGCTTGAGGCTGGTCGAAAAAGGCCGCCGCAAGGGCGTGGCCTTGCGGTGGGACGAGCTGGTCACTGGCGATGCCGCGCTGGCCCGCGCGCTGCAGGCCTCGCTTGGCGAGTCCTGATCGCGGCGTGCGGGAAACCTGATTCAGCGCGCAGGAAACAATCGTGCCAGCTCGCGGACCGCTGCTGCGGACGCGGCGTGATCCGGCGTGGCATCGGGGTTGTTGAAATCGTGGGCACCTTGCGACTGCACCAGCAAGCCATCGCGACGCGGCACCACATTGAGATTGTGGCCGCGCCAGACCAACCCGTAGGTCACTTCCGGTTGCGGAATCAGGCGTGCGGTCTGCCCACGTACCGGGATGACGCTGTCGTCGCCAAGCAGTGCGCGCGCGCCATAGCCGGTGGCATTGACCAGGATCTTCTCGCGCAGCTGGCCGAACTGGCGCGGATGCTCGAAGTTGCGCGTGTACAGCTCGCCGCCGGCCCGCAGGAAGTCGTCCATCAGCAGGCGCGCGTAGGCGCTGAGGTTGAAGGTCAGCTGGCTGTAGCGGCGCACGAACGGCACCGGAAACGGATGACTGCCGGGCGCGACCGGTTGCGAGCGTGGGCCGAGATCGTCGAGCAGGTCGCGCTCCAGTGGCGGGTAGTTCGGTTCGTGCGCTTCGGCCGACGCGCTCGGTTGATCGAACGGCACATCCGACAACGCATAGCCATCGCGCCATTCGATCGGCTCGCCCGGCAGGCCCAGCAGGGTCTGGTAGCGGCGAAACGAAATGCGCGCCATCTCTTCCCAGCGGGTCCTGAAATCGGCGCTGGCGTGTTCGCTGGTGCACACGCGCGAGTCCGGCGACCACACGCCGGTGGCGTAGAACGAGCGCACATCCGGCAAGCGCTCGCGCGCATAGATGCGCACGCGCAGGCCCGCACGTTGCGCCACCAGCGCGGTGGTCAGTCCGATCGCGCCGCAGCCGACCACTGCCAGCTCGCGCGCATCCGCATCGGCGGCCTGCACCAGCCGCAGCGCATGCTCGGCCGCGCCCCACGACAGCGACCACCCGCTGCCGCCATGTCCATAGTTGTGCACCACCGTCTTGCGGCCGATGCGTTCGGCCTCGATCCGCGGCCCCTGCGCACGGAACGGGCGGGTGCAGCCGTTGATCGCGATGATGCGATCGACCGCCGCACGGATCGGCGCCAGCGGCGGCGCTGCGGCGAACTGGTCGGGCGAGGCGCCCGGCGACGTGGCGGGTAGCGGCGAGGACGGCGTAGCGGCCGCCTTGCCGGTCGCGGCCCAGCTTCCGGTGGAAGCGGCCGCGAGCGCGAGGCCGGCGCCGTGCAGGAAATGACGACGGTGCATGCGGCTCCTGAGCGATGTGCAGAAAGTGATCGGGACGACGGCGCCAGCGCGGCCGGCCACGCGTAGCGCGCGGTGCAGTACCGGTAAACGCCAGGCCCTGCGCTGCGCGCCAGCGACCGGCACCCCCGCAGCATCGTCGGTCGCGCACGCCGAGCATACCGCGCGCATCTGTGCCTGCCACCGTCGACCAGGCAGGTTTTGCACCGCGATCCGGGCCATTGACGCCGCGCCGGTGGCCATTCGTCGCCCGGGGCTTTCGCCCGATCGCTTGCCGGCTATGCTCGCCGCGTCCCAACCCAACGAGCTCCCACCCGTGTCTGCCAGCGTCTTCCTGATCGTGCGTATCGTGTTCGCCTGGGCCGCCGCGTTGCTGGTGGCCGCGATCATGTGGGCGCAGCTGTTCGGCTCCACCGGCGCGTTCTTCGGGCTGATCTGCGTGGTGCTGCTGACGCTGGCCCTGATGAGTGCGATCACGCATGTGCGACGGGTGCGCCTGATCGCCGGGCGGCTGGATCACGACACCTTGTCGACCCGCCAGCGCCGCCAGATCGAGGTGCCGCTGGACGTGCAGGCCAGCTTCGCCGTGGTCGAAGAGGCCGTGCGCGCGTTGCCGCGCGTGCAGGACATCGAATGCGCGCCCGGCAGCCTGCTGATCCGCGCCAAGGTGCGCCGCATCGACCCTTACGAAGGACGTCAGCCCTCGCGCTGGAACCTGTTCGCGCGGTTTGCGATCAAGCGCAACCAGGTGCTGGTGACGATCACGCCGGGGCAGGGCACCAGCAGCGTCACCGTGCTGTGCGAGCCCGACGCCGGTGCCTGGGTGGACCTGTTCGCGGTGGACGAAGGCAGCAATTACGAGAACGCCGAGGCGATCAATCGCGCGGTGGTGCGCCGGGTCGGCGAGCAACGTCGCGACGAACAGGCCGCGGCCGAGCAATCGGTGATGGAAAAGGAACTGGCGGTGGCCCGCCTGAACCTGCTGCATGCCCAGGTCGAGCCGCACTTTCTCTACAACACGCTGGCTAGTGCCCAGGTACTGGCACGCACCGACCCGCCGCGCGCGGAGATCATGATCGGGCACCTGATCCAGTACCTGCGCAGCTCGCTGCCCAGCGCCGACGGGGCCATCTCCACCCTGGGCGAGGAACTCGAACGTACCCAGGCCTATCTGGAAATCCTGCGCATCCGCATGGGCACGCGACTGGTCCTGCAGGTGGAAGTGCCCTACGAACTGCGCGCGCTGCCACTGCCGTCGATGATGCTGCAGACCCTGGTGGAGAACGCGATCAAGCACGGGCTGGAACCCAAGCCCGGCGGCGGCACGATCTGGATCCTGGCGCGTCGCGTCGACGACCATGCCACGCTGACCGTGGCCGACGATGGCCAGGGCTTCGGCACCCACACCCAGGGCACCGGCATCGGCCTGAAGAACCTGCGCGAGCGCTTGCAGTTGATCTACGCCGGCAAGGCCAGCTTTGCCATCGTGTCCAATTTCCCCAGCGGCGTGGCCGCCACCATCAGCCTGCCGCTGCCGGCGCAGATGACCGCCACACGCATGCCGCCGCCGTTGCCCGGCGCGCACAGCTCCACCGCGCAGGTGCAGGCATGAGCGCGCTGCGTGCGGTGATCGCCGAAGACGAAGCGTTGCTGCGGCAGTCCCTGCTCGCGCTGCTGGCCGAGGTGTGCCCGCAGCTGCAGGTGGTGGGCGAATGCGAAGACGGCGCCGGCGCGCTGGAGACCATCGCCACCCAGCAACCGGATGTGGTGTTTCTGGATATCCGCATGCCCGGGCTCACCGGCATCGAGGTGGCGCGTGCGCTGCGCGAGGTCAGCCCGCGTACCCAGGTGGTGTTCGTCACTGCCTACGACCAGTACGCCATCGATGCGTTCGAACACGGCGCGGTGGACTACCTGCTCAAGCCGATCAGCCGCGAGCGCCTGCAGGCCACCTGGCAGCGCGTGCAGCAACGCGCCGCAGCCGGCCAGCCGGACGGCCAGCTGCTGGAGGCCCTGCTGCAGCGCCTGTCCGCGCGCCCTGCTGCCGCCAGCGCCGCGCCGCCGTTGGCCTGGCTCACCGCCAGCAGCGGCCGCGAGACGCGCCTGATCGCGCTGGACGAGGTGGCGTATTTCCAGGCCGACCAGAAATACACCACGGTGATGACCGCCGCTGGCGAGGCGATCCTGCGCACGCCGCTGCGCGAATTGCTCGACGTGCTGGACCCGCAGGTGTTCAAGCAGATCCACCGCTCCACCATCGTCAACATGAAGGCGGTCGCCTCGGTGGTGCGCGAGGACACCGGCAAGGGCCGGCTGGCACTGCGCGGGCGCAGCGAAACGCTCACCGTCAGCCAGCCCTTCATGAGCCTGTTCCGCGGCATGTAATTCCCCCGATCGCATCGACTGAAAGGATTGCTGATATGCGCCTGATCGCCTCCCTCGTGTATTGCCTGCTTGCCTTGGCCGGTTGCCACGACCGCAACGGCACCACCTCCATCACCCGCGCCACCAGCAATGGCCAGGACGTGATCTTCAGCAAGACCCTGGCCACCGCCACCGACCTCAATGTGCATTGCCTGGCCAGCAGCAGCGGTCGCTGCCATTACCTGGTGTACGAGGAACACTGCGCCGCGCCTGCCGCAAGCAACACGACGGGCACGCCGGCCTGCGCACGCAGGACGCTGGACAGCTTTGCGCTGACGCCCGGGCAGGTGCGCGAACTGCGTGGCATTCCGCGTCAGGCGCATACCTGTGTGGATACCAGCGCGCCCAGCGCCGATTGCCATGGCTGAGCGCGCGTTGCAGGCCTGGCTCGGCGGAAACACGTTTCAGCAATGTAGCAAGCCATGCTGCAACCGGACGCAAGCCTGAATACGCACTGACGATCGGCGGCCGCTTCTGCGATCATTGCCGGCTTGTTGCCGGTTCACGGCGTCCTCACTGCCAGGCTTCTCATGTCCGAACACGCGCTACGCCGCGACGTTGGCCCCTTCGCCCTCATGCTCACCGGCCTGGGCTCGATCATCGGTTCCGGCTGGTTGTTCGGCGCCTGGCGCGCGGCCGGCCTGGCCGGCCCCGGTGCGATCTGGGCCTGGGTGCTGGGCGCGGCGATCATCACCACCATCGCGCTGTCCTACGCCGAGCTGGGCGCGATGTTCCCCGAGTCCGGCGGCATGGTGCGCTACAGCCATTACTCGCACGGCTCGCTGGTCGGCTTCATTGCCGGCTGGGCCAACTGGATCGCCATCGTCTCGGTGATCCCGGTCGAGGCCGAGGCCTCGGTGCAGTACATGGCGTCCTGGCCATGGGCCTGGGCGCAAGGGCTGTATGTGCAGGCGCCTGGCGGGGCAGGCGAGTTGTCGGTGCCGGGCCTGCTGATTTCGGCAGTGCTGGTGCTGGTGTATTTCTTCCTGAATTTCTGGAGCGTCAAGCTGTTCGCGCGCTCCAATACGCTGATCACCGTGTTCAAGCTGGTGGTGCCGGCGGCGACCGGCGTGGCCTTGATCGCCAGCGGCTTCCACAGCGAGAACTTCAGCGTCGGCATCCACGGCGACGCGCACGTGCTCGACCTGGCCGCGGTGCTCACCGCGGTGGCCACCGCCGGCATCGTCTTCAGCTTCAACGGCTTCCAGAGCCCGGTGAACCTGGCCGGCGAGGCGCGCAACCCGGGCCGCAGCATTCCGTTCGCGGTGCTGGGCTCGATCGCGCTGGCCACGGTGGTCTACGTGATCCTGCAGGTGGCCTACATCGGCGCGGTGCCGCCGGACCTGCTGGCCAAGGCCGGCTGGCACGGCATCGATTTCCGCTCGCCGTTCGCCGAGCTGGCCATCATCGTCAACCTGCATTGGCTGGCGATGCTGCTGTACATCGATGCCTTCGTCAGCCCCAGCGGCACCGGCATCACCTATACCGCGACCACCGCGCGCATGGTCTACGGCATGGAAAAGAACGGCACCATGCCGTCGGTGCTGGGCAAGCTGCACCCGGTCTGGGGCGTGCCGCGCATGGCGATGTTCTTCAACCTGGCGGTGTCGTTCGTGTTCCTGTTCTTCTTCCGCGGCTGGGGCACGCTGGCGGCGGTGATCTCGGTGGCGACCATCATTTCCTACCTCACCGGCCCGATCAGCGCGATGGCGCTGCGCCGTCATGCCCCGGAGCTGCATCGCCCGCTGCGCATCGCCGCGCTGCCGGTGCTGGCCGGCGTGGCCTTCGTGATGGCGACCGAGCTGCTGTACTGGGCGCGCTGGCCGCTGACCGGCGAGATCATCCTGCTGATGGTCGTGGCGCTGCCGGTGTACTGCTACTACCAGGCCAAGCAGGGCTGGCCGGACCTGCGCCGCAACCTCAAGGGCGCGGCCTGGATGATCTGCTACCTGCCGACGATCGCGCTGCTGTCCTGGGCCGGCAGCAGCGACTTCGGCGGGCACGGCTACCTCAGCTACGGCACCGATCTGGCCGTGGTCGCGGCGGTCGGGGCGGTGTTCTACATCTGGGGCGTGCGCAGCGGTTGGCGCACCCCGTCGGTGGAGAAGGCGGTCGCGCAGGCGTGAGCGCCTGATCGCTGATTGCTGCCGGCGGAACCGGGCGCCTGTCGCCGGGCGCCGCAGGCAGAAACAAACGGCCGGAGCCCTGCAGCGGCCGTTTTTTGTTGGTCGCCACGCACGCCATGGTTGTGCAGCCATTGGCGCCGCCTGGTAGCGCGCACCCAAAGAGCGCCTGACGCGACGACTGCGCCGTGTCAGGCGGCCGCGGCCGGTGCCCGGAATCGGCATGTACCACACCCGTATATTCCGGTTCCTGCGCGCCGTCCGCACCTATCCGATGACTGCTCGCAACCTGGTGTGAGCCGCCACTTCGTTGCGAGCGGACATCGGGCGGATCAATCGGCGCGTTTCGCCAGACACGCCGGCTTGTCGGCGTCTCCCGGCAAGCCTACATCAGTCCTGGAGCGCTACGCCAGCGTCCCCGCCGCGCTCTGGGGAGCGGTATTGGCCACCAGCCGCGGCGCACCGTCGAAGCGATCCAGATCGCGCAACAGTTCGGCGTAGCGACGCAGCCGCCCCATCTCGCGCATGTTGACGATGTCCTCGTGGCGCAATTCGCGCCTGGAGCTGACTTCCTGCTTGTAGCGCAGCACTTCCGGATAGCGGCGGGTCATGTCCAGCGCATCGGCCACGCACTCGACCGAATCGGCATCCGGGGTGACCCGTGCACGGCTGTTGAAGGCGCGCAGCCAGCGTTCGAAACCGGCGCTGTGGTCGAACAGATCGGCGATGTACCACATGACGAACAGGATCGAGGCCCACGAGGTGAAGATGATCACCACGCGGCTGAAGGTGAGGTGGTAGTCGTTCTGCCAGAGCTGGTGGGTGATCACGCCCAGCAACACCAGCGAGATCGCCTGCCAGCCGATGATCGAGGCGATCACCCACTGTTTCTTGGCCACCTTGAGCAGATTGAGCTCCTGGTCGAGCTGTTCGTCGGTCTTTTCGCGCCAGTGCGCGACCTGCTCGTCGAAGGAGCGCCGGTGGAGTGCGTTGTCCTGCAATAGCAGGCCCAAACCCTTGAACAAAGCGATCATGACAAGCTCCTGACGGATGGCTGGTACGAACGACTTGCTGCACCCGGCAACGCGCCGGTGCCCTGGAGCGCCCGCGCAGCGGCTGGCAGTGATGCTGGCCGGTGCGCGGACGGCCCTAGTTCTAGCACTTTCGCTGTGCTTGGCAATGCCTGCTGTGCGCCGATGGCCGCCCAATCCTGCGCAACGGCGCACAAATCGCGGTATTCAGGCGCTTTGCAGCGTTCGCCGGGCGATCGCAGCTGCGGTGCGCCGCCATTCTTGCTGCGCTGCACACTCGCGCCTGCGTGATTGCATCCATGGCGGTTGCGACCGGTGCGCCCCGGTCAGGCGTACAGATCGCGTGAGCGCCGCGCAAGCATGCATGCCGCGCAAGGGCCGGCGACAGGCGGGCAAGCACCTGTCGAGAAGGTCGGCGCGCATGGGGACGAGCAGCGCACACAGAGCCGCCAATCCCCAATCCCCAATCCCCAATCCCAGCCCCTCAAGGCCACGACGCGGTCTTGCAACCGCCTAGGTATCCTTGCGCGCATGTCAGCCGTCCTGCGTACCCTCACTGCTCCCGCCGCCAGGCAGATCCATCGCTGGGTGCTGGGCGCGTTTCCGCGTGGCCAGAGCACCATCGACTACGACCAGCCACTGGGGGATCCCGGTATCTTCGGGCCCGACAGCATCACCTGGCGCGTGCATTCCGAATTCCCCGGCATGTTGTCCGGTGGCCTGTGCGCATTGATGCTGCAGCTGCTGCACCCACGCGCGCTGGCCGGGGTCTACGACCATTCCAACTTCCGCGCCGACCTGATCGGGCGGCTGCGGCGCACCACCAACTTCGTCGCCGGCACTACCTACGCCCCGCGCGCGGAGGCCGAGCGACTGATCGCCCGCGTGCGCAGCATCCATTCGCATATCCACGGCCACACCGCCGACGGCGTGCCTTACGACGCCAACGACCCGCAGTTGCTGACCTGGGTGCACGTCACCGAAGCCTACGGTTTTCTGCAGGGCTGCCGACGTTATTGCCGCGACGTGCCGGCGCACATCGCCGATCGTTACTACGACGAAGCGCGCCGCGTCGCCGAAGCGCTGGGTGCCGCCGATGTGCCTGCCAGCGAAGCACAGGTCGATGCGTATTTCGCCACCGTGCGCGGACAGTTGCGCATGGACACGCGCTCGCGCGAGGTGCTCGACATCCTCACCGGCATCCAGCTGCCGGTGCCGGCGGCCGGTCTGTCGCGCGGGGTGTTCCTCGGTGCCGGTACCGCCCTGTTGCCGGGCTGGGCCAGCGACATGCTCGGCCGCACCACCACGCAGCGCGCACGGGCACATGCGTCGGCGCGGCTGCTGCGCAGCCTGTCGCCGTTGTTCCGCACCGCGCTACGCGATGGGCTGTCCGCACGCGCGTGCCGCCGCATGCAGCTGCCGCAGACGCTGTTGCTGGAGTGGCCAGGGGAGCGATGAGTGCGGGTGCTTGCCTGGGGTGCAGGGCGGTGGTGTGGCGCGGGGATAGTGCCCACGGATCCCGCTCCACGTCACAGGCAGCGGCCATCACCGCAAACACCAGCTACCAGATCCGCACCCGCTGCCCGGGCGGCAGATACAACTGCTCGCCCTGCTGCACATTGAACGCCGGATACCAGGCATCGAGGTTGCGCACGGTCTGCGCGCGGAAGCGTCCGGGTGCGTGCACGTCGGTGAGCACGGCATTGCGTAGCGCCGCGTCGCGGTACTTGCCGCGCCAGGCCTGGGCAAAGCCCAGGAAGAAACGCTGGTCCGGGCTGAAGCCGTCGATGGTCTGCGGTTGCTTGCCCTGCAGCGACAGCTGGTAGGCGTCGTAGGCCGTGGCCAGGCCGGCGACATCGGCGATGTTCTCGCCCAGCGTCAGCCTGCCGTTGACGCTCAGATCGTCGAACGGCTTGTACGCACTGAACTGCGCGGCGAGCGCATTGCCGGCGGCCTCGAACTTTTTCAGATCCTGCGGCGTCCACCAGTTGTGCAGCTCGCCATGTTCGTCGAACTGCGCGCCCATGTTGTCGAAGCTGTGGCTGATCTCGTGGCCGATCACCGCGCCGATGGCGCCGTAGTTCACCGCATCGTCGGCGGCCGGGTCGAAGAACGGCGGCTGCAGGATTGCGGCAGGAAACAGCAGGCGGTTTTCCAGCGGCACGTTCAGCGCGTTGACCTCCTGCGGCAGCATGTACCACTCGCGGTGATCCACGGCTTTGCCCAGCTTGGCCAGATTGCGCCGGTACTCGAACAGCTCGGCGCGCTGCACATTGCCCAGCGCGTCGTCGCGGCGCACATCCAGCGCGCTGTAGTCGCGCCAGGTGTCCGGATAGCCCACCGCCACCGTCAACCCGGAAATCTTGGCCCTGGCATGCTGTTTGGTCTGCGGACTCATCCACTCCAGCGCATCGATGCGTTTGCCGAAGGCGGTGACGATGTTCCTGACCATCTCCTCGGCACGCGTCTTGGTCTGGGCGCTGACGTACTTCTGCACGTAGCGCTCGCCCACCGCTTCGCCCAGGGCCGCGTTGGTGGCGTCGATGCCGCGCTTCCAGCGCTGCCGTTGTTGCGGCGTGCCTTCCAGCGTGGTGCCGTAGAACGCAAAGCGCTCATCGGCGAAGGCCTTGGACAGATACGGCGAGGCGCGGTCCAGGGCGCGAAAGCTCAGGTAATCCTTCCAGGTCTGCAGCGGTTCGGAGCGCACCAGCGCCGACAAGCCAGTCACCGCACCGGGCTGCCAGACGATGAAATCCTGCTGCGCCTTCAGGCCGGCCGCCTCGAAGAACGGCGCCCAGTCCAGGCCGGGTGCGTTCTGCGCGAAATCGGCCTGTTTCCAGGGGTTGGCGCCGGCCTGTACGTTGTTGGTCTGTTCGGCGGTGGCGTGCACGCGCGCCATCGCGGTTTCCAGGGCCAGGACGCGTTCGGCCCTGGCCGCCGCGTCATCGATGCCGGCCAGTTCCAGCAACGTGACGATGTGCGCGCGGTAGGCGTCGCGCATCTGCGTCATGCGCCCGTCGTCCAGATAGAAGCTGCGGTCCGGCATGCCCAGGCCGCCCTGCACAAGATACGGCACGTAGCGCCCCGGGTGATGCAGATCCTGCGAGATCCACAGACCGAACAGCCGGTCGGTATGGAAGTTGGTGGAGTTGAGCAGATCCACATCGGCGCGCAGCTGGCCGCCCAGGGTGCGCGCCAGCGCCTGCTTGTCATCCAGCTGCGCAATCGCGTCCAGTTCCGGTCGTACCGGGCGCACGCCCTTGGCCTCGATCCCGGCTTCGTCCATGTAGGCCGCGTAGTAATCGCCAATCTGCTTGTCTTCGCCGGTGACACGGTCGTTGGCGGCAGCGCCTTCGATGATGTCGCGGCTGTGCTGCTCGGTCTCGATCGCGATGCTGACGAAGCTGTTGAAGCTGGAGCGGTCGTCCGGGATCTGGGTGGTCCTGACCCAGTTGCCGCTGGCGTAGCTGAAGAAGTCGTCGCCCGGTGCCACGCTGCGGTCCATGCCTGCCGCATCGAAGCCGAAATCGCCCAGCTTGGGCGTGGTGGGGGGGGGCGTGGCGTGCGCCGTCGTTGCCGGTGAGGTGCCATCGCGGTGGCACGCGGCGGTGCTCAGTAGGGCAGCCGACAGCGCAGCGATCAGGACAGGACGGTACAGAAGAGCCATGCGGGTGCAACTCGCAAACGAAAACAGACATACCAGTGTAAATTGCCGACGTCGTCACGTCCCGACACGATGGTTGCACGCGGCCGGCACCACGGCCGCGCGGACACGCGCGGTTCAGCGCCGGCGCTGGTACCAGAAACCCAGCGCATCGCGGGTCTGCAGCATGCCGCGTCCATGCCGTAGAAAGCGCAGCAGCAGGCCCAGGTGCTCGCGCTTGGAAAAGCTGCGCAGCTTGCGGTCGGAGGTATGCACGGTCTGGCGCAGGATCACGAACCGGCCGCAGCGTGCCAGCGTGCGACTCAATGCCACGTCTTCGCCGGCGTAGTAACGCGTATCGAAGCCGCCTGCGCTGACGAATGCCACGCGCGTGCAGAACAGGAAGCAGCCCGGGGCAATGCCGCTGACACGAAACAGCCAGCCGAACGTCGCCTGCGCCATGCGTTCGAACCACACGCGCCTGCCCTGCAGATGCACCTGCGCGCCACCGCCGACCGCGCCGGCATCCAGCGCCGCCAGCGCCGCGCCGACCACCTGCGGGTTGATCAGCGTATCGGCGTCGAGAAACAGCAGGCAATCGCCTTGCGCCTGCTGCGCGCCGGCATTGCGGGTGGCGGCGATATGCCGCAGTTGCACCTCCAGCACCTGCGCACCGGCCGCGCGCGCGATGGCGGCGGTGTCGTCCTCGCAGGCATCGGCCACCACGATGACCTCGTAGTCCAGCTGCATGGCCTGCGCACAGGCGTGCAGGCACTGCAGCGTCTGGCCGATCAGCGCGGCTTCGTCATGGGCGGGGATCACGAACGACAGCATGGCAGGACGTGGCACTCGGACGGTGGTGATGCCAAGTGTGCGAGCCATGCCGGCGCGATGGCGTGAGCGCACGCAGTCGTGGCTATCTGCGCGACTGCGTGCACTCACGTGGGCACGCTCAGCGGCTGAGCGCGCCCATCATCGCTTCCGGATACCGCGTACCGGACGCGGCCTGCAGCGGGAAGATCGCATCGATGCGTGCGAGCTCGTCCGGCATCAGCGCCACATCGAGCGCGCCAAGGTTTTCTTCCAGGTAGGCCAGCCGCTTGGTACCCGGGATCGGTACCAGGTCCTGGCCCTGCGCCAGCACCCAGGCCAGCGCCAGCTGCCCCGGGGTGATGCCCTTGTCGGCGGCGATCGCCTTGACCTGTTCCACCAGTTGCAGGTTGCGGGTGAAGTTTTCGCCCTGGAAACGTGGCGAATGGCGACGGTAATCGTCGGCCTCGAAGTCGTCCGGGGAGGCAAATGCGCCGGTCAGGAACCCGCGGCCCAGCGGCGAATACGGAACGAAGCCGATCCCGAGTTCGCGCACGGTGGCGAAGACGCCGTTGTCCTCGGGCTCGCGCGACCACAGCGAGTATTCGGTCTGCACTGCGGTGATGGGATGCACCGCATGCGCGCGGCGGATGGTCGCTGCAGCGGCTTCCGACAGCCCCAGGAAACGCACCTTGCCCTGTTCGACCAGCCGCGACATCGCACCGACGGTGTCTTCGATCGGCACGTTGGGGTCCACGCGGTGCTGGTAGTACAGGTCGATGTGCTCCACGCCCAGGCGGCGCAGGCTGGCTTCGCAGGCCGCTTGCACATAGTCCGGGCTGCCATCGATGCCGCGCACCGACGGGTCATTGGGATCGAGCTTGATGCCGAACTTGGTGGACAGAAACACCTCGTGCCGACGCGCGGCGATGGCCTTGCCGACCAGGATTTCATTGGTGTGCGGGCCGTACATGTCGGCGGTGTCGAGCAGGCTGACGCCGCGATCGAGGGCGCGATGGATCACCGCGATCGAGCCGGCCTCGTCGCTGCGATCGCCGTAGAACGCGCTCATGCCCATACAGCCGAGGCCGAGCGCAGAGACGGTGGGGCCGGAACGGCCAAGCGTGCGGGTTTGCATGGTGGGGGAAACTCCGTGCGGCGAACAAGTCAGGGGAGGATGCGGCGGTGCGCGTTAGCACGTTGTGGCCCGTGCGATGACGTGCCATGGGCGGCTGGCGGGCTGCCGTAGCGCCCGCTGAGCGCACAGGCGAGCGGCGCACAGGCAAGCATCGGCGTTACAAGGCGCAAGACCCGAACGCGCGCTGCGACGCCACGCAGAAACCCGCGCATGTCGGCAGACCAGGGCCCACCGCCATGCACGGGTGTTCTTACGCAGGCGCTACCACTGGCCGCTTCAGCCCTTGAGCTTGCCGGCGAATTCGGCCACGCGCTTGCCGAGCAGCTTGGCGGTTTCCAGATCGCCGCTGCGCGGCGCTTCTTCCGGCGAGGCATCGGAGGGCGAGATCGCCAGTGCGCCTGCCGAACCGGCGGTCCAGTTGATGTCCTGCGGACCGTGCGCCTTGGTGTTGGACGGCAGCAGGCCGGTCCCCACCCAGACCTGGCCGTGCTGCTGCGACAGCGTCCAGAAATACTGGATGGTGGCGTACTTGTCGCCGTTCACCGAGGCCGAGTTGGTGAAGCCGGCGGCGATCTTGTCCTTCCAGGCCTGCGCAAACCACGGCTTGGAGCTGGCGTCGGCAAACTTCTTGAACTGCCACGCCGGCCCGCCCATGTAGGTGGGGCTGCCGTAGATGATGGCATCGGCTGCGCCGATCGCCTCCCAGGCATCGTCGGGCAGGTTGCCGTCCTGATCGATGCGGTACAGCGTGGCCTCGCCGACACTGGCGGCGCCGGCGTGCACGGCTTCGGCCAGTTTGACGGTGTGGCCGTAGCCGCTGAAGTAGATGATGGCGATCTTGCTCATGCGCAGTCCTGTGGGTCGAGGGGACCCCGATTGTGACCACACATGCCGTGTCAGGTTAATGACCATCGACGGGACGTACTGTTGCCGGGCTCATCAGCGCCCGGGATCGCCCATGCTGTCGACCAGGTAGTCGATGAAGCTGCGCACCTTCGGGGCCAGGTGGCTGCGGCTTGCATAGACGGCAAAGATGCCGATCTCCCCCAGTGCATACTGCGGAAGGATGCGCACCAGCCGGCCGGCGGCCAGGTGCTCGTCGGCCAGGAAGTCCGGTTGCATCGCGATGCCCAGACCGGCCGCCGCCGCCGCGCTCAGCACATGCCCGTTGTTGGCGCGCAGGCTGCCGTGGATGCGCACATCGCTATCGCCATCGGGCCCATGGAAGCGCACCTCGTCGCCGTTGGGCGAGTAGAGCGTGTTATGAACTTTGCTCTTGTCACGCTAACGTATACGGATGAAGCCTCGTAAGCCATATCCGACCGATATTTCCGACGAAGAATGGG
>NZ_MDSK01000036.1 GCF_002940205.1 Xanthomonas arboricola pv. guizotiae
CACGCGCTTCGAGAAGTTGGACGTCATGTTCCTTGGATTCCTCAACTTCGTCCTGGTCGTTGATGGGCTTCGGATGTGTTAACAGGCCCTAGCTGCTCCCGGGAAACGTTGCAGCGATTTTAAGACCTGTGCGGTAGGTGGGGTGAGGTTGGGGAATGGGGAATCGGGGAATGGGGAGTCCGGAATGGGGAATTAGTAATTGGTAGCTGGGGCGTCAGTGGCGCTGCTTGGCGTTTCGCCTCTTGATCTGAGGTGACTGCGTTTGGTGTGGGATGACTGCGTGTTTCGGGTATCTGTCTATCAGCCCGTTACGCGTTGCCCGGCCGCGTCCAGCACGCGTTCGCCGTCTTCCTTGACGAAGCCGCTCGTTGCGGGCGGCAGCAGGTCGAGTACGCGTTCGGAGGGGCGGCACAAGCGCGCCCCCAATGCGGTTTGCACGAAGGGGCGGTTGATCAGGATCGGATGCGTGAGCATTGCGCTCAGCAACGCTGCGTCGTCCAGCGTGGGATCGTCGAGTCCCAGTTCCAGATACGGAGTGCCTTTCTGACGCATGGCCTGGCGGACCGTGATGCCGGCGGCGGCGATCAGTGACTGCAGTGTTTCGCGGGTGGGCGGGCGCTGCAGATAGTCGACGATCTGCGGCTCGATGCCGGTATGGCGGATCAGGGCAAGCGTGTTGCGGGAAGTCCCGCAATTGGGGTTGTGATAGATGACGGCGTGCATGGGGACCTGGTGCGCGGAGCGAGCAAGACTGTAACGCGCTGCGCTCGAATGGCATGCGCTGCGCGCAGAAATAGCGCGAGGCGCGCGCAGAAAATGCTGTCGCTCGTACCCTCATCCGCCCCTTCGGGGCACCTTCTCCCAAGGGGCGAAGGCGAAGCGTCCAGACCTTGGTTGGCGCGAAATGTCCGGCGGGACTGGGGCTGAGGCGGAACAAGCCCCTCTCCCCCCGGGAGAGGGGTTGGGGTGAGGGTACGGGAGCGCAGCTCAGGTGCACTCCAACCCTGCTCTCAACCTCCAGCAGGCTTCGCCCGTCCCCACGATCCGCCCCTTCGGGGCACCTTCTCCCAAGGGGGAGAAGGGAGGCTTCCGGCACAGTGGGTTCGCGTCAAAAATATGGCCGCTCCGGGTACAGGCGACCGCCGAAACTCCTGAAATGCGCCCAATGCAAGCACGCCGATAACCGTTTCAGGCTATCGCTTCGCATTCAGCGGCCCATATGTCGAAAGATTGACACGCATCACGGATTCATGATCCAGTCATGAACAGACTGAAACGGAAGGACTCCCCCCGATGCCGGTGTCTGCACGGCGTCCCTTTTCCCTGTTGGACTCAAGGAAACCCCAACGATGATGAGCTTTCGTAAGCCCGGATGGATGCTGTCCGGTGTGTTGTGTGTCGTCTGCCTGCCGGCCTTGGCCATGGCGCAAGAGGCTGCAAGCAGCAGTTCCAAGGTGGGTATCGATCCCGTCACCGGCAAGCTGCGCCCGCTGACCGACGCCGAGAGCGCGGCGCTGGATCAGCAGGCTGCGTCGGCTGCCCGCAGCAGCGCTGCCCGCACCGCGGTTCCGCAGACCGAATCTGCCGCGCGCGCGACCGAGCGACGCCTGCCCAACGGCACCGTGGCGCGCAAGTTGCCGGCCACGCAGATGAGCTCGCTGGTGGCGACCCGTCAGGCCGATGGCCGCATCGTCATCGAGCAGAGCGAAGACGCCGCCACCCAACCCGCCCACGCCGAGCACGGAGCGCTGCCGCATGAATAAGCCCTTGTTGCTGTTGTCCCTGGCCGTGGCCGTGGCTGCGGCCATCGCGCCGCTGCACGCGAGCGCCGCCAATGTCACCCTGACAATGGCGATGCCGGCACCAGCGTCGGCTTGAACGACCCCACCAGCGCTGCGCCATTGGGCGGTAACCCGGGGCGCTCGGTCGGCGAGCAGCGTCGCATCGCCTACCAGTACGCGATGGATCTGTGGGGCGCGGTGCTGCAAAGCAATGTCGAGATCAAGGTGTATGCCTCGTTCGCGCGGCTGACCTGTACCGCCACCGGCGGCACGCTGGGCCAGGCCGGCCCGAACTGGATCGTCAACAATTTCCCCGGCGCCAAGCCCAACACGTTGTATCCGTCCGCGCTGGGCGATGCGATCGCCGGACAGGACTTGGTGCCGGATCCGGCCGATCCGGCCGACGTGTTTTCGCAGTTCAACGGCGACCTGGGCAAGGACGATTGCCTGGCCGGCTCGGGCTGGTATCTGGGTCTGGACGGCAAGACGCCGGCCGGCCAGATCAACTTCCTCAACGTGGTGATGCACGAGATCGGCCACGGTCTGGGCGCGGCGGGCTTCCTCAACAAGACCACCGGCGTGCTGGGCTCAGGCAGCGGCCTGACCGACGTCTATACCTCGCAGGCCTACGACAACGTCCAGAACAAGCGGTTCGACGACCCGACCATGACCAACGCCCTGCGTGCCGAAGCGATGCGCACGCCCGGCCGTACGGTGTGGGCCGGGACGCGCGTGAACCGCGAGGCAGCATTGATCCTGGATCCGCGCACCCTGCTGCGCGTGACCGCACCGGCCAGCGCTGCAGGCAAGTTCGAAGTGGGCTTTGCCAGCTTCGGGCCACTGGCCACGGCGGCCAATTTCCCGGCGCGTTCGGTGGTGACGGTCAACGATGGCGTGGCGGCACCGTCGGCCAGCGATGGCTGCGAAACGCCGTTCGTCAATGCGGCCGATGTGGCCGGCAAGGTGGCGCTGATCGACCGCGGTACCTGTGCCTTTGCGATCAAGGTGAAGAATGCGCAGCTCAACGGCGCAGTGGGCGTGATCGTCGCCAACAACGCCGCAGGTGTGCAGACGATGGGCAACGCAGCACCGCCGATCACCGACATCACCATCCCCGCGATCATGGTGTCGCAGGCCGATGGCGCGCGTCTGAAGACCGCCTTCGTTGTTGCGGCGCTGTACGAAGATCCGGACTTGCTGCAGGGCACCGACAGCCAAGGCCGCACGCGCCTGTATTCGCCCAGCGTGGTGGCCGGCGGTTCGACCTTCTCGCACTTCGATACCGATCTGCAGCCGAACGCCTTGATGGAACCGTTCGACACACCGGAAGTGCAGGCGCACGTCAACATCGACCTGACCCCGGCGCTGTTTGCCGATATCGGGTGGACCTTGAACAGCGGGCCGGCCAAGTTGGGGACCTGCAGCACGCAGGTGCCGACGGTGGAGACCGGCGGTTTGATTCCGGGTGCGAATGTGTCTGCCGAAAGCAGCCTGTGCAAGGCGCAGAACGTCGGCAATCGCCTGGGTTACCTGACCTGCATGGACGAGCACGTGCGCGAACTGCAGAGCCAGGGCGTGATCAGCCGCTTGCAACAGGCGGCGGTGTTCGTCTGCGCCACCAAGGTGCGTCCGTAAGCGACGAACGTGGTACGTGAGTTGATGTAATGCGAACGGCGCCGGGAGGCGCCGTTCGTCTATCCGCAATCGTGTCGTGCAGCGTTCTACGCAGCGTTGCGGCGACTTGGACCACGCCGCCAGAGAGGCGATGCGAACGCCATGCACGATGCCGCCACCCGCAGCATCACGCCCACTGCGTGCACGTGCTGCACGCAGCCGCTGCGCGCCCTAGCGACGACGCAGCACGCTTGCCACACCATCAATGGTCGGCAGCGTACGGCGAGGTCAGCACCTGCGGTGCACGCCCCAGTGCAGCGCCCAGGCGATCCATCACGAAACGCAGGTAAAGATTGCTGCTGAACTGGTTGTAGTCGCGCGCGTTGTTGAACATCAGCCGCCCGCCCAGGAACAGCTGCGGTGCCACCTGCCATTCGGCCGCGCCACTGAGGTTGTAGGACACGCCGGTACGGCTTTCGCCCGCGTATACCGGGTCGGTGTAGCGGTTGACCAGGCCGAGCAGCGCCGCCAGCGATGCGGCATCGTAGGCCGCCTGTTGCAGGGTCGGGTCGGTGGGGAAATACGGCGAGGCGTCGGTGCTGAAGTGCTGCACGCCGATGCTGGCGTCGACCTTCCAGTTCACCGTCTGCCCGGCCGTGCGTCCGCTCCAGTGCACCGGGAACCCCAGGTCGACATAGTCCTGCGGACTGAAGTAGCCACCGTGGCCGTAAGTGAAGCCGCTGAGGTTCTTGTCGTATTGCATGGTGGTCAGATTGACGCCGGCAGTGAGCGATTGATGCTCGGTTTCCAATGCATGCACATAGAAACCCAGGTCGACCTGGCGATGCTCGTTGTCGGCGACGCCGTTGCCCAGCAAACGATGCGCGGCCAGGTTGGCGTACCCGCCGAGCAGGCCGTTGTCGGCGGTGGCCGACAGCGAGATGCCGTTGCTGGTGACGCCGCCCCATTCGCGGCCGCTGCGGGCGTCCTGCGCGCCGGCAAACGACAGCACGCTGTCGGTGACCGCACGCCGCGATGCCTCGGCCGACCAGCTGACGGTATCGCCGAGTTCGCCGCGATAGCCCACGCCGCCGATGACGTTCTGCTCCTGAAATCCGATCGGCGTGCTGCCCACATCGGCGCTGAAACCGCCGTTGCGATAGCGCAGGCCCACGCCCACGCCGGTGTCGTCCTGGCTGAGCCGGCGGCTGCCGTTGCCGCTGGCGGCCATGGCGTTGAGTGTGTCGGCCAGCCCGGTGGGGGTCTGCTGCGCGGCGGCGGTGCTGGCGGCCAGCGCGCGCAACGCCGCCGCATCACCTGCGCCCAACTGTTCGCTGAGCGCGGCATTGCCCAGGATGTCGCGTGCCAGCTGCGCAATCGGCGTGTTGGAAGCGTTGATGCTGAGCAGATAGGCCGGCAACGGTTCGTTGGCCAACGCGGCCAGCGCAGCGGCATTGCTGTTGTTGTTCTCCACCAGCAGCTCGTTGAACAAGCCGGTATTCAAGGTGTAGCGGCGCAGGCGTTCGCGCGTGGCGGCGGTGTCGCCTTCGGTGGCGAGCAACTGGTACATCGACGAGCTGACCAGTGTATCGATCGGGCCGCGATCGGCCGCCAGCGCATCGTTGATGGCGGTCTGCGGGCCGCTGCCGAAGCGGCTGGCGGTGACGTAATCGGTGGTCAGCGTGCCGGCATCGACAATGGTCGGGGTCAGGGTGACGCCGAGCTTGCCGTCGCCGACCGCGAACTCGGCCTGGACCGGCATTTCGATATCGTCCAGGCGGCCCAGACCGTCTTCGCCATCGCGCGAGCGGTACAGCGCGCCACCGGCGAGGTTGTCGCTGTTTTCCGACTGCACCGCACGCAACTCGTCGAGCACGCCGTTGCCGCTGCCGAGCGGCGGCAATGCCTGTGCGGCGGGCTTGGTCAGACGTGGACCGGCGTCCACGGCGATCGGCGCAATCGCGCGCGCGGCAAGCAGCCCATCGCCGCGCGACGACCCGCGCATGCGGCCGCTGGAGCTGGAGACCGGCAGCATGGCAGGCGCAGCGCTGGTGCTGACCGGCGGCGGCAACGTATCGCCGCCGTTGTCGGCAGACGCACCAATCGGTGCGGCAGCGGCGAACCGTGCAGAGCCCGGCGATGCTGCCACCGGTGCAACCGCCACGTCGCCATAGGCGCTACCGGCATCCATGCGCTCGGACAACACCGCCGGCGAGCGTGGCATGCCGCCGGTCATGCCGGAAAACGGATTGAGCGGGCGGCTGGAGGACGCGACCGCGGACGGACCACGCGCGGACGGCAGGCCATTGTCCAGTTGCCCGGCCTGACGCTGCTGCGCGGCCAGCGAGGCACGGAAATACTGCTCGGCCTTGCGGTTCTTGCCGGCGCTGCGATACACGCGGCCGGCCGCGGCCAGCACCTCCGGCGACTCCGGTGCCTGCGCCAGCGCGCGTTGCAGGTAATGCTCGGCATTGCGCAGGTCCGACTGCGCGGCCGCACTGTTGGCGGCGGCAGTGAGCGTATCCAGGTCGTCGGGATGACGTTGCAGGATCTGCTGGTAGATCGCCAGCGCCTGACGCTGGTCGCCGGAGGCGGCATACAGGCGCGCGAGCGCGGCCTGCGCATCGCGGCTGTCCGGCTGCTGGGCCAGGATCGGCGACAGCGCGTCGTAGGCGCCTTCCAGGTTGCCGAGTTCGCGCAGCGCATCCACCTGGCGCAGTGTGTAGGCGCTGCGCAGGCGTTGATAACGACGCAGCTGTTCCGGCGTCAGGGTGGTGGCCTGCAACTGGCGCAGCGCCGCCGACAGTTCGGCGTCCTGGTGCGCGCGCAGCAGCACGCCGGCATATTGCAGGCGATCTTCGCTGCGCACCGTGGCGCCGGTGACCAGGCGCTGGGCCAGGGTCAGCGCACGCGGGGCGTTGCCGGCATCGGCATGTGCGCCGGCCAGTGCGGCCAGCAACTGCGGGTCGTCGAGCTGATTGCCCAGCGCGGTTTCGGTGCGCGCCAGCAACTGCTGCGCGTCGCCCGGCCTGCCCTGCTCCACCAGCAACCGTGCCTGACGCGCCTGCAGTTCGATCCAGGCGGTGGTGCGCAGCTGGGTCATCTCCGGCGTGCGCGATGCGACCGGAATGCGCTCCAGGCTGTCGTAGGCGCCCTGCCAGTCGCCGCTTTCCTGCGCCAGCAAGGCGTTGGCCTGCAGCGCTTCGGGTTGGTCGCCATGCACGGCGAGCAGGCCGTCCATCACGCTGCGGGCCTGGTCGGGGCGGCCGGCCTGTTGGTACAGGCGGGCCAGATCCAGACGGATCCAGGCATCGCCCGGGCGCTCGACCATCGCCGCTTCCAGCTCGGTCTGCGCGCTGACCGCATCGCCGGCTTCCAGCGCCTGGCGGGCGCGCGCGCGCTGCACGTTGGAACGCAGCAAGGCCTGCCCCCCGGCTTTGGCACGTTCTGCGGCAGGCAGGCGATTGAACACGTCGCTGGCTTCCTGCATGCGGCCCTGGCGGCTGTACAAACCGACCAGGCCCTGCAGCGCGCCGGCATTGTCGGCATCGTGCGACAGCGCCTTGCGGTAGCTTGCCTCGGCGGCGGCCGGGTCGCCGGCGGCCTGCAAGCCGCCCAGCGCCACCTGCGCGGCCGGCTCGTTGGGCAGCAGCTGCACCGCCTGCTCCACCAGCTGGCGCGCCTGTGCCAGATCGCCACGTGTGCGTGCGGCCTCGGCCTGCTGCAGCTGCAGCCAGTAGCGCGCGCTATCCAGCGCACCTTTCCATTTGCCGTTATTCGCCGCGGCCGGGCGCAGCAGCTCCTGCGCTTCGGCAAAGCGCTGCTGACGCAGGCGCACCGAGCCCAGGCCGCCGAGCGCTTCCGGATCACGCGCACGTGCGCGCAATACCTGCGTGAAGCGTTGTTCGGCAGCGCCCAGATTATTGGCGCCCAGCGCGCGGAAGCCTTCGCCCAGCAGCACGCCAGTGGGGTCGGCCGGCGCGGCGGCGGCGCTGCGTTGTTCGCGCGGCTGGCCGAGTTTGGCGGTGACGTCCGCATCGGCCGGGGTGCCGGCCAGGAAGGCCTGGTACAGCGGCGCATCGGCCATGCCGGCGTTGAGCCACAGCAGCGCCTGGCGCCAGCTGCTGCGCGCCGGCCCGCCGACATCGGCGCGTTGCGCCAGCGTGCGCAGCTGCGCGATGCCGTCGCGGCGGGTGGGTTCGCGGTAACTCAGCACCTGCGCCAGCGCCAGTTGCACGGACGGGTTGCCCGGGTCGCTGGATTGCAGGCGTTGCAGACCGTCGCGCGCACGCTCCCAGCCGGTGGGGGTGCCGGCCAGCGACTGGTAGTACTCCAACGCCAACGCCGGCGGCGGCGGCTTGCCGGCGAACAGCGCTTCGTAACTGCGCGCGGCTTCGACATAGCGCCCGGCCGCGGCGGCGCGACGTGCGTTGCGCAGGTTCGGATCTTCGCCGGCAGCGCTGCTGCCACGGGCGCCGATCGCCACGCGCAGGCGCTGTGCCTGTGGCGATTGCGGGTGCGCGGCGTCGAGTTGCTGCAGGCGCTTGCGCGCTTCGGATTGACGGCCTTGCGCCAGATCGATCTGCGCCAGGCCGAGCAAGGCGTCGGGCTGATCCGGATCGACGCCGAGCAGCTTGCGCCAGGTGTCGGCGGCCAGATCGTCGCGGCCCTGGTCATGCCAGTAATTGCCCTGCTCGACCAGTTGCTGGGTGGCGCTGGCCTGCGCCTGCACCGGCGAGGCGAGCAGGCATAGGTCGATCATGCCGGCGAGGTACAGCGGGGTCAGTTTTTTGCGGAGCATGCAGGGGTTCTCCAGGCGGGCAGCAGGCGCCCGTCTGCGGCGAAGCGGTAGCGGTTCTCAAGCCAGCCCTGTCCGAACAGGGCCAGCGTGCGTTCGAAGTACGGCAGCGCAGCGGCGGCCGCTTGCGCGGCGGCGGGAATGCGCTGTGCCTGCGCCTTGAGCAGCGCGGGCTGGCCCATCGCACTCAGGTACGGCAGCAGCGCGGCGGAAAACCCCACCGGCAATGCGCCGCTGCCCACGCCGCGCGCGGTGTCGATCTTTTCCGCAAACGGAGTCTGTGCGGCGAGCAGGTCGGCCGGGCCGGACAGGTCGCGCAGCAAGCCGCTGCGCAGCGGCTCGCCGGCATCGAGCATGCCGGCCCACAGATACACGCGGATCGCATCGTAGCTGCCGACGTTGCCGCGCTTCGGGTCGGGGCCGAAGCGCTCGCCATCCCACACCGTCCAGTCCGGCGCAAAGCCCACCGGCGCGCTCTCGCGCAACACGCGTGCGGCATTGCTGGCGATCGCCGCCCACGGCCCCTTGGGATCGGCGTTGGCGCAGCGCCGCAGCACCTGGATCGGCAGGTAGCTGGGATTGAGCGTCCAGCGCTGCTTCCCGGCAAAGCCGCTGCGGCCGGGCAGCAACATCGCGCCCAGGCCCGGCAGCGTGGCCACCTCCTGCTGGCGCATCAGCTGCAGGATCTGCTGGCCGGCCTTGAGGTAACCGGGCCGGCGCCACAGCCGGCCGGCTTCCAGCAGCGCGTAGGCAATCCACAGCTCGCCATCGCTGGCGGTATTGGCATCGAGCACGCGCCAGCTGCCGCTGCCATCGCGGCCCCACAACCACGCCGGCAGATTCAGGTCCGGGCGGCCGCCGCACAGGTTGTGGCGGGTCCAGCCCAGCACCTTCTCGAACAGCACCTGGTCGTTGTTGACCAGGGCGAAGAACAGCGCATACGACTGACCTTCGGAGGTCGAGCGCTGGTCCGGGTTGAGGAAATCCACCACCCGCCCGTCGGGCTGGATGTGCTTGTCGACGAAGGCATTCCACAGCGGCCACGGCCCGCATTGGCCGGCCGCCGCCGCTGCGCGCGTGGGCAGCAATGCGGCCAGGCCGGCCAGCGCGCCGGCGCGCAGCAGGCTGCGGCGCGTCATCACCGCGGCGCGGTCACGCGCGCTCATGCGCTACCGCCTTCGTTGAGCCGCTCGGCGGCATGCCGGCGCAGCAGCACGCGTGCGGCCAGGGCCAGCAACAACGCCAGCAACACCACGGTGAAGGCCAGCCACACCGGGTGATGCGAGAAGTACCAGCGCAACCAGGTCGGCAGCGGCAGATGGCCCACGTAATAGGTCTGGTTGCCGACCAGGCTGGTGACCTTTTTCTGCTGCAGCAACACCACGCTGCCCTGGAAATCCTTGAGCAGCGCCGGGTCGAACCAGGCATCGAACAGACGGCTCATGTTGGCCGGGTCTTCGCTCTGGAACGCGACCACGCTGCGGCCGGATTTCAGCGGCGATTCGAAGCCCATCAACAGCACATCGTCCGGCTGCGGCTGCAGGGCGATGTCGGTGGTGGTCGGCAGGTCGGTGCGGCGCGCATCGAAGGACAGGAAGCCCGGCAGTTTTTCCAGCACCCAATCGGTCAGCGCAAAGCGGGTCGTCTGCCCGTCCTGGTCCACCGGCAGCTGCGCGCGCCATCGCTTGAACAGTGGCTGCGACTGCGCACTGCCGAGCAGCAACAGGTCGCGGTCGGCGTGTTGCTGCACGGCGCCGGCGCCGACGATCTGCGCATGCAGCGCCGGATACCCGGTGGAGGCGCCGAAGCGTCCAAGCAGGGTCAGCACATTGCCCAGGTCCTGGTCGCCCGGATTGTCGGGCAGCACGATGGTGGATTCGGACAGATCGGCCAGGCGCGTGAACGGGTAACCGGCATTGGCAAACGCGGCCAGGTTCGGCATCGCCATGTAGTGGTGAAAACCGCTCAGGTCGATGCTGGAATCGGCATCGATGGCGCCGGACACGTCCGGGAAAGTGTTCTTGCACTGCTCGCCCTGCGGGCGATCGAAGAAGAAGTGGAAGCGCAACTGGCTGTTGGCCGAGAACGCACCCACCGGCAATGTCAGGTCCTGGTGCACCGGCATGCTGCCGCGCGCGCCCAGGCTGTTCCACCAGCGCCTCGGGGTGGACTCGGCGAACGGGCGGCCGGTCAGCGGCAGCGTGGTCACGAACGACTCGTTGATGCTGACGTTGAGCGCGGACTTGTTATCCACGTCCGGCACCGTGTAGCGGTATTTCAGCGCCACCGGAATGCCGTCGCGCTCCCACACGAACAGGTCCGGCGGCAACTGCAGGCCGACCCGGATCAGGTCCGGGTGATAGCCGCTGACATTGAGCTGGCCGGGCTGGGTCACCAGATCGCCGAAGCGCACCGGATGCTGGCTGGATACCCACTTGGGCGCGTCGTACGGCTGACGCGGCGCCGGCGCGCTGACCTCGCCGATGCGGGCCACCGCCCCGGTCAACGGCGCACGCAAGGCCAGCGCGGTGGCCGCGCGTTGCAGGTCTTCGCTGTTGCGGCCGAGCACCAGCAGCAGCTTGCCGTTCGGATCGGTCGGGTTGACCACCACTGCCACGGTCGGCCCCCGGATATCGGCCACGCCACTGTCGGCGGTGGCGAACTGCGCCGGCAGCGTGCTGGGCGTGGCGAACACCACCGCGTTGCCGGTGGCCGGCAATGCATCGGTGGATGCCGGGAACACCGCGCCGCGATAGCCGGCCAGGGTGCCGAACCACGAGGCGACCACGCCGGCCGCCTGCAGCGTGGCGTGGTCCGGCCGCTGCGGAAAGTAGAACGGCAATTCCAGCCGACGCGTGTCGCGCACATCGAAAAACGGCACTGGCAACAACGCCAGGTTGTTGGCCAGCGCCAGCGGCGTGGTGGTCAGCGACAGGCTGGTGGCCGCGTCCACATTCGCCCACAGGCTGCTGTGGTCCGGGTCTTCGCACTCGCGCGTGTAATGGCCGATCAACTGCAGGTTGAGCTGGTTGTAATCGGTGACCAGGCGCGGGTCGATCGGCAGATCGGCCGAGAGCAGCTTGCCGGCATTGGCCTTGTCGGCGGGCAAGCTGCCCACGGTGACGCCATTGATGGTGACCTTCAGATGCGACAGGTCCGGCAACAGTGAGGGCGAATAGCTGTACTTGAGGTTGAGCGTGGCGGCAGTGACGATCTCGTCGCTGCGCACGCCGAAGGGCACGCCGGCACTGCCCTGCACGCCGCGCAGGGTGATTTCGTAATCGATGCCGAGCTCGCGCAGGCTGGAGGTGCGGGTGCTGCCGGCCGGCATCGGTGTCGGTGCGGGCGGCGCGCTCGCGGCGGTGCCGGCCTGCCCGGCCAGCGTGGTCGTCGACGTTGCCGGCACCGCCTGCTGCGCCTGCGCCAGGCCGGTCAGCAGGGTGAGCACACAGGTCAACACGGCCGGGGATATGCGCATCGGTTGCTTCCTTGCAGGGAAAAGGGAAACGGCAGGCCTGACGCTCACGACTCCAGATCCAGCGCGCGCGCCGGGCGGAAGCCCTGACGCGCACTGAGCGCGATATGTCCGCCCAGGCGTCCAAAGCCGCGCGCGCTGGCGGCCAGCACCTGGCCCATCGAGCGCCAGAACGCATCGCGGTCGTGCCGGCCCCATTGCGACAGCCAGATGTCGGCGCGCGCAAAGGTCGAGGCCACCAGCCAGCGCTCCTGTTCCATCGACATCGCGGTGAACTGCACGCTGACCTGGCCGTCGCGGTCCTGCCGCACCACCGCCGGCAAGGTCTGCTCCACGCCGCGGTGACTGAGGCCGATCTGCACCGCCAAGCCGGGTTCGATCGGCTGCGGCTGGGCGAGCCTGATCGCCATGCCGCCGGTGGAAAAATTCAGCGAGCGGCTGGGCAGCACGCTGCCATCGGGCAGATACAGAGTGACCGGGACATCCAGCGGCACGCGATGGGCGCTGCGCACCTGGCGGGTTTCGCTGGCGGTGGCGATGGTGGCGCCCAGCAGCACCATGTTGTAGAGCGTCCAGGCCAGGTTGAACCAGATCGTCTGCTGCTCGCCGCTGCCGCCGACATAGATCAGGCGCAGCACCCCGGCAACCGCACCGGCCAGGTTGAGCAACAGCAGGAACAGGTACGGCTTGGCGATCTGCGCATCGAAATAACTGCGCGCCACCAGCCCGCCCTTGGGCGTGACGTTGAACTTGCCCAGCTTGGGGTTGAGCAGCGCAACCAGGGTGGGACGGAAGATGTACCAGGCCAGCGTGGTCTCGTAGACCTCGTTCCACAGCAGATGGCGGAAGCGGCTCTGCACCCGCAGGTTGGTCAGATTGGCCTGCAGGATATGCGGCAAAGCATAGGCCAGGATCATCAACGCCGAGGCCTGGATCACGTGCGCGCCGAAGAACAGATAGGCCAGCGGCGCCGTGAGGTAGATGATGCGCGGCAAGCCGTAGAAGAAGTGCAGCATCGCGTTGAGGTAGCACAGCCGCTGCGAGAGCCTGAGCCCGCGCCCCAGCAACGGATTGTCGATACGCGCGATCTGCGCCATGCCGCGCGCCCAGCGGATGCGCTGCGCCACATGCCCGGACAGGCTCTCGGTGGCCAGGCCTGCGGCTTGCGGCACCGCCAGGTAGGCGGTGCGATAGCCGCGGCGCTGCAGCTTGAGCGCGGTGTGGGCGTCCTCGGTGACGGTTTCCACCGCCACCCCGCCCACCTCTTCCAGCGCGCTGCGCTTGATCACCGCGCAGGAGCCGCAGAAGAACGTGGCGTTCCACTGGTCGTTGCCATCCTGCAGCAGGCCGTAAAACAGCTCGCCTTCGTTGGGCACCTTGCCGTGCGTGCCCAGGTTGCGTTCGAACGGGTCGGGCGAGAAGAAATAGTGCGGCATCTGCACCAGGGCCAGCCCGGTGTCGCGCAGGAACCAGCCCATCGCCACCTGCAGGAAACTGCGGGTGGGAATGTGGTCGCAGTCGAAGATCGCCACGTACTCGCCGCTGCATTTCTTCAGCGCGGCATTGATGTTGCCGGCCTTGGCGTGCGCGTTGTTGGTACGGGTGACGTAGTTGATGCCGACCTCGGCACAGAAGTCGCGGAATGCGTCGCGGCGGCCGTCATCGAGCAGATGGATGGTGATCTTGCCGGCCGGCCAATCGATCACGCTGGCCGCCAGCACGGTGGTGCGCACCACCGACAACGGCTCGTTGTAGGTGGGAATGAACACGTCCACGCTCGGCCACAGGGCCTGGTCGGCCGGCAACGGCACCGGCTTGCGGTCGAGCGGCCACAGCACCTGGAAATAGCCCAGCACCAGGATCACGAAGGCATACAGCTCCGCGCCCAGCAGGCCCAGGCCCAGGATGAAATCCACCGCGCTGCCCACGCCCATGGTCTGGGTCGTGCGCCACCAGATGTAGCGGCACGACACCGCCAGCGACATGCCCATCATCGTCAGGATCACCACCCGCCCGCCGCGCTTGCGCACCGCCAGCGCCACGGCGAACAGCACCCCGGAAAACACCAGTTGCCGGGTGACGTCCATCGGCACGGCGACCACGAACACCAGCAGCAAGCCGCCCAGCAACCACAGCGCCCAGGTCGCCAGCGTGGACAGCGGTGATCCGGAACGGCGGCTGGCAGCGGTCATCAGATAATCCTCCAAGCGTGGCGGTGTGCGTCAGAACAAGGCGAAACAGGCGAGCGCAGCGGCGCTTGCCGAAAGTCACACGGTGGTGCTGATCAGCGCGAGCGCAGTCGCTGCAGCGGGCTTTGCGTCGAGCTGGGCGCGTCCGCCTGCAGCAGCCGCTGGAACAAGCGCTCCAACGGCGTCTGCGCCTGGCGCTCGCCTGGCTGCGATGCAGGCACTGCGGGCTCGTCGAGCTGGCGCAATTTACGTAGCGGCGCGAGCACATCGAGCGGCGGGCCTGCCGTCTCTTCGACAGGCAGTGACCGATGCGCCGCCGGCGCTGCCTGCACGACAGGCGAAACACTAGGCGCTGATGCAGCAGGCGCCGGCAGCGGCACTGGCGTCTGCGCGGCATCCGCCGCAGCGGCGGTCTGTTCGACCGCTGCCGGGACCGGCGTTTGCGTCACTCCCGGACTGCGCGGCGGCAGCTGGCTGTGGGCGAAATCCTGATAGCCCGCGCTCGCCGGCGTCCCCAACCGCGCGAACAGGCCGGACACATCGTCGTGCCCGGAGGTTGCCTTGGTGTTCTTCGGTGCCATCACACTCCCCCTTGCCCGACTTCACCCGTTCATGCCGTCCGCAGCAACATGAAGTTGCGCAGATCCATGCTGTCGCCTGGCGCGGTCTGCACCGCCAGGCCTGCCAGCATCCCAAGTTGCTGGAACCATCCTTCGTACACGCCCTGCAGGAACCCGTCGCTCCACGCCACGCCATCCAGTGCCACGCCCAACGGCGCGCTGGCGTGCTGGATCCGCACGTGGTCGGCGTGTTCGTGCATCGCGCACTGGCCCCAATCGCAGCGCTCCCACACGGCGTTGGCGGCCTGCTGCATCTCCTCCAGGGTCGCGCAGTGCGCCAGCCGGTGCTCGCGCGCGAAGCGCCGGCCGATGCGCGCCATCAACGGGGCCAGATCGTCCTCGGGCAACTCGGCGCCAAACTCGGCGGCCATCGCTCGCACAAACCCCAGCCACTGCCGGGAGCAGCTGCGCGCGCGGTACAGCGACAATGGATCGGGTGCAGTCATTCGGGCGTCGTGCGGGAAAGGGACAAACATCAACATCGCGTGCATCGGAAGTGAAGCAAGCGTGATGCCAATGTTAACGAACCCGGCAGCCAATTGAGCGCTGCATCGCACTTTTCCGGCCATTCCCCGACACCGCGCCAAGCATCGGCACAAGCCGCCGCTACACGTCAGTCACTGCCGCGCGTGGTCACCCGGTTCCGGCATCGGCGGCAGGCCGAACACATCGCGCAGATAGCGCAGGTAACCGGCGTCCTCGCACATGCTCTTGCCCGGCGAGTCGCTGAGCTTTGCCACCGGCTGCCCATTGCAGCGGACCATCTTGATCACGATCTGCAGCGGTGCCGGCCCCAGGTCGTTGGTGAGACTGGTGCCGACCCCGAACGCCAGCCGGCAGCGGGTGTGGAAGTGCGCGTACAGCCGCATCACCTTGTCGATATTGAGGCCGTCGCTGAACACCAGCACCTTGGTCGCGGGGTCGATGCGGTGTGCCTGCAGGTGGGCGATGACGCGCTCGCCCCACTCGAACGGGTCGCCCGAATCGTGGCGCATGCCATCGAACAGCTTGCAGAAATACAGATCGAAGTCGCGCAGGAACGCGTCCAGCCCGACCACATCGGACAGGGCGATGCCCAGATCGCCGCGGTACTCGCGCGCCCACGATTCCAGCGCGGCCACCTGCGAGTCGCGCAGCCGCGGCCCCAGCGCCTGGAACGCCTGCAGGTACTCGTGCGCCATCGTGCCCAGCGGGGTCAGGCCATAATGCTTGGCGAAATACACATTGCTGGTGCCGACGAACTGCTCGCCCAGGCCATCGCGCAGCAACGGCAGCAACTCGCCGTGCCAGTGCCGCGAGTAGCGCCGCCGGGTGCCGTAGTCGGCGATCTTGCAGCCGGCCGGCATGCTGCGCAGGCTGCTCACCTTCTCGCGCAGGCGGCTGCGGCCTTGTTCGTAATCCGGCTCGGAGGTGTTGCGGAACCACACCTCGTTGATGATCGCCAGCAACGGCACTTCGAACAGGATGGTGTGCAGCCACGGGCCGCGGATGGTCAGCTCGATCTCGCCCGGATGGGTGGTCGATGCCGACAGCTGCAGGTACTTGCGGTCCAGATGGAACAGCGCCAGGAAGTCGGCGAAATCCGGCTTGATGAAGCGCAGGCCGCGCAGATAGGCCACTTCGTCCTCGCGCAGCCGCAACCGGCACAGCGCATCGATCTCGCGCGAGATCTCGTCGATGAACCGGGCCAGATCCACGCCGGGCGTGCGGCACTTGAAGCGGTAGTCGACCTGCGCGGCCGGATGCTGATGCAGCACCGCCTGCATCATGGTGAATTTGTACAGGTCGGTGTCGAGCAGCGAATGGATGATCATGCTGCCGGATTATGCCCGCAGCGGCAGTGCGCCTGGCGATTTCCCTTGGCGCTTCGCCCCGGTAATGCACCTCGGCAATTGCGCCTGGCACTCCGTAGGAGAGTGCCAGGCGCCATCGCTCAGCGCGCCAGCACCTGCTGCGCCGGTTTGCCCTGCACGGTGAAGTCGCTGTCGCCCGGACCACCGGCCTTGGGATCGGTGTACCAGCACCACAGCGCAATGCCTTCCACGGCGTGCGCCTGCAGCACCTTGCGCCACTGCTGCAACACCTGCAGTTGCAGGCGGGTATCCACTGCGGCGGCGCGTTGCTCCGGGCTCTCCCATGGCGCGGCCAGGCTGCCACGTGCAGAACGCAGGCCCAGCTCCGCCACCCACACCGGTTTGCCCACGCGCTGCCCCAGTTGCTGCAGGCGCTGCGCGGCGGCGTTCATCTCGGCCGTGCGCGTGGCGGCCGCTTCGGACAGCCGCGGATACAGGCTGGTGCCCACCGCATCGAACAAGGACCAGTAGCGGAAGCTTTCGGCGTGTTCCATGCCGTCGGCCACGTACAGCAGCTTGCCGTGGTAGACCTTGCGCACTTCCGCCACCAGGCCGGGCCACTGCGGCGCGTCCTGCAGCTTGCGCAGTTCGGTGCCGATCACCAGCGCTTCGGCGTGCTCGTCTTCGGCCAGTCTGGCCAACGGCAGCAACGCGTTCTGATACGCGGCAAACCAGGCTGCCTGGTCGGTGGGCGCGGTGTCGCCGGCCCAATGCCCGGGGATCCACACATGCACCTTGAGCGTGGCCTGCAGGCCGGCGTGGTGGCTCTGCCGCAACGCCGCGCGCATCGCCTCCACGCTGCTGTCGCTGCCCAGCACCGGGTCGTTCGACTGCGGGTTGGCCTGCCACACGAACGCGACCAGCAACGCCTTGCTGGCGCCGGTCCTGGCCAGCGCGTCCAGCGACTGCCCCGCCGCCTCGCTTTGCCACGGCGCATTGGCCGAGACCTTGACGTTGGCGCCCATCCACGTCGATGCATCGGCGTTGCAGCCATTGACCAGCATGCACGCCCCGACCAGAAACGCGGTGCTCAGAACGCGTTTGAACATGTGGCGGATGCCTCGTTGGTGGACGCGGTCGTGGTAGGCGCGCAGTCCATTGCACCGATGACCGCAGTGTTCTTGTCCGGCTGCACCATTGCAGCGGTGTCAGCAGGCGTGGTGGCACCGGCAGCGAGTTGCGTGGGTGCGGCCACGTCCGCGACAGTCGTCACGCTGGGCTGCGCCTGCACGGCGTCCGCTGCCGGCGTCGCCGCGCCGGTCGGCAACGCTACCGGCGCGCGCATGACCACCGCCTCGCCCTGCAGCAAGGATTGCGTATCGGCAGGCGCCGCACGCATCCAGCTACCCCAGCCCTGCGGCTGTACCCAGGCCGCACCGATCAGGCCCAGCAACAGCAGGCCGGCGGCCTGGCTGCGCTGATCGGCATGCAGCGCGCGCAGCAGCAACGCTGCCGGCACCCACAGCAGCAGCAAGGCGTCGAACCCGGCCCAGCCGAAGGCGAACGACAGCGCCGCCGCACAGACCACGGTGCCGACACTGGCCAGCACGCCGCGCGTGAGCGCGCCGCTGCGGCTGCGGGCCAGCAGCGCCAGCACCGGGAAGCAGACCACCGCCGCCACGCCCCAGCGCACGGCCGGCAACCAGCCTTGCGCATGCTCGGCCAGCGGCAACGGCAGCGGATGCGCGCCCTGCCCGATGCTGGACAGCGTCGGCCACGGGGCGTTGAACACGGCCAGATTGACGTAGGCCCACATGCCGACCAGAAACGCGAACGGCAGATAGCACACCAGGTAGAACGAACCCGGCGCCTTGCGCAGCATCTGCGGCGGCATCACCAACAGCAGCCACGGTGCCACCATCGTCGACAGCGCCAGTGTCTGCAGATCCAGGCACAACAGGATGCACAACCAGCCGGCGATGCGCAGATAGGTGAAGGCCTCTACCGGCGTCTGCAGGCGGCGCAAGGTGCGGCACAAGCCGTAGAACGCCAGCAGACCCACCGCCTGGCTTCCGCCTGCGGCGATCGGCAGCAGGAACAGCGGATTGCAGCCCACCAGCAGGGTCAAACCACTGGCCCAGCCGCGCCCGAACACACCGGCCAGATCACGCCACAGCAGCGACAGGAACAGCGCGTTGGCGGCGACCGCCAGGAACGGCCAGACCTGGAACGGCAGATTCCAGCGGTGCAGCCCCAGATTGATCGCCCACGACAACAGACCGGTTGCCGGCAAGCCGGCCGCTGGTGCGATTGCCGGTGCGGCAGCGCCGACCGACTGCAGCAGCAGCGGCTGGCTCAGCAGCGACAGGGCCACCACGGCAACCAGAAACGCCGGCAGCCCGCTGTGACGACGCGAAACCGCCGACTCACTCTTCGAGTGCGGCGCGGCGCTCGTTTTCCGAATGCTTGCTGATGCCATGCGTGGTCTTCTCCCAATAGAACGGATTGTGGATCAGCTGCCAGAGACCCTTGTAGGCGGCGATCGACTGCAACACCCAGTAGAACGGCACGGTCAGTGCGTACGGCGCCAGCCGGAAGTAGTCGCGTTTGAACGCGGCCACCAGCGTTGTGTAGATGAAGAACGCATTGGCCAGCAGCAGATTGACCAATGACACTGCAGCCAGCCATGGCGGGAAGATCGCATCGAATATCCGCGCACCGCTCACGACGCTGATCAGGCACAAGGTCCACATCACCGGGACACCCAAGGCGATGAAGAAATTGCCGCCAATGAAGAACTGAAAGCCCCAGAAGCCCTTGAAGCCGGTGCTGCGATACAGATGCACCGGGTCGCGCATGTGCACCAGCCAGGTCTGCATATAACCCTTGAGCCAGCGCGAACGCTGCCGGATCCAGTTGGGAATGCTGACGTTGGCTTCTTCGAACGTGGTGGAGTTGACCACGTTGACGCGGTAGCCGTTCTGGATCAGCCGCACGCCCAGGTCGGCGTCTTCGGTGACGTTGTACGGATCCCATGCGCGCACCTGGCGCAACACATCCAGACGGAAGTGGTTGGAGGTGCCGCCCAACGGAATCGGAATGCGCAGGTATTCCAGCGCCGGCAGGTAGAAGTCGAACCAGAGCGTGTACTCCAGCGTGAACATCCGCGTCAGCCAGTTCTCGTCGGCGTTGTAGTAATTCAACCGCGCCTGGATGCACGCCACATCCTTGTCGGCCTTGCGGAACGCCGCCACCACACGCTTGAGCTGGTCCGGCTCGGGCTTGTCTTCGGCGTCGTAGATGGTGAGCAGTTCGCCGCGCGCAAAATGCAGCGCGTAGTTGCAGGCCTTGGGCTTGGTCTTGGGCTGCGACGGCGGCACCCGGATGATTTCGAAGAACGCCTCCAGACCGAGTTTCTTGGCGGCCTCGATGGTGTCGACATCGTCCGCCTCCAGCACCAGCTTCACGTCGAGCTTGCTGATCGGGTAATCCAGCTTGCGCAGCGCGTTGGCGAGGATCGGCAGGACTTCCGGCTCCTTGTACATCGGCACCAGCACGGTATAGACCGGCAGGTCGTCATCGCGCAGCGCGGCGACGTCGTCCTCGGTGACCTTGATGTCGATGCGGTGGCGCGAGCCGAACCACACCAGCAACAGCTTCAGTCCGAAGGTCGCCAGAAAGCCCAGCGCCACCAGCACGTTGACGGTGATCAGGGCCGGCACCGGGAACAACAGCATCGCGATCACCAGCACCGCGGCGATTGCCCACAGCGTGAACTTCTGCCCGCGCGTCACCACCTGGCGCGCCGAGTACGTCGGCGCATGCGCTGCGAGCAGGTTCAGCGCGTTGTCGGTGAGTTGTTCGTCGGCATAGCGCTGCAGGCTCCAGATGATGTCGAACTTGGCGGTGCCGACAAAACGCACGTCCCCGCCATAGTGCGCACGCGCCCAGGCGAACACCGCCGGGTCGGGATCGGCCACGGCCAGCACCAGCACGCCGTCTTCGCGACGCCACGGCAGCAGCAGGCGCTGCGCGTAACTTTCCAGATCGCCGGGGGTGAGCAGTTCCGGATCCGGCGGCTGCTGCACCAGGTCGATGAACTCGAGGCCGAAGTGCGCGGCAACGATGGCATAGAACCGCTGCGCCGGCACGCCGCGCTGGGCCAGGATCACATCGCCCAGGCGCGAGTTCCAGCGCTGTTGCAACGCCAGCGCCGAGCGCAGCTGTTCGTCGGTGATGACGCCTGCGGTGACCAGTGCGCGACCCAACAGACCGCGTTCGCGGCCGATGTCCGGTGCCCGTCCCAGCGCGTCCATTTCGCAGCTGACCGTCATTGTCGTGGCGTCCTTAGAACCGCCACCAGGCGGCCACGAATGGCCCACCTGCGGCAGCGGTGTTGCGGCCCATCACTGGCTGCTGATATCCCACTTGCCACTGACTGCCGCCCGGCGCGGTGTACAGCGTGGACAGCTGCAGCTTGGTGAGGTCGTAGTTGGTGCCGGTAGCGACGAAGCCGACGCCGCCAGCAGAGCCGGGAACGTCGAAGTTGTTGCGTCCGTTGCCCAGACCCTGGATCACGTTGACTTCGCCGAGCAGCAGCCAGCTCGGGGTCAGGCTCAGGCCGGTGGACGCGTCCACCCGCACTTCGTCGGAAGCGGCACTGCCGCGCAGGCGCACCGCGCCACCCAGATCGACGTAGCCGTTACGCCCGCCCAGCGTGTAACCACGGCCGCGGCTGTAACGCAGCTCCAGGCCGTAGTCGCCGAGGCCAAGCGCAGGATCGGAATTCGCTTCGGGATTATTCGGATGGTAGGTCTTGCTGCGGCCGTAGGCCGGGATGCTGACCAATGCCTGCACCGAGCTGCGCCAGACGTCCTCTTGCGCGCTCGGCAGCGCATAGCGCAGGCCAATTTCCTGATCGGCAAGACCAGTGGTACTGGTGCGGGTCCGGCCATCGCCGCCGTAATTGCTGAAACCGACTTCGGTGAAATAGAAATTGCCGATGAAGCTCAGCTTGTCGGTCAGGCCATGCTCGACGTAGACGTTCAGCTGGTCCTGGCGGCTACGCCCGTTTCCGTCGAATTGTTGGCCGTCACCGAACGTGGTGCGGTGATGGCTGTCGTCGAACCAACCGCGGCCATCGCTATGCAGCGCCTTGACGATCACCAGGGTGTCGCCCTGCGGCTGGGTCCAGGCGCCTGCCACGGCCGTGTCCGGCAAGGCTGCCATCAGGCAGCTCAGCGCGAGCGCCGACAGCGCAGCCGCCGGCACGCGGCGAGCGATGGAATCAAGAGAAGAGGGCGAGACAACCGGACTGGGCTGCAGCGCGGCGGCGCACGGCTGACGTCCCCGCAATTGCGGGTCGTTCTGTAAGGACATTGCACGATTCCTGATGGGGGACCCGGAAGGGACAGGAAGCTAGTGATTGATCACACTTCGAGGCGAAACGTATCACAGTTGGGTCTCGCCACCCATCACTGATTTATCACAAATTTAACGCGGGCACACTCATCTCTTTCGCAGCAATTTCGGTACCTGGGCGGCCGCGTGGGTCCAGATCGCCAGCCATACGCCAAGCCGGGTGACCGGCCCCCGCCGGCCCGCCTCGAACTTGCGGAAATAGCGCCACAGGCCGCGGTGCTTATGCCATTCGACAAAGAACGGCCGCGCACGACTGGATACGCCGCGCACATGCACGACCCGCAGATCGTTGGCCACCGCCACCAGCGCACCGGCCTGACGTGCCCGCCGGCACAGGTCCAGGTCTTCGGCATGCAGGCGGTAGGCGCCATCCCAGCCGTCGAGCCGGTCGAACAGGCTGCGCTGCATCAGCATCAAGGCACCGGAGATGGCGTCCACCACCTGCAGGGGCGCAGCCGGATCGACCGGCACCGCGAGCTGGGCGGCAGCGCGCGGTGCGCGCAGCATGGCGGCAAAATCCGGATCGCGGCGGCGCACGGCGGCATCCGGCTGCCCGTCCTCGTCCACCTGCTCCACGCCCAACAGCACCGCCGCGTGCCCGGCCGCGCGTGCGCACAGCTGCGCCAGGGTGTCGCGCTCGACCATCAGGTCCGGGTTGATGAACACCAGCCAGGGCGCCTGCGAGTCGCGCGCGCCCTGGTTGCAGGCGCTCGCAAAGCCCGGGTTGTCCGGATTGGCGATGAAATGCAGCCGCGCATCGGCCAAGGCATGCCGCTGCACCACCTCCAGGGTGTCGTCGCTGGAGGCGTTGTCGACCACCCGGATCTCGCTGATGCCCTCGGCCGCGCGCAGCCGCGACAGGCACGCATCGATGGTGCTGCTGCTCTGATAGGTGACGACGACGGCGGCAATCTGGACGGGACTCATCCGGCGATTATCCGGTGCCGGGGCAGCGCAACGCCATCGCGCGCGTGCCAGCGCCGACATGGCGGCTGGCAGCGGCAACAGGCATACTGCGCGCCCGGAACCGCCCAGCGGTTTTGCGCAGCGCCGCCCATGGCGCGCCCCACATTCAGTATCGAGATGACGGCCAGCGACCTTTCGGTGTTGCGCTGCCTTTTCATTCCCTGCAGCGCAACCGCCTGATGGCGCGCGCGCCGCAACGACGGCCTGGCAGCGCCGTCCGTGTTGTCGCCGGCGCGCGCGCCGGGTCCGCCGCTTCGGCACCGATTGGCTGGTCTATACCACCAGCCCGCACCACATTGCCGGAGCCGGGCGCATGAGCACCTCGCACCAAGTGCATGGCATGAGCCTGGAGTTGGCGCTGCCGGACTGGCCGGTGTTGACCGCCGACGAAATCCATCGCGTGCTGCAGCACTTTTCCGCGCCTGGCGATGGTGCGCGGATTCGCTGGCATAGCGCACGCCCGTTTTCCGCCGCCGCCTGCGTGGACACCGTCAGCGGCACGCTCATCGTCAAGCGACATCACCGCAGCGTGCGCAGTGTGGCTACGCTGCGCGAAGAGCACGGCTTCATGGCGCATCTGCGCTGGGCCGGCGCGCCGGTGGTCGAGGTGCTGCACGATGCCGCGGGCCGCACCGCCCTGGCCGATGCGGACTGGGTCTACGAAGTGCAGCGCGCAGGTCGCGGCCAGGATCTGTATCGGGATGCCTTGTCGTGGACGCCCTTCAGCAGCACCCCGCATGCGTCGGCGGCAGGCGCCGCACTGGCACGCCTGCATCTGGCAGCGCAGGGCTTCGATGCGCCGCCACGCCGAAGCAGCGTGCTGGTCGCCAACCTGGCCCTGTTCGTGCAGGCCGACCCGATCCGGGCGGTGGAACAGGCCTTGCTGTCGCGCCCCGGCCTGGCCGCCAATTTTCAGGACCGGCCCTGGCGCCGCGACCTGACCGACCACCTGCTGCCCTGGCATGCCCGGGCCTGGCCGGTGCTGTCGGCGCCCGGCGCCCTGCCACCGCTGTGGACGCATGGCGACTGGCATGCCTCCAACCTGCTGTGGCGCACCCACGACGATGGCGACGTCGAGGTCAGCGCGGTGTTCGACTTCGGCCTGTGCGACCGCAGCTTTGCGATGTTCGACCTGGCCACGGCAATCGAACGCAATCTGATTCCATGGTTGAACCTGGATGCGGGGCAACGCCCGCAGCCGCAGCTGGAGCAACTCGACGCCTTGCTGGACGGCTACGCCAGGCACTGCGCACTGGGCGCCGCGCAGCTGCGGCAGCTGGCCGCCTTGCTGCCGATCGTGCATGCCGATTTCGCCCTGAGCGAGATCGATTACTTCGCCGGCATCACCCGCTCGGCCGACAACGCCGATATCGCCTATCACCGTTACCTGCTCGGCCATGCGGACTGGTTTGCCAGCGCCGATGGCCAGTGCCTGCTCGATCACCTGCGCGCGCGCGCGCGCCGGTTGCCATGAGCGTTTTTTCTTCTCCTTTTCGAGCCCTGCGCATGCACCTGTCCGCCCCCCTGCCCCACCGCCGCCCGCTCGCGCTTGCACTTGCGCTATGTGTCGCCACGCCTGCACTCGCGCAGCAACAACCCGGTGCCGAGGCGGTCGAACTGGATGCGGTCAACGTGCACGGCGAACGCGCCGACGCCAGCACGGCCTTGACCGGCTTCGGTGCCACGCGGCTGCTGGATGCGCCGGCCTCGATCGCGGTGATCGATCGCCAGCAATTGCTCGACCGTCAGGCACGCGTGCTCAGCGAGGTATTGCGCGCCGATGCCTCCGCCGGCGACGCCTACGCCCCGATCGGCTACTACGAGAATTTCGTCGTGCGTGGCTATTCCCTCAACGCCGCCAACAGTTACCGCATCAACGGCCTGAGCGCGGTGGGCGAGCAATCCATTGCACTGGAAAACAAGCAGCAGGTGCAACTCCTCAAGGGCCTGGCCGGCCTGCAATCGGGTGTCAACGAACCGGCCGGACTGATCGACTACCGCACCAAGCGGCCCGAGCACGTGCGCAGCGTGACCCTGGGCACCGACGAACAAGGCTCGCGCTATGTCGCCGCCGACCTGGGCGACTGGTTCGGCGCCGAGCGCAGCCTGGGCCTGCGCGTCAATGCCGCGCGCGAAGACATCAACAGCTATGTCGACCACGCCGACGGTTATCGCAATTTCCTGTCACTGGCCGGCGACTGGAAGATAAGCCCGCAGTCGTTGCTGCAGCTGGATGTGGAATACCAGCATCGCCAGCAACGCTCGGTACCCGGCTACCAATTGCTCGGTGGCACGCAGGTGCCGCGCGACATCGATGTGCATCGCCTGCTCGGCTACCAGCCGTGGTCGCGGCCGGTGGAGATGGATTCGCTCAATGCGCAGCTGCGCTACACCTACCACTTCAACGACGACTGGCGCGCCACCGCTGAAGCATCACGCAGCCGCTCGATGATCAACGATTTCTCCGCGTTCGCCTGGGGCTGTTATGGCGCGGCCAGTTGCGCCGACAGCGTCACCCCGAACTTCTTCAGCGCGCAAGGCGAGTACGACGTCTACGACTACCGCAGCCCCGACGACACCCGCGTGCACGATCAACTGCGCGCCACGCTGGAAGGCCGTGTGCTCACCGGCGCGCTGGATCACCGCCTGAGCATTGGCGGCGACTGGCTACGCCGCACCATCGATCGCTTCGGTTCGGTCAACGAATTCGTCGGCAGCGGCAGCATCGACCGCGACCCGGAGGTGTTTGCACAGACCGACGTCGCGCTGGACCCGAAGCAACGGCGCCTGGACAGCCGCCAACGTGCCCTGGTGGTCGCCGACCGGATCGGGCTGGGACCGCAATGGGAGCTGTCGCTGGGCGCGCGTTACGTGCGCCTGGACGAGCGCAGCTTCGACCGCGATGGTGTGCTGGAGCGACGCACGCGCAAGGACACGCTGCTGCCGCAGGCCGCGCTGCTGTTCAAGCCGCAGCAGCAGGTGTCGCTGTACGCCAGCTATGCCAAGAGCCTGGCCGCCGGCGGCACCGCCCCGTGGTTTGCCGACAACGCCGATGAGATCCTGCCGCCGACCAATGCCTATCAGCTGGAGACCGGCGCAAAAGTCGAGCTCGACGGTCTGCGCCTGGGCGCGGCGCTGTTCGACATCCGCCAGGCCTACCAGTTCACCCAGCCGCAGGCCGATGGTGGCCTGCGCTATGTGCAACAGGGCCGCCTGCACAACCGCGGCCTGGAATTGTCGGCCGATGGCGCGGCCACCGCGCAGCTGCGCATCTTCGCCAGCGTCGCGGCGATCCGTGCGCGCGCCGAAGACACCGACATTGCCGCGTACGAAGGTCACCAGGCCATCAACGTGCCCAAGCTGCGCGCCAGCGTGCAAGCCGATTACAGCGTGCCCGGCATCGATGGCCTGGCGCTGCTGGCAGGCATGCAGTACAGCGGGCGCAAGTTCGCCGACCGGCTCGGCAATGCCAGCGTGCCGGCCTACACCGTGGCGAACCTGGGCGCGCGCTACGCCACCGCGCTGGGCGGGCTGGCCACCACCTGGCGCTTGAACGTGGACAACGTGTTCGACAAGCGTTACTGGCGCGATTCCGGCGAATACCAGGGCGATGCGTATCTGTTCCCGGGTGCGCCGCGGACGGCGCGTCTGACCGTGCAAGTGGATTTTTGAGGGCTGGCGCTCCCACCCGCCCTTCGGGCACCTTGCCCCGCAGGCGGGGGAGGACGTCGAGGCGCAAGCACCCGTGCTTGTGGGTGTTTCGGGCACCGACTGAAGGCAGCAGGTACCCGCTGAAGGCAGGGACTCGGCGGTAGGGCGCTGCCGCGCTTGCATTGCACGCCGATTCGGGGCATCGCGCAGCATCCGCTTCCGGCTGCACCGCTGTTTTGCATGGGTTGCAGCTCTCCCACCGCTCTCCACCTTCCATCAGGCACTGCATGTCGTTGCTCGAATCCATCGCCGTCGTGATCAACCTGCTCGGCGTCTGGCTGACCGCGCGGCGCATTCGCTGGTGCTGGCCGGTCGGCATCGTGGCGGTGGCGCTGTATGCCTGGCTGTTCTATCAGTGGAAGCTGTACTCGGACATGCTGCTGCAAGGCGTCTACGTGCTGACCCAGCTGTACGGCTGGTGGCAGTGGCAGCGCGGGATGGCCGCACAGACACGCATTCGCCCGTTGCCGATGCCGCAGGCGGAGCTGTGGATCTCGCTGTGCATCGGTGCGGTGTTCGCTGCCGCGCTCGGCGCCTACATGCATCACCGCACCGATGCCGCACTGCCGTGGCTGGACGCGGCGCTGGCCAGCTTCAGCCTGGTCGCCAGCGTCTGGGCCGCACGCAAACGCATCGCCAACTGGATATTGTGGGTCGTGCTCGATTGCATCTACGTGGGCGTGTTCGTCAGCAAGGGGCTATATCCCACCGCACTGCTGTATGCAGGCTTCGTGCTGCTGGCGCTGTATGGATGGCGCAGCTGGAAAACCCAACAGCAGCAGAACCTGGCAGGCCTTGCCTGAGCCACCTGCGGTTTGCGGGCGCGTTCTTCTTTACCATCGCCGCATGCACCTCTCTCACCTGACTGCCTTGTACCTGCGCCGCAGCCACCATCGGCAGGTCGCCGCATGAGCGCGTCGCGCCAACACGCCATCACCGAAATCGTTTCCGCGCAGATCGCCGCCGGCGAATGGGGCCCGGATCAGCGCCTGCCGGTAGAGCGCGAGCTTGCCGAACGCTTCGGCTGCACCCGCATCACCTTGCGTGAGGCCTTGCAGCAACTGGAAGCGCAGGGCCGCATCTACCGCGAGAACCGGCGCGGCTGGTTCGTCAGCGCACCGCGCGTGCGCTACGACCCCACCAGCATCGCCGGCTTCATGCAGTACGTGGCGGCGCAAGGACGCAAACCGCGCACCGAGCTGTTGAGTGCCACCCGACAGGCAGCGGGGCCTGCCTACGCGGCCGCACTACGGCTGGAGACGCCGTACGAAGAAGTCTTCGTGCTGCAACGCCGGCGCTGGATCGACCGCCGCGCGGTACTGCTGGAAACCAACGTGGTGCTGGCCGCCTGGGCGCCGGGCCTGCTGGAGCACGACCTGGCCGGCTCGCTGTCTAGCGTGTTCAACCAGAAACTCGGGCTGTTCCTGAGCCGCGCGCAAGTGTCGATGCATCCGGCCGGGCTGGACGCCGCGCAAGCCCTGTTGCTGCAGTCCACCACCGGCACACCCTGCTTCCGACTGCAGCGGATCAGCTTCGCCGAAGACGGCCGCGCGGTGGAACTGGATATCGAATCCTGGCGCCACGATGCGCTGGATGTGGTGGTACGCACCGAGGCACCGATGCGGTCGGCTTCTTGATCGGCTAACAAGACGACGTCACGTCAGTCACTGCCCTGCGGCCTGGCTGCAGGGCCCTTGCCCGCCCACCATCGCAGGACACGCTGCAAGTACGTCCTTGTAAGCTCTTACGCGGCATCCATGCCGCGTAAGGTCCCGCGACGGTGGGCGGGCAAGGACCAGTCGAGATGGTCGGTGGGCATGTTTTCAACAAAGCAACCGACTCACTCTCTGGTGCGGTGTCCTCGCCGATTGCGGGACCGTGTGGCGGCATGGATGCCGCCACCGAGCCCCCAGGGACGGGTTCACGGCGTGTCCCGCTAGCGGTGAGGGCACCGCGCCCTCGACCCACTCGGCGTTTGACCTGGACGTCCCTTAGCATCCACCAACATACGGCCGACAAAGCCACTGCACTCACCGTACGGCGAGCAGTCGTCAGGTTGCGTAGGACAGCGCTCAAGAACTGCACTGTACGAGTCCACCGAACACCGACTGCGCCCGCCTGACGGTGAGCATGCCGCTTTAGCAGCTGTTCTACGCGTCAAATAGCCTGCGTTGTGGATCCGGCGGCGGTAAATCGGCTAGCAACTGCGAGAGTTGATCGCGCTGCGCACGCAGCGGGTCGTGCATCAGGAAGTTGGCCAGGCGTGCGTGCCAGGCCGGCCAGCGTGTGGCCAGTGCATCCATGTCGCCATCGGCAGGGCGGCCTTCGTGCGGGGAGGCGACGAAGGCGGTGTCGCACAGCACGTTGCGCCAGCCCAGGCCAGCCATGCGCAGGCTCAGGTCCACCAGTGCGGCATACCAGGAGCCATAGCTGCTGGCGTCCAGGCCGCCGGCCTTGCGCCGCGCGCTGCCGCGTAGCAGCACCGCGTGGCCGATTGCCGACGGCAGTTCCGGATGCAGTGGCGGCATCGCCGCACACGCAGCGGCGAGCCGCTCCGGCGCGGCAGGCATCGGATTGAGTTCGCCCAGGCGTGGCCAGCTGCAGGCTTCGCCCACATTGCTCCATGGGGTGGCGGTGGCGATCGCCGCATCGCGCGCAAAGCAGGCGTCGAGCTGATTCAACCAACCCGGCAGCGGGCAGGCATCCACACCCAGCACCACCACATCGGCATCGCCGCAGCCGCTGAGCATTTCGTCCAGATGGGCCACCTCGCCGAGCATGCGCTGACGACGGGTGTGATGCGCCTGCAGCCGCGTGCGCGCCAGCCAGTGTTCGATGACCGCGCGGCCGCGCGGGCCGGCCTGCGCGTCGTCGGCCAGCCACACCCGCGTGCCGGCGGGCGTGGCGGCATCCAGTGCGCCCAGACAGGCATCCAGCGCCTCGTCGTCGGTGCCGACCGGAAGCAAGACGACTGGGTCCAAATTTACTCTCCAACGCAATACCAACCGAAAAAAATATCTTAAAGATAGTGCCCGCCATTAACGGGCACTATCCAAATTAAACCAATAAAACTACGGAAACGGAACCCATTTTTGACAGGTATAAGCCGCAGTTACCTCATACCAATTAGGGTCGTAGGAATTCGGTCGCCTAGACTGATATCCAACAAACGTGCAATTACTATAACCCAAACGAAAAGCCTCACTTAGAGCATTATTTTTCGCGGTTACCAAAGCCCCTTCAATTGTTGAATATCTCGCAGTCCCATAGAAATCATCATATACTATTGAGTCCGCCAACGCATTTCCAATAAAGGTACAAAAAAGCAGTGCAACTGCTGTAAACCTCTTAACACCCCAACTTAAATTCGCCATAAAAACTCCTTTCATCCGTGTATTACACCCCTGCCTTTAAATCATTTTCTTTCTCGATCCAAAGGATGCATCGCGTTAAACTTTTTAGAATACTCATCTGTCAAATCACGACTTTGCTTCGGATTACGCACTATAGAAGGCGTGATGAGAACAATAACCTCGCGACGGCTCGTATTCTGTGTCTTACGTCCAAAAAGAGCACCAACAACAGGCAATTTACTTAGCAGTGGCAGACCATTACTACCATCAGAAGTACTATCGTCAATTAGGCCGGCAAGCATAATAGTATCGCCATCCTGCACCGCCGCCTCGGTTTTGACCCTCCTGGTATTTATATCAACATTGCAGGCTGCACTATTAACGCTAGTGGTAGTCGCAGCAGTGCATGCTGCAGGGCGAGCACCCGGCGTACTTACCTCCTGCACTATATCCAGAAACACCATCCCGTCCTTTGTTATCCGCGGCCGCACTCTTAAAATGACCCCCGTATCAATATATTGCACTGAAGAAACAGTACTATCGCTACCTAGACCCGTATTGATTGACGTCGAATTAATAGGAATACGAGACCCAACGTTTAGCGTCGCTTCGGCATTATTTCTAACAAAGATCGACGGAGTTTGAAGGAGCCTTAAATTTGTAATTTGATCCAACGCGCTAATAATCGCAGCTGCATTTTTCCCCAAGAAAGTCCATGAGAGTCCATTATTCGTGATACTTCCGGATAAATCACCCCAGATATTTCTTCCTGCAGCAGATGGTAATCCAGCCCCGCCACTTCCATCCGCGTTCACGCTCGCATTGACCGCATTCTCGAAGTACCAATTAACTCCATAGCTTAGCTGACCAGTCAGGCTCACCTCAGCCACCTGCGCTTCGATATGCACCTGCATCGGCATTACATCGAGCTTTTCGATGACGTCGCGGATCGAATTCCATGCTTGCGAAGTTGAACGCACCAGCAAGGTATTGGTTTCGGCAACTGCAGACACACCGACCTTGTCGCCTTCCACTTCCAGCGTCACCGCGCCATTGCCATTGCTGCGCGGCGACAGCTGCAGCGTGCCATTCCCCAGGCCACCACTGCTGCTGCCACTCCCGCTGCTACCGCCAAAGCTGCTGCCCGACGAGCTGCCATCGCCACTTTCGCCGATGCTGCCACCGGTAGTGCCGGAGCTGCCGCCCATGCTGCTGTCGCGGTTGCCGAGCGCGCCGCCAAGTACGCTGGTTTCCGCGCCCGGCGCCAGCGATGCATTGGAATCGCCGCCATTGCCACGGCCACCGAACACTTCGGAGAGACGATCGGCCAGGTCCTTGGCCTTGATGTACTTCAACTCGTACGAGAACAGCCGCACGCCGCCGCCGGCGCTGTCGATGCGGTCCAGCCACTGCTGGATCTGGTCCAGGTAGCGCGGCTGCGGGGTGATCACCAGCACCGCGTTGGCGTTTTCCAGCGGCATGAAACGGAACATGCCGGCGCTGGGTGTCTTGCTCTGTTCGCCGAACACCTTCTCCAGATCGGCCGAGACCTTTTCGGCCTTGCCGGACTGGATCGGGAACACGCCCACCGACATGCCCGACAGCCAGTCCACGTCGAAGATCTGCACGGTGCGCAGGTAGTTTTCCAGCTCGGCGCGGGTGCCCCCCAGGGTGATCACGTTGCGCGCCGGATCGGTGCCGACGATGGCGTTCGGGCGCGCGTAGGGCTCGAGCACCTTCTTCATTTCGCTGGCGGAGATGAACTTCAACGGCACCACGCGCACTTCGAAACCGCGCGCGGCCGACGGCGATGCGGTGCTGGGCGCGACGGTGCCGGCCAGCGCCTGGTCGGCCGGCACGATGTTGTAGCGGCCGCCGCTGAACACCATGCGTGCGTTGTTCCAGCCCAGCACCATTTCCAGCAGGTTCAAGGCCTGCGCCGGCGAGACCGGATTGGGCGTGGCCAGGGTCACGGTGCCCTGCACGCCGGGCGCGATGACGTAGTTCTGCCCGAGCATGTCGCCCAGGATCGCCTTGACCACCGCCTGCACCGACTCGCCTTCGAAGTTAAAGGTGGCGCTGCCGCTGCTGGCCATGCCCAGCGTCGGTGCCGGCGCGCTCGCCGCGCTCTGGTTGATCATGGTGCCGCTGCCACGCCGGATCACCGGGCTGGGCTTGGCGCTGGCATTGCCCTCGGCGCGCTGCTCGGCGGTGGTCTGGGTGGCGCCGGCAGCGCCGACTTGCGGATCCAGGCGCGCGTTGCGGCGCACGTCCGGTGGGGGAGTGGTGGCGCAACCGGCCAGCAGGCCAATCAGCAGGGACACGGGAAACAGGCGCGGCGTCATGCGTTCACTCATTGGGTCTGACCGGGGGTAGAGCCGCTCTGGCGCTGCTGTTGCAGCTGGCGGCGTCGGGCTTCGATGCGTTCGCGGATGGCGCGCATCTGATCGTCGGAGGGGCGTGGGGCTTCCTGCGCGCCATCGCTGCGCTGCGGCGCCACGGTCGGCGGTGCCTGGCCGCCAGGCTGTTGCACAGGGGTGGCGGGCTGCGTTTGCGGCGGCTGTGTCGGTGCCACTGCAGCAGCGTCGGGCGACGGCAACGGCGGAGTCGCAGCGGCGGCACCGCGTCCCGCAGCATTGGCGGTGGGCGGTTGCCCGCCCTGGCCGTTGAACACCTCAAGCTTCAACGTCTGCGTGCCGCTGGGGCCTTCGATGGTGGCACTGCGCGGCTGCAGCGCGAGCAGGCGCCAGCCCTTGACCGCTTCGCCGCCGAGCTGCACCCGCACCGAATCCTGCGGGTCCAGCGTCAGCGTGGCCATCTTGAAGTTGTCCGTCAGCAGCACGCCGGTCAGGCGCACCGTCGAGGCGGCGCTGCTGCCGTCATTGCCGGACAGGAAGAACGGATGCGGCAGGCGGTCTTCGGCGAAGGCCGGATGCGCGGCGATCTCCGAATATTTTTCGAACGCGCCCAGCCGTTCCGGTGCCGGGGCCGGCAGGGTGGGCAGGCGCTGCACCAGGGCCGGGTCGTCCGGCAGCAGCTCCACGCGCTTGCCCAGCCCGGCCACCGCAAGCACGCACACCAGCAGCGCCCAGCCGACCACGGTGGCCAGCAGCCAGGTGCGCAGACCGATCATGTCAAGGCGCATTGCTGGCCTCCGCGGCGTCGGGTGCGGCGGGCGCGGCGTCGGTGTTCAACGGCGCGGCACTGGCGCCGGGGCGCAGGTAGCCGGCCAGTTCGAAGGCGATGTCCAGGCCGTTGCCGCTTTCGTTGGGCGAGAGTTGGTAGCGCTGCGCCATCACGTTGAGGTTGTCCACGAACAGCCGCGGGGTGCCGTTTTCCAGGCTGTACAGCACCGAGGCCAGCTCCGGGGTGCCGCAGCGCAGGCGCACCTGCACCGCAACGCGGGTGAAGCGGTCCTTGCTTTCCGGCTGCAGCGGCGAGCGGTTGCTGATCGCGCAGCTGCGGTTGCCGGGGCTGGCTTCCACCACGGCGCGTTCCAGCCGCTGCACCAGGCCGGCCGAGGCCAGTTCGGCCGAGGTTTCCGGCAGGAAGCCCGGGCGGCTTTCCAGGGTCTGGCGCGCCTGCCGCAGCCGTTTGCTGACTTCCGGCGCCTGCTGCAATTGCACACGCACGCGCAGCTCGCGCTCGCGCAACGCTTGCAGGTCGTCCTGCACGGCGATCATCGGCTGGGTGAACCAGGGGTGCACCAGCACCAGATAGGCCACGCCGATCACCAGCAACAGCAGGCCCAAAGCGATCCAGCGATCGCGCTTAACGCTGCGTGGCATCGGCCGCCTCCTTGGCATCGGGGCCGGCCAGTTCGGCGGTGATGGTGAAGCGGTCGACGTTGCGACCGGCATCGCTCTGCAGCACGCCGGTCAGCGAGGGCGTGCGCCACAGTGGCGAGCCTTCCAGGCGCCGCACCAGCGAGGAGGCTTCGTTGCTCAATCCGATCAACTGCAATTGCCCGCCTTCGACCGAGAATTTTTCCAGATAGGTGCCAGCGGGCAGGCGCCGGCTCAGCTCGTCCCAGATCTCCACCGAGGTCGGGCGAGTGGCGCGTTGCTGCTGGAAGAACCGTGCGCCTTCGACCAGATCCAGCAATTGCTGGCGTTCGGCAGCGACCTGGCGTGCGCGTGCGGCGTTGGCCTGCACCTTGGCGCGCAGGTCGTCGGCAGCCTGGCGGCGATTGTCCAGCAGCAGCCAGCCGGCCACCGCCAGCAACACCAGCGCGGCGGCGGCAAGCAACAGATTCCAGCGCTGCATCGGGTCGCTGCGGCGCAGGCGGCGTGCCGGCGGCAGCAGGTTCACACCCAGCGGCAGGCCGTTGGCATCGGCCACATCGATGCCCGACAGCGCGCTGTTCCATGCGTCCGGCACACCGGCAGGGCCATCGATCATGCGCCGTGGCACCACCACCAATTCGGCATCGAGCTGGCCGTCTTCGCGCACGTCGAGCACGCGTGCATCGAAATACACCTGGTCGGCGGTGAACGGGGTTTGGCGGTCGATCTCGAAACGCGCCACATCCTGCAGGCGCGCCGCTGCCGCTGCAGGCAGGCGCAACGGCCGACGCAGCGCATGCGTGGCCGGCAGCAGCCAATGCCGCGGCAGGCCTTCCAGCGCGGTCGGCAGCAAGGCGTTCACTTCCTGCGGATGCACCGGCCACGGCAGGCTGGCAACGCTGTCGCTGCTGTGGTCGCGCTGGCGCAGCAACTGCAGCGTGTCGCCGTCCTGTTGCAACAACAGGCGTGCCTGCGACAGACCCAACTGCCATTGCCAGCGCTGCGGCAGCCAGGCCAGCAGCGATTGTTGCCACCAACGCCAGAAGCCTCCGGCTCCCGGCATGGCGCGTACGCCGATACGACCCAAGGTATCCCGCCATGCGGTCATTGCACTGCTGCTCCCTCTTCCCAACGCAACACGGTATAGGCCGACCCTGGTAATGCAGACGCGCTCGTCGACACGACCGCCCGCAACACAGCCTCGCGTCCCTGACTCAGTCGCGCCCGGCTCTCGATACTATAAGTGTCCGACCCACCGACCGTCGCCTCGCTGCCCGGCAAACCCGGCGGCGCGTCACGCTGGGCCAGCAGTTGCCGCGCATCCAGGCCCATCGCGGTCAGCACCGGACCCGGCGCAAAGCGCGCTTCCGGGCGCGAACGCCCGCTATACAGCGTGAGGTTGGGCAACAGCTTGCGATACAGCTCGCCATCCATGCCCAGCACCAGGCGCAACTCGCCCAGCGTTTCGAACGGGCCATCCTTGGCGCCGTACGGCAATCCGGCATCGGCATAATCGCGGTCTTCCGCGCCACCGCCGGGCTGGCTCAGCGAGTCGCCATCGCGCCAGTCGACGATCGCGCCGGCAATGCGCGTATCGCGGCCCTGTTCGCCACCGACCGCGCGTACCAGCCCGGCCAGCAGCGCGGGCTCGGCCATGTTCAGGTCCACCTTGCCGCTTTCGTCGGTGATGCGGATTTCCACCGTGGCATCGTCCATCTGCCAACGATAGCGCTGGCCGTCTGCCAGCCAGCGTGCCTGGGTGTCGGTGCTCTGCAGGCGGGACACTGCGTATTCCAGCCCGGAGCGCGCGTATTCCTGCGCCTGCGCGCCATTGCGCAGCATGCTGCCCTGCAGCGCTTCCACCCGCGCGGTCAGCGCGAATGCGCCGATCATCGCGGTGAGCAGCGCAATCAGCCACAGCACCAACACCAGCGCGGCACCGCGCATTGCGCTCATTGCCCCGCTCCCGGGTTGCTGGATTGCGGCAAGGCCACCACCAGCGGCGGCCAGGCGGCACCGCCGCTACGGATCTCGATGCGCACCAGCAACGGCAGACGGTCGTGCCATTCCCACTGCGGCAACCACGCGCTCAGGCGGCCGCTCTGCGGATCCATGCCGCGATACCGAAAGCTCACCTGCTGCACGTCGTCGGCGAGTGTTTCCGGCGGCAGCGTGGTGCCCTCTTCGATCGGCTTGCCCGATTGCAGCATGGTCAAGGCGATCCGCAGCGTGCGCTGCTGGCCATCGCCGGCCACCGACAGGTCATGCAGGTACGGCCCGCCACGGCCCAGGTAATCCGGCACATCGGCGGCAAACCGCAGACGCTGCGGCTCGCCGATGAACAGCATCGGCTGCTGACTCTGCGGGTCGATGCCCATCGCGATCGGCAGTGCCGCCGCCAGCCGCCGGCGCAGGAATTCTTCCACCGCACGCACGCGTTCGCTGCGCTGGGCGATCGCCTCGCCGCGCTGGCTGACCGCACTGGCCGAACGCAAGGTGGCGAACGCCAATGCCAGCCCGCCGACCAGCAACATCGTCGCCAGCAACACTTCGATCAAGGTGAAACCGGCACTGCGCGAGCGCCTCATGGCGCGCTGCCCGGTTGCGCCGCAGCCACCAGCCTCAAGGTGCGCCACTGCAGGACCTGATTGGGCTGCTCGCCCCAGCGCACCACCAGGGTCAGCTGCAGCAGCGTGTGCGCACCGGGGGATATCGGCGCCTGCGGATTGCGTCGCGGCTCGTCGTACGGGCGCACATCCATCGACCAGCGGAAATGCCCGTCTTCGAAGGTGCCTTGCTGCTGCTCGGGCAGCAGCGGCTTGTCCATGCCCTGCGCCGCCAGCAACGACTGCGCATGCAGGGTGGCGCGCGTGCTCTCGTCGGCCGCGCGCACCTGACGTGCGGCACCTGACAGCGATCCCAGCAACAGGCTCAACGCCAGCGCCAGCAACGCGAAGGCGACGATCACCTCGATCAGCGTGTAGCCGCGCTGGCGCTTCATGGCGCCGGCGTCCGCAACTGCCCGGAACGCACTTCGCCGGTGATCCAGCCCACGTCCACACGCCAGGTCGCGTCCTTGACGCGCAGATCGATGCGCCCGCCGGTGGACGCGCCATCGGGGAAGAACTGGATGGCGCCCTGATCCTGCCGCGACTGCACCTGGCGCGCGCCGGTGAAGCGTACCTCCAGCGAGGACGGCAGATCGCCGTGGTGGCCGCCGGGTGCTTCCCAGCGGCGCTGCTGCGGATCGATCAGAAACCGCTGCGGGGTGCCGGTGGCAATCGCCTGGGTGCGCGTGTAATGCAGCTGCGAGGCGATCGCCTTGCCGGCGGTGCGCAGGCGCATGCCGTCGATCCCGCCATTGAGCGCGGCGGCGGCCAGCACGCCGGCCATCGCGATCAGGGCAATGACCAGCAACATCTCCAGCAACGAACTGCCACGCGCGCGGGGACGACCAGGGCCGACCACTCCATGCGGATGACGCAACGGCTGAGACGCAACGCGCATGGCGAACGGCTTATTGGTACTTGATGTCCGCGTCGTAACTGCTGCCACCGGGGCGGCCGTCCTTGCCCAGGCTGATCAGATCGAACGGCTGGCCATCGCCGGGCACGCGGTATTCGATGGTGTGGCCCCACGGGTCGTTGAGTTCGGCCGGCTTGGCGTACGGGCCCAGCCAGCCGCTGCTGCCGCCCGGCTGGGTCACCAGGTCATCGAGCTTGCCCGGCAACTTGCCGGTGTCGAGCTGGAAATTCTCGATCTTGCCGGCCAGGGTCTGGATCTGCGACTTGGCCAGGTTGGCCTTGCCGCGATCGGCACCACCGAGCACGCGGCTGCCGACCAGGGTCAGCACCGCACCGATCAGCACGATGACGATGATGATTTCCAGCAGGCTCATGCCGGCCTGGCCTGCGCGCGACGGACTACGGGTGATGGAGCGCTTGATCATGAACGATTTCCTTGCACGTCGATGAAAGATGCTGCCGCCTGAAGATGACACGGCGGGCATTGCAATGGTTCCCGCATGGGTGTCGCGCGGTCACCGGAACGTTGTCGTGAATCGGTTTGAGCCTGAGGGTGGCTGGCAAAACGTAGCGAGCAGTCGCCAGGTGGGCGCGGACGGCGCACAGGAACCGCAGTGTACGAGTGGTACATGAGGATTCCGAGCACCGGCCGCGTCCGCCTGGCGACTGCGCAGTTGCTTTGCTGGCCGCTCTCAACCGATGGCATTGGTCAGGTCATACAGCGGTACCAGCACCGAAATGATGACAAGCCCCACCACCGAGGCCAGCACCAGCGTGATCAACGGCACCAGCGCGGCCAGCGCGCGGTCGATGGCTTGCGCGGTTTCCAGCTCGAAGGTGTCGGCGGTCTTGAGCAGCATCGTGTCCAGGGCGCCCGATTCTTCGCCGACCTGGATCATCTGCAGCGCCAGCCGCGGGAAGCGCTTGCCGCGTGCCAGCGACATCGCCAGGCCATGGCCGTTCTTGACGTCGTCGGCCGCGGCGTCGACATCCTCGACCAGCGCCAGATTGGACATCACGTTGCGCGCAATGCCGATTGCCGCCAGCAGCGGCACGCCGTTGCGCAGCAAGGTGCCCAGGGTGCGCGTCAGCCGTGCGGTTTCCAGCCGTGCGATCAGGCTGCCGACCACTTTCTGCCGCAGCAACCATTCGTCCAGCGCGGCACGGAACGCGGCATTGCGGCGTTTGCGATCCAGCCACAGCCCCAGCACGCCCGGCACCACGATCAACACCAGCCACCAGTCGCGCACCAGCAGGCCCACGCTCAACACCGCCTGGGTGAACCACGGCAAGGCCACGTCCAGGCTTTCGTACATCTGCGCGAACTGCGGCACCACATAGCCGAGCAGGAACAGCAACGCGCAGCCGACCACCGCCAGCAGGATCGCCGGATAGATCAATGCGTTGATCACCTTGCCGCGCAGCGCACGGCTGCGCTCCAGGTAATCGGCCAGGCGCTGCAGCGTGTCCTGCATGCTGCCGCCGGCTTCGCCGGCGCGCACCATGTTGATGTAGAGCTTGGAAAACAGCCCGTGCTGGCGTTCCAGTGCCGAGGACAGCGGCGCGCCGCCACGCACGGTGTCGCGCACATCGCCGATCACGCGCCGGCTTTTGTCGTCTTCGGGCAGATCCATCAGGATCGACAACGCACGGTCCAGCGGCTGGCCGGCACCGATCAGCGTGGACAACTGCTGGGTGAACTGCACCAGCGCGGCGTTGTCGAACGGCTTCTTGCGCAGCAGCATGCGCAGCGACGGCGAGTCGTTTTCGCCGGTGGCCAGGCGCGTTTCCACCGGCAGGTGGCCCTGCTCCTGCAGGCGCAGCGCAACATCCGCGTCGCTGGCCGCTTCCATCTGGCCATCGAGCATCTCGCCGTGGGCGTCGAGCGCTTTGTAGCGGTACAGGGGCATCAGGCTGGACGGCCGGGAGTGGGGATTCGGGATTCGGGAATCGGGAAAAGCAGGATCCTGCGCTGCGTTGGCGCCACCGGGCGCGCACGCGAGCGTACACAACGCATTGCCAGGACGCTGCTCTGCTTATCTTCCGACCCTGAGCACCCGATGCTCGTTGTGGCTGCGTTGACTCTCACGCATCCTCCGTCACGCGCAGCACTTCTTCGATGGTGGTTTCGCCGCGCAAGGCCTTGGACAGGCCGTCCTCGTACATGGTGCGCATGCCGGCCTTGCGCGCCAGTTGTTCGATCTCGCCCATGCCGGCGCGGCGCATCACCGCGCGCCGCAGTTCGTCGTTCATCACCAGGAATTCGACGATGGTGGTGCGGCCCAGGTAACCGGTCGGCGCGGCAGCCGAGGCACGCGGACGATACAGGTAGATCTCGCCGTCCGGTTGCAGCCGGCGCAGGTTGAAGCGTTCGATCTCTTCCGGCGATGCCAGGTAGCGCTCGGCGTTGGCCAGGTCGAGTTTGCGCACCAGGCGCTGCGCCAGGATGCCGTTGATGGTGGAGGTGAGCAGATAGTCTTCCACGCCCATGTCGAGCAGACGGGTAATGCCGCCGGCCGCGTTGTTGGTGTGCAGCGTGGACAGCACCAGATGGCCGGTGAGCGCGGACTGGATCGCGATGCGCGCGGTTTCCAGATCGCGCATTTCGCCGATCATGATGATGTCCGGATCCTGACGCACGATGCTGCGCAGCGCGTTGGCAAAATCCAGCCCGATCTGCGGTTTGGCCTGGATCTGGTTGATGCCTTCGATCTGGTATTCCACCGGGTCCTCGACGGTGATGATCTTCACGTCCGAGGTGTTGAGCTGGCTCAACGCGGTGTACAGCGTGGTGGTCTTGCCCGAACCGGTCGGGCCGGTCACCAGCATGATGCCGTGCGGTTGCTCCAGCACCTTGCGGAACTGCGGCAGAAACTCTTCGGTGAAGCCGAGCTTGTAGAAGTCGAACACCACCGTTTCGCGATCGAGCAGGCGCATCACCACGCTCTCGCCGTGCGCGGTGGGCACGGTGCTGACACGCAGGTCCAGCTCCTTGCCCTGCACGCGCAGCATGATGCGGCCGTCCTGCGGCAGCCGGCGTTCGGCGATGTTGAGCTTGGCCATGATCTTGATGCGGCTGATCACCGCGGCGGTGAGCTTGGCCGGCGGGCTTTCGCCTTCCACCAGCACGCCGTCCACGCGGTAACGCACCTTGAGCCGGCTCTCGAACGGTTCGATATGGATGTCCGATGCGCGCAGTTCCACCGCGTGCTGGATCACCAGATTGACCAGCCGGATCACCGGCGCTTCGGACGCCAGATCGCGCAACGCTTCGATATCGTCGCTGCTGTTGGCATCGCCATCGGCGGTTTCCACGATGGTGCCCATCGCGCTGCGGCCCTGGCCGTACCAGCGTTCGATCAGGTCATCGATTTCCGAGCGCAGGCCGACCTGCAGCAACAGCGGGCAGCCGGTCGCAAGCCGCACCGCGTCGATCGCGTAATCGTCGTAGGGATCGGCGATCCACAACTCCAGCCGGCCATCGCGTTCGCCGACCGGGCATAGATGAAATTGTTTGAGGAAGCGCAGCGACAGCCCCTGCACTTCCGGCAGCATTTCCGGTGGGGTATCGCCGAGCTGGCGTGCATCCACCAGCGGCAGACCCAGTACATCGGCGCAGGTCTCCGCATGATCGCGTTCGGACACCAGGCCCAGACGGCCCAGCAAGGCCAGCAGGCCCATACCGGATTCGGTCTGCAACTGGCGCGCGCGCAGCAGATCGGTGTCTTTCAGGCGACGGCGTTCAAGCAGCGCTTCGACGATGCGTGTCTCCGCACTGCGATGCTCAATTGGATCGACGGCAACCGCGTTCACACTCGTCTCCACTGGTCCGGCGCCGACTGTAGCAGTTTGCCGCGACGATCAACCGCACGCATCTGAATCGTCCTGAAAAACGATGCCCCCGGTAGTTGGCCGGGGGCCTCGGTCACACTCCGGGACGGCTTACTGTCGTGCGACGAGCGTCAGCTTCGCGTAGTCGGCAGCGCCCACCAACTTGATGTAGTACGTGCCCGCCTTGGGGGCAGTGAAACGCACGGTTTCGCTGTTGCCCGGGCGGGTCGACTTGGCGTCGTAACTGGTGGCGCTGGGCTCGGCCTCGAAGCTGACGTACACCGACACATCGCCGGTGCCGCCATAGGTCATGAAGCTGAGCACGGCACCGGCCTTGGCTTCGAAGCTGTACAGCGTGGAGCTGCCACCGACACCGCTCAGGCCGGTCAACGGGGCCTTGTTGGTCAGGGCGATGGCGGTCGGCGCGCAGCTCTCGGTGGCCGGGTCGCAGGGCTCCACCAGCACCGCCTCCAGCGCGGCCTTGGCATCGACGATGCCGCTGCCGATCGGGGTGCTGGCCGGCGGGGTCACCGGGAAGCGACGGCTGGTCTGCTTGAGCAGGGCTTCCACCGCGGCCGGGGTCAGCGGGCCATCGCCCAGACCGATCGCCGCGCTCTGCACCAGGGCGACGACACCGGCCACGTGCGGCGATGCCATCGAGGTGCCACCCAAACCCATATAGGTATAGGTTCCCGAGGTCGGCGTGGTCGCACCGGTGTAGCCGGCCTGCCAGATGTAACCGCCCGGATTGCCATCCACGCTGCCACCGCCGCCCGGGCCGGACAGGTCGACCTTGCTGCCGTAGTTGGAGTAGTAGGTGATGCCGCCGGTGATGCGCGTGGCACCCACGGTGATGGTGTTGTTGCAGCTGGCCGGCCAATGGTTGGCCGCATCCTCGCCGCTGTTGCCGGCCGCCACCACCACGGTGGTGCCGCGCGCGACCGCGCCGTTGATCGCCAGCTGGGTGGCCGAATCGCAGGGCTCGCCGCCACCCAGGCTCATGTTGATCACCTCGGCCGGGTTGGTGTTGGCCGGCACGCCAGCGACCGTGCCGCCGGACGCCCAGACGATCGCATCGGCGATGTCGGAGGTGTAGCCGCCGCAACGGCCGAGCACGCGCACCGGCAGGATGGTCGCCTTGGGCGCCACGCCGGCCATGCCTACATCGTTATTGGTCGCCTCGGCCACGGCGCCCGACACATGGGTGCCGTGCCAGGAGCTTTCCTGCGCCACCGAGCCGGTGTAGCAGACGTTGTCGGCCTCTTCCCAGTCGCCGTAATCCAGCGCGCCCGGCACGCGGGCATCGGTGGGACGACGCGAGACTTCGGCATCGGTGATGAAGTCGTAACCCTGCAGGATGTTGCCGGCAAAGTCGGGATGGCCCGGCAGGATGCCGGTATCCAGCACGGCCACCACCACGCCCGCGCCCTGCGACAGATCCCAAGCGGCCGGCGCATTGATGCCGCCGTTGGGGTTGCTCAGATGCCACTGGTACTGCGCGTACAGCGGATCGTTGGGCACCAGTTGCGGGGTCACGTCGGTGGCGGCGACGCTCTTCTTGATCTCGACCGGGCGCAGCATGCGATCGATCTGCACGTCGGCCACGGACGGGTCGTTCTTGAGCTCGGCCACCACCTTGTCCACCTGGGCGGTGGTCAGCGTGCTGGACAGCTTGATCAGGTCCGAGCCGATGCCGAGCGTGCGCACATACGTCGCCTTGGCGGCGGCTGCGCTGCTGCGTGCGCCGGTGCTCGCACCGACACGGCCGACCGCAGCCTGTACCGCGCTCAGCTTGCTGGCGCGATCGGTCGCGGCAGCAGTGTTGTCCTTGTAGCGCACGATCAGGCGGCTACTGAACGCAGCGCCGGCCGATGCTGCCTGGGTCGGTTCCTTGACCAGCAGTTTCGGGGCAGCAGCGAGCGTGCCCGATGCACCGAGCGCCATCATCAGGATGGCGCCGGTCAGCGGGGAGAGACGGAAATTCTTGTCGATCACGGTGAAGTCCTCTTCGTGTTTTTCGTCGATCAGCTGGGAGCGGCTCTCGAAACTGCGGCGCAACTGCGATGCAGCGCGCCGCGTTCGATCAGCCACTCCCGGTAAGGCCATCACTCCATCGAATCCGTTGGCCGGCCCAGCCACGGTCCTTGCCCGCCCCCCCAGGCCTTGCTCTGGCGCGGCGGCGCACATCGGCGCCGCCGCGTGTCATGCAGCAGCGCGTTACCAGCCGAAGCCGGCACCCACACCGATCGAACGGTCGTCACCGCTGAGTGCGCCGCCCACCGTCAGGGTGGCGCGCGGGCTGATCGCACGCTGGTAGCCCACCGACAACGCCGACTCGCCGTTCTGGAAACCGACGCCGGCACCGACGCGGTTCTGCGTGGCGATGCCACCGACGCTGGCGGCCATGTTCAACATCGCCGAACTCATCGCGCCCTGACGATCCAGGCGACGGTTCTGCCGACGCAGGCGGTCTTCGATGTCGCCCTGGTAGGTCTCGAAGCTGTCGGCCATCGCGTTGTAGCGGCTGTCGGTATAGCTGTTGGCCGCGGCAACGCCGTTGTCCAGCTGGCCCTTGTTGACCGCATCGGTGGCACGTGTGCCGGCGGCCACGTTGGCCACCTGACGCTCGCCGCCGACGCTGCCCACCGACACCGTGTTGGCGCGATCGGCAACCGACCCCTGACCCAGAGCGACCGCACCTTGCGCGCTGGCACGTGTGCCCTGGCCGATCGCCGTGCCGGAGGCCGCACTGACCTGCGCGCCCTCGCCCATCGCCACCGCATTGGTCGCCACCGCCGCGATCTGCGTGTTGGCGCCGACCGCGGTGCTGCCATCGGCATTGACGCGTGCGTTGCTGCCGATCGCGGTGTCGTTGGGGCCATGCGCATACGCGCTGCCGCCGATCGCCGTGCCGGTCACGTGGTTGGCCACTGCAGCCGTGCCCACGGCGGTGGACGTTGCGGCCGGGGTGATGCTGCCGACCACTGCGGCGGTCGGCGTGCCCTGCACGCCTGCGCCGGTATCGGCAACGGCGTTGCCCGATGCGCTCACCGCGCTCGTGGCCACGGCAGGCACCCCTGCAGTGCGCAGCGACAGCGTGCGTGCCGCGGTGCTGGCCGTTGCGGTACCGCCGCGCGCATCCAGCTCGGTGACCTTGCTGTCCAACGCGGTCAATGCCGCACCGACGTTGTTGTAGCCGGCACCCTGGATCACGTAGGTCGGCGCCACGAACACGCCCTGCGCACCGATCGCCGCGCCACCGCCGAGGAAGCTGGCGGCGTTGCTGAGCGACTGGAACAGCTGGCCGCCGTTGATCGCATCGGTACTGGCACCGGCAATCGCACCGTTGCTGACATTGACGATGCGGCGCGTGGCCGGGCCGCCGCGCCCGTTGCCGCTACCGATCGACACCGTGTCGGCGTCGTAGCTGCGCGAGCCCGAGCCCAGCGCCACCGAGTCCGCCCCGCTGGCACCGGCATTGGCACCCAGCGCCACCGCGTTGGCACCGCTCTGGCGCACGAAGGAGTTGTAGCCCAGCGCCACACCGTTTTCGCCGATGGAATTGGTCTGCCGGCCCATCGCGGTGCTGTTCACGCCGCTGGCGCTGCTATCCACGCCCATGGCGCTGGCGCCGGTGGCCGAGGCGCGGCTGCCGGAGGCGATCGCCACGCTGCGTGCGCCGCTGGCGGTGGCGCCGGCGCCTGCGGCAGTGGCGCGCTCACCGGTTGCGCTGGCCACCCCTTCGCCGGTGGTTTGCACCATGCCGTTGGTGGTCTGCACATCGGCCGCCAGGGCATCCAGCTGGCCCTTGTTGACCGCATCGGTCGCCGCCTGGCCGTCGCTGACATTGACGATGCGGCGCGTGGCCGGGCCGCCGCGCCCGTTGCCGCTACCGATCGACACCGTGTCGGCTTCGTAGCTGCGCGAGCCCGAGCCCAGCGCCACCGAATCGGCACCGGTCGCACCGGCATTGGCACCCAGGGCCACACCGTTGACCGCGCTCTGGCGCACGAACGCGTTGTAGCCCACCGACACCGCGTTCTCGCCGATCGCGTTGACCTGACGACCGACGCCGGTGCTGTTGATGCCGGTCGCCGAGGCATCCACACCGACCACGCTGGCGCCGACCGCATCGGCGCGGCTGCCGCCACCCAGGGCCAGCGTATTGTCGGCAAGGGCCGCCGCGCTCTGACCGAGCGCGGTGGCATTGACGCCGTCGGCATACGAATTCCAGCCGATGGCGGTGGTGTAGTCGGCCGTGGCCCACGCGCCCGCACCGAATGCGGCGGCGCCGGTGCCGGAGGCACGCGCCGGGATGAAGCCGAAGAACGTGCTGCCGCCGACGGCCACGCTTTCTTCGCCGGTGGCTTCGCTGAATTCGCCGACGGCCACTGCACTTGCGCCGGAGGCCAGTGCGGCGGCACCCACGGCGGTGCTGTAGTCGCTGGACGCAACCGCGCCATAGCCCAGCGCCGACGACAGCCTGCCGCTGGATTCGCTGTAGCCACCGAACGCGGCGCTGCCGACATTGGAGGCGGTGCTGCGGAAACCGGCCGCCGTGGCCTGGTTGTCCGACGCCACCGCTTCGCTGCCCAGCGCGGTCGTATAGGTCGAAATCGCCTGCGCGCCGGCACCGTTTGCGCTGGCGCCGACCTCGCTGGCCAGGGCATTGCTGCCGACGGCGCTGCTGTTTTCGCCGGTGGCCTGGGCGTTGTTGCCCACCGCTGCTGCGCCGGTTCCGCTGGCCAGCGCACTGACGCCGACCGCTGTTGCGTTATCGACCACCGCCTGCGCACCGGCACCCAACGCCGTGGCGCCGCTACCGGTGGCATTGGCGCCCTCGCCTGCGGCCAGCGCGTTGTCGCCCTCGACGTAGGCGCCGGCATCGCTGTCATCGCTGCCGCTGGCCTGGAAGTACTTGCTGGTGGATTGCGCGGTTTCGGCAACGGCGTTGAGCTGATCCAGATTCACCGCATCGGTGCCCTGCGTACCGGCGGCCACGTTGGTGATCTGACGCTCGTTGCCGGCGCTGCCCACCGAGACCGCAAAGTCGCGATCGGCCACCGAATCGGCACCCAGCGCCACGCTGCTTTCGCCGGTGGATTCGGCAAAATTGCCCAGCGCGGTGCTGTTGAGACCCGGCGCCCACGCCGCGCCGCCCACTGCAGTGGAGAAATCGCCGGAGGCTTCGGTGGGCAGCAAGCCGAGCAAGGCACCACCGACCGACACGCTGTTATAGCCGCTGGCCACACTGCCCTGGCCGGCCGCCACGCTGTAGGCACCGGTGGCGGTTGCATCGCTACCCACGGCCAGCGTGCTGGAACCGCTGGCGGTGCTGAAATTACCCAGCGCGGTGCTGTTGAAACCGCTGGCGCTGGAATAGCCACCTAAGGCGGTGGTGTAGTTGCCGGTGGCTTCGGCACCGAAGCCGAAGGCCGCCGCGGTGGTGCCGTTGGCCACGCTTTCCGCACCGACGGCAGTCGCCGATTCGCCACTGGCACTGGCGAAATAGCCCATTGCGGTGGATTCGCTGCCTTGCGCCTCGCTCAACGCGCCGACTGCCAGCGAACCATCGCCATACGCGCCGGCCGCTGCACCGAGCGCCGTGCTCTGCGCACCGGCCGCTTCGCTTTCGCCACCCACGGCCACGGCGTAGTCGCCGCTGGCCTGGCTGAAGGCACCGTTGGACACGCTGCCAAAACCGCTGGCCGCTGCGTTGTAACCGGCTGCATTGGCGTATTGCGCCGTGGCGCTGGCACCGCTGCCGATGGCCACGGCACCGATTGCGGTGGCCTGGCTGCTGGAACCGAAGGCGCTGCTGTAATCGCCATCAGCCGTAGCATTGGAACCAGCTGCGGTGGCGTCTTCGCCCTGCGCATCGGCAGTGCCGGTTCCGGTGCCTGCGAACAACCGCGCAGTGGTTTCAGCAGTGCCAGCCACGGCGTTGAGCTGGTCGAGATTCACCGCATCGGTGCCCTCGGTGCCCGCTGCAACATTGGCGATCTGACGCTCGCTGCCAGCCGTTCCGACCGACACCGTGTTGGCGCGATCGGCGAGCGAACCCGCACCCAGCGCAACGCTGTTGTCGGCGTATGCCACGCTTTCACTCCCGATGGCGGTGCCGCCCTCGCCCCATGCCACGCTGGTCAGACCCAACGCAGTGGATGCGGCGCCATTGGCGATGCTTTCGTAGCCGACCGCGGTTGCACCGCGGCCGCTAGCGATACTGCTGCTGCCAACGACGGTGCTGGACTCTGCCGAGGCAGTGCTGTTGAAACCCACCGCAGTGGCGTTGGCGATGCTGGCATTGGCATTGCTGCCGACGGCCGTGGTGCCGTCTGCAGCGGCCTGGCTGCTCGCACCAAGCGCGATGCTGTCGTCGCCCGACGCATTGCTGGAGTCGCCCAACGCAACAGTGCGCTCGCCGAAGGCAGTGCTGTTTGCGCCAATCGCGGTGGATGCACTACCGCCGGCTGCGGCGTTGGCGCCGAAGGCAGCACTATCGGCACCGAATGCCACGCTCGCACCACCCACGGCGGTGCTGGTGTCGCCGAACGCCACGCTGCCCGCGCCCAGCGCAGTGGAGTCCGCCCCATTGGCGATGCTTTCGTAACCGAGCGCAGTCGCGCCGCTGGCACTGGCAACACTGCCGGCACCCAGCGCCGTGCTGTTGTCGGCAAGCGCCGACGCATCGGAACCTGCCGCAACGCTGTTGGCGCCGTCGGCAATCGCCGTGCCGTCACCGGTGGCGACGAACGTGCGCGCGGTGTTGGCGGCGCCATCGGACACTACCGTGAGCTGATCCAGATTGACCGCATCGGTGCCTTCGGTACCGGCGGCGACATTGGTGATCTGACGCTCGCCGCCAGCCGTGCCCACCGACACCGTGCTGGCGCGATCGGCCACTGCGCCGACGCCGAGCGCAACGCTGTTGTCGACCGAAACCCGCGCGCTGTCGCCGATTGCGATGCTGTCAGCGCCTTCGACGAACGCTTCGGCGCCCAGCGCAATGCTGCGATCGCCGTATCCGACCGATTGCGAACCGAGGGCGATCGCACGTCCACCACCGGCATAGGCGTTATCGCCCACGGCCACCGAGACGCTGCCGCTGGCGGCCGAGGTGATGCCCACCGCGACGCTGCGCGCGCCGTAGGCCGTGCTTTCCGCACCCACTGCGGTACTGGTGTCACCCCAGGCCACGCTGGCAAAACCCAGCGCGGTGGATTCGAGACCATTGGCGATACTTTCGAAACCGATCGCGGTGCCGCCGCGGCCATTGGCCACGCTGGTGCCTCCGACCGCGGTGCCGTAGAAACCCGATGCCGTGCTGTCGGCACCCACGGCGGTGGCATAGCGGTCGCTGGCGATACTGTTGAAGCCCAGCGCGGTGGCATTGTTGACATTGGCAACCGCACCACTGCCGACCGCAGTGGTGTTGACCGCTGACGCCAGGCTGCTCGACCCCAGCGCAGTGCTGTAATCCTCGTAAGCCGATGCATTGGAACCGGCCGCAACGCTGTCCACGCCTTCGGCAAGCGCAGCGCCCTCGCCGGTAGCCACGAACGTGCGCGCGGTGGTGGCGGCGACGTCGGACACGGCGGTGAGCTGATCCAGATTGACCGCATCGGTGCCTTCGGTACCGGCGGCAACGTTGGTGATCTGACGCTCGTCGCCGGCCGCACCCACCGACACGGTGTTGGCGCGCGTGGCCACCGAATTGGCACCCAGGGCCACCGAGTTGGCGCCGCGTGCGGTGCTGTAGTAACCCAGCGCGGTGCTCAGCTCGCCGCTGGCCCAGGATTCCGGGCCAACTGCGGTGGCGCCTTCGCCAGGCGCATAGGCGAAGTATCCCACCGCGGTGGCTTCGGTGCCGGAGGCTTCGCTGAGCGTGCCCACTGCCGTGGTGTAGGTGCCCGATGCGATCGCACCGGCGCCGAGCGCAGTGGAGGCTTCGCCGCTGGCCTGGGTCTGCACGAAGAAACCCAGACCCGGGATGTAATCGACCGGACCACCGACAGCGGTGCTGCTGGTGCCGCTGGCGCTGGTCTGCGTGCCCACGGCGGTGGCGTAATCGCCTGTCGCATTGGCCACCGCACCGAACGCGGAAGACTGCGTCCCGGCCGCATACGCACCGACGCCGAACGACGAGGCGGCGAAGCCATCGGCATTGGCGCTGGCGCCGACTGCGGTTCCGCCGACGCCGGCGCTGGTGGCGCCGGTGGTGACCGGCACGCCGCCGTTGGTGACCAACGGCTCGCCGTCTTCGTCCACCGCAGCACCGCCCACGGCCACGCTGCCGGGGCCGTTGGCCTTCGCGTTATGGCCGAATGCCGCGCTGTTCTGCCCGGAGGCGAGCGCATTGGCGCCGACCGCGGTGGCATTGTCGGCCACCGCATTGGCACCGGTCCCCAGCGCGGTGGTCGCCGTGCCCACCGCATTGGCGGCATCGCCGGCAGCCAGCGCGCTATCGCCTTCGACATAGGCACCCACGCTGTCTTCGCCCGGGCTCGCCTTGAAGAACAGCGCGGTGTCTTCGGCCACATCGGCCACGTCGCGCAACTGCGCCACGTTGACCGCGTCGGTGGCGTTGACGCCGGCAGTGACGTTGGTGATGCGGCGCGTGGCCGGGCCGCCGCGGCCAGTGCCGCTGCCGACCGACACCACATCGTCTTCGTGGGTGCGCGAGCCTGCGCCCAGCGCCACCGAGTTGGCGCCGGTCACACCGGCGTTGGCACCCAGCGCCACGCCGTTTTCGCCGCTCTGGCGTACGAAACTGTTGTAGCCGATGGCCACCGCGTTTTCGCCGATCGCATTGGTCTGGCGGCCGATCGCGCTGCTGTTGACGCCGCTGGCGCTGCTGTCGGCACCGCTGGCGAGCGCACCGGTGGCGCTGGCGCGACTGCCGGCGCCGATGGCGGTGGCATTGGCGGCAGGTGCCGACGCGCCGCGGCCGACCTCGACCGATTGCGCCATCGCAGAAAGGGGGAGTGCGATGCCGGCGCTCCCCAGCGCCAGGGCGATCGCGGCAACCAGGCAACGGCTCTGGCGGCGGTCGATGAATGCGGCGCTGCTCACTGCGCCCGGGCTGTCGCCGCTGGCCAACTCCGATGCCACGGCCCACACGCCTAACGATTTGTTCCAGACCTTGCGATAAATCCGATTCATCGACGCACTGCTCCTGAATGTTGGGACTGGTTTTTTGACGAACACCCACCATCGCGAGGCCTTCCAGCCGCTGCGGTTCCCCGTGGTGATTGGCGCCATGGGCCAAATGGCGGTGCGCGGGAGGCTGCACCCTGGATAGTCAAAAAGTGAACGCTACCCAACCATAGAACTGAGCGGAGTGTTAACAGAGGTTAAATCGGACGTCAAGTTTTTGACAGAAAGCGAAGCTGCGTGTGCTTTTCATCACAGTTCCGCTTGCTTTTGTTGTTTTTTTGATAATTCTTTGGAAAACAGCGATCTAGGTCATGTCTTGCGAGACATTTCCAAGCTGAATGCGCATGTCCGCAACAGACAAAAAAACCCGCTGGCAGGACGCCAGCAGGCTTGGTTGCGCAAAACCGCGCGACGAATAGGTCAGGAATCGGGCCAGCGCTCCCCGCGCCGACGGCTCAGCCCGTCATGGTCCACGCTGCGACCGGTTCGACCTGCATCGCTGCGCCAGGAAACCGACACACGGACCCCCGTCGTGCCGCCGGGTGTCGAATCATTGGCGCGCCAGCAGGCTCACTCCATCGAAGCTGCTGCCGTCGAGCCGGATGAAATAGGTTCCGGCACGCGGTGCGGTGAAGCGCACCGTCTGGCTGGTCCCGCTGCGGCGGGACATACCGTCGTTGTCGGTCGCGCTCGGCGCGCGGCCCAAGGCGACATACAGCGCCGCCTGCCCGCTGCCACCGAAGCTGATGAAGCTCAGCACCGCACCCGCATTCGCTTCGAAGGCGAACACGCCAGCATCGCCGGCCGCATTGGACACGCCGCGCTCGGGCACGCTGTTGCGCAGCGTCTGCGCGTCCAGTTGGCAACTCACATCGCCGCTGTCGCAGCGGCGCAGTGCGCGATCGATGGCCGCGCCGGCATCCACGATGCCGCTTCCGGCCGGCGTGCTCAACGGCAACTGCACCGGAAACGCGCGTGCGCTGCGCTTGAGCAGGCGCTCCAGCGCCGCAGGTGTCAGCGGCGGCTTGCCGTCGGCGATCAGGGCGCTCTGCACCAGCGCGGCGGTCCCCGCCACAGGTGTAATGACCCAGTGGTTTCTGCACAGGTCATGCCGCTAAAGCATAAGCCTCGGCGGGTGTCTTCATTCCCAGCGCCTGGTGCGGACGCCGGTG
>NZ_MDSK01000037.1 GCF_002940205.1 Xanthomonas arboricola pv. guizotiae
AGGTAAGCAATGTTCGATGAGGGCAAATTGTGCTGGCGTGATCTCCATGTCCAATAGTTTAACCTCCCCAACCACTAGCGTTAACAGGCCCTAGTGAAACGGCGCTGCAGCCAGCCGCACGCAGGCGGCTCGCCGCAGTGCCCTGGCCATCGGGCACAGGGCACTGCGCGGGCGAAGATTCAGCCTGCCAGATGCTGCTTGACCAGCGTCGAGACCAGGCCCATGTCGGCCTGACCGGCCAGCCTGGGCTTGAGTGCGCCCATCAGCTTGCCGATGTCGGCCGGGCTGCTGGCACCGGTCTGCGCGATGGCTGCCTGGATGGCGGCGACGATCTCGGCCTCGCCCATCTTGGCCGGCAGGTAGCGCTCGATCACCACGATCTCCTCGCGCTCGATCTGCGCCAGGTCGTCGCGTGCAGCGGCTTCGAACTGGGTGACCGAGTCCTTGCGCTGCTTGACCATCTTGTCGAGCACGGCGATCACGGCGGCATCGTCCATCTCGACGCGTTCGTCCACTTCCTTCTGCTTGATCGCGGCATTGATCAGCCGGATCACGCCCAGGCTGTGCTTGTCGCCGGATTTCATGGCGGCTTTCATGTCATCGGTGAGCTGCTGCTTGAGGGGCATGGGGTAACTCCTGGAGTGCGTGTTGCTGGTGTGCCGATGCGCCATGACGGGCGCGGTGCATCGGCAGGACGTCGGGCGGGTGATGGCAGCGATGCCGGTCGGCTCTGCAGCTGCGAAGAACGCAGCGGTCGCCCGGCAACGGACCAATACAAAAAGCCGGCGACGCTTGCGCGTGCCGGCTCTTGGGTTCGATCCCGACAGGTCGCGCCTTCAGCGCACACCCATCGGCAAGGAACCGCGTTCGATCAGTACAAGCGCTGGCGCTTGGTGACGTCGCGCGAAGAACGACGCAACTGACGCTTCACAGCAGCGGCAGCCTTACGCTTGCGCTCCTGGGTCGGCTTTTCATAGAACTCGCGCTTGCGGGTTTCGGCCAGCACGCCGGCCTTTTCGCAGGTGCGCTTGAAACGACGGAGCGCAAATTCGAAGGGCTCGTTCTCGCGGACTTTAACGCTGGGCATGTGTTCTCCAGAAAATGGGATTTCCGTCCGGGAGCCCCGGGCGGGTGCGAGCGGACTCGCGTGACGGAATTTCCGGGTTGCCCCGGCGAGCCGCGCATTATAACGACTTGCCAACGACCTGCAAGTCCCCGGCAGGATTTCCTGGCACGACGCTGATAAAGCGTGCGCCCGGGCCGGCTACGGCAGCGATCACGGGGCGGCGCAGCATATCGCCATTGGCCAATCTGCGCAGCCCAAAAGCTGCGAAAATACGCGTCTGTCTGTCTCTGCCGAGCTGCCGTGAAAGTCCTTGGGATCGAATCATCGTGCGATGAGACCGGCGTGGCGGTCTACGACACTGCGTTGTCCGGGGTGGCGGCGCTGCGCGCCCACGCGGTCTACAGCCAGATCGCGCTGCACGCCGAATATGGCGGGGTGGTGCCGGAGCTGGCCAGCCGCGACCACGTGCGCAAGCTGCTGCCGCTGATCCGCCAGACCCTGGGCGAGGCCGGATCGCGCATCGACGAACTCGACGGCGTGGCCTACACCGCCGGGCCTGGGCTGGTCGGTGCACTGCTGGTCGGTGCCGGCGTGGCGCGCTCGCTGGCCTGGGCGCTGGACGTGCCGGCGATCGGGGTGCATCACATGGAAGGCCATCTGCTGGCACCGCTGATGGAAGACGACCCGCCGCAGCCGCCGTTCGTGGCGCTGCTGGTCTCGGGCGGCCACACGCAGTTGGTGTCGGTGAAGGCGCTGGGCAGCTATGAAGTGCTGGGCGAGACCCTGGACGATGCCGCCGGCGAGGCCTTCGACAAGACCGCCAAGATGATGGGCCTGCCGTATCCGGGCGGGCCGCAGCTGGCGGCGCTGGCCGAAACCGGCACCCCGGGGCGCTACACGTTCGCGCGGCCGATGACCGACCGCCCCGGGCTGGATTTCAGTTTCAGCGGGCTCAAGACCCAGGTGCTGCTGGCCTGGCGCGGCAGCGACCAGTCCGATACCACGCGGGCGGACATCGCGCGCGGGTTCGAGGATGCGGTGGTGGAGACGCTGGCGATCAAATGCCTGCGCGCGCTGGATGCGGCCGACTGCAACACCCTGGTGGTGGCCGGCGGGGTGGGCGCCAACAAGCGCCTGCGCGCACGCCTGCAGGACGCGGCGCAGCGGCGCGGCGGCCGGGTCTGCTTCCCGCGGCCGGCTCTGTGCACCGACAACGGCGCGATGATCGCCTTCGCCGGCGCGCTGCGGCTGGAGGCCGGCGAGCGCGCCGGCGCGGCAGTGCATGTGACGCCGCGTTGGGATATGGCTGCGCTGCCGCCGCTGGCGGCTGGGGAATCGGGAGTCGGGAATCGGGAATCGTAAAAGCGCTACTTCGATTCCGTTCGCGCTGCCCTGTCGTTACTTGTGCTTCTCACCATTCCCTATTCCCTATTCCCTATTCCCCACCTATGGACAAAGTTTTTATCGAAGGCCTGGAAATCGATGCACTGATCGGCATCTACGACTGGGAGCGGCGCATCCGCCAGACGCTGCGGTTCGATCTGGAGATGGGTTTCGACAACCGCATTCCGGCCGCCAGTGACGACATCGCCGATACCCTCAACTACAAGGCGGTGAGCAAGCGGCTGATCGAATTCGTGCAGGCCTCGGACTTCGGGCTGGTGGAGACCCTGGCCGAGCGCTGCGCGGCGATCGTGCTGGACGAGTTCGGCGTGCATTGGCTGCGGTTGAAGCTGAGCAAGCCCGGTGCAGTGCGCGGGGCGCAGGCGGTGGGGGTGATCATCGAGCGCGAGCGGGCGGCCTGATTGCCGCGCACCGCCCGCCTGGCTGGCTTGTCGCTGCATGCCTGGATCCCGGAGTATCGAAGGTTGCGGTGGGCCAGGCGCTGCGCCGCTGCCGCTCCGGCGGGCAACATGCCGTGCAACCGGCCTCTACAAATCCCGAATCTCGAATCCCGGCCTTCAGAACTTGCACCGTCGCGGTCGCGTCAGGCTAGAATTGACGGCCATGTAAACGTTTTCTCAAGGATCTCATGGCTGCTGATCGTATCGAAACCCTGATTGCCCGGATGACCGTCGAAGAGAAGGTCGGACAGTTGGGTGTGTTCGCCGACATGGTGCGGCCGTTCGCGCCGGACGTGAATCCCGAGGCCAATGTGCTCAACGCCGACGAGGTGCTGCAGCAGGTGCGCGCGGGCCGGGTCGGCTCGTTGTTCAATGGCGTCGGTGCTGCGCTCGGCGTGCAGATCCAGAAGGTGGCGGTGGAAGAAAGCCGCCTGGGCATCCCGGTGATCCTGGCGGCGGACGTGATCCACGGCATGCGCACGGTGTTCCCGATCCCGCTGGGCGAGGCGGCCAGTTTCGAGCCCGAGCTGGCCGAGCGCACCGCGCGTGCCACCGCGATCGAGGCGACCGCCGCCGGCCTGCACTGGACCTACGCACCGGCCGTGGACATCGCGCGCGACCAGCGCTGGGGCCGTGGCGCGGAAGGCGCCGGCGAAGACGTGGTGCTGGGCGCGGCGTTTGCCGCCGCCCGCGTGCGCGGCTTCCAGGGCAGCGATCTGACCGCCGACGATTGCCTGCTGGCCACGCCCAAGCACTTCGCCGCCTACGGCGCCGTGGCTGCGGGCATGGAATACAACACCGTGGACATCGCGCCGCAGACGCTGCGCGATGTGCACCTGCCGCCGTTCAAGGCCGCCTTCGATGCCGGCGCACTGACCGTGATGTCCTCGTTCAACGACATCAACGGCGTGCCGGCCAGCGCCAACCATGAGTTGCTGACCGAGATCCTGCGCGGTGACTGGCAGTTCCCCGGCGTGGTGATTTCCGACTACACCGCCGACATGGAACTGATTGCGCACGGCTATGCCGCCGATGAGCGCGATGCGACCAAGAAGGCGTTCCTGGCCGGCCTGGATCTGAGCATGCAGAGCGGCTTCTATGCCGCGCATCTGCCGTCGCTGGTGGATAGCGGCGAGGTGCCGATGGCCACGCTGGATGCCAGCGTGCGCCGCATGCTGCAGCTGAAGGATGCGATCGGGTTGTTCGACAACCCGTACCGTTCGCTGGATCCGGCACGCGAAGCCGACACCGCGCATCTGCCCGCGCACGATGCGTTGTCGCGCGATGCGGCGCGGCGTTCGATCGTGTTGCTGAAAAACCAGGGCGAGGTGTTGCCGCTGAAGAAAAGCGGGCAGCGCATCGCGTTGATCGGGCCGTTCGTGCAGGACCGCGACAACATCGAGGGGTGCTGGACACTGTTCGGCGACAAGCAGCGCTACGTGACCCTGGAGCAGGGTGTGCGTGCGGTGGTCGGCAGCGAGCATCTGACGGTGGTGCCGGGCTGTGGCCTGGAAGAGGCGCTGCCGGGCGGTATTTCCGCCGCGATCGACGCCGCGCAGGCGGCCGATGTGGTGGTGCTGGCGCTGGGCGAGCCGCAGCGCTTCAGTGGCGAGGCGCAGTCGCGCACCGAGATCGTGTTGCCGCCGGCGCAGCAGGCATTGGCCGAAGCCATCGCCGCCACCGGCACGCCGATGGTGGTGCTGCTGCGCAATGGCCGCGCGCTGGCCCTGAGCGGTGCGGTGCGCGATGCCGACGCGATTGCGGTGACCTGGTACCTGGGCACGCAGACCGGCACCGGCGTGGCCGATGTGCTGTTCGGCGACTACAACCCGTCCGCGCGCCTGCCGATCAGCTTTCCGCAGGTGACCGGGCAACAACCGTATTTCTACAACCATCTGCGCACCGGCCGCCCGGAACTGCCGACGCTGTCCGAGTACAAGGCACGCTGGCGCGAGATGCCCAACGAGCCGTTGTATCCGTTCGGCCACGGCTTGAGCTACACCACCTTTGCGTATGCGCAGCCGCAGCTGAGCAGTGCGCAGCTCGGCTGGGACCAGACGCTGACCATCACCACGCGCGTCACCAATACCGGCCGCGTGGCCGGCGAAGAAGTGGTGCAGCTGTATGTGCACGATCGCGTGGCCAGCCGGGTGCGCCCGGTGCGCGAACTCAAGGGTTTCCGCAAGGTGTCGTTGCAGCCTGGCGAAAGCGCGGACGTGGTGTTCACCCTGACGCGTGACGCACTGGCCTTTACCAACCACAAGAACGTGTTTGGCGCCGAGCCGGGCCTGTTCGATGTGTGGGTGTGCGCCTCGGCCAAGAGTGGCGAGGCGGTGACGTTCGAGTTGCTGGAGGCCTGAGCATCCGCGGGCGTGGTATGGCGCACTCGTGCGACGAGCAGCGGAGTGCGATTACTGCGCCGGGTTTGACGGTGACGGATGTGGCCCAAGGGCGCGTCGTCATCGGGTCGGAGAGAATGTGGCGCGTGCCTGCTCGATGTGAACCACGGGCCCTTTGACATCCGCATCTGTCGCGACAGGCATCACGCCGGATCGAACCCGGCTCCGCAGCGAAAATCGTGGCCACCGCCAGCACGCAGATGACATGTGGCGGTGGCACGACTCCCCTGGAAACGGTCTTGCAGAATTACGCGTCGTTCTCGACTGCCGCCTTGCTCTTGTGCGTCAACTTGAGCAGGCGCCCGGTGCTGCCGCTGGCTTCGTCCTCCAGCAACCACAGCGCGCCGTCCGGACCCTGTTCCACTTCGCGAATGCGCGCGCCCATGTCGTAGCGGGCCACCTCGCGTGGCTGATCGCCGAGCGACACCTGCACCAGCGCCATCGACGACAAGCCGCCGATAAAGCCGTTGCCGCGCCATGTCGGGAACTGCTTGCCGCGGTAGATCACAAAGCCGGCTGGCGAGATCACCGGGGTCCAGCTGATCTTGGGCGCGGCGAATTCCGGGCGCGTGTTGTGATCCGGGATCGGCGTGCCGTCGTAGTTGTCGCCGTTGGAGACGATCGGGTAACCGTAGTTGGCGCCGCGCTGGATCAGGTTCAACTCATCGCCGCCGAGCGGGCCCATTTCGTGTTCCCACAGGCGCCCCTTGCCGTCGAAGGCCAGGCCGAGAATATTGCGGTGACCCAGCGACCACACCTGCGCGGCAACGCCGCCCTGCGCAGCGAACGGGTTGTCGGCCGGCACGCTGCCGTCATCGTTGAGCCGGATCAACTTGCCGAGGTTGGCTTGCATGTCCTGGGCGGGCGTGAATTTCTGCCGTTCGCTGGAGCTGATCCACAGCTTGCCATCCGGGCCGAACGCGAGCCGGTGCCCGAAGTGACCGTTGCCGGTAACCTTGGGATCCTGGCGCCAGATCACCTTCAGCTCCGACAGCGTGCCGCCGCCGCTGGCATCCAGCGTGAGCTTGGCGCGTGCCACCGCTGCGCCGCGGGTATCGCCCTGTCCCGGTTCGGCGTAGCTGACATAGACCAGGCCATTCCTGGCAAAGCGCGGATGCGCCAGGACATCGCCAAAACCGCCCTGGCCGCCATACGCCACTGCCGGAATGCCGGTGATGGCGCTCTTGCGGTTGGTCTTGAGATCCAGCCGCACCAATGCACCGCGTTTTTCACTGACCAACAAACTGCCGTCGGGCAGGAAGGTCATCGCCCAGGGTTCGTCGAAATCGGCGACCGTGGCGGCCTGGAATGGCCATTGCGCCTTGGGAATGGCGGCCGCGGGGGCGGCTGCGGGTGCGGCGAGTGCAGCGCTGGCAGTGAACAGGGTGGCCGAGCAGGCCAGGGCCAGCAGACGTCGGACAGACATGAGGTCTTCCAGGGAATGGGCGCAGTGACGTTGCAGCCCTCCCGCAACGTGTCCTGCGTCGGGTTTTAAAGTACCTTACACGACGCCTTCAAGGCCGCCTTGTCGTAGATCACTTTACTTTGTGAGACGTGTGCGTCCCACACCACTGCTTCACCATGAAAAGGAGTTTCGATGGCTGCCACGCAAAAAACGTCACCTGCTTTTATCGCCGCATCCTCGGCTGCATTGCAGCTGGGCGGCATTGCCTACCTGGTCGGGCTATGGAATGCGCAGATGATGCTCAACGAAAAAGGCTATTACTTCACTCTGCTGTTGTTTGGCCTGTTCGCATCGGTGTCGTTGCAGAAGGGTGTGCGTGACCGCGCAGATGGAATTCCGGTGACGGGACTGTACTACGCGATCTGTTGGTTTTCGCTGGTCATCGCGCTGCTGCTCCTGGCAATCGGCTTGATCAACGCGACCTTGTTGCTGAGCGAGAAAGGGTTCTACGCGATGGCCTACGCATTAAGCCTGTTTGGCGCAGCTGCGGTACAGAAGAACACCCGCGATGCGATGGATGTCGACAACGCATCGCATTATTCGCGCGCTGTACCGCCGCCACTGGACTGACGCGGCACCGACACACTGAGACAACAACGCCACCTCGACGGTGGCGTTGTTGTCTTCAGGGCTTGGACTTGTTGTCGCCAGTGACGAGGTCGGTCGCATTTTCCCAGGCACGCTTGACGGCGTGACGGGCCTTGCTCCAGCTCAATCCATCGGTGCCGCGATTGGCTTCCCATTCGCGGTGCAGTTCTGCTTCCACCTGATCGTAGGCGCGTGCGTTCTCGCGGATACGCGCCTGGTGTCCTGCCAGATAGGCGCCTTCGTAATCTTCGTAGCGGTCACCTTCGGTGTAATACGATTCTTCGGTGAAGCGCTCGCGCCAATAATTGGATACGTTCTGGCTGCGGTCCTCGTCCGGTGCGCGGCCCGCAATCTGATACGGCACGTTCATGCTCGTCTCCGTGTTGACTGTGCGCCCTAACCTAGGCGGGCAGGTGTTAAATCCGTTGCCAGGGCAAGTGAGGAGGGGATCAAGGCATGCTGCCCTTGGTAACGCTCGCTGGTGCGCCCCTACGCGATACGGTGCGCTGCGCCCAACAATTCAGCCGGTGTCGGCGCGCATCACGTCGCCGCCGATGCAGCCTCATACGGCAGCGGGGTGGCGCCGGCAGCACGCAGGCTGGCTTCGGCATGCTGCAGCGAGGGCTCGTCGGCGTCGATGATGACCAGGACGCGCCCTGCCTGGATTTCGTCCTCGAATTGGCGGCGCACCGGATCGGGGACGGTGGCGCCGATCAGTGCAGACGACCAGGTGCCGACCAAGGCGCCTGCCAGCGCCATGACACCGGCGCCGGCGATGGTGAGGCCGATCGGAGGCACGGCGATGGCGACCAGCCCGGCGACCAGGCCCGCAGCGCCACCCGTGGCGGCGCCGCGCGCGGCAGCAGGGAGAAAATCCGTCTTGGCGTCCTTGCGTTCATCGGGAATGCCTTCCAGCTCGATATCCGAACGGGCAATCAACGACAGCGCATCGTTGTCGATGCCGGCACTGCGTGCGGCCTGCATGACGCATTGCGCACTCTCGATATCGGGCGTGCTGTAGACACGGCGCAGTTTCATCGCAAGCTCCCAAGCAGGTGAGAGTTGCAGCCTTGGACGCGCGCGGTTAGTCGTGCGTGATCGCTGTGCGAGCATCCTGCGAAAACCGCTACGCAGGCTTGCGCGGAAACAGGTAGATCACCCAACCCACCAGCAACGCCACCCCGGCGGCCGCCAGGTTCTGCCAGCTGGCGCTGGCGAGCAGGCCCAGCGACAGCAGCAGCGCCGCGACGGGGATGGCCGGCCCGCCAGGCAGGCGCAAGGTGTCGGTGCGTTGCCGGTAGCGACGCGCCAGCACGATCACTGCCGCGGCGGTACCGATATAGGCGAATAACCGCGTGACCATCGACAGCAATGCCAGCTGCGTAAACGAGCCCGACACCGCCAGCGCCAGCGACAGCACGCCCTGGGTCAGCACTGCCGCAGCCGGGGTGTGGAAGCGCGGATGCACGCGTGCCAGGAATGCGGGGCCGTAGCCATCCTGTGCCAGCGCAAACAGAAAGCGCGGCCCGAGCATGACCGTATTGCTGGTGGTGCCGAGGATGGAAATGGTGGCGCCCACGGTGAGGATCAGCGCCAGCGCCTCGCCACCGAAACGGCTTGCGGCATCGGCCAATGGCGTGGGCGAGGCGGCAAGATTGGGCAGCGTGCCCTGTGCGACGACCTGGACCGCGGCGTAGATCAAGGTGACGGTGACGATCATGGTGATCAACGCAAACGGCACGTCGCGGCGTGGGTTGCGGTATTCGCCAGCGGCCGCAGGAATGTTTTCGAAGCCTGCATAGGCAAACAGCAGCAGCAAGGCCGCTTCGCCCAGATTGCCCAGGTCGCGCAGATCCGGCGTGGTGCCGGCAAAGGCCCACGACCAGTCCACGTAGAACAGGCCGATGGCCACGAACAGCAGCAGCGGCACCAGCTTGCCGATCACCAGTGCGATGCCGGTACGCGCCGCCGATTTCACGCCGATCACGTTGATGGCGGTGAGCAGACCCAGGGAGCCGACGACCACCAGCAAGCGCGCCCAGTGATCGGTCGCCACGGTCGGCCAGAACCGCGCCACCGCATCGGTCAGGCCGTTGCTCAATGCCGCTGCCGAACTGATGCGCGTGAGCCAGATCATCCAGCCGATCTGAAAGCCGACCAGCGGGCCGAACGCCTCACGCGTGTACAGGTAACTGCCGCCCGGCGTGTCGAAATAACTGGCCGCCTGCGCGTAGCACAACACCAGCAACGCCACCGCCAGGCCGGCCAGCATCACCGCCCACAGGCTCATCGGCCCCAGCAGTGCTGCGGTGGCCGCAGGCAGCAGATAGATGCCGCTGCCGATGACATCGTTGATCGACAGGCCGACGATCTGCCAACGGCTGACCACGCGGACCAGGCCAGTGGAATCGGGTGCAGGAGCCGGTGTGCTCATCGTGCTGCCTCCCTCAACTCGGGCAACTGCCAGCGGGCTTGCAGGCGCGCGTATTCGGCACGTGGCAACAGCACGAACAGCGGCTTGTCGTCGGGTTTCAACCAGGCCAGCAGGCGTTGCATATCGGCCGGCGCCATCGCGGTGCAGCCGGCGGTGAACTGGCCCGGTGAGCGCCACAGGTGCGCAAAGATGCAGCTGCCGCGCCCGGGAACCGCGTCGGGATTGTGGGCGATCACGAAGCCCTCGCTGTAACGCGCATCGCCGGGATGTTGCAGATCCAGGCGCATCGGTTCGGTCGACCCGGCCACTGCGGCCTCACCGACCTGCGCGGCATCGACGATGCGGTTGTACAGCGGCGAACTCGGCACATCCATGCAGTAGTGGGTGGCGCGCATCGCCTGGTACGGCATGGCGCTGTCGATCCGTTGCGCGTAACCGAAGGCCGGGCCGATCGCGAATACGCCGGCCGGGCTGCGGCCGTCGCCTTCGCGCTTCTGCGGGCCTTGCGCCTGCGCCGGGTGCAGGCCATCGCCCCAGGCACTGCCATGCCGCCCGAGCGCGACCGCAAAGCCCGGTGCGGCCGGTTGCCAATGGCCGTCCACACGGGTGAACGTCTGCAGGCGCGCCTGGGTGCTGTCCCAGTCCGGCGTGGTCACCACGATCAACGCGCGCGCTTGATTCAGGGCATCGATCGGCCCGGCAGCGATGGCAACGCTGCTGCAGCTCGCCAGCGCCAACAGCGCAACGGATCGAAACAAGGTGGCAAGGCGCATGCAGGCTCCGGGGGAATGATCGAACGGGGACGAGTCTGGGATCGATACACGGTTGACGGAGACAGTGCGCTGCTCTGGTGCCGCGTTGGGCACACCATCCTGTCGCTACTGTACTCAGCAATGCGGCCGTGTGTTGCATGCGCGGGCAAGGACCAGTCGGGATGGTCGGTGGGCATGGTGCAGGCAGCGTACGCCGTTCGCTGTGCGGATGACTGCATGCTCGGAAGCGGTGAGGCGCCGCGCCTGGACCAACGCGGCCTGGAGATCCAACTGGCGTCTTAGCCGGCAAGTCAAGCCGGCAGGAGTTCCAGCCCGCGGATGCGGCGGATGCCCAGGCCGGGCGAGTCGTCGATCTGGATCTGGGCATCGTCGAAGTGCACGCCGCCCTCGGTGGGATCGAACTGCCCGAGCGCGGGCGCATCCAGATCCGCCAGGGTGATGCTGTCGGCCTTGGCCACCGCCAGATGCACTGCCGCAGCCACGCTGATGCTGGATTCGATCATGCAGCCGATCATGCACGGCACGCCGTACAAGCCAGCGATATCGGCGATGCGGATTGCGTTGGATAGCCCGCCGGTCTTCATCAGTTTGATGTTGACGATATCGGCGGCGCGGCGCTGGATGAGGTCGATCACCTGGACCGGCGAGAACACGCTTTCGTCGGCCATCACCGGTGTGTCGATCCGCGCGGTGACAAACGCAAGTCCGTCGATGTCCGTGGCCTTGACCGGCTGCTCCACCAGTTCCATCGCGATGCCGGCGTGTTCCAGTGCACGCATGGTGCGCACTGCCTGTTTGGGCGTCCAGCCCTGGTTGGCATCCAGGCGCAGCGATGCGCGACCAGCGACGGCGGCATGTATCGCCGTGATCCGCTCGAGGTCCGAGCCGCTGTCCTTGCCGACCTTGATCTTCAGCGATCGATAGCCGCGTGCGAGCGCGGATTGCGCTGCGGCCACCATCACGTCGATGCTGTCGACGCTGATGGTGATGTCGGTGGTGATGCGCGGCATGCCGCCGCCGAGCGCCCGGTAGAGCGGGGTGCCCAGGGCCTGCGCCCACAGGTCGTAGAGCGCGATCTCCACCGCCGCCTTGGCGCTGGTGTTGCGCTCCAGCGCGTGTTGCACCAGCGCGCATAGCCGGTTGAGATCGGCCACGTCCTGGCCGATCAACGTCGGCCCGATGCAATGCTGGATCGCAGCGATGATGGAGCCGTGCGTATCGCCGGTGATCGGGGCGGTGGCCGGCGCAGCGCCATAGCCGATGTGGCCGCTATCGGCCTGCAGCAGCACCACCACGTCCTCGATCGCCTGCACGGTACGCACTGCTGTCTTGAACGGGGTCTTCAACGGCACGCGCAGCATGCCGAGGCGAAAGCCGGTGATCTTCATGGGGAGCCAAGCGGTGCAATGCGTTGGATGCGGGTGATGTGGTCGACGAACGGTGTGCCGTCGCTGGCGAGCAAGGGCAGCAGCGGCGTCACCGACACGCCGTTCAAGCGCGCACGCTGCACGTTGCCGGCTGCATCGCGGTAACTGGCGCCGGCCACGTCATGGATCACCCATGGCGCACCGCGCTCGTGTCCGATCACCAGCATCACATGACCGGGGATGTAGATCAGGTCGCCGACCCGCAGTCGTGCAAGTTGTTGCAGGCGCTGCGGCAGTGCTGCCTGCGCCTGGAACGGAACGTTCAGCAGTGCCGGGCTGCGTGCCTGGTCGCCGGTATTGCGCGGCAATGCGACGCCCAGGCTGCGATACACATCCAGCACGAAACCGCTGCAGTCGCGCGCATCGTAATCGTTGCCCCAGCCATAGCGTTCGCCGAGAAATTTGAACGCCTGCAGCAACAACGCCGCCGGCGTGGCCGGCAGCGGGCCAACGCGTACGTCGGCACCGCGCGGGATCAGTGCCGGCACCAGCTGCAAGCGACCATTACTGTTGCGCCGCGGCAACTGCACGACCTGGGCGGCCTGCGGCAGCTGCCCGTTGACCGGCTGCTGCGGCGGCCAGTCGCGAAGCAGCGGCACGCTGGTACCCATGTCCAGCGCCAGTGCGGAGATGGCGGGTAGCTCCGGGGTGTAGGCGCTTTGCACGCGTGCGCCGGTGACCACCAGCCGTGGGCGGCGTTGTGCATAATCCAGCACTTCCTCACGCGTGCCCACGGCAAGCCGGTCGGCGGCGATCCAGGCCGCATAGTTGGCCGCCAGCACGAAGTGCCATGCACCATCGGCGCTGGTGTGCAGCACCGCCACCGGTGTACCGGGATAGAGCGCCGATTCCTGGAAGCGGTCGATATCGTGGTCGTCGGTGGTGCTGAACACGCGTTGCGCGGTGGGGAAGGTGCGCAGTGCCGCGCGCTGCACCACCAGTGCAAACCGTGGCGTGACCTGTGCGGGCAGTGCATCCAGTGCCAGGGCGTGGCGCAGTGTCGCAAGGCGCGAGGCATCGATGCTGTGGCCTTCGCTGTCGTACAGCGCACGCGTCGGCATGGCCGACAGCGTTTCGATGTGCGCGCGCACCTCGGCCGCCGGCAGCACCTCGGCCAGCTGCGACAGGTCGTGCATGGAGCCATCGTCACGCAGCAAACGCGCATTGAAGCCGGCGATCTGTGCGGCAGTCATGCGCAGCGTCTGCGCGTTGCCAGTGCGCTGGATCCAGTAGTCGGCGGTCAGCTGCGCATCGCTGGCCGCAAACGGTGCCGTGTGCGGTATCGGGGTGGCAGGCGTTGCCGCAGCGGCACTGCAGGGCAGTCCAGTGACCAGCAGCAACAACGTCAGCAGGCGGCGCGACAGTGGCATGAAGAGGGCTCTTGATGGATGCAGCGACTGGCGAGGCTTTTTACAGGCAATCACGACCGCAGGCGCGCGGACCTGCGCCGACCGCGCCGGCCTGTAGTGTACGCATGCGCAGGTATCCCCGGTGCGTGTCGCATGGCGCAGCGGCGCCGTAAGGTCTGTCGGCCTCTGCGCACGCGCAGTCTGCCTGCCACCGGCCGCAGCCGCGTGCTGTACGCCATCGCCCGCACGGCAGATAATGGGCGCATCGCCTGCGCGACCCGTCAGGGTGCCGGTGCAGCGCAAGCCCTTGCCGTTTCGCCAGGAGAATCCGATGTCCCCTGCTCCCACGCTGTCGCCATCGCCCTGGCTACGCGCCGCGCTGTGTCTGGTGGTGCTGTCGCTGGGGGCGTGCGCGCATGCGCCGCAACGCAACCCGCTGGCCCAGTGGGTGCCCTCGCCCAACTACGACGCGCGGCGGCCGATCCTGATCGTGCTGCATTTCACCGACCAGCAATCGGTGCCGCAGAGCCTGGGCACGCTGCGCGGGCGCAATAGCGGCGGCCGGGTCAGTGCGCACTATCTGATCGGCGAGGATGGCGCGCGCTATCAACTGGTCGGCGACGACCAGCGCGCCTGGCATGGCGGCGCCGGGCGCTGGGGCACCATCACCGACATCAATTCCGCCTCGATCGGCATCGAACTGGACAACGACGGCAGCGAGCCGTTCGCGCCCGCCCAGATCGACAGCCTGCTGGTGTTGCTGGACGACCTGTGCACCCGCCTGCGTATCCCGCGCACGCAGATCGTCGGTCATGAAGACGTGGCGCCGACCCGCAAGAACGATCCCGGCCCGTTGTTTCCATGGAAGCGCCTGGCCGACGCCGGCTTCGGCCGCTGGCCCGCCGCCGATGCCCCCGCTGCACCGGCGGGTTTCGATCCCTGGCAGGCGCTGGCCCTGCTCGGCTACAGCCTCGACGATCCCGCCGCCACGCTGCAGGCATTTCACCATCACTACCGCGGCAGCGACGCCCGTACGCTGGATGCGGAGGATCTGCGCATCCTGCATGCGTTGACCGGGTCGCTGCGACCACTCCGCTTGCCGGCTGCGGCAGAGCAGCTTGAGAGCGAAGGTTCATAGGTGCATCGTGGTCGCGTTCGCCATCCTGGCGACCCGATTCGGACGTGATGGCCGACGTGCAATGTCCGCCTTGATTACGGAGGAAGAACGATGAGGCAAATCAGGTCGGTACGCAGATTGCGTCGGCGGGTTCGGGGAGCGCTCTGTCAGGCACTGCTGTCGATCGCGGTGATGCCCTTGGTTGCCGCAGCTGCCGAGGTGCATGTCTCTTCGGCAACAACCGCCGCACAAGCCGGTCTGGTCGACGTGCAGGGCCTTGCGCCGGAGATCGCGGTGGACATGCGTTATGCGGGCAGCAACAACTTCACCGGGCGCGTGGTGCCGGGGTATGAGGCGCCACATGCTATCTGCTGCGTCCGGCGGCGCAGGCGCTGGCGCGGGTGGCGCGGTCGCTCGAGGCCCAGGGATATCGGCTGCAGGTGTTCGACTGCTACCGGCCGGTGCGGGCGGTGCAGGCCTTCGTGGCCTGGGCTGCGGATCTGCAGGATCAGTCGACCAAGGCGCAGTACTACCCGCGTGTGGACAAGCGCGCGCTGCTGGGCGACTACATTGCCGAGACTTCCGGGCATAGCCGTGGCGCAACGCTGGACCTGGGCCTGCTCGATTGCCGGCAGGGCCCGTGCCAGCCGGTGGCGATGGGCACCGACTTCGATTTCTTCGATGCGCGTGCGCATACCGATGCGCGCGACATCAGTCCTGCCCAGCGTGCCCACCGCCAGCAGCTGTTGCGTGCCATGGCGGCGGAGGGATTTGCCAACTATCCGATGGAGTGGTGGCATTTCACCTTCCGTCCCGAGCCGATGCCGGATACCGCGTTCGATGTGCCGGTCAACTGAGCAACCGCGCCGCAGTGGGTGACTCCGGCCACCGTGCTGTCCATGTGGTGCATCACCCTACGCTGCTGCAAGGAATTGCCATGTCCGACCCGGAACGCTTCATCGATATCGCCTGCCCGTATTGCGGGGAGTGGATCACCCTGACACTGGATCTGACCGGCGGCGACCAGCATTACATCGAAGATTGTCAGGTGTGCTGCAAGCCGATCTCGGTCAGCGTGCAATGGGATGAGGAAGGCGAGGCGCAGGTGAGTGCGCGCGGGCAGGACGATGCGTGAGCGCGGCGTGCCGCGGCATCGGGCACTCGTAGCGCCTGGCCGATCCGCGTTCGCGTAAGCGCTCGCGCTTGCTGCTTGGGCCGGGATCCATCACCCGCAACCGCTAGACTGATGCGCCTGCTGCCTGGATCGTCACGATGAATCTGCCCCTGCACTTCGGTCTGCTCGGTTCGCTGGAGGCTGGCCTGATCGCGTTGGTGCTGGGCGTATTGGTCTTCGCTGTAGTCGAGCACATCGGCCGGCGTCTGCACTTCACCCACGGGCACACGCTGGGCATCGCCTGTCTGCTCGCAGTCGCCATCGGCGGCGGCTACGACATCTGGAATCTCGTCTACACCAGCATCGTGCGGCTGGAGTCCCCGCTGTATGCGCGCCTGGCATTGGCCAAGATCCACGATCCCAATGAATTGGGATCGCGGGTGATCCTGGACGTGGCTGGGGCGATCGCCGGTGTCGTTATGGGTTGGAAACTGTTCAGTTCCGGAAGCTGGGATGACGAGGCGCCGAATGCGTAAATTTACGTTATGAAATGCGGCGCGGTTCGCAGATTTCGATGCATTGAATGCGCTGCTTCTGTTTGGCTCACCGCTGGCTAACAGATGGCTAGACGCAAATATCCAAGCGGTGGTTAAGAGGATGTTTTGCGCGAAATTGCGGCGGGTTTCGCGTTCATTCGGGCTGGGTAAGGTGGGGCCATGTGCGGCGACACCGCGCATTCCCAAGCCAAGGAGACCACCCAATGAAGAATCGCAACCGCACCTCGCTGCTCGCCGCCACTGCCGCTCTTGCCGCCGCCCTGGCGCTGCCGGCGATGGCGCAGAGTACGCAGCAGGATGCCGCCGCGACCTCGGCCCAGTCGGGCAGTTCTGCCACCAGCGCGGCGCAGCCTGCGCAGTCCGGCGGCGGCCAGACCTGGGCGAGTGTCGACACCGACAGCGACGGTGCCATCAGCACGCAAGAGGCCCAGGCCAACGCCGGGCTTGCGCGGATCTTCAACGACGCCGATTCCGATAAGAACGGCAAGCTGACCCCAGATGAATACAAGGCGTTTGTCGCCAAGCAGCAGGGCGGCGCGGCGGGAAGTGGGTCGCAGGGCAACTGAGGTAGTAGGTCGCAAGGGAGTGAGTTCGTTTGCTGACGTATTTTTTCGACATCAGGAGGCAGCTTTCGCAAGCGCAGTCGTTTGAGCAGTGTTGTCGTTTGATCCGTGGCTTCGCATCGTGGATGCCCGTGATCAGCAAGTAGCAGCATGACCACGCAACAGGATGGACACGCGGGAGCGATCTGCCAGGGTCGCTCCCGTTTTCTTTACGTGCGCCGCGCTAGATTTGCCCGCTCGTCCCTTCGATACACGCTCATGCTGCTACGCCTCGCCGTGCTGGTCGGCCTGTCGAGTCCACTGTGGGCGCTTGCGGCGCCGCCGGAGTTGCCACCAGCCAACCCGTCGCGTCGGACCTCCACCACAGGGCCGGCAACACCGGCAATGGCGCCGTTGCCGATCGACCCACCGCCGCCTGCCACCACGCCGTTGCTGCCGGCCGACGCCGCAGCGCCGTCGGCTGCCAAAGGCGGTGCGGAAGCCGCACTGGCGCCGCAGGCCGGCACATTGGCGCCACGGACCTTCCGCAGCCTGGACAGCGACGCCGACGGTTCGTTGACCGTGGACGAAGCCGGTGCCGACCCGGTCCTGCGCGAGAATTTTGCCGGCTTCGACAGCAATGGCGATGGACGCCTGTCGCGCGACGAATTCGCCAGCTACCAGCCCGGTCCGGGCGATCCCGCCGGGGATTGATCGCAGCAGCGCTGCAGTGCGCTGCTAGACTGGCGCGATGACCTCTTCTGCACAACGCGACGGCCAGGCGATTCAACTGGTCGGCTTCGACGGCGACGATACCCTCTGGAAAAGCGAGGACTATTACCGCACTGCCGAAGCGGATTTCGAGGCGATCCTGGCCGATTACCTGGATCTGGGCGACAGCCGCATGCAGCAGCACCTGCTGGCGGTGGAGCGGCGCAACCTCAAGGTGTTCGGCTACGGCGCCAAGGGCATGACGCTGTCGATGATCGAGACGGCGATCGAACTGACGCAGGCGCGCATCGCCGCACGCGACATCCAGCGCATCGTCGAGATCGGCCGCGCCACGCTGCAGCACCCGGTGGAGGTGATTGCCGGCGTGCGCGAGGCGGTCAGCGCGATTGCCGCCGACTATGCGGTGGTGCTGATCACCAAGGGCGACCTGTTCCATCAGGAGCAGAAGATCGAGCAATCCGGTCTGGCCGATCTGTTTCCGCGCGTGGAGGTAGTGTCCGAAAAGGATCCCCAGACCTATGCGCGCGTGCTGGGCGAGTTCGACCTGCCGGCGCAGCGCTTTGTGATGATCGGCAATTCCCTGCGCTCGGACGTGGAGCCGGTGCTGGCCATCGGCGGCTGGGGGATCTACACCCCGTACGCGGTGACCTGGGCGCACGAGCAGGAGCATGGCGTGGCCGCCGACGAGCCGCGCATGCGCGAAGTGCCCGACGCCGCCGGCTGGCCGGCAGCAGTGCACGCGCTCGATGCCTTGGCCCGGCGGCACGCGCCAAGCTGACCTCCGTCGCGGCCAGTGCCGCGGCCTGGACCTGCAGATGCAACCGGCGGGCACGCTGCAGTGCCCAGCGACACGACTTTCCGGTCAGGCGCAGGCGCCTGGCGTCGTGACGGCGAGTCGCCTGGGTCGGTGGCGCAAGTGCGGGCGCTCGGCCTGACAGCGACGCGGGCATGCGGCATCATCGGCGCATGCCTTCTTTGCCCACCTCGCTGTTGCGATCCCTGCCGCTGCTGAGTGCGCTGCTGCTGCCGATGCTGGCAGTTGCGCAGACATCGCCTGCACCCGCATCCGCGCCTGCCGCTGCGGCACCGGCTGTTGTGCCGGCAGTGACGCCGGGCACCGGCGATGCCTGGGTGGATCAGCATCTGGCCGACATGGGCAGCTACGCGCAGCGCTACCCGGACAGTTTCATCGGCGACGTCGCGCGCTACACCGGTACCCCGCGCGGCTATGTGCAGGCATTGTTGCAGGTGCATGGCTGGCACGCCGGCGACATCTATTTCGCCTGTTTCTGGGCGCGGACGCTGCAGTTGTCCTGTCGCGACACCGTGCGCGCCTACAGCCGCGACCATCATGACGGCTGGGAGGGCGTGATCACGCGGCTGTCGGTCACGCCGGAGACCGTGCATATGCGCGCGTTGCGGCACGCCATCGTCGCCAGTTACGACCGCTGGGAACGTCCGATCACGCTGGACGCGCTGCTGCGCCGCCAGCTCGGCGATCACGCGCAACGGCTGGAAGCCGCGCGTCAAGCCAGCGAGGCGGCCGAGGCAGCGGCGCAGGCCGGGCTTTAAAGTGGCTGGCAAACCGGCGGCGTAGCCGCCAGGCGGGTGCGGCGGTGCTCGGAACCGGCGTGTACCACTCGTACGCTGCGGTTCCTGCGCGCCGTCCACGCACATCCGGCGGCTGCCGGCTCACGGTGGTGTCGGCTACCGGTGCGGCAGCGTGCTATTCGGCTTCAACTCGCTGCAGATAGTGGCACCGGAGCCGTGCCAGCCGTTCGGTGCGCGCCGGGTCGGCCTGAGCCTGGACGAGGCTGGCGGCCTCTCGCGCTTGTTGGCCATCCCCGGAGCGACCCACAAGATGACTGCGCTCCCGGCCACACGGGCGCAGCCGGCAGTAGGACCGACATGGACCACGCCGTGCGCTGGGGTTGCGAGCGTGCCCGCCATCCGTATCCAGCGGACGACTGCTCGCCACGGATCGCCAGCCGCCACTCGATGCGTCTTACGCCTGGTGGGAACCTGCGCAGCGGCAAGCCGTGAGGTGTCCGATCGGCTGCGCGGCTGTCTGCGCGCCAACACAGGCGCCGGCATGCTGCCGTGCAGCTGGCCGCCGCGGGGCGCGGTCGGCGAGAATGCCGCAACGCCGGCGTTGGCCGGCCCTGCCAAGACCAGCCCATGCGCGATACCGTGTTTGTCTCCCCCGATCACATCCGCAGCCTGTTCGCGCAGGCGATGTCGGACATGTATCGCGCCGAGGTGCCGTTGTACGGCGACCTGATGACGCTGGTGGCGCAGGTCAACGCCGACACCCTGAGCGCCGATCCCGCCCTGGCCGCGCGCCTGCAACGCAACGACGAGCGCGCGCGGCTGGATCTGGAACGGCATGGTGCCATCCGGGTCGGCACGGCGCAGGAACTGGCCACGTTGCGGCGGCTGTTTGCGGTGATGGGCATGCATCCGGTGGGCTATTACGATTTGTCGGTGGCGGGTGTGCCGGTGCATTCCACCGCGTTCCGCCCGATCGACGAGGCGGCGCTGTCGGTCAATCCGTTCCGCGTGTTCACCTCGTTGCTGCGGCTGGAGCTGATCGAAGACGCCGCGCTGCGGGCGCAGGCGGCGCAGATCCTGGAGCAGCGGCAGATCTTCACCGCCGCCGCGCTGGAGCTGATCGAGCAGCACGAGCGCCACGGCGGGCTGGAGGCGGCGCAGGCGCAGCAGTTCGTGGCCGAAGCGCTGGAAACCTTCCGCTGGCACGGCGATGCCACCGTGTCGCTGCCGACCTACCGCGCGCTGAGCGAGGCGCACAAGCTGATCGCCGACGTGGTGAGCTTCCACGGGCCGCATATCAACCACCTGACGCCACGTACGCTGGACATCGATGCGGCGCAGGCGCAGATGCAGCGCGCCGGCATCGAGGCCAAGGCGGTGATCGAAGGGCCGCCACGTCGGCGGGTGCCGATCCTGCTGCGCCAGACCAGCTTCAAGGCACTGGAGGAGCCGGTGCGCTTTGTCGGCGACAGCGGGCAGGCCGAGCACGGCACGCATACCGCGCGCTTCGGCGAGATCGAACAACGCGGGCTCGCGCTGACGCCCAAGGGCCGCGCGCTGTACGACGCGCTGCTGGCGCAGGCACGCGACAGCGATGGCGTGGGCAGCACCGGTACCGATTACGCCACGCGGCTGCAGACCGCATTCGTGGCATTTCCCGACGACGAAGCCGTGCTGCGCCAGGAAGGCCTGGGCTATTTCCGCTATGCGCTGACCGAGGCCGGACGCGCCGACCCCGCGCAGGTGGCGGCCATGCCGGCAGAAACCGCGATTGCGCTCGGTCTGCTCAGTGCCGATCCGATCGTCTACGAAGATTTCCTGCCGGTGAGCGCGGCCGGCATCTTCCAGTCCAATCTCGGTGGCGCCGAACAACGCGCCTATGCCGCCCATTCGAGCAAGCGCAGTTTCGAACAGGCGCTGGGCGCGCAGGTGCAGGATGAGTGCGCGTTGTACGCGCAGCTGGAGCGGGCGTCGCTGCAGGCGTTGCTGGTGTAGCGATAAGGGCGCGCCGTCGCCCGAACAACGCATGTAACGCACTGTTTGCATCTTGCACACCGACCATCTCGACAGGTCCTTGCCCGCCCACCGTCGCGGGACCTTACGCGGCATGGATGCCGCGTAAGCGCCTACACGGACGTACTTGCGGCGTGTCCTGCGATGGTAGGCGGGCAAGGCCCCTGCAACCAAGCTGCAGCCCCGCCGCGCGACAACTGATCCATCCATACCGCCCAACCACGTCAAGGCAGCCGAACTTCCGGATCGCAGTGTCGTCTGGATGCGGTCGAACACTTGGGCTCTGGCCAAAAGCCGCGTGAGTCGAGCGTGCATTTGCAGCTCGCATCACTGTGCCGCGTTTGAATGCACTGCCAGCAGCGACGCCCCTGCGGCATGCCGGCAATCGACGAGCGATGGCGAAAGATGCGGGCCACCGGCATACCGGCCGGCACGCGTCGGTCCAAGCAGACCGGCGCGTGTGCCGCTTCGCCTCAGTGCGCCGACGCCGCCGGGCGCCGTGCCGCCGCGCGCTCGGCCCGGCGTGCACGCGCACGCGCGCGACGCGCCTTCCAGCGTTCGCTCAGGCAGGAGAAGATCACGTACAGCGCCGGGGTGCTGAGCAGGGTCAGGCTCTGCGAGAAGATCAGCCCGCCGATCATCGCGATGCCCAGCGGGCGACGCAGTTCGGAGCCTTCGCCCAGGCCGACCGCCAGCGGCACCGCGGCCAGGATCGCCACCATCGTGGTCATCATGATCGGGCGGAAGCGCACGATCGAGGCTTCGCGTGCGGCCGCACGCGCATCCATGCCGTGCACGCGCTGCGCCACCAGCGCGAAGTCGATCATCATGATGGCGTTTTTCTTGACGATGCCGATCAGCAGCACCAGCGCGATCATCGAGATCACCGACAACTCGGTGTTGGTGAGGAACAACGCCAGCAGCGCGCCGACACCGGCGGCCGGCAAGGTGGACAGGATGGTCACCGGATGGATCAGGCTCTCGTAGAGCATGCCCAGCACGATGTAGACGGTGAGCACCGCCGCCAGCAGCAGAATGCCCATCGAATTGGGGCTGAGCTGCACGTTGAAGCTGTCGTCGCCGCTGAGGCGGATGCCGTCGGGCATGCGCAAGCCCTCCACGGTGGACTTGATGATCAGATCCGCCTCGCCGGTGCTCACGCCCGGTGCGAGGTTGTAGCTCAGATCCATCGTGGTGTACTGGTTTTGATGGATGATCTGCGGCGGCGCCAGGCCCGGTACCTGGGTGGCGACGGAGGTGATCGGCACCATCAGGCCGGCGCGGTTGGGCACGAACACCTGGTCCAGCGCCTTGGGCGTTGCCGTCTGCGAGGGCAGTGCATTGACCACCACGCTGTACTGGTTGAGATCCGAATAGATGGTGGAGATGGAGCGCTGGCCGAAGGCGCCATACAGCGCACCATCGATGGCACCGACCGAAATGCCCAGGCGCGCGGCCTTGGCGCGGTCGATCACGATGTTCTGGCGCAGGCCGGAGGTATCCACGTCGGTGCCGACATCGCGCAGGCGCGGATTCTTCTTCAACGCGGCCTGCAGTTTGGGCAGCCATTCCTGCAACTGCGCCAGGTCGTTGCCCTGCAGCGAGACGCGGTACTGCGCACCCTGGCTGGTGCCGCCACCGCCGTCGCTGGGCAGGTCCTGGATCGCGCGCAGGCGCAGATCCAGATCCGGGTAACGGTCGGCCTTGGCGCTCAGGCGTGCGACCACCTGCGCGGTGGTGTCGCGGCGGCCTTCGTTGCGCTTCTTCAATTCGATATTGAACGAGGCGCTGGAGCCCTGCCGGCCGGAGCCCAGCCGCGCGCCGACGGTCTTCACCGCCGGGTCGGCCATCAGCATGTCGGTGATGCGGCGCTGGCGGCTGACCATGTCGGCAAACGACACCGTTGCGCTGGAATTGGCACGGCCCCAGATCAGGCCGGTGTCCTGCGCCGGGAACGAGCCCTTCTTGACTGCGCCGCCGAGAAAGACGGTGGCGGCGATCAACAGCAGCGGCGTCAGCGACAGCAGCAGCGCGTGGCGCAATGAAAAGTCCAGCGCCACCGTGTACACCGCGAGCATGCGCTCGTGCATGCGGTCCAGCCAGGCGCCGAAACGGCCACGCTTTTCCGGTTCGGTGTGCGCGGACAGAAAGCGGCTGCACAACGCCGGCGTCAAGGTCAGCGACACCAGCATCGACATCACGATCGCCGCCACCAGGGTGACGGTGAACTCGCGGAAGAACGCGCCGATCATGCCGCTGGCAAACAGCATCGGAATGAACACCGCCACCAGCGAGGCGGTGATCGACACGATGGTGAAACCGATCTCGCGCGCACCGGCCAGTGCGGCATCCAGACGCGGCATGCCTTCGTCCAGATGCCGCATGATGTTTTCGATCACCACGATCGCGTCGTCGACCACAAAGCCAATGGCGATCACCAGCGCCAGCAGGCTGAGGTTGTTCAAGGTGAAGCCGAGCACGTACATCACCAGCGCCGAGCCGGCCAGCGACAGCGGCACGGTGACCGCCGCGATCAACGTCGGCGCCAGGCGGCGCAGGAACAGCGCCATGGTCAGGATCACCATCACCAGGCTGATCATCAGCGTGGCCTGCACCTCGTGCAGCGAGGCGCGGATGGTCGGGGTGCGGTCGAAGTAGGGCGTCAGTTTGGTGCCGGGCTGCAGGTAGGCGCGTAGCTCGGGAATCTGCGCCTTCACCTGGTCCACGGTTTCGACGATGTTGGCGCCGGCGCGGGTGAAGGCGTACATCACCACCGCCGGCTTGCCGTCGAACCAGGCCGCTTGATAGGCATCCTGTTGGCCGTCGTAGACGGTGGCCACGTCGCCCAGCCGCACGATGCGGCCATTGGACTGGGTGGAGATCGCCAGCTGGGCGAAATCGGCGGCCCTGGATACCGAATCGTTGGCCACGATTGCCATGGTGGTATTGCCGTCGGACAGGAATCCGGTCGGCGAGGTGACGTTGGCCGCGCGCACCGCGTTGCGCAGATCGTCCGGGGTCAGGCCCAACGCGTTGAGCGCGCGCAGGTCCACGTCCACGCGCACGGCGGGTGTGGATGCACCGGCAATATCCACCGAACTGATGCCGGTGATCTGGCGCAGGCGTTGTGCAAGCAGCGAGTCGGCGACGTTGTAGAGCTCATCGGCCGATTGCGTGTTCGAGGTGAGCGCGATCGCGATCACCGGGTCGTCGTTCGGATTGGCCTTCTGGTACATCGGCGTGCCGAGCCCGGAGGGCAGATCCGATTGCGAGGCGTTGATGGCGGTCTGCACATCCTGCGCGGCCGAATCGATGTTGCGATTGCTCTGGAACACCATGAACACCATGCTGCTGCTCTCCGAACTGGAGGAGCGCATGCGGTCGATCCCGGGCAATTGGCCCAGGTGACGTTCCAGCGGGGCGGTGACCGTGGAGGCCATGGTGCTGGCATCGGCACCGGACTGCGTGGCGTGCACGAAAATAATCGGAATCTGGATGTTCGGCAACGCCGCCACGCCCAGCCGCAGGTAGCACATCAATCCGATCACGAACAAACCGATCGCCAGCAACGAGGTGCCGATCGGGCGCTTGATGAAGGGCGCGGAGATGTTCATGGGGTGACTGCCGGGAAGCGGGAATCGGGATTCGGGAATCGGTAGAGGCAACAGCCAGCGCGGCCTCCACGCGTGCGTGTGGGCAGGCGATGCCGTGGGCAGGCACAGCGATCAGCGAAGACGTCAGCAGTCGTCATGCCGATCGCTCCGGGGTGGAGGCCGGGGTTGCGCCGTCATGGCGCGCTGCGCGGCGCGCGCGCCAATCGCGTAGCCGCTCGCCGGCGCGTTCCATGTACAGGTAGATCACCGGCGTGGTGTACAGCGTCACCAGCTGCGACAGCAGCAGGCCGCCGACGATGGCGATGCCGAGCGGGCGGCGCAGTTCCGAGCCGATGCCGGTGCCCAGCGCCAGCGGCAGCGCGCCCAGCATCGCGGCGGCGGTGGTCATCATGATCGGGCGGAAGCGCAGCAGGCAGGCGCGCCGGATCGCTTCGTGCGCGTTGGCGCCTTCGCGGCGGGCGTCGATGGCGAAGTCGATCATCATGATCGCGTTCTTCTTGACGATGCCGATCAGCAGCACGATGCCGACGATGCCGTCCACCGACAGGCTCAGCCCGCACATCATCAACGCCAGCAACGCACCGACACCGGCCGGCGGCAGCGTGGAGATGATCGTCAGCGGGTGGATGTAGCTCTCGTAGAGCACGCCCAGCACGATGTAGATCACCACGATCGAGGCCAGCAGCAGCCATACGATATCGGTCTGGCTGCCGGTGAATTCGGCCGCCTTGCCGACGAACGCCGCATGCACCTGGGTCGGGATCTTCAGATCCTGGCGCGCCTGCTCGATCGCCTCCACCGCCTGCGACAGCGAATGGCCCGGCGCCAGATTGAACGAGATCGTGACCGCCGGCAGCTGTTGCTGGTGGCTGACCACCAATGGCGTGTTGGTGACCTTGGCCTCGGCCAGTGCGGCCAGCGGAATGATGCTGCCGGCGCCGACCACAATGCCGGTGTTCTGCGCGCCCACGCCGGTGGCGGTGGAGGAATTGGACGAGGTCAGCTGGCCGAAGCTGGTGGCATTGGTGCCGGTCAGCGCGCCGCTGCCGTTGCTGGCCACCGCCAGCTGATTCATCAACGCGGTGCTGCTGCGGAACTCCGGCGCCACTTCCAGCACCACCCGGTACTGATTGAGCTCGGTGAAGATGGTGGAGATCTGGCGTTGGCCGAAGGCGTCGTACAGCGTGTCGTCGATGGTCTGCATCGGCACGCCGAGCATGCTGGCCTTGTCGCGATCGATGCTCAGCTCCAGCGCACGGCCCTGGTTGGCCAGGTTGTTGTCCACGTCGGCCAGCTCGGGCAGCTTGCGCATCGCCTCGGTCATGCGCGCGGCCCAGGTGGCCAGCTCGCCGCTGTCCACATCCGAGATCGAATACTGGTACTCGGTGGCGGCCACACGGGTGTCCAGGGTGACGTCCTGCACCGGCTTGAGGAACAGCGCCACGCCGGGAATGCCGGCCACCGCCTTTTGCAGGCGCGGCAGCACCTCGTCCAGACCGTCGCGGTCGCCGCGTGTCTTCAGCACGATCGACAGCTGGCCCTGGTTGATGGTCGGGTTCATGGTGCCGGCGCCGATGAAGGCGGCCACGCCGGTCACCGCCGGGTCTTTCTGCAGCGCCGCGGCCACCGCCTGGGTGCGCTGCTCCATCTGCGGGAACGCCACGTTCTGGTCGGCCTGCACCACGCCGGTGATCAGGCCGGTGTCCTGCTCGGGCAGCAGGCCCTTGGGGATCGCCACGTACAGCACCACGGTCAGCGCCACCGCGCCGATCGCCACCGCCAGGGTCAGCGGCTGATGGGCAAGCACCCAGTCCAGGCTGCGCTCGTAGGTGCCCACGGTGCGCGTCCACAGGTTGGTCTTGCCGGCGGCGGTCGCGCGCTCGTGCGCGTCTTCGCCTTCGGGCAGGGCGTCGGGCTTGAGCAGGTAGGCGCACATCATCGGCGTCAGCGTCAGCGACACCAGCATCGAGATCACCACCGCGATCGACAGCACCCACGCGAACTCATGGAACAGGCGCCCGGTCACGCCCGGCATCAGCAGCAGCGGCAGGAACACCGCCACCAGCGATACGGTCAGCGACAGCACGGTGAAGCCGATCTGCTTGGCGCCGATCTCGGCCGCTTCCGGCCCGCTCTTGCCCTGTTCGATGTAGCGCACGATGTTTTCGATCATCACGATCGCATCGTCGACCACGAACCCGGTGGCCACCACCAGCGCCATCAGCGACAGGTTATCCAGCGACATGCCGGCGAACGCCATCACCCCGAAGGTGCCGGCCAGCGACAACGGCACCGCCACCGAGGGAATGATGGTGGCCCACAACCGGCGCAGGAACACGAAGATCACCGCCACCACCAGCGCGATGGTCAGCACCAGGGTGAACTTGACCTCGTGCACCGAGGCGCGGATGGTTTCGGTGCGGTCGGAGAACACCTCCAGGCGCACGTCGGCCGGCAGCACCGCCTGCAGCTGCGGCAGGATGCTGCGGATCTGCTCCACCGTCTGCACGATGTTGGCGCCGGGCTGGCGGCGGATTTCCAGCAGCACCGCCGGCTTGCCGTCGGCCCAGGCGGCGAGCTGGTCGTTCTCCACCCCGTCGACCACGTTGGCCACATCGGCCAGCCGCACCGGGCGGCCGTTGTTGTAGCTGATGATGGTCTCGCGGTACTGCGCCGCGTCGGTGAGCTGGTCGTTGGTGCCGATGCTGTAGGACTGGGTCTTGCCGTTGAGCGAGCCCTTGGGCGCGCTGACATTGGTCTGGGTCAGCGCGCTGCGCAGCGACTCCATGGTCAGGCCCATGTTCGACAGCTGCGCCGGGTTGACCTGGATGCGCACCGCAGGCCGCACGTTGCCGGCGATCGACACCAGCCCCACGCCCGGCACCTGCGACAGGCGCTGGGCCAGGATCGCATCGGCATAGCGGTTGACCTCGCGCAGCGGCAGCGAGTCGGAGGTGAGCTTGAGCGTGAGGATCGCCGCGTCGGCCGGATTGACCCGGTTGTAGACCGGTTGGTACGGCAGCGACGAGGGCAGGGTGGCCTGACGGATCGCCGCCTGCACATCCTGCGCGGCGATGTCGATGTCGCGGTCCATCGAGAACTGCAGGATGATCGTGGACAGGCCTGCCGACGAATCGGAGGTCATCATCTGCAGCCCGGAGATCTGCCCGAACTGGCGCTCCAGCGGCGTGGTCACCAGCGAGGCCATGGTGGTCGCGTTGGCGCCGGGATACTGGGTGGTGACCACCAGGCTGGGCGCGTCGATCTCCGGCAGGGCCGAGACCGGCAATTGCCGGTAGCCCAGGATGCCCAGCAGCAGGATGCCCGCCATCAACAACGAGGTGGCGATGGGACGGCGGATGAAGATGGTCGAAAAGCCCACGGGGGGTGTCCTTGCTGAAGACGTCAATCGATGCCGGCGCGCGCAGCGCCGATGCACACCGGCGACGGAAGTCCCGTCGCCGATGCTCGCGAGTTAGCGCGGGCCGCCGCCACTGCGTCGGCCACCGGCGCCGCCACGGCTCTTGTCCTGCGCGGCCTTGAGTTCGGCCTCGGTCGGCTCCGGCGGGGTTTCGCCCGGCTTGAGCGCGCTGACCTTGCTGCCCGGCTTGAGCCGGAACTGGCCTTCGGTCACCACGCGCTCGCCCGGCTTGAGCCCCTTGGTGATCTGCACATGGCTGTCGTCCACTTCCACGCCCTGCACCACGGTGCGCATCTGCGCGGTGTTGTCGCTGCCGACCACGTAGACGTAATCGCCGTCCGGGCCGCGCTGCACGGCCTGGGTCGGCACCACGGTGCCGCCGGAGATGGTGCGCAGCTGCAGGCGCACGTTGACGAACTGGCCCGGCCACAAGGCGTTGTCGGTGTTGGCGAAGATCGCACGCGCACCGAAGGTGCCGCTGTCGGCGGCGATGCGGTTGTCGATCACCTCCAGCTTGCCGTCGCCGCTGATCACGTGCGCATCGCCGCGATCCAGCGCCGCCACGTCCAGCGGGGCGGCCGCCTGGCCGCTGCGCACCGCCTGCAACTCGCGCTCGGGCAGGTTGAAGGACACATAGATCGGGCGGATCTGGGTCAGGGTGACGATGGTGGAGCTGGCGCTGACGATATTGCCCACGTCCACGCCGCGGATACCGGCGATGCCGTCGATCGGCGCGGTGACCCGGGTGAACTGCAATTGCACCTGCGCAGAGCGCATCTGCGCATCGTTGGCGGCCACCGCCGCCTCGTACTGCGCCACCTGGTTACGTTGCGTATCCAGGTCTGTGCGCGAGACGTACTGCTTGTAGGCCGGGTCGTTGGAGCGCTGGTAGTTCACCCGCGAGGTCGCCAGCAGCGCCTGGTTCTGGCGCTTGGCCGCCAGCGCCTGGTCGTAGCTGGCCTGCAGGGTGCGCGGGTCGATCTGCGCCAGCAGCTCGCCCTTCTTCACTTCCTGGCCCTCCTTGAAGTTCAGGCTCTTCAGCTGGCCGCCGACCTGCGGGCTGACCGTGACGGTATTGAACGCGGTCACCGTGCCCAGCGCGCTGGCATAGACCGGCACATCCTGGGTGGTGGCGGCCACGACCGTGACCGGTACCGGGCCGCTGTGCTCGGTGCCATTGCCGTCCGGCGCGTCCGCCCGCTTGCCGTGGTTGCCCCCACCGAACATCCGCATTGCGACGAACACCACGACGAGCACCGCTACGACCAGCAGTGTGATCTTCCAAAAACGCGACATGCGACAACTCCTGAGGGCGGGCCGGGCGCTGGTGCGACCGTGGGGCGGCTGTGCGAAGCATATCGTTGCGATCAGGCAATTGAGCGTTACTGAAGTAACGGCCCGCCGGACGAAACGACTGCGGCGTTCACAGATGCAGTGCAGCGGCAACGCGTCAGGGCCGGTGCGGTTGACCGCAGGACTGAATCGAGCCCCACTGCAGCCCACCGAGCGCGCGCCTGCACTACATTAAGCAACCATCTTCAGAGGATTGCCGATGCGCCACTCCCGCCTGCTGACCAGCGCACTGCTGCTCGCCCTGCCCACGCTCGCCGCCGCGCAGACCGCGCGGCGGCCCGAAGTTCAGGCCGCCGCCGCCCCGCTGCAGGCCAAGGTGGTGCAATGGCGCCGCGACTTCCACCAGCACCCGGAGCTGTCCAACCGCGAGGAGCGCACTGCCGCCACCGTGGCCGCGCAGCTACGCAAGCTCGGCCTCAAGCCGCGCACCGGCATCGCCCATCACGGCGTGGTGGCCATCATCAAGGGCGGCAAGCCAGGTCCGAAGATCGCCTTGCGCGCGGACATGGATGCCTTGCCGGTCAAGGAGCAGACCGACCTGCCGTATGCCTCCAAGGTCACCGCCGAGTACCGCGGCGAGCAGGTCGGGGTGATGCATGCCTGCGGCCACGATGCCCACACCGCGATCCTGCTCGGCGTGGCCGAAGCGCTGGTCAGCATGCGCGAGCAGCTGCCCGGCGAAGTGATGCTGATCTTCCAGCCCTCCGAAGAGGGCGCTCCCGGCAACGAAGAGGGCGGCGCCTCGCTGATGCTCAAGGAAGGCCTGTTCGCCGACTTCACCCCACAGGCGGTGTTCGGCCTGCATGTGTTCTCCAGCGTGCAGGCCGGCAAGATCGCGGTGCGCAGCGGCCCGCTGATGGCCGCCTCGGACCGGTTTGCGATCAAGATGATCGGCCGCCAGACGCATGGCTCGGCGCCGTGGAACGGCATCGACCCGATCGTGGCCAGCGCCGACATGATCGGTGCCGCGCAGACCGTGATCAGCCGCCGCGCCAACCTGTCCAAACAACCGGCGGTGTTGAGCTTCGGCGCGATCAAGGGCGGCATCCGCTACAACATCATCCCCGACGACGTGGAAATGGTCGGCACCATCCGCACCTTCGACGAAGCCATGCGCCAGCAGATCTTCGCCGACCTCAAGACGGTGGCCGAGCACACCGCCGCCGCCCACGGGGCCAAGGTCGAGGCGCAGGTGCCGGACCAGCCCGGCAACCCGGCCACGGTCAACGACCCGGCGCTGACCGCCAGGATGCTGCCCAGCCTGCAGGCCGTGGTCGGCGCCGACAATGTCTATGAGCCGCCGCTGCAGATGGGCGCGGAAGATTTCTCCTTCTACGCCCAGCAGGTGCCGTCGATGTTCTTCTTCGTCGGCTCCACCGCCAAGGGCATCGACCCGGCGACCGCGCCCAGCAACCATTCGCCGCAGTTCCTGCTCGACGAATCGTCGCTGGATGTGGGCCTGCGCGCGCTGTTGCAGGTGTCGCTGGATTACCTGCAGCAGGGGTGAATTGGGAATCGGGATGGGGAATCGTCTGCGGGCTGGGCGATTCTCGCTTTCGCTGGCTGGGCCGGTGGCGTGATTCCGGAGCGGCGATCTTCGAGTTTTCCATTCGCTCTCTTTCGCGCGCTGTCATACACCTCACGGCCAGCCCGCTCGGCCTAAAATGGCGCGATGAATACCCCAGAAGATTCCACCCTCGGTCGTGAGGTCGCCTATCCCAGCGGCTACGATCCGTCGCTGCTGTTCCCGATTCCGCGCGCGGCCGGGCGCGAGGCGATCGGCCTGTCGGGGGCCTTGCCGTTTATCGGCCGCGATCGCTGGCATGCCTACGAACTCAGCTGGCTCGATGCGCATGGCAAGCCGTGCGTGGCCACCGCCACCTTGCATGTGCCACATGACTCGCCGGCGTTGATCGAATCCAAGTCGCTCAAGCTGTATCTCAACTCGCTCAACGCCACCCGCTTCAATAGCGCCGAAGCGGTGCGCACGCGCATCGCTAGCGACCTGTCCACGCGCGCCGGTGCCGATGTGGTGGTGGAATTCGGTCTGCCACCGATCGACGCGGTCGGGGAGGGCGAATCGATCGACGCACTGGATGTCAGCATCGACGACTACGGCCCGCCCAATGCCGCGTATCTGGCGGCGCACGCACAACCAGTGGTGGAAGAAGTGCTGACCTCGGCTTTGCTCAAATCCAATTGCCCGGTCACCGGTCAACCGGATTGGGCCAGCGTCACGTTGCGCTACCGCGGCGCCCCGATCGACCGCCAAGGCCTGCTGCGCTATCTGGTGAGTTTCCGCGACCACGCCGAGTTTCACGAGCAATGCGTGGAGCGTATCTTCCATGACGTGCTGCTCCGCTGCGCGCCCGAGTGGCTGGTGGTGGAAGCGCGCTATACCCGCCGTGGCGGGCTGGACATCAACCCCTTGCGCAGCTCGCCCAGCGTGCCGACGCCGCTGTCGATCTTCCGCGACCTGCGCCAGTAATCGCGCCCATTCAGGGCTCGCGCCAGCTTCACGGTGGCGCGATCCACGCTTAACAGCGCGCCGCGCACCCTGCAGTCATCGTGATGCAACGGGATTGCGGCAATGAATGTCGACAAGAAAGCAGATTTTTCCAACGTGACGTCCTCGGTCGACAGCACCGCCGACGTCGCGCCGGCGGCGGATTTCTCCAACGTGCGCACCAGCGTGCAGAGCACTGCGCAGTTGGTCAGCGAATCGATCACCGTGCAGGCGGGCGACAGTCTGTCCAGCATCGCCAAGCGCCACTTCGGCGACGGCAACCTGTGGCCGCGGATCTTCGATGCCAACCGCGAAACGCTCAAGGATCCGGACAAGATCTTTCCCGGTCAGGTCCTGCAATTGCCGCCGAAGTCATAGGCGCACCGCATACCTGGCACCTTTCGAAACCCATTTTTATTCTGATATCCGGAGATTGATCCATGCGTACTACATCCGTTTCCAGCACCCTCGCCATTGCCCTTGCCGGCGTTCTCGCCTTGTCGGGCTGCAGCAAGAAGGCCGACGACGACAGCGTGTCCAAGGATCCGACTTCCGGCGCTGCCACCGAGGCGATGCCGGGGCCGGCCGCAACGCCGCCGGCGAGCGATCAGGCTGGCCAGAGCACCGCAACCGGCGCCGCCAGCACCGATACCGCAGCCGCGACGGGTTCGGCGGTGACGGTGTCGAGCGTGGTGGTCGGCACCACCGCGACCGCCGACAAGTCGGTGACCCCGTCGGCCAACATCGGCAGCAAGGACACCATCATCGTTTCGGTGAAAACCGATGGCAGCGCGAGCAATGTGGCGGTCGCAGCCAAACTCACCTATCAGGATGGCCAGGTGGCCGGCGAGCAGAATGCCACCTTGACCACGACCGGCCCGGAAACCACCAACCTCAGCTTCAGCAAGCCCGATGGCTGGCCGGCTGGCAGCTACACCGCGCAGGTCATGGTGGATGGCAAGCCGGCGGGTACGCCGCAGACCATCACGGTCAAGTAAGCAGCCACGCGAGCAAGCAGTCTGCAGGTAGGGATGCGTGTTCGCAGAGCGAGCAGCGCACTGATGCCACGCATGCAGGACAAGCGCGTCCATCGCGTTGCCCTGTCGTTCTTCTAGCAGGCCATCAGGGCGCGATCACACGATCGCGCCCTTTTTTCTGCGTAGTCTCTCAGTCGGCACATTCGTTACAGCTGCATCCATCGCATTGGACGGGTGGCGGGATGGAGCATCCTCCTGTGGTCGCTTTACCCGGGCGCGGCTCAGACGCGACAATATCGTGCTGATCCATCGCCGCGTTCCACGCGCCGGCCGATCGGCGTGCCAGCAGCGACCCCGTCGCGCACGCCAACGCCAGTGCCAACACGCCGGCGCTCCTTCCGACCACACGAGCCATCGCACCTTATGTCGAAGACACCGAAGATCATCTACACGCTCACCGACGAAGCACCGTATCTGGCCACGCAGTCGCTGCTGCCGATCATCGATGCCTACACCAATACTGCCGGCATCGTGGTCGAAACCCGCGACATCTCGCTGGCCGGCCGCATCCTGTCGCTGTTTCCCGAGCACCTGAGCGACGCGCAGAAGATCGCCGACGACCTGAGTGAGCTGGGCGAGTTGGCCACCACGCCGGAAGCCAACATCATCAAGCTGCCCAACATCAGCGCCTCGGTGCCGCAGCTCAAGGCCGCCATCGCCGAACTGCAGGGCCAGGGCTATGCGCTGCCGGCGTATCCGGACACGCCCAAGGACGATGCCGAAAAGGACATCAAGGCGCGCTACGACAAGGTCAAGGGCAGCGCGGTCAATCCGGTGCTGCGCGAGGGCAACTCCGATCGCCGCGCGCCGCTGTCGGTGAAGAATTACGCACGCAAGCATCCGCACCGCATGGGCAAGTGGAGCAGCGATTCGAAGTCGCACGTGGCCCATATGGACGACGGCGATTTCTTCGGCAGCGAGCAATCCACCACCGTGGCGGCCGCCGGCGCGTTGAAGATCGAGTTCGTCGGCAACGACGGCAGCAGCAGCGTGTTGAAGGACAAGGTCGCGGTCAAGGCCGGCGAAATCGTCGATGCCGCGGTGCTGAGCAAGCGCGCGCTGGCCAGCTTCATCGACGCGCAGATCGCCGATGCCAAGGCCCGCGATGTGCTGTTCTCGGTGCATCTGAAAGCCACCATGATGAAGGTCTCCGACCCGGTGCTGTTCGGCGTGGTGGTCGGCGAGTTCTACAAGGACACGCTGAGCAAGCATGCCGAGGCGCTCGCGTCGGTCGGCTTCGATCCCAACAACGGCATCGGCGACCTGTACGCGCGCATCGCCACGCTGCCGGAAGACCAGCAGGCGCAGATCAAGGCCGATATCCAGGCCGAATACGCGCAGCGTCCGGCCCTGGCCATGGTCAATTCGGACAAGGGCATCACCAACCTGCATGTGCCCAGCGACGTGATCGTCGATGCGTCGATGCCGGCGATGATTCGCGACTCCGGTCAGATGTGGAATGCCGAAGGCAAGCTGCAGGACACCAAGGCGGTGATCCCGGATCGCTGCTACGCCGATGTCTATCAGGCGGTGATCGACGACTGCAAGGCGCATGGCGCATTCGATCCGTCCACCATGGGCTCGGTGCCCAACGTCGGCCTGATGGCGCAGAAGGCCGAGGAATACGGCTCGCACGACAAGACCTTCCAGATTGCCGCCGCCGGGACCGTCAAGGCCACCGACGACACCGGCAACACGGTGTTCGAACATGCGGTGGAAGCCGGCGACCTGTGGCGCATGTGCCAGGTCAAGGACGCGCCGATCCAGGACTGGGTCAAGCTGGCCGTCGAACGCGCGCGCGTGAGCCAGACGCCTGCGGTGTTCTGGCTGGACAACGCCCGTGCGCACGATGCGCAGGTCATCGCCAAGGTGGAAACCTATCTGAAGGATCACGACACCAACGGCCTGGATATCCGCATCCTGCCGCCGGTGGAAGCAACCACCTTCTCGCTGGAGCGCATCCGCAAGGGCCAGGACACCATCTCGGTCACCGGCAACGTGCTGCGCGATTACCTCACCGACCTGTTCCCGATCCTGGAGCTGGGCACCAGCGCCAAGATGCTGTCGATCGTGCCGCTGATGGCCGGTGGCGGCCTGTTCGAGACCGGTGCCGGCGGCTCGGCGCCCAAGCACGTGCAGCAGTTCGTCGAACAGAACAGCCTGCGCTGGGATTCGCTGGGCGAGTTCCTGGCCCTGGCCGCCTCGCTGGAGCATCTGGGCAACCGCTACGACAATCCGTCGGCCACGGTGCTGGCCAAGGCGCTGGACGTGGCCAACGGCCAGTTCCTGGACAACAACAAGTCGCCGGCGCGCAAGGTCGGTGAACTGGACAACCGCGGCAGCCACTTCTATCTGGCGATGTACTGGGCGCAGGCCCTGGCTGCGCAGACAGAGGACACCGCCCTGCAGGCCAAGTTCGCGCCGCTGGCCAAGGCCCTGACCGAGAACGAAGCCACCATCGTGGCCGAGCTCAACGGCGCCCAGGGCAAGCCGGTCGAGATCGGCGGCTACTACCACCCCGATCTGGCCAAGGTCAGCGAGGCGATGCGCCCGAGCAAGACCTTCAACGACGTGTTGGCCACGCTGAAGGCCTGATCCAGCGCACCGCCTGGCGGTGCGTCCGGCAGCTGCAACAGGCAGGGCCCGCCTCGATGAGGGGCGGGCCTTGTCGTTTCCTGCGTTTGCGTGCAAGCGCGAGAACGCGGTGGTTGCATGCCAGGTCTCGCGACCTGGCAATGCCTTGCCTGCGAGAGCTCCTTCGCCTCGTTGCGAGCAGTCTCGGCATCTGGCCGACTGTGCGCTTGTTCGATTGATCGTTGCTCTCGGCTGCACGCCGCAACATGCGCTGGGTACACTGCCGGCATGAGCCAGCTCCCGTTACCGCCGCAGTCCGAGCGCCGTGCGCTGGCGATTGCCCATGCCGTGTACGACGCCTTCGAGGATTACCACGCCCGGTTTGCCGAGATCACCGCACGCGCCAAACAGCGCTTCGAAACGCGCGACTGGAGCGGCGCGCGCGATGACGCGGTGGCGCGGATCGCGCTGTACGACCAGTACATCAGCGAATGCATGCTGCGCTTGCGTGCGGTGCTGCTGGGGCAGGCGCACGATCGCGCGCTGTGGATGCGCGCACGCGTGCATTACGCCACGCTGCTGAGCGGGCTGATCGACCAGGAGTTGTACAAGACCTTCTACAACACCCTGACCCGGCGTTACTTCGGCACCCACGGCGTGGATGCGGAGATCGAATTCATCGCGCTGGATATCGAGCCGACCGATGCGATCACGGTGCCGGTCGCGCGGCATACCTACGCGGTCTCGCCCGGCCGGCTGACCGACATGCTGGTGCGCGTGCTCGGCGATTATTCCTTCGACGTTCCGTATGCGCATCGCACCCGTTGTGCAGCGGCGATCGCGGTGCGCCTGCTCGACGATCTCGCGCATTGGGGCGAGCACCCGGTGCGCAGCGTGGAGCTGCTGGAGACAGTGTTCTATCGCGAGCGGCGCGCCTACCTGGTCGGCCGCGTGTTCGGCGAACATCGCTTCTCGCCATGCGTCATCGCCCTGGTCAACGACGACGCCGGCCTGCGTGCCGAAGCGGTGCTGACCCGGCGCAGCGACGTCGCGCAGCTGTTCAGCAACTCGCGCAGTTACTTCCAGGCCAATCTATCCACCGTCGGCGATGCGGTGGTGTTTCTACGCAGCCTGCTCACCCACAAGCCGGTCGACGAGCTGTACACGATGCTCGGGCGTGCCAAGCAGGGCAAGACCGAACGCTATCGCACGTTCTTCAGCCATTTCCAGGCGCATCCGGCCGAGCAGCTGGTGCATGCCGATGGCACGCCCGGCATGGTCATGGTGGTATTTACCCTGCCCAGTTATCCGCTGGTGTTCAAACTGATTCGCGACCGCTTTGCCTATCCCAAGACCATGAGTCGCGCGCAGGTGGAAGGCAAATACGAGCTGGTGTTCCAGCTCGATCGCATCGGCCGCCTGCTGGACGCGCAGCCGTATCGCTTCCTGCGGTTTCCCAAGTCGCGTTTCTCGCCCGCGTTGCTGGAAGAGCTGCAAACCAGCTGTGCGACGAGCCTGAGCGAAGATGGTCAGGACGTGTTGATCGCGCTGTGCTACGTGCAGCGCCGCCTGCGCCCGCTCAATCTCTACCTGCGCGAACAGCTGCCCGAAGCCGCGCATGCGGCCGCGCTGGACTACGGCCAGGCGATCAAGGACATGGCACGCAACAACATCTTTCCCGGCGACATGCTGCTGAAGAACTTCGGCATCACCCGCCATCAGCGCGCGGTGTTCTACGACTACGACGAGCTGTGCCTGATCACCGAATGCAGCTTCCGCGACTGGCCAACCCCGACCACCTATGAAGAACAGATGGCTGCCGAGCCCTGGTTCCACGTCGGCCCGCGCGATGTGTTTCCCGAGCGCTTCGCGCTGTTCATGGGCTTGCCGCCCTCGCAGCTGGAAGCGGTCAAGCACCTGCACCCGGAGCTGTTCGACCCGCAATGGTGGCGCGACCTGCAAACCCGCCTGCGCGAGGACGACTACCCCGACACCCCGCCATATGCGGACTCGCGCCGGCTGGCGTAGTAGCCGCCGAATGCCGATGTGCGTGCCGCGACGATAACGAGGTGTCCGTCGGACACACAACTCCGCGGCCACAAAAAAGCCCCGCAGTGCGGGGCTTTTCGTCTCGAGAATGCCGACCGAGTCAGCGCTTCATCGAACTGAAGAACTCGTCGTTGGACTTGGTGGTCTTCATCTTGTCCAGCAGGAATTCCATCGCCGCGATTTCGTCCATCGGGTGCAGCAGCTTGCGCAGGATCCAGATCTTCTGCAGCAGCTCCGGCTCGATCAGCAGATCTTCGCGACGCGTGCCGGATCGGTTGATGTCGATCGCCGGATACACGCGCTTTTCGGTGATGCGACGGTTCAGATGCACTTCGCTGTTGCCGGTGCCCTTGAACTCTTCGTAGATCACCTCGTCCATCTTGCTGCCGGTTTCCACCAGCGCCGTGGCGATGATGGTCAGCGAGCCGCCTTCTTCCACGTTACGGGCCGCACCGAAGAAGCGCTTCGGACGGTGCAGCGCGTTGGCGTCCACACCACCGGTGAGTACCTTGCCGGAGCTGGGCACCACGTTGTTGTAGGCGCGTGCCAGACGGGTGATCGAGTCGAGCAGGATCACCACGTCCTTCTTGTGCTCGACCAGGCGCTTGGCCCGCTCGATCACCATCTCGGCGACCTGCACGTGGCGCGCGGCCGGTTCGTCGAAGGTGGAGGAGATGACCTCGCCGCGCACGGTGCGCTGCATTTCGGTCACTTCTTCCGGGCGCTCGTCGATCAGCAGCACGATCATGTGCACTTCGGGATGATTGCTGGTGATGGCCGTGGCCACCTGCTGCATCATCATGGTCTTGCCGGCCTTGGGCGGGGAGACGATCAGCGCGCGCTGACCTTTGCCCTGCGGCGCCATCAGGTCCAGGATGCGGCCGGTGATGTCCTCGGTCGATCCATCGCCACGCTCCAGCCGGAAGCGGCGACGCGGGAACAGCGGGGTCAGGTTCTCGAACAGCACCTTGTTCTTGCTGGCTTCCAGCGGCTCGCCATTGATGGTGTCGACGATCGACAGCGCGAAATAGCGTTCGCCGTCCTTCGGGAAGCGGATACGGCCAGACAGGTGGTCGCCGGTCCGCAGGTTGAAGCGGCGGATCTGGCTGGGTGAGATATAGGTGTCGTCCGGGCCGGCCAGGTAGCTGGCTTCTGCGGCACGCAGGAAGCCGAAGCCGTCGGGCAGGATTTCCAGCACGCCGTCGGCGGCAACGCCTTCGCCGTGGCGGGTCAGCACCTTGAGCAGGGCGAAGATCACGTCCTGCTTGCGCGCGCGCGCCACGCCTTCCTGGATGTTGAGCTGGTCGGCGATATCCAGCAGCTTCTGCGCCGGCATCCGCTTCAGATCGCTCAGCGAATAGACCGGGAAGCCTTCCGGCACGGCCGGGTGCGGGCGCGCGACGAACGGCTCGTTGCTGCCATCCGACGACGGCATGCCGCCACCTTCGTTGCCGAAGCGGTCGCGTCCACGGTCGCGGCGGTTGCGGAAGCGGTCACGGCGGTTGCCCTGGCCTTGCTGATGCTGGCCGCCATTCTGGTCCTGACCCTGACCCTGCGCCTGCGCCTGGGGCTGACCCTGGTTCTGGCCCCGGTGCTGCGCCTGATTCTGGTTCTGCTGCTGCTGCGCCTGATTGAAGCGCTGCTGCTGGGTCTGGCCACCCTCGCGGGAGTCGCCCTGGGTGTCGCCGCCCGGGTTGCCCTGGTTGGCGCCGGGGGCGTTACCGGCATAGGACGCGCCATCGCCGGACGTCTGCGCCGGTGCCGAATCGGCAGCGTGCGACGGTGCATGCGGGGCACGTGGAGCATCGGGTGCGGGGCTGGCGGGCAAGGGCAGGTTGGGCTGCTGCGCGCCACCGTCGTCGGTGGCAGCGGCGGTCTTGCTCACGCGCGGCTTGCGCACGCGCTTCTCGACAGGAGCGTCGACGCTGCTCCCGGTATCGGAGGAAGGATGATCGGACAAGTGCGTGATTCCTCGCTAAGAGTGCGAGCGCCCGGCGGGGGGGCGAACTTTAGGTGATGGGAGTCTAGAAGAGGTTTCTAGAGGGGTACGTCGGCGCACGAACGTGCTCCGGATCGGCTGACACTATCACCGCTGCGCGCAACCGCGCAAGCGCCTGCCGCAGCAGGATTTAACTGCTGGCGCGTCACAGGGGCGCCCATCGCTGGACGCCCACCCGCTCAGGCGGCCGCGCCGCCCAGGGTCTTGTCGATCATCTGGGTCAGCTGGCCCTTGCCAACCGCACCGATCTGGGTGGCCTGCACCTGGCCGTCCTTGAACAGCAACAGCATCGGGATCGAGCGCACGTGGTACTTGATGGCCAGTGCGCGGTTCTGGTCCACATTGACCTTGGCAACCTTCAGTTTGCCCTGATATGTATCGGCCAGATCGTCCAGCACCGGGGCGATCATCTTGCAGGGTCCGCACCACTCGGCCCAGAAATCCACCAGCACCGGTTCGCCGGATTGCAGTACAGCTGTCTCGAAGTCGGCATCGCCGACGTGTTGAACCTTGTCGCTCACGTTGGGTCTCCTGGAAACCAAAACGGCCCGCCCGAACGGGCAGGCCGCTACATTGCGTTAAACTGGGGTATTGCGCGACTGAATCAAGTGTCAGTCCTGAAGCCGCGCTGTCCGCCACAACAGCCGCAGTTTGCGACGCTGTCGGCATCGATGCAAGCCGCGCCCGGGCTGCCCAGGGCGCCCCACGAAGACGGAATAATGAGCGACAAACCGCTGACCGATTTGACTTTTTCCACGTTCGACCTGCATCCGGCGCTGATCGCCGGGCTGGAGAGCGCCGGGTTTACCCGCTGTACCCCGATCCAGGCGCTGACCCTGCCGGTCGCGCTGCCGGGCGGCGACGTCGCCGGCCAGGCCCAGACCGGCACCGGCAAGACCCTGGCGTTCCTGGTGGCGGTGATGAACCGCCTGCTGATCCGCCCGGCGCTGGCCGACCGCAAGCCGGAGGACCCGCGCGCGCTGATCCTGGCGCCGACCCGCGAACTGGCGATCCAGATCCACAAGGACGCGGTCAAGTTCGGCGCCGACCTGGGCCTGCGCTTTGCGCTGGTCTACGGCGGGGTGGACTACGACAAGCAGCGCGAGCTGCTGCAGCAGGGGGTGGACGTGATCATCGCCACCCCGGGCCGGCTGATCGACTACGTCAAGCAGCACAAGGTGGTGTCGCTGCACGCCTGCGAGATCTGCGTACTGGACGAAGCCGACCGCATGTTCGACCTGGGCTTCATCAAGGACATCCGCTTCCTGCTGCGGCGCATGCCCGAGCGCGGCACCCGCCAGACCCTGCTGTTCTCGGCCACGCTCAGCCATCGCGTGCTCGAGCTCGCCTACGAGCACATGAACGAGCCGGAAAAGCTGGTCGTCGAAACGGAAAGCATCACCGCCGCACGGGTGCGCCAGCGCATCTATTTCCCCTCCGACGAAGAGAAGCAGACGCTGCTGCTGGGCCTGCTGTCGCGCAGTGAAGGCGCGCGCACCATGGTGTTCGTCAACACCAAGGCGTTCGTCGAGCGCGTGGCGCGCACCCTGGAGCGGCATGGCTACCGGGTCGGCGTGCTGTCGGGCGACGTGCCGCAGAAGAAGCGCGAGTCGCTGCTCAACCGCTTCCAGAAGGGTCAGCTCGAAATCCTGGTCGCCACCGACGTGGCCGCGCGCGGCCTGCACATCGACGGCGTCAAGTACGTCTACAACTACGACCTGCCGTTCGATGCGGAAGACTACGTGCACCGTATCGGCCGTACCGCGCGGCTGGGCGAAGAGGGCGATGCGATCAGCTTCGCCTGCGAGCGCTACGCAATGAGCCTGCCGGATATCGAGGCCTATATCGAGCAGAAGATCCCGGTCGAGCCGGTGACCTCCGAGTTGCTGACGCCGCTGCCGCGTGCAGCGCGCGTGCCGGTGGAAGGCGAAGAGGCCGACGCCGATGCTGGCGACAGCGTGGGCACCATCTTCCGCGAGGCGCGCGAGCAGCGTGCTGCCGAAGAACAGCGCCGCGGTGGCGGGCGCAGTGGCCCCGGCGGCGGTTCGCGCAGCGGCAGTGGCGGCGGTCGTCGCGACGGCGGCAGTGCCGATGGCAAGCCGCGTCCGCGTCGCAAGCCGCGTGTGGAGGGCGAAGCCCCGGCAGCGGCAGCGCCGACCGAAACGCCGGTGGTTGCGGCGGCGGCGGTCGAGGCACCTTCCACCATCGTGGCCGATGCCGAGCGCGCACCGCGCAAGCGGCGTCGGCGTCGCAACGGCCGCCCGGTCGACGGTACCGAGCCGGCAGTGGCCTCCACACCGGTCGCCGCACCGGCCGCGCCGCGCAAGCCCACCCAGGTGGTCGCCAAGCCGGTGCGCAGCGCCGCCAAGCCGTCCGGCGGCCCGTCGCTGCTGAGCCGCATCGGTCGTCGCCTGCGCTCGCTGGTGTCCGGCAACTGATCGCACGCGGCCTGCGTCGCATTGCCGGGCTCCGGCGATGCGACGCAAGCGCTGGCGCTCCGGCATAATCGCTGGATGACCGTTCTGCGTTTCGACAACGTCAGCAAGCACTACGCCGGTGGCCACCAGGCGCTGACCGATGTCAGCTTCGAAGTGGCCGATGGCGAGATGCTGTTCGTGACCGGCCACTCCGGCGCCGGCAAAAGTACCTTGCTCAAATTGATCCACCTCAGCGAGCGGCCAAGCCAGGGCGCGGTGCTGCTGGGCGAACGCAACCTGCTCAAGGTGCGTGGCCGGCAGATTCCGCTGCATCGGCGCCAGGTGGGTGCGGTCTACCAGGACCATCGCCTGCTCAACGACCGCAGCATCGCCGAGAACGTGGCGTTGCCGCTGATCCTGCGCGGCACCCGGCGTGCCGAGATCGGCAAGCGGGTGCGCTCGGCATTGGAGCGGATCGGGCTGGCCCATCGCGAGCGGGCCTTGCCATCGCAGTTGTCGGCCGGCGAGCAGCAGCGCGTGGGCATCGCCCGCGCCATCGTCGGCGAACCGCGCCTGCTGGTGGCCGATGAGCCTACCGGCAATCTGGACCCGGCGCTGGCCGCGGAAATCATGCAGTTGTTCGCCGAGCTGCCCGCGCGCGGCACCAGCGTGCTGGTGGTCAGCCACGACCTGGCCCTGCTCAAGCAGATGCGCAAGCGCGTGCTGATCCTGGATCACGGCCGCCTGGTCGACGACATCTCGCCGCAGGACCTGGCCGAATGAGCAAGCTTGCCAATACCGAAGCCGTCGCGCCGTCGCGGTTCGGCGTGTGGATCGACCACCATCTGCACAGCATCGCCTTCAGCCTGGGCCGTGCCATGCGCAAGCCCTGGGCCACCTTGCTGACCATCGTGGTGATGGCGCTGGCACTGGCCTTGCCGCTGGGGCTGTCGATCGCGCTGGACAACGTCAAGCTGCTGGCCGGCAGCGTGCAGCAGTCGCGCGAAATCAATCTGTTTTTGAAGGTCGACGTGGCCGCCGATGCGGCGCAGGCGCTGGCCGGCGAGCTGCGTGCGCGCCCGGACGTTGCCAAGGTCGCCTTGCGCACGCCCGCGCAGGGCTTGGCCGAGTTGCGCGAGAGCGCCAAGCTCGATGAAGCCGCCGATGCACTGGGCGACAACCCGCTGCCCACCTTGCTGATCGTCACTCCCGCCGATGCGGCCGACGATGTGCAACTGGCCAGCGCGCTGCAGGCGCTGCCGCAGAGCGATCAGGTGCAGCACGATGCGCTGTGGCGCAAGCGCCTGGATGGCTGGCTGCGCTTCGGCGAGCGGCTGGTGCAGGTACTGTCGGCACTGCTCGGCATCGGTGCGGTCCTGGTGGTTGGCAACACCGTGCGGCTGGACATCCAGTCGCGGCGCGAAGAAATCGGCGTGCTGCAGCTGCTCGGCGCCAGCGATGGCTTCATCCGTCGCCCGTTCCTGTATCTGGGTGCGTGGTACGGGCTTGGCGCCGGCGCCGTTGCGCTCGCTTTGATCGCCGCCTCGGGCCTGGCATTGCGCGCGCCGTTGGCAACCCTGGCCGATAGCTATGGCAGTTCCTTTACCCTGCACGGGCTGGATCTGTTGCATTCTGCGATGGTGCTGGTCGGCACCCTGGTGCTGGGTTGGCTGGGCGCCTGGCTGGTGACCGGCCATTTCCTTCGCCAGACCCGTCCCACCGAGACCTGAGGCCTGCCATGCATCCACCAGATCTCAAACACCTGATCAGCGACGCGCCGCGCGTGATGGTGGTCGATGGCTCCAAGCTGGTGCGCAAGCTGATTGCCGACGTGCTCAAGCGCGACCTGCCCAACGTGCAGGTGATCGGCTGCTCCAGCATTGCCGAAGCGCGTCAGGCACTGGAAGCCGGCGCGGTGGATCTGGTGACCACCTCGCTGTCGCTGCCCGATGGCGACGGCCTGACCCTGGCACGCAGCGTGCGCGAAACCGCCGGGCAGGCGTATGTGCCGGTGATCGTGGTCTCCGGCGATGCGCAGCAGCATCTGGTGGAGCGCCGCTTCACCGAATACGTCACCGACTATTTCGACAAGGCGCTGGGCCATGAAGCCCTGGCCACCTTCATCCGCGGCTACGTACAGCCCGAACCGGTGGTCGGCGCGACCGTGCTCTATATCGAAGACAGCCGCGTGGTGGCCGAGGCGACCAAGCGCATGCTCGAGCGCCAGAGCCTGAAGGTGGTGCACGTGCTCACCGCCGAAGATGCGTTTGCGCTGCTCACTGCCGAATCGCTGGGCCGCACCGAGCGCCGCATCGACGTGGTGCTGACCGACGTGACCCTGAAAGGCGAACTCAACGGCCGCGACGTGGTCGAGCGTATCCGCATCGATTTTGCCTACGGCAAGCGCCGCCTGCCGGTGCTGGTGATGACTGGCGATACCAACCCGCGCAATCAATCCGAATTGTTGCGCGCCGGCGCCAACGATCTGGTGCAAAAACCGATCGAAGAGCGCCTGCTGGTGACCAAGGTGTTGTTCCAGCTGCGCCTGGCACGCCTGGAGGATCAGGCTGTCACGCTATGACTGAAGTGGAAGCACGTATCCAACTGGAACCGTCGTGGAAGGCAAGGGTGGGCGACTGGTTGCTGCGCCCGGAGATGCAGGAGCTGTCGGCATTCCTGCGTCAACGCAAGGCGGCAGGTGCGCGGGTGTTTCCGCCTGGGCCGCAGATCTTCGCCGCCTTCGACGCCACCCCGTTCGAGCAGGTGAAGGTGGTGATCCTGGGCCAGGATCCGTATCACGGCGAAGGCCAGGCGCATGGTCTGTGTTTCTCGGTGCTGCCGGGCGTGCCGGTGCCGCCGTCGCTGCTCAACATCTACAAAGAGATCCAGGACGACCTGGGCATCGCGCGGCCGGATCATGGCTACCTGATGCCGTGGGCGCGCCAGGGCGTATTACTGCTCAATGCCGTGCTGACGGTGGAGCAGGGCCGTGCCGGCGCCCACCAGAACAAGGGCTGGGAAGGCTTCACCGATCATGTGGTGGAAACCCTCAACCGCGAGCGCGAAGGCCTGGTGTTCCTGCTCTGGGGCAGCTACGCGCAGTCCAAGGGCAAGGTCATCGACCAGGCGCGCCATCGCGTGTTCAAGGCCCCGCATCCCTCGCCGTTGTCGGCGCATCGCGGCTTTCTGGGCTGCCAGCACTTCTCCAAGACCAACGAGCACCTGCAGCGCCGCGGGATCAGCCCGATCGACTGGTCGCTGCCACCGCGCAGCGCGCTGGGCACCAGCTCGGCCGGCGGCTGAACGGCGGTGCCGGCAGCCGGATTCGCAGCTGGTTTGTCACGGTTTGCGCAGGCCGGCAGTGGTAGCGTAACGGTTGATTTTGGGGTGCCGGGCTGTAGAACACCGGCAATGTCAGAAGCCCGAACGTTCTATTAATGGGATGCTGGGAACTCTTTCTGTACCCGGCAGTCCAATAGTTCGACTGCTAAGACTGCTAAGATGGTGCCTATGAACCAGACTACCTCGACTGCCCTTGTGGCAAACAATCTCCCGATTCCCAGTGCGCTCGGTTCGCTGGACGCCTACATCGGTGCCGTGCACCAGATCCCGGTGCTGTCGGTTGATGAGGAACAGAATCTGGCCCGCCGCTTCCGCGACGAGCTGGATCTGGACGCCGCGCGCGAACTGGTCCATTCCCACCTGCGTTTCGTGGTGCACGTGGCCCGCGGCTACAACGGCTACGGCCTGCCGCTGGGCGACCTGATCCAGGAAGGCAATATCGGCCTGATGAAGGCGGTCAAACGCTTCGACCCGGAAATGGGCGTGCGCCTGGTCAGCTTCGCAGTGCACTGGATCCGTGCCGAAATGCACGAGTTCATCCTGAAGAACTGGCGCATCGTCAAGGTCGCCACGACCAAGGCGCAGCGCAAGCTGTTCTTCAACCTGCGCAAGTCCAAGACCCGCCTGGGCTGGCTCAATGCGTCCGAGGTGACTGCGGTCGCCAAGGATCTGAACGTCTCCGAGCGTGAAGTGATGGAGATGGAATCGCGCCTGTCCGGTCGCGATATCGGCTTCGACGCCTCGTCGGACGAAGACGACGATCATGGCCCGCCGTCGCCGGTGAGCTACCTGGTCGCCAACGACGAAGATCCGTCGCAGGCCTACGAGCGCCACGACAGCGAAGACAACCAGCTGCAGTTGCTGCGCGAGGGCATGGCCGGCCTGGACACGCGCTCGCGCGATATCGTCAAGCGCCGCTGGCTGGATTCCGACTCCAAGGTGACGCTGCAGGAGCTGGCCGATGAGTACGGCGTGTCGGCCGAGCGTATCCGCCAGATCGAGGCGAATGCGCTGAAGAAGATGAAGGCACTGTTCGTGGCCTGATCCTTCGATCATGCCCCAGGTGTTGCACGAACGGCCCGGTTTTCCGGGCCGTTTGCATGTGGGCTGCCGGTGCTGCGTCGAGTCCGACGACGCGTGCTTGCTTACCGTGGTCGTCCGCCGATGATCGACCGCGCGCTGCGCCCGCCCGCGCTATTCCGGCAGGCGCGCCACCGGTAGATGCCAGCCGTAGCGGATGGCCATGAAACGCAGCCCGAAACACACCAGCGCACCGGTCGCCAGCGACCAGGCCTGCGGCACCGCCAGCAGGTGCCCGATCGCGACCAGGCCGCCACCGGCCAGCGCGGCGACCGCATACAGCTCGGCCTGCAGCACCACCGGGGTCCGCGCCACCAGCAGATCGCGCGCGATGCCGCCGCCGATGCCGCTGAGCATGCCGAGCAAGGTCGCGCTGAGCGGGCTGAGTTGGTAATCGAGCGCCTTGCTGGTGCCGTACACCGCAAACAACGCCAACCCGGCCGCGTCGAACAGCTGCACCGGGTTGCGCAGCCGTTCCACCGCCGCATGCCAGTAGAAACCGGCCACGCCGGCCAGGCAGGCGACCAGCAGGTACTGCGGATGCACCAACGCAGCCGGCGGGGTGGCGCCGATCAGCACATCGCGCACGATGCCGCCGGACACCGCCGCCGCGCACGACAGCACCAGCACGCCGAACAGATCCAGGCGATTGCGCACCGCCACGGTCGCGCCGCTGAGGGCGAACACGAAGGTGCCGAGCAGATCCAGCAGGAACAGGAGAGTGGTCACGATCAGACCGCCGCATCAGGCCGCACAGCATCGCGCACGGCCTGCGCCGCTGTCATCCGTCCTTGCTGCTGGGCGGCGGGTCGTCGGTGGCGCCGCCGAAGATGATGCGCGCGGCGCGCTGGTAGCTCCAGTACGCCATCGCCCAGTTCACCAGCACCACGAACCGGTTGCGGAAACCGATCAGGAAGTACACGTGCGCGGCCAGCCAGAACCACCAGGCCACGATGCCGGAGAGCTTGAGCTTGCCGACATGCACGATGGCGGCCATGCGGCCGATCGTGGCCAGGTTGCCGTAGTCCTGGTAGCGGAAGGCCGGTGCGGGCTGGCCACGATGGCGGGCGCGGATCGCCTTGGCGATGTGCTTGCCCATCTGCTTTGCCGCCGGTGCCACGCCCGGCACCGGGCGGCCGTCCTGCTGGACCGAGGCCAGGTCGCCGCCGACGAAGATTTCCGGGTGGCCAGGCACGCTCAGGTCCGGCTGCATCAGCACGCGGCCGGCGCGATCCAGCGGCACGCCGAGCGTGCGCGCCAGCGGCGATGCCGCCACGCCGGCGGCCCACACCACGGTGCGTGCAGGCACGAAGGTGTCGCCGAGCTGATAGCCCTGCGCATCGATGTGGGTGACCGGCGTGCCGGTGTGCACCTCCACGCCCAGGCGCTCGAGCTGCTTGCGCGCCTTGGCGGTGAGATCGTCCGGGAACGAGGGCAGCACGCGCGGGCCGGCTTCGACCAGGCGCACGCGCGCCTGCCGCGGGTCGATATGGCGGAATTCGTTCTTGAGCGTGTGGCGGGCGATCTCGGCCAGCGTGCCGGCCAGCTCGACGCCGGTCGGGCCGCCGCCGACCACGGCGAAACTCAGCCAGGCCGCGCGTGCGGCCGGGTCGGATTCGGCTTCGGCGCGCTCGAAGGCGAGCAGCAATTTGCGCCGCAGCACCAGCGCGTCGTACAGCGTCTTCAGGCCGGGCGCATGCTCGGCCCAGTGATCGTTGCCGAAGTAGGCATGGGTGGCGCCGGTGGCCAGCAGCAGCATGTCGTAGCCGAGCGTGCTGCCATCGGCAAGCACCACCTCGCGGCGGGCCGGTGCGATTTCGGCGACGTCGCCGAGCAGCACTTCGACATTGCGCTGCTCGCGCAGGATGTGGCGCAGCGGCGCGGCGATATCCGGTGCCGACAGGCCGGCGGTGGCGACCTGGTACAGCAGCGGCTGGAACAGGTGATGGTTCTGGCGGTCGATCAGGGTGATGCGGATGCCGGGATCGTCGAGCGCGCGGGTGGCCCATAAGCCGGCAAAACCGCCGCCAACCACGACCAGGTGCAGCGGAGCTTGGGAGGGGGAAGAAGTCATCGTCAGGTCCGATGGAATGCGACACGGGCGCATCAGCATGCCGCATCGGCAATGAACATGCCGCCTGGAATCGGCCTGCCTGCGGCATCATGTCGCATCTCGTCGACTTGATGACCGCATGCCGTCTCTGCCGTCGGCCGCTGCTGCCGACAGCGAGATCGGCACCGCAAGCGACACCGACTCTGCCGACACCTTCGAGGAATGACCATGATCGACAATCCCGACAAACGCATCGCCTTGCTGATCGATGCCGACAATGCGCCGGCCGGCAAGATCGACGTGGTGCTGGCCGAAGTGGCGCGCTATGGCGTGGCCAACGTGCGCCGTGCCTACGGCAACTGGAAGAGTCCGCACCTGAAGGGCTGGGAAGCGGCGCTGCACGAATACGCGATCCGGCCGATCCAGCAATTTGCCTATAGTTCCGGCAAGAACGCCTCGGACATGGCGATGGTGATCGATGCGATGGACCTGCTGTATGCGCGCAACCTGGATGGCTTTGCGATCGTCTCCAGCGATGCGGATTTCACTCCGTTGGTGATGCGTCTGCTCACCGATGGCATGAAGGTGTATGGCTTCGGTGAAAAGAAAACCCCGGCGCCGTTCGTCAACGCGTGTTCCAAGTTCACCTATGTCGAAGCGCTGGGCGAGCAGGCGGCAGCGGCCAGCGACACCGCCGCCGGCCGCAAGGACGCCACCGCGCTGCGTGGCGACACCCGGCTGGTGCAGATGCTGCGCAACGCGATCGACAGTGCCTGCGAAGACGATGGCTGGGCGCATCTGGGGGCGGTGGGCAAGCAGGTGGCCAACCAGGCCTCGTTCGACCCACGCAACTACGGCTATCGCAAGCTCAGCGACCTGGTGCGTGCGATCGGCCTGTTCGAGATCAAGCAGGACGAGCAGGCCCTGTGGGTACGCGATGCGCCCAAGGGCGGGCGGGCGAAAGCAGCGCCGCCAGCGGCCGCTGGCGCCACGCAGGCCTCCACCGCGAAGCGTCCGGCGCGCACGACGCCCAAACCGGCAGCGGGGAAATGACGATGGCTGACGCTGCGATGCAACCGGCCGCAGGAAACGCCTCGATCACGCTATGGGGGCGGCGCAATTCCAGCAATGTGCGCAAGGTGCTGTGGTGCGCCGAAGAAGCCGGGCTGCCGTACACCTCGATCGAAGTCGGCGGTGCGTCTGGTCGTAACGACACGCCCGAGTATCGCGCGTTGAATCCCAACGGTCTGGTGCCGACGCTGCAGGATGGTGAATTGGTGCTGTGGGAGTCCAATGCGATCGTGCGCTACCTGGCCGCGCAATATGCGCCGGCCCTGTATCCGCAGGCACCGGCCGAACGCGCGCTGGGCGATCGCTGGATGGACTGGACCACCTCGACGTTTGCCGGCGTGTTTCGCGACCTGTTCTGGGGCGTGCTGCGCACACCGGAACCCGAGCGCGATCCTGCGCGCATTGCCGCGGCGCTGACGCGCTCGGGCGACCTGCTCGCACGCGCGGATGCGGCCCTGGCGCAGCAGCCGTATCTGTCCGGCGCGCAATTTGCGATGGGCGATATTCCGCTGGGCAGCTTCGTCTACGCCTGGTTCGAAATGCCGATCGAGCGGCCCGAGCTGCCGCATCTGCAGGCGTGGTACCAGCGCCTGCGCGCGCGGCCTGCGTACCAGCGTGGGGTGATGACCGCGCTGACCTGAGTTTCGAGCCTCCACTGAGCCAAGCATGGTGCATGGCAGGCAGCACACGCGCTGCCGACCTCATGCGTTGTTGCAAGTACATCGCGCGGCCAAATAGCCCGCGTTTTCTGCAGGAGCGCACTTGTGCGCGAGGGCATTCCCGCTAACGCCCCATCGCGCGCAAGCGCGCTCCTATAAAAACGTGAGGACACGTGTGGCCTGTTGGCTCGCGGTGTTGTAGGAGCGCACCCGGGCGCGATGGCAGTGCCGGTAATGCCACATCGCGCCCAGGTGCGCTCCTACGAAAGATCACGCCACGCGCGATCAATGACCTGGGCACAGCGCGCAAGACGTGGGTCTGGCTGTTGCCCCCGCGTGCGATACGCCCGCCCTAGGGCCTGTTAACACATCCGAAGCCCATCAACGACCAGGACGAAGTTGAGGAATCCAAGGAACATGACGTCCAACTTCTCGAAGCGCGTGA
>NZ_MDSK01000038.1 GCF_002940205.1 Xanthomonas arboricola pv. guizotiae
CTGCATGGTCAATTGTTCGCCACTTCTGACATGTACTGGAAAATTCCGCTGGTTGCGCCTCGCGTCGCGGCTGGTATTTCAGCAGCCTGTTAGGCTGGTGATTACGATCAAGCAGCAATGGATAATTGGTGCGGCCAGGCACCGGGTAATCGTTTTTCCACGACATGCCATCGCTGACGCCCCACGCGCGCATGCGCTCCAGCTGTGCCTCCGACGTATTGGGCCTGCCTTGCGCATCGACGAAGAACCACTCCGGTGTCTGGTTATGTCAAACCAGGGTGTGGCCGACCACGAACTGCCGGTGACCTTGTGCGTAAGCCACGAATGCATCGGCGGCAGCGAAATCGAGCACGCCACGACGCGGTGCGATCACTTCGGCCTTCATCACGTTCTCGGGCGTGAGCGCATTTTCAGGATAGGCGTGCCAGCCCGATGGGCAGCCGACCGAGTTGTATTGCGAGGCACTGCCAGCGAAGAACCAGTCCTGGATGAAGACGACCGGAGTGCGGCCATCGCTGGCATCGCCGTCGCTGTCGGTGGAGTAGATGAACTGCTCCCAGGTCTGGCATGAGGAATAACCGAACTGCGAGCAGGTGGCGGGATTGCTGGCGATGTCGGTGTTGATCTGCGACGAATAATCGGCCACACCGGTGATCACGCCGCTCACGCTAGGAACGAGCCCACTGTAGAGCGCGTGTCACTGCCCGTGCCTGCAGCGCAGTCTTTGCCGTTACCGACCGTGGAGGTGCCTTCGGTGCTTTCGGTCTGGGCGGCGGTGGCACGTCCATTGCCCTTGGTGGCGGCCGGCGGCACCGACACGAACGTCGGTGGCGGCGCGCAACGCCTCGCCTCCCAACCCATGTTCGGGAACGCCGAACGGAAGCAGCCCTCCATCGATGGCGCTTGCTGTTGGATCGTCGCTTCCCACGCGGCCATGACCTCGGCGCATGGCCTGCCTCACACGCAGGGCGGCGCGATCGTTCTACCCCGTGTGCGACACCATGCGGACGGCGCAAGCCGTTCGCGCGACCACGCAGTGGCCGTGCTGCCAGAAAGCCACGCCATCCCGCTCCTGCGGGGTACGCGCGGCGCGCGATGCAGCGGCGATGTGCGTGCTGCGCAATTACAGCTTGTAGGCCTGCTTGGGCAGGCGGTAGCCCAGATCGATCGCCACCTCGACCGCTTCGTCTTCCTCCAGCCGATGCTCGGCCACCAGCTTGGCCAAAAACGCGCTATCGACGCGCCGCGCCACATCGTGCCGCGCGGGGATCGACAGAAACGCGCGCGTATCGTCGTTGAAGCCCACGGTGTTGTAGAAGCCGGCGCTGGCCAGGGTTTGCTCGCGAAAACGCCACATGCCTTCCGGCGCGTCATGGAACCACCAGGCCGGCCCCAGCAGCAGCGACGGGTAATGCCCGGCCAGTGGCGCCAGTTCGCGGCTGTAGCTGGTTTCGTCCAGCGTAAACACGATCAGGCGCAGGCGCGGGTCGTTGCCGAACCGGTCCAGCAAGGGTTTGAGCGCGTGCACGTAGTCGGTGCGCATCGGAATATCGGCGCCCTTGTCGCGCCCGAAGGTCTGGAACAACTGCCGGTTGTGGTTGCGGTAGCAGCCCGGGTGCAGCTGCATCACCAGGCCATCGTCCAGGCTCATCGCCGCCATCTCGGTCAGCACCTGCGCGCGGAACAGCTCGGCCTGCGCCGGTGTGGCGGCACCACGCACCACGGTGTCGAACAGGCGCTGCGCCTCGGCTGGCGACAGGTCTGCGGTGGCCGCGCTGGGGTGGCCGTGGTCGGTCGAGGTGGCGCCATGTGCGGCAAAGAACGCACGCCGTTGCCGATGCGCGCGCAGATAGCCTTGCCAGCTCAGCACATCCTCGCCGGTGAGCGCGCCGAACTGCTGCAGCGCAGCGGCGAATTGCTCGTGTTCGGGGTCGACCACCGGGTCCGGGCGATATGCGGTGAGCACGCGCCCCTTCCAGCCGCTGTCGGCAATGGACGCGTGGTGCTACAGCGTGTCCAGCGGCGACTCGGTGGTGGCAATCACCTCGATGTTGAAGCGCTCGAACAGCGCACGCGGGCGGAATGCCGGCGTCTGCAGCGCAGCGGTGATGTGGTCGTAGTAATGATCGGTAGTGCCGGCATCCAGCCGGATGCGCAGATCGAACACGTCATGAAACACATGATTGAGCCATAACGCAGAGGGCGTGCCCCGCAGCAGGTGGTAGTGCGCGGCGAACACGCGCCACGCCGCGCGCGGGTCCACCGCCGCGCGCGATCCATCCGCACGCGGAATCCCCAAGGCATCCAGTGCGATACCCTGGCTGTAGAGCATGCGGAACACGTAGTGGTCCGGCACCAGCAGCAACGCGGTGGCATCGGCGAACGGCGCGTCGGTAGCGAACCATGCCGGATCGGTATGGCCGTGCGGGCTGATGATCGGCAACGCGGCGATCTGCGCGTACAGGCGGCGGGCGATCGCACGGGTGCCGGGGTCGGCGGGCAGCAGGCGGTCGTCGTGCAGGGTCAGCGGGGTGGAGGTAGCCATCAGTCGGTCGCCGGACGGGCAGGAAAAAGGCAGGGCACCGGGATCACCGCGCCGCTCCGTGGCTGGCAACGTAATCGCGCAGCCAGGTCAACGCCGGCCGCTCGGTGCCATCGGCGCGAATCAGATAGGCCGCTTCCGTGTCGCGCCACAGGCCGGGGCGAAAGCCCCACAGCGTGATGCCACGCACGCCGGGATGCTCCCAGAACACCGGAAACACGCGTTGGTAGGCGGCCAGCTGCTGCGCATCGGCGGGCCCGTCCAGGTCGAACTCGGTGATGTAGATCGGCAAGCCGGTCGCGGCCAGTGCATCGAGATTGTCGTGATGCATCGACATCGCCACATTCGGTGTGGTTTCGAAGGCATGCTCCTGCACGCCGATCGCATCGACCAGCTGCTCGCGCTGCAGCAACTGCACGATCTGCAGGTACTTCTGCGTGGCCTGGGGGCTGTTGGTGATGCTGTAGTCGTTGATCATCAGCCGCGCACGCGGAAAGTGCTGGCGTGCCAGCCGGAACGACTGCAGCACCCATTCCCAACCGCTGGCGCCGTCGCCGCCCAAGGCCTGCAGGTAGTTGCCGCCACCGGTGTCGTCCTTGCTGGGCGGGTCGTTGAGCGGCTCGTTGACCACTTCCAGCAGGTCGATCTCCGGATAGCGCTGCGCCACCGCGGCAAACCACTGCTCGATCTCGCGGCGCTGCTCGGCCGGTCGCAACGACGTGATCCACTCCGGCTGCTGATTGCCCCACACCATTACATGCATCTGGAACGGCATGCCGTTGGCCTTGACCAGCTTGTAGGCGGTATCCAGCCCGCTCCAGTCCATCTGGTCGCGCACCGCTTCCACGCTGCCCCACTTGCCGCTGTTTTCCGGCGTGAGCTTGTTCCAGTACTGCGCAAATCCCGGCGCCTGTTGCGGACTGTAGGCGCTGCCCAGGAACTTGGGCGCGCCGGAAGCCAGCGGCGCGGCCTGCGCAAGCGTTGCGACGTTCGCCGCCAACAACAGCCCGATTGCCAGTGTGCGTAATTGCATGATGATCCCCTCAGGAAGATGCATTGGCTGTCGGTGCGGCATCTGCCGGCAGCTGCGCCGGCGCCAAGCGTGGCACCAGCATGTGCACCACCGCCAGCGCCAGCAGATACGCCGAGCCTGCCATCAGGAACACCGGCACATAGCTGCCGGTGGCCTGCAGCAGGAACCCGATGAAGGTGGCGATCAGCATGCCGCCGACCGCGCCGGCAAAGCCGCCGATGCCGACCACGGTGGCGACCGCGTGGCGTGGAAACATGTCCGACGGCAGCGTGAACAGATTGGCCGACCACCCCTGGTGCGCAGCGGTGGCCAGGCCGATCAGGCCCACCGCCAGCCACAGGTTATCGGCGCGTGCAGCGAACACGATCGGCACCACCGAAATTGCGCAGATCAGCATTGCGCTCTTGCGCGCGCGGTTGACGCTCCAGCCGCGGGCGATGAAGCGCCCGGCGACCCAGCCGCCGGCAATGCTGCCGATGTCGGCCAGCACGAAGATCACGATCAATGGCGCGCCCAGTTGCAACAGGCTCAAGCCGTATTCGGCATGCAGGAACTTGGGCAGCCAGAACAGGAAGAACCACCAGATCGGGTCGGTGATGAACTTGCCCAGCACGAACGCCCAGGCCTGCCGGTGCCGCAGCACCTGCAACCACGACAGCCGCCGCTGCACCGGCTCGTGCGCATCGCTGCGGATATGCGCCAGCTCTGCCGCCGACAGGCCGGGTTGCTGCTCGGGCGGGTGATAGCTGAGCCACCACACCAGCAGCCAGGTGGCGCTGAGCACGCCGGTGAACAGGAATGCCGCCTGCCAGCCCCAGGCGGTGGCGATCAGCGGCACCAGCAACGGCGCGACGATCGCACCGATGTTGGAGCCGGAATTGAAGATGCCGGTGGCCAGTGCGCGCTCGCGACGCGGGAACCACTCGGCCACCGTCTTCAGTGCAGCGGGGAAGTTGCCGGACTCGCCCAGCCCCAGGAAGAAGCGCGCAATCGCAAAGCCCACCACGCTGGTGGCCAGCGCATGCCCCATTGCCGCCAGGCTCCAGATGCCGATCGCCAGCGCGTAACCGACGCGCGTGCCGAAGCGGTCGATCACCGCACCGCTGCACAGCAGGCCCAGCGCGTAGGCGGCCTGGAATGCGGTAACGATATAGCCGTACTGGATCTCGTTCCAGCCGATCTGCGTCTGCAGAAACGGCGCCAGCACGCCCAGCACCTGGCGGTCGACGTAGTTGATGGTGGTGGCGGCAAGCAGCAGTGCGCAGACGCGCCAACGCATGCGGCCCAGGCGTGCCAGCGTGCCGGCAGGTGCAGCCGCTTGCGGCAACTCGCTCATGTGCGCGGGCGCCATAGCGCTGCTGGAGGCAGCCTGCGCTGGGCAATTGCGCAACAGCCACTGCAATGCGCTGCCACGTGTCGCGTGTGGCCCGGCCCCTGGTTGGCGTTTCCTTCGGTTCGATTCATCGAGCACTGCACCTGCACGAAGGTGGCCTTGCGCCACCGGTGATAGCGCTACCATTACCACGCCGCTGGGCAAAAACCATCGCGCAGTGCAGCACGCCAGTGTGCCATTTACAGCCGCCACGGTTTCGATCAGCACCTCTCTCGCACCTGCTGCGATGCCTTCCGTCGCCTATGCTGCCCTGCAGCGTGATGTTCTGAATTTGGTAGCGCTAACATCGGCCACTGCTGATCGCCCGTCTCCCCCATCGCACCATCGCCGCGCCGCTATCGGCAGCGGCACTCCCTGCGCAGGGGCGATGCGTGGGACATCTGCTCACCTGTTAGGGAAGGGATTACGGTGAAGAACAGCTACGCACAAACCGCGTTGTCCTGCGCGTTGGGGTCCATCCTGCTGGGCATGACCAGCACCGCCGCCTGGGCGCAGTCCAGCGACGCCGACAGCGCCTCCTCCGCACAACCGCCAGCGGGCGCCGCTGCCAGCGGCGATGCGGTGACCCAGCTCGACACCGTCACCGTCTCCGGCTACCGGCGCAGCATCCAGTTTTCCACCGACGCCAAGCGCGACTCGGTGGGCTTTGCCGACACCGTGTTTGCCGAGGACATCGGCAAGTTTCCGGACATGAACATCGCCGAGTCGCTCAACCGCATCCCCGGCGTGCAGCTCTCGCGCGACGTCAATGGCGAGGGCCTCAACATCGCCATCCGCGGCCTGGGCACCAGCTTCACCAAGACCACGCTCAACGGCGCCAGCATCGCCACCGCCTCGATCGGCCTGAACGCGCAGAACCAGAACCGCGAAGTCGATCTGAACCTGTTTCCCACCGAGTTCTTCACCCAGCTCACCGTCAGCAAGACGCCCACCGCCAGCATGCTCGAAGGCGGCGTCTCCGGCGTGGTGGATATGCGTAGCGCGCGTCCGTTCGATCGCCCCGGCGTGCACTTCACCTATCAGGCCCAGGCGGACTGGAACAGCACCAGCGAAAAGACCACCCCGCGCGGCGCCTTCATGGGCAGCTGGACCAACGAGCAAGGCACCTTCGGCGCATTGCTGGGCGTGGCCTCGGTGCGCGGCAAGCTCGGCGTGCGCGGCTTCGAAAGCGTGGGCTGGACCAACCCCGGCCTCACCTACACCCAATGCGGCCTCACCCCGCCTGCCGGCACCCCGGCCACCAATCAACCGGCCGCGTGCAACGTCAATGGCGGCGGCAACTGGCGCATTCCCGACCGCGTGCCGGCCACCGCCGGCAGCGGCCTGACCACCGGCGAGACCATCGATGCGGCCTGGCTGCTGGCGCGCAACCCGGGCCTGAGCATCGACCAGATCAGCGACGCGCTGATTCCGCGGCTGGGCCGCAGCGTCTACATGAATGGCGATCGCGACCGCGATGCCTCGGTGATGTCGCTGGAATGGCGCCCGTCCGACAGCATGCATTTCTACCTGGACACGCTGTATTCGGAAGCCAAGCGCACCACCCAACGGATCAGCATGAATCTGATCGGCCGCAACGGCAACATGATCCCGCTCGGGATGCAGCTGGACCAGAACAACGTGGTCACCAGCGCCACCTTCGCCAACGCGCAGTACTTTCTGGAAGCGCGCCCGTACCGGGAAGAGGTCAAGTTCTGGAGCGTCAATCCCGGTGCAGAACTGCTGTTCGGCGAGAACCAGGACATCAAGCTCAACGTGCAGGCCAACGCCACGCGCAGCTGGCTGGCACGCGAGTCGCCCAGCATCCTGGTCACCTCGCCGTTCACCACCGTGGACTATCGCAACGAAGGCGGCGACCGCCCCTCGATCAGTAGCCCGCTCGATCTCAACGACCCCAACCTGGGTTGGGGCTGGACCGGCGGACGGGTGAATATCCAGAACGAAAAACGCATCACCGAAACGCGTGGCGCACGGGCCGACCTGCAGTTCGGCGAAGACAAGCGCAACCTCAAGATCGGCGCCGCCTACGACCAGGCCGAGCGCACCATCCGCGGCTTCGACAACAGCATCGCCTGGGAGCAGGTGGTCTGCCGTGGCGGCGGTGGCAACGTGTGCAACGGCGGCCCCGGTTCGGCCGTGCCGAGTTCGGTGCTGGCCACGTATCTAAAGCCCGGTCCGGACGGCTTCATCACCGCCGATTTCAACCGCTTCCTGGGCGACACCAATTACTACGCGCTGCGCGATTCCGCACCGGAGACCAACTCCGCCAACACCGGCGCCTCGGCCGGCGGCATCCGCGAAAAGAACCTGGGCTTCTATATCGAAACCAACGCGGAAACCGAAGTGTGGAACCGCACGCTGCGCTTCAACGCCGGCGTGCGCTACGTGACCACCGACCAGACCATCACCGGCCCGGTCACCATCAACGGCATCCGCCGCATCCAGGTGCTGGATTCGGACTACAAGGAAACCCTGCCTTCGTTCAACGCCGCCTGGGATGTGGCCGACAACGTGGTGCTGCGCCTGTCCAGCTCGCGCACGCTGACCCGGCCCGACCCCAGCGCGATGCTGCCCAACACCAACTTCAGCGACCCCTCCGCGCAGACCGCCACCCAGGGCAATCCGAACCTGGCGCCGTATCTGTCCACCAACGTGGATTTCGGTGGCGAGTGGTACACCGGCGGCGAAGGCTATGTGGGCCTGACGTTGTTCAACAAGCGCATCAGCGGCTTCACCGTCAATGGCGTACGGCGTATTCCCTTCAACGACCTGGGCGTGCCCTACGACAGCCTGCTGCCGATCCAGCAGGCCGGCCTGGACCAGCGCGGCGGCCCCAACGCCGCCAGCGTGGATGTACAGACCCAGGTCAATGCCGACGGCGTACTCAACATCCGCGGCACCGAGGCGATCTGGGTGCAGCCGCTGGACAAGCTGGTCGACGGCCTGGGCTTCAGCGTGAACTACACCCATGTCACCCAATCCTCCGAAGGCGAAGGCGTTCCCGCAGTGGCGGTCGGTGTGGCGCCGAACCTGTGGAACGGCACCGTGTACTGGGAAAAGGACGCCGCTTCGGTGCGCCTGTCCTACACCTGGAACGACGACATGGTGATCTCCGGCGCCAACCAGAACGGCATTCCCTACGCGCGCCTCAACGCCGATGCGCGCGGGCAGCTGGATCTGTCTGCCAGCTACACCCTGGAGTCGCTGCCGTCCAAGCCGCAGATCACCCTCAACGTCACCAACCTCACCGACGAGCCATTGCGCACCACCTACGCCTGGCCCAACGCCACCTACGATCTGTACGAGCCCGGGCGCACGGTCATGCTCGGCATCCGCGGTACCTTTTGAGTGCTGTGTTCGCCGGTCGCGATCACCTCCCATCGCGACCGGCAGCCTGGCGCGCGCCGCGGCGTTTTCCGCAGCACTCCCTGAGCCCGCCCCACCTCATGAACGATCGCTCACAACAGCTCTCCTTGCGCGAAAAGATCGGCTACAGCCTGGGCGACCTGGCGGCCAACCTGATCTTCCAGACCCTGGTCACCTTCCTGGCGTTCTTCTACACCGATGTGTTCCGCATCCCGGCGAGTGTGGCCGCCACCCTGATCTTCGTGGTGGGCATGCTCGGCGCGTTCGTGTTCACGCCCATCATCGGCATCCTGGCCGACCGCACCCGCACGCGCTGGGGTAAGTTCCGCCCGTGGATCCTGTGGACGGCATTGCCGTTCGGTGCCTTGTCGCTGGCCGCATTCAGCACGCCCGCACTCGGCGAGCAGGGCAAGATCGCCTACGCCTTCGCCACCTACACGCTGCTGATGCTGGTGTATGTGGCCAACAACCTGCCGTACTCGGCCTTGAGCGGTGTGCTCACCGGCAGCATGGAGCAGCGCAACAGCTTGTCGGCCTACCGCTTCCTGGCGGTGACGTTTGCACAGTTCATCATCCAGGTGTTGTTGCTGCCGCTGGTGCTGATCCTGGGCAATGGCGACAAGGCACAGGGCTTTCGCAACACCATGGCGCTGTTCGCCGCCGTCGGCACGCTGTGCTTTCTGATCACCTTTTTCACCACGCGCGAGCGCGTGCTGCCGATCAGCGAACAACGCAGCAGCGTGCGCCAGGACCTCACCGATCTGGTCCGCAACCAACCCTGGCTGGTGATGCTGGCGCTGACCATCCTGGTCTTCATCAATCTCGCCATGAAGGGCGGGATGTACATCTACTACTTCAAGTACACCCTCGACGCGAACGCATTGACGCTGTTCCTCGACAACGCCGGCTTCAACCGCTTCATTGCTGCAATCAACAGCATGCTTACCGGCGCCGGCCTGAGCGCGCTGCAATGGCCGCAGGACGCACCCACCTCGGCCTTCAGCGTGTTCAGCGCCGGCGGCATCCTGGCGATGATCGTGGGCATCGGCTTTTCCAAGCGGCTGGCCGACCGCTACGGCAAGCGCAACGTGTTCGGTGGCGCGCTGCTGATCTCCACGCTGTTCCTGCTGGCGTTCTACCTGTACCCGCCGAGCGCGACCGGCTGGGTATTCGGCTCCTACGTGCTGCACGGGTTCTTCTACGGCATCACCATCCCGCTGCTGTGGGCGATGATCGCCGACGTGGCCGACTACTCGGAATGGAAGAACCACCGCCGTGCCACCGCGATCATCTTCTCGGCGATGTTGTGCGGCCTGAAGATCGGCCTGAGCGTCGGCGGCGCGCTGGTCGCCGGCATCCTGGCGTTCTATGGCTACGACGCCGCCCTGCCGCTGCAAAGCGATGCCGTGACCAACGGCATTCGCCTGGCCATCAGCGTGTATGCGTCCATCCCGTTCCTGCTCGGCACCGCGTTGCTGGCGCTGTACGAGATCGACAAGCCGCTGGAAACCCGCATCGAACACGAGCTGGGCCTGCGCCGACGCAGCGCCGCGCTCGCCAGCAGTTGACGCCCTCTCCCTCCCACCTCATGCACAGGTACGCGCATGTCCGATGAACTGCACACCGCTGCACTGCAGGCGCTGGCGCGCACCGCCATTTCCGCACCGCTGGTCACCCACCTCTATACCGCCGACCCTTCCGCACACGTGTTCGACGGCGCGTTGTACATCTACCCCTCGCACGACATCGATGCCGGCGTTGCCTTCAGCGACGACGGCTCGCACTTCGACATGGCCGACTACCACGTCTTGCGCATGGCCCATCCCGGTGCACCGGTGGAAGACCTGGGGCAAGTGCTGCACGTGCGCGACGTGCCCTGGGCACAGCGCCAGATGTGGGCACCGGATGCCGCGCAGCGCGACGGCAAGACCTATCTGTATTTTCCGGCCAAGCGGGCCGACGGCATCTTCCAGATCGGCGTGGCGGTCGGCGATGGCCCGCAAGGCCCGTTCGTCGCCGCAGCCGAACCTATCGCCGGCACCTACTCGATCGACCCGGCGGTATTTGCCGACCACGACGGCGCGCATTACCTGTACTTCGGCGGCATCTGGGGCGGCCAACTGCAGCACTACCGCGACAACGTCTATGCGCCGGACCATCAGGAACCGGGCGACGACGCGCCCGCACTCGGCCCGCGCGTCGCCCGCCTGCACGAGGACATGACGCAACTGGCCGAACCCACCCGCGAGATCATCATCCTCGACGAACACGGCACACCATTACGTGCCGGCGACCATGCCCGCCGCTTCTTCGAAGGCCCCTGGGTCCACCACCACGCCGGCCGCTATTACCTGTCCTACTCCACCGGCGATACCCACCGCATCTGCTACGCCACCAGCGATACCCCGTACGGGCCATTCGCCTACCAGGGCGTGCTGCTCGCACCGGTGGTCGGCTGGACCACACATCACTCCATCTGCCTGTTCAACGGCCAGTGGTACCTGTTCTATCACGACGCCGTGCTGTCGGGCGGGCAAACGCATCTGCGCAGCATCAAGATGGCACCGCTGGAACACGACGCGGATGGAAGGATCGCGACGATTCATCCATATGGGGAAGACGCGGTATCGCCCTGGTGAATGCCGTCGGGCTACCGCCTGCCGGAACTCAAACCAGCCCGTCATGGCTCGACCGCCGGCGCTGAACGACACGTCCTGCCACCGCTGCGCTTTCAAAGCGCGTCGTAATCCTTGTTGCGGCTGATCGTCGACCCGGCGCTCACCGCTCCGTGATCGCGCGTTTCCTGGCATGCACAAGGCGTCGGCCTGGCGCTTCAACGCCGCCATGACATGTCGAGCGTTACGGTCGTGCCGCTGGCACACCACGCCAGCGTGCACCCAGTCCGGAACTGCATCGCATGGGGTTGCATCCGGACGCACAGCAACGCCGTAGGTCTATCTACGGGTTCTTTCTGGTGGAGGTTGCCATGCGAGGTGGTTCGATGCTGTTGTTGCTGACGCTAGCGGTCTACGGGAGTGCAAGTGGGAGCGAGCCGCGTGCCGCCCTGCCCCGCGCAGACAGCGTCGACGTGCCGCGCTTCATGGGCGACTGGTACGTCATCGCGCACATTCCCACCCGGCCCGAGCGCAAGGCCTACGATGCCGTGGAGCGCTATGCGCTGCGGCCGGACGGCCGCATCCAGACCACCTTCACCTACCGCAAGGGCAGCTTCCAGGCGCCGCTCAAGTCCATGCACCCGATCGGCCAAGTGGCGAAGGAAGGCAATGGTGCGCTGTGGAGCATGCAGTTCTTCTGGCCGTTCAAGGCCGAGTACGTGATCGCCTGGCGGGATGCGGCGTATGCGCAGACCATCGTGGCGCGCAGCAAGCGCGATTACGTCTGGTACATGGCGCGTACCCCGCAGGTCTCCGATGCCGACTATCAGCAGGCTGTCCAACGTATCGCCGCAATGGGCTATGACGTGTCGCAGCTGCGCCGCGTACCGCAGTCGCAGCGGTAACGCGGTAACGCGGTAACGCGGTAAGGGTGCAACGAGCTCAGCGATGCAGTGACTGCATCGCTGAGCTCGAACACGGGCTGCGTCAGGCGTCCTTGTCATCCACGGAAAACTCCCAGCCGTCATTCAGGCCACCCAGGGGCTTGGCCTCCACGGCCAGCTCCTCCTCGAATGCCGAAATCGCCTTGTGCGACGGCACCATGGTCGGATATACCGTCACGTCCATCGGAAACGCGGTGTTTTCCGGATAGTGGCAGCAACGCACCTTTTGCTCGAAGCGCAGCAGCATCACCGAGAACTCCAAGGCCGACTCCTTCGTGGGGAAGACCACGGAGAACGCAATCTCGCGCGGCTTCGACAGGTTTACGCCTTGCTGGGCAATGTGCCAGAGGGTGTTGCCATTATCGTCGTTGGGATACAGGTCCGGATGTCGTTGCATGTGAGCTTCGGTCTTTGGCGGCCCGTGGCCAGGGAAGAGCGCTGGCGCTGATTGTGCGCTCTGATCGCGTGTCGCCAGGATCCAGACCTCGGCTGCTGGAGCCTACCGTCTCCCGGTGTTCGAGGTGCCTGCTCAGGCAATGAACCCACTACGCAGATGGCCGTACGATGTGCGACCACCTCGGGCAATTCACGGCACCCAAACCAGATTCATCAACTGCGGATCAGCCGTCACCTTGACCAGCTTGCCGCTGGGGCCGAACTGCGCCTGGTACTCGGAGAAGCTGTCGCGCCAGTAGCGCCACAGCGAGGCGTCCAGATTCGGGTTTTCGCTGCTGATCGGGTAGCCGACGGCCATCAGCACCTGTTCGCGGGTCATGCCGCCGGTGAGCTTGCCGTCATTGATGGCCTGGCGGATCTTGGGCGGGAAGGTGGCCAGCTTGAGCTTGGGGTCGGCGGTGACGACATAGCGGGCGGCGAAGGCGGTGTTGTCCAGGTCGCGGCTGTAATCGTTGCCGATGGACTGCTTTTCGCCGGCGATCTTGAGGTTGACGCGGTTGCGACCGAAGCCGGTGACGCTGACCGGGGTGCCTACGGGAAGCATGCGCTTGCCGTCTTCGGCGTAGTTGCTATCGCTGATCCAACTGCCGTCGGTGCGCAGGTTGCAGCACAAAAAGCCGTCGTACTTGGCGACGTCGGCGGCGCTGGCCAGGTTGGCGGCGGTGAGCAGGCTCAGGGCCAGCAGGGAAGAACGCAAACGCATCGTAAAGACTCCTTTCTCGACGGCCATGGCCGCGCGGCAATGATGAGGTGAGGCGCGCCGCCGTTTCCCCAACGGCGCGCAGGCATTGTCGCAGCCCCGGGCGGCTTGGCAAGCACAGGTGACGCGGCCGGCCCGTGGTTGTGTATGCTCGGAGCCGTGGAAACTCTCTCACCCGCCGAGATCGCCGAGCAGATCGCCGAGTTGCGACGCGCCCACCGCGCGTTGGACGAGGAGATCCAGCGCGTGCCCGCCAACATGGAGGACGAGCTGCAGATGAAGCGCCTGAAGAAGCGCAAGCTGCATCTCAAGGACTGCATCACGCGGCTGGAAATGGAGCTGGTGCCTGACGAGCCGGCGTGAGGTTGGTGCGTGCGGCCGCCTGGGTTTGCTTTGCGGTCGTGGATATCAACGTCGCGGTGACAGGCAGTTGAGTCAGTTGGTGACGCAGGCAGGGGTTTGTCGGCATGGCGCCGGCTTGAGGCGTGTCGCGTTGGTCGCTTGGGCCGCACCCTTACCCCAACCCCCGCTGCGCGCCCCGGCCCACGTCTTGCGACGCGGGCGCTCCAAGGCACGCGCGCCAGTGGCGCGCAAGCTATGCCGCTTCGCCCCGAAGGAACAGGGGCTTGATATGCCGGCCTTGGAGAATTGTCGATCTCTTCGGCCGATCTGGGCAACGGATCCGGGCGCTTGTTCGCGTCAGCGGACGTGCAAGCGCCTCACCGTTTTTGCGCGTCAGGCGCCGATTGTCGTAAGACGACCCGAGCCACCGTCCTCAACCTGCGCGTAGCAGGATCTTGCCGCGGCGGCCCGGTTCGGCGCTTGCCGCTGCCGCTTTCGCCGCGTCTTCCAGATCGAATACCGCTTCCACCGGCAGGGCCAGGCTGCCATCGACGGCGGCCTTGAGCAGTTCGCCGATCATGCGGCGCTTGTCCTCGGGCTTGGTGGCGGCCATGACCTTGCTGCCCCAGAAGCCGCGCACGCTGGCCTGCTTGAAGATCACATCGCCGCTGGAAATCTGCAGCGGCTCGCCGGTCATCGAGCCGAACGAGATCAGCTCGCCGCCCTCGGCAAGCAGCCCCATCAGGTCGCCGGCTGCGCTGCCGGCGACAGAGTCGATTGCGCGCACGATCGGTGCCTCGCCGGCCAGCGCGCGCGCCTTGTCCTGCCAGCCTGCTTGCGCGGTGGAGATTGCGTTGCCGATGCCGAGCGCTTTCAGCTCGTCCGCGCCGGCGTCGCGGCGCACCAGGTTGATCACGTTGATGCCGCGTGTGGCGGCGAGCATGGCCACGGTCTTGCCGACCGCGCCGTTGGCGGTGTTCTGCACGATCCAGTCGCCTTTTTTGACGTGCAAGGATTCGATCAGCATGAGGGCGCTCAGCGGCATGGCGATCAACTGGCAGCCGCGGTCATCGTCGAGTGCGTCGGGCAGCGGGACGACGCCGGAGGCGTCGGCCAGGAAGAATTCCGCCCAGCTCTCGTGCACGCCGGCGGCGACCACGCGCTGGCCGGTCTGCAGGCCTTGGACGCCTTCGCCGAGTGCGTCGATCACGCCCGCCGCTTCGCTGCCGCCGATCGCGGGAAGCTCGGGCTTATAGCCGTAATTGCCGCGCACCGTCCACAGGTCGTGGTTGTGGATCGGCGAGCGACGCATGGCGATGCGCACCTGGCCCTTGCCGGGGTGCGGAGTAGGCCGTTGACCGAGTTCGAGCACCTTGGCCGGGTCGCCGAACTGGGTGTGGATGGCTGCGCGCATGGAGATCTCCTGCCGGGCACGCCTGTGGTCCAACGCACCCGATCGTGATGAACGGTGGCGCGATGCTATCGGCAGGGCTGCAAGAGGGGGATGAAACGGACGGAACTGTTGTGTGAAGTTCCCGGCGTTGGTGAACAACGTCGGAAGTGACTCTGGTCTGCTGCAGCGCTGGAGGATTTGCGTGCTGACCGGCCCTCATCCGCCCTTCGGGCACCTTCTCCCGGTGGGAGAAGGGAAGCCTCTTGCGCGTCTGCGCTTCCCTGCTGGTGCGCTGCCATTGCCTGCATCACATACCGCAGGGAGACGATGGCGTTTGTAGCGTCGCCCTATTCGACCGGCGGCAACACCATATCCGGCTTGACCGCTTCGGGACTGACCCGCTCGATGGTGTGGCGCAACTCGCGGCCAAGGATGAACTTGGCGTCCTTGGCCCAGGCATCCAGGCGCTCGTCGAACAGCAGCTTGCTGTTCTCGTCCGGCCACACCAGGCGCAGCTCGCGCAGTTTCTGGATGAAGCTGCGGAACAGGGTCTTGTCGAAGAACTCCGGGGCGGCCGGGGCATACAACAGGCTCAGGCGTTGCGCGGCCTGCTGGCACAGGCTTTCCAGTTCGCCGGCACCGAGCACGCCGGGGCCGTTCTTCACCAGCACCGAGATGGCGATGTAATAGCGCTCGAAGGCCTGCTGCAGCGAATGGCCGATCGCACGCAGGCGGAACACCTCGTCGGTCTGCCCGGTATTGCGGGCGAGGATGCCGCCATCGTCGTCGGTGACGTTGAGCAGCAGGCCTTCGCGCACGAACATGTCGATGGTCTGTTCGATGCGCTCGGCAAAGCGGTCCTCGCTCCACGGCAGGAACAGCTCCGCCTGCAGGAACGGGTACACCGTGCGGCCCAGGCGCAGCAGACCGGCACGGCTCATGCGGCGGTTGTTCTGGAAACAGCACGCCACCCACGAGGAGGCGGTGAACAGGTGCAGCACATTGTTGCGGAAGTAGCTCAGCAACACCGCGGTGTCACCGCTGACGCTCAGCACATCGCCCAGCGGATGCGACACACGCGTGAGCACGTTGATCTCTTCGGCGTGGGTGATGATGCGCGCCGGGGTGTGCGGGGTGACGGTGACGCGGTCCGAATACGGCATCTCGGCCAGCAGCTTCTTGCACAGCTCGATCTGCGCGATCAGGTCGGCCTCGCCCATCGCGTGCTTGGGCGTGGACAGCAGCGCCAGCGCCAGCAGGTTGATCGGATTGACGTCGGCGGCGCAGTTGATGCGGGTCTGGATCTGGGTGGACAGCGTGTCCACCGCCGGTGCCAGCCAGGTGGGTTTTTCGTCGTCGGGCATCGGTTGGCCGTCCCAATCCGGCGCGTGCTTGGCCAGCACGTCGTTGAGCGCGATCGGCTCGCCGAAGTTCACCACCACCTGGCCGTAGTTCTGCTTGAGCACCTTGGGGATGGACCACAGCAGGCCCCAGATGGATTCCTTCTCCTTGGGCCGGCCGGTGAGCTCGTCCAGGTAGCTGTTGCCTTCCATCAGCTTTTCGTAGCCGATGTAGACCGGCTGGAACAGCACCGGCTTGCGCGGCTGGCGCAGGTAGGCGCGCAGCGTCATCGCGATCATGCCGCCCTTGGGCTGCAGCAGGCGCCCGGTGCGCGAGCGCCCGCCTTCGACGAAGTATTCAATCGAATAACCGCCGGCCACCAGCTGCGCGACGTACTCGCTGAGCACCGCCGAATACAGCGCATTGCCCTTGATCGAGCGGCGGATGAAGAACGCGCCGCCCTTGCGCAGCAGCGTGCCGACCACCGGCAGGTTGAGGTTGATGCCGGCCACGATATGCGGCGGCACGATGCCGCGCTCGTACAGCAGGTAGCTCAGCAGCAGGTAATCCATGTGGCTGCGGTGACTGGGCACATACACCACCTCGTGCCCGGGCGCGGCCTGCTTGAGCTTGTCCAGGTGATGCACCAGCACGCCGGCGTAGATGCGGTTCCACACATGCGTGAGCAGGAAGCTGGCCGAGCGCACCACCGGGCTGGAATAGTCGGCGGCGATTTCCCAGGCGTAGGCGTGCGCTTTGCGCCAGGCGTCGACCGGCTTGGAGTTGTCGCGCTTGGCCTGGGTGGCGATGGCCTCGCGCACCGAGTCGGCGGCCAGCACCTGGTCCACCAGCAGGCGGCGGGTGGACAGGTCCGGGCCGATCACCGCCTCGCGGATGCGCCGGAAGTGGGTGCGCAGCACGCGCTGCAGCTTGCGCAGGGTGCGCTCGGGCGGCAGGCCCTCGGCCATGGTCTGGCGCAGCGAGATCGGCGGAGCGAAGCGCACGATGGTGGTGCGGCCGTTGAGCAACACCGCCAGCAGGCGCCGGAAGCGGCCGACCAGCGCCCAGTTTTCCGAGAACAGCACCGCGAACCAGCCGCTCTGCTTGTCCGGCGCGCGGCCGACGAAGATCGACACCGGCACCAGGTGCACGTCCAGGTCGGCGCGCACGCGGTGCGCCTGCAGCAGCTTGGCCAGCGAATCCGAATGGGTCTTGCCGCCGCGCTGCTCGGGAATCAGCGAGTTGCTGCTGCTGCGCCGCGACAGCGCCAGGTAGGCGCGCTTGCGCTGCAGCGGGTCGCCCGGCAGCGGCACCAGGGGCGAGGGCAGCCCGGCCTCGCGGCAGGCCTTGTCCAGGATCAGCGCGCTGGACAGGCCGTAGTCCTCCAGCACGTAGACCACCGGCGTGCCGTCGTCGTAGCGGCTCGGTTGGTCCGGTTCGATGGTCAGGCTCAGCCAGGGGTCGGCCAGGCGGCCGAGCAGGCGCGCCCACCACGGGCGTTTGGCGCTGCGGGCGACGGCGACGGCGGGCGCGATCGACGGCGCAGCGTCCGGCGGAACCGGAACGGCGCTCGGCAAGGGGGCGGCCGTGGCACCGAGATCGGCAGCGCTGGGCGGGGCGGGCTGGCCGTCCGGGAACGGCAGGGGATTCTGTTCTGGCATCACGGTCATTATCGCCCAGCCGGGCGTTGCCCGGTGGCGGCGGGCGTGGCGGGTGCGGCCGCCGGAGTGTCGGGCGTTGCAGCGGCGTCGGGTACGGGTACGGGCGCCGCCGGCGCAGCGCCGAGCAACGCCTGCACCTCGTCCTGGGTCTGCTGCTGGTACCAGTGGCCGTCGCGCTTGATCAGGGCGATGCTCAGGTCGATGTCGTACGCGGCCAGCGGATAGCGCAGCCGCACCTGGGCGCGGTCGCCGTCCTGCCTGATCAAGCCGGTGCGCAGCGCATCCAGGCTGCTGTCCAGCGACAGGCCGTAACGCTCCAGCACCTGCTTGGCCGCGGCCCAGAACGGCCCGAGCCGGCGCAGGCTCTCCTCCATCCCCAAGCGCTGCAGATCCGCGTCCGAGCCGATGCCGGTGGCGCGGGCGGCGGTCACCAGGTCGGCGATGCTGGCCCTGGCGCGCGCGCGATCGGCCAGCGGCGCGGTGGCGGCCCAGGCGCTCAGGGCATCGACCAGCTGCACGTAATGGGCGCGTTGCTCGGGCTGGTAGTCGCTGCGGCTGCGCAGGTATTGCACGCCGAACTGGCCCAGCGACTGCGCGGCCTGGCGGATGCCCTGCGACTGGCCGGCCAGCTGTGCATCGAAGGCCTGCTGCAGCTGGCGCTCGGCGCCGGGCGCCGACAAAGTGCCGAGCAGGCTGCCGACCTCGTTGGGCAGCGGCAGCTCGGTCAGCGGCCAACGGCTGGCACCGCTGCGCCAGGCCGCCTCCAGCTGGGTGTATTGCGCGGGGGTGACCCGGATCCGCGCATAAGCAACCAGGTCGCTGCGCCGCAATGGCAGGGTCATCGACTGCATCGCCGCGGCCGGCTCGGCGCTGGCGCCCGGCAAGGCAGCGGCCTTGTCGGCGCGCTGGCAGCTGCCCAGGCACAGCGCTGCCAGCAGCACCCACGCGATGGACTGGAACCGGCCGGCGTGGACGGTGGATGGCGACATGCGCACGCTGTTCCCCTGATCGATCGGCGCATCTTGCTGTCTGAACGCACTGGCGGCAAGGCGCGCGACAACCGTGCGCCCGGGTACGGTGGAAAAACGTTAGATTTTCGTAGTTACATGCATGTTGTCATCCAGTGTCCGACATTTGACTGCCGTTGTCCTTTTCGGACAAACTTGTCCAGGCGATGCCGCCCAGCCCTTGTGCCAGCTGCGTTTGGCCAATGGTGCAGCGCATCATGTAAGCGCTTGCAGTTCCTGCTAGCGTGCGCGCCATCTCGCTCCGAGGTCGCCATCGGTTGGGGCCGATGTCATTCATGTGCATGTGCGACACGAACGTTCTGCGCCAGCGGATCGTGCGACCCTCCCCGGCGTGCGGCGGCAGCCGCGTTGTCCTGGAGGTTTTGCCATGAGTCGGCCACGCTCCGAAGGCGGTAGCGTCACCATCAAGGACGTCGCGCGCGAAGCGCAGGTGTCGGTGGCAACAGTCTCGCGCACCATGAATGGGCACCAGCATGTGGCCGAGTCGGTGCGCGAGCGCGTGCTGCAGGTGGCCCGTGCGCTGCATTACATCCCGCACCACGCCGCGCGCAGCCTCAGCAGCCGGCGCACCCACACCATCGGGGTGGTGTTGCCGGACCTGCATGGCGAATTCTTTTCCGAACTGATCCGCGGCATCGACCAGGTGGCGCGCGAGCAGGGCTACCACCTGCTGGTGTCCAGCTCGCACGGCGACCCGCAGGCGCAGCGCAAGGCGCTGGAACGCCTGCCCGGGCGCGTGGACGGGGTGGTGGTGATGTCGCCCTCGCTGGGCGACTCCGGCGTGCACGAGGACGCCCTGCCCGGCGGCCTGCCGGCGGTGCTGCTCAACTGCGCCGGCGCGGCCAGCCAGCGCCCGGTGCTCAACGTGGACAACTACGGCGGCGCGCGGACGATGACGCGGCATCTGCGCGACAGCGGCCACCGCCGCATCGCCTTCATCGCCGGGCCAGCCGACAACTTCGATGCGCACGAGCGCCTGCGCGGCTACCGCGACGAGCTGGCACTGGATGCGCAGGCGCAGCCGTGGGTGCTGCCGGGCAACTTCGACGAAGAGTCCGGCTACCGCGCCGGCCAGACGCTGGCACAGGGCGCGCGCCCGGATGCGGTGTTCGCGGCCAACGACATGATGGCGCTGGGCTGCCTGTTCGCGCTCGGCCATGCCGGGCTGAAGGTGCCGCAGGACATCGCGCTGGCCGGCTTCGACGACGTGCCGATGGCGCGCTACGTGCTGCCGGCGCTGACCACCATGCGGGTGGATATCGCCGGGCTGGGCGCGCGGGCATTGCAGCTGTTGCTGGGCCAGCAACTGGTGGATGCGCCCGCCCCGCCCGCCGATGCCGCACCGCCGGCGTTTTCCGAATTGGTTCCCGAACTGATCGTGCGCGCCTCCAGCGCGCCGCGGGCGGCGCCTAGCGGTTGAGCACGTGCCCGTCGTCGCATCTTCACGAATTCTTTGCGGTTTCTTATGTTTTTTATAACGCCTGCAGCGTGTTTGTCGTTGTTCTGTCGTTTTTGACACATCGCACCACCCGCGCCACACCGACCACTTTGCCGGTTAGCGCCTGACCCCTGGGAGGGGGAAGCCATGAAGACCTACCGCACTGTCGTCACCCTGCCGGCGCGCAGCCTGTTGTGCTGCGCCCTGGCCGCCTCGCTGTTTGCCGCTGCCCCGGCCATGGCGCAATCCAGCAATGCCACGCTGCGCGGCCAGGTCGCTTCGGCACAGGCTGGCACCACCGTGACCGCCACCAACGTCGCCAACGGTGCGGTCCGGCGCGTCCCCACCGGCGCCGACGGTAGCTACGCGTTGGTCGGGCTGCCTCCAGGCACCTACAAGGTGGACGCCGGCCCCGGCAGCGAGCAGACCGTGACCCTGTCGGTGGCCTCGTCGGTCACCTTGAACCTGGGCGGCGCGGCGGCATCCGCGCCGGCGGGCGATGCCACCACGCTGGACGCGGTGCAGGTCACCGCCACCACGTTGCAGGAGGTCAAGACCTCGGAAGTGGGCACCAACGTGTCGTTGAAGCAGATCAGCACCGTGCCGCAGCTGACGCGCAACTTCCTGGAGTTCGCCGACACCGTGCCGGGCATGCAGTTCGAGACCAACTCCAACGGCAACAGCCAGATCCGCGGCGGCGCGCAGGGCAGCTCGGCGGTGAACGTCTACATCGACGGCGTCGGCCAGAAAAGCTATCTGTTCGGCGGCGTGTCCGGCCAGGAGCAGAGCGCAGGCAATCCGTTTCCGCAGCTGGCCATCGGCGAATACAAGGTCATCACCTCCAACTACAAGGCCGAGTTCGACCAGGTCGGGTCGGCGGCGATCGTGGCCTCCACCAAGTCCGGCGGTAACGCATTCCACGGCGAGATCTTCGGGCGTACCAGCAACACCGATTTCCGCGCGCGCCAGGCCGACGAACGCGCCGGCGCGCCCAACTCGGACGGCAGCAAGCGCAAGACCCATCAGGACGAATACGGCTTCGCGCTGAGCGGGCCGATCGTGCAGGACAAGGCGCACTTTTTCTTCAGCTACGAAGGCAAGGGTTTTGAAGTCTCGGCCGATCCGGTCGCCGTGCCGGATCGCTTCAGCGCGCTGAGCGACGACCTGCCGGCCGGTGTGCAGAGCCGGCTCGGCTCGGTCACGCGTCCGTTCAACGAAGACCTGTATTTCGGCAAGATCGATTGGGACATCGGCGAGAACGATCGCCTGGAACTCACCGGCAAATACCGCGACGAAGAAAGCCGCGACAGCGTCGGCGGCCAGACCACCGCGATCGCCTCCAAGATCAATCTCAATACCGAAAAACGCTTCGACCTGCGCTGGCAGCATTACGGCGAGCGCTACGTCAACGAAGCGCGCGTGTCGTATGAGGACGTGCTGTTCAATCCCACCGCCTACACGCTGGGTAGCCAGAGCGTATACACCCGCGGCATCGCCGAAGACGACGTGCTGCTCAACGACGGCGCCACCAGCGGGTTGGCGATTCAGCGCAAGGGCCAGAAAGGCCCCAGCTTCCAGAACGACCTGACCTTCAACAATCTTGAGTGGCACGGCAACCACGTCATCAAGATGGGCGTGAAGTACAAGGAAGTGGACCTGACCCAGAGCGAAAACGCTGCGGTCAATCCGTCGTTCTACTACGCGGTAGGCGATGGCGCAGGCACGTCGGCCATCCCGTACCAGGTGCGCTTCAACCTGCCGTTTGCCGGCGCCGCGCCGTCGGTGACCACCACCAGCAAGCAGCTGGGCCTGTATATCCAGGACGATTGGGACGTCAACGACAAGCTGCAATTGAATCTGGGCGTGCGCTGGGATGGCGAAAAGATTCCCTCGTACCTGGACAACGTGACCCCGCCGGAAGTGGTCGCGGCGTTGAACGGCCCCGGTACCGATCCAGCCGTGAGCGCCACCTACGCCGAGCAATTGGCCAAGGGCGGGGTCAACATCGACGACTACATCAGCAATGGCCGCAATCGCAAACAGGACAATAACAACTTCGCACCACGGTTGGGGTTTTCCTATGATTTCCGCGGCGACGAGTCGCTGGTGCTGTTCGGTGGCGCCGGCCGCAGCTACGACCGCAACCTGTTCGACGTGATGGGGCTGGAGCAGATCAAATCGGCACTGGCGCAGTACACGATCCGTTTTGCCGGCCCCACCAAATGCATCCCGGCACCCGGTACCTGCACCGCCTTCGACCCGACGTATGTCAGTAACCCGGACAGCCTGGGCAACCTGGTCGATGCGCGGATACGCAACGGCGAAATCAACCTGCTCAACAACGATCTGAAAACGCCGTATGCCGACCAGTATTCGCTGGGCTTGCGCACCCAGCTGGGCGAGTGGAACACCTCGGCGACGGTGTCGTATATCCATAGCAAGGACGGTTTCATCTTCACCCTCGGCAACCGCTACGCCAACGGCGCCTTCTTCCAGAACGGCAACCAGGCATTCGGCCAGACGCCTCAAGGTTTCGGCAATCTGATCATCGGCAACAACGGCGTGGAGACCAAGACCGGCCAACTGTTGCTGTCGGCGGACAAGGCGTATACGCAGGAAAGCGGCTGGGGCCTGACCGCGGCGTACACCTTTTCGCGCGCACGCGGCAATCGCGGTAACGACGATCGCTACGGGTTCGATGCGGCCACCATTGCCGACTATCCGTTCCTGGATCTCAATGCGGTGCCGCGTCATCGCCTGGTGCTGACCGGCATCTACGACCTGTTCTGGGGCATCAGTGGGTCGGCCAAGCTGACCCTGGCCACGGTACCGCCGCGTAACGAAGCGATCTCCTTCGACCAATACGGCGGCCCGAGCTCGGACAACATCCGCGTGGTCTCGGTGGACGCGCCGGGCGGCAAGTTCATCGCCGGCGGCGACATCTTCGGCACGCGCCAGCTGGATCTGTCGCTGTCCAAGGACATGCACATCACCGACGCGGTCACCGTGCAGGTGCGCGGCGATCTGATCAACGCGCTGAACTTCCGCAACTACGATCAGTACAGCATCGACTGGGGCAGTGCCGGCAGCTACGACCCGCGCGTGAGCATCAACCAATACGGGGCGATGTCCACCCCGCCCCGCACCTTGTTCATGAGCGCCCGCATCATCTGGTAACCCTTACCCGAGGCTGCGGTCCGCCGACGAAGCCAGCCAGGTCTGCCACCTGCGCTGGTGCGTCGTGCAAGGCGTTGCGATTGTGCTGTGGCGCACCGGCGCACTGTCCGGTAGCGATCCAGTCGATCGGCCACGCCTGGCCACTGCACTCCTGTCTTTGAAGCCGTGCCTGAAGGAGCAAGCGCCCGTCACCGCAGACCTGTGTTGTTGTTGCAGCCCTTGTGGCTGTTGTTGCCTGTCGTTCCTGTGTTTCACACCAAAGCACCAACCTATCGCGCCAGTCACTCCACTGGTTCGCGCTTTACCCCTGGGAGGGGGAAAGTCATGAAGACTCACCGTACCGTCTCCACCCTGCCGGCGCGCAGCCTGTTGTGCTGCGCCCTGGCTGCCTCGTTGTTCGCCACCACTTCGGCCATGGCCCAGTCCAGCAACGCCACGTTGCGCGGCCAGGTCGCTTCCGCGCAGAGCGGCAGCGAAGTCGTCGTCACCAACCTCGCCACCGGCTCGGTGCGACGTGCGCCGGTCAATGCCAACGGCAACTACACCATCGTCGGGTTGCAGCCGGGCACCTACAAGGTCGAATCCAACGGCATCAGCCGCACGGTCACCCTGTCGGTGGCCTCCAGCGCCACCGTCGATCTCGGCAAGGAGACGGCTGCGGCGCCCGCCGGCGATGCCACCACGCTGGACACGGTGACGGTCAGCGCGCCGATGATTCGCGACGTCAAGACCTCCGAAGTGGGCAACACCGTTTCGCTGCGGCAGATTCAGCAGTTGCCGCAGGCCACGCGTAACTTCCTCGAATTTGCAGACACGGTTCCCGGCATGGTGTTCACCATCGACCAGGACGGCAACACCAAGCTGCGTGGCGGTGCTTCCAACGCCAGCTCCAGCAACCTGTACATCGATGGCGTGAGCCAGAAGAGCTATGTCTCCGGTGGCGGCATTGCCGGCCAGGACGAAACCCAGGGCAACCCGTTCCCGCAGCTCGCCATCGGCGAGTACAAGGTCATCACCTCCAACTACAAGGCCGAATACGGCCAGATCAGCGGCGCGGCCATCACCGCTGCCACCAAGTCCGGTACTAACGAGTTCCATGGCGAGGCGTTCTACCGCTTCACCAACCAGGACCTGCGTAAGGAGCGTCCTGACGAGGAGAACGGCAAGGTCGATTCGCAGACCAAGGAATACGGCTTCGCAATCGGCGGCCCGCTGATCCAGGACCGCATGCATTTCTTCTTTGCCTACGAAGGCAAGGACAACGTTGCACCGAAGAGCGTGCAGCCCAGTGCCGAAGCCTCGCCGTTTGTCGGCTTGTTGCCCTCCAACCTGCGCGATCAGTTCGGTGCGTCCAACATGCCGTTCACCGAAGACCTGTACTTCGGCAAGATCGACTTCGAGCCCACCGACAACGATCGCATCGAGCTGGCAACGCAATACCGCGACGAAACTCAGGTGAGTAACGTTGGCGGCCAGAACGCACCGGATCGTGCGGTGGATAAGATCAACAAGGACAAGCGCACCAGCCTGCGCTGGCAGCACAGTGCCGACAGCTGGTTCAACGAAGCCATCATCACCACCGAGGATTCGAGCAATGTGCCGACGCCGCGTGGCACTGGCAACGGGTCCATCTACACCTACATCGACCGCACCGAAACCGATCCGCGCCAGTGGGTGTTCCTCAACACCGGCGCCGCCAGCGGCGAAGATTTCAAACTGCGCAGCCAGAAAGGCTGGTCTTTCCAGAACGATCTGACCTTCAATGCGCTGCAGTGGCATGGCGAGCACACCATCAAGACGGGTGTGACCTACCGCGACATCAAGTTGACCTCGCGCGAATCCAGCTCGCTCAACCCGCAGTTCAGCTATGAGGTCGGCCAGAACGGTATTGCGCCCGTGCCTTTCCAGGTGCGCTACATCCGCGCGTTCGATAATCCCGGCCAGCTGCCAGTGGTGGAATCGCCGTCCAAGCAATACGGCATCTACCTGCAGGACGACTGGGCGGTGAACGACAAGTTGATGCTCAACATCGGCGTGCGTTACGACTACGAAGACACGCCGGCCTACACCGACTTCGTGACCTCGCAGCCGTTCGTGGATGCGCTGTATTCCGACGATCCGGCCAACCCCGGACAGCCGTGGGCGAATCGTCTGCTGCCCAGCGGCATCAACGTGGCCGACTACATCAGCACCGGCAATAACCGCAAGAACTTCAAGGATGCCTGGGCGCCGCGCTTTGGCTTCTCGTACGATCTCTTCGGTGACGAGAGTGCAGTACTGCATGGTGGTGCCGGCCGCTCCTACGATCGCAACCTGTTCGAACAGCTCGCGCTGGAATCGGTCAAGGCTGCGTTGTCGCCGGTGGTGGTGTATTTCAGCGATGCTGCCAGCGGGCAGCCCTGCTTCCGCAACGACCGTGCCTGTGCTCCATGGAATCCGGCATATCTCAGCGGCATTGATCAGCTCAATACCATCCCGGGCACCAACGACAGCTCCGAGCTTTTCATGTTCAAGAACAAGCTCAAGACGCCGTACAGCGATCAGTACAGCATCGGCATCAGCAACCAGGTGGGCGACTGGCTGACCGACGTCACCTTCCAGCGCGTGCTGGCCTACGACGGCCTGGTCATGAGCCTGGTCAATCGCTATCCGAACGGCGCCTACTTCGATGCCAATGGTAGCGTGCCGTGGGGCGAGCCGGTGCCGGGCTATCGCAATACGATCCTGGGCTACAACGGTCTGGAGCAACGCAGCAGCCAGTTCCTGTTGTCGGCCGAAAAGCCTTACACCAAGGAATCGGGCTGGGGCTTGAACCTGTCTTACACCCATACCAGCGCGCGCCAAAACCGCACCATCGACGAGCCGTTTGCGTTCGACAAGGCGACCATTCGTGACTATCCGTTCGTGAAGTCGGATGCCGTGTCGGCACATCGTTTCGTGGCCTCTGGCTCGATCGATGGTCCGTGGGGCGTCACCTTAGGCGCCAAGCTGGTGCTGGCAACGCCGGAGCCGATCAACACGATCGCCTGCTACGGCTTTACCGATCCGGATGGCGGCACCTGCCAGGCCGTCGGCGTGACCCCGCCGGGCAATGGCAAGTTCCTGCTGGGTGGCAAGATCTGGGGGTATCGCACCGTCGATCTGCAGGCGAACAAAGAGTTCACGGTGGTGGGCGACTTCAAGCTCAACGCGCGTATCAACGTGCTCAACGCCTTCAACTTCAAGAACTTCACGCAGTACCAGTACAACAGCTTCGGCAGCGACGGACGCCTGCAGCCTGATATCACCGTGGTCAACAACGGCGAAATCAGCTATGTGCCGCGCAGCGTCGTGCTGGAAGTCGGCGCCAAGTTCTGATGCACCCAACACCATGTGTCTGCATCGCGTAGGCATATGATTCGAACGGGGCCAGCTGGCCCCGTTCGTTTTTCCGTCCGCTGTCTTTGCTCAGGAATGCACAGGCATGATTCCCGCTCCACTTCGCAACATTGTCATTGTCGGCGGCGGCACTGCCGGCTGGATGGCCGCCGCCGCCTTCGCGCGCGTGCTGGGCCCCACCTTCACTGTGCAGCTGATCGAATCCGAGCAGCTCGGCACTGTTGGCGTGGGCGAGGCAACCGTGCCGCACATCAAGGCCTTCAACAACCTGCTCGGCATCGACGAAGCCGAGTTCGTGCGCCAGACCCAGGGCAGCTTCAAACTCGGTATCGAGTTCGTCGACTGGCAGCGCCCCGGCAGCACGTACGTGCATGGCTTCGGCACCCAGATCGGGCACCCGCTCGGGCTGCTGCCCTTCCACCAATACTGGATCAAGCAACACGCACGCGGCAAAGCGCAGCCGCTGGGTGCGTACACGCTCAATACCGTGGCGGCCACGCGCGGCAAGTTCATGACCTCGGCCGGCGATGTGCCGCCCACCTCGCCGCTGGCCAACATCGCCTACGCGTATCACTTCGATGCCACGCAGTACGCGCGCTTCTTGCGCAGTTACTCCGAACAGCGCGGCGTCACCCGTATCGAAGGCATGGTCGAGCGGGTACGGCTGCATCCTGAAACCGGCCATGTGCAATCGCTGCAGCTGGCTTCCGGACAGGTGGTGCACGGCGACTTGTTCGTCGATTGCTCCGGCTTCCGTGGCCTGCTGATCGAGGAAGCGCTGCACACCGGCTACCACGACTTCACCCATTGGCTGCCGTGCGACCGCGCACTGGCGGTGCCCTGCGAAAAAGTCGGCCCACCGACGCCGTACACGCGCTCCACTGCGCGCGCGGCCGGCTGGCAGTGGCGCATTCCGCTGCAGTACCGCACCGGCAACGGCTATGTGTATTGCAGCGCGCATATCAGCGACGACGAAGCGGCCGCCACGCTACTCGCCAACCTGGACGGCAAGCCACTGGCCGACCCGCGCCCGCTGCACTTCACCACCGGCCGGCGCAAGCAGTGCTGGAACCGCAATGTCGTGGCGCTGGGTCTGGCCAGCGGATTTCTGGAGCCACTGGAATCGACCAGCATCCACCTGATCCAGTCCGGCATTTCCAAACTACTGGAACTGTTTCCGCGCGAGGGCATCAGCCCGATGCTGGTGCAGCGCTACAACGACCGGCTGGCGTTCGAGTTCGACCGCATCCGCGATTTTCTGCTGCTGCACTACCACGCCACCGAACGCGACGACAGCGCGTTCTGGCGGCATTGCCGCAACATGCCGATCACCCCGGAGCTGCGGACCACACTCGATCTTTTTCGCGACAGCGGGCGCTTCTATCGCAATGCCGAAGAGATGTTTGCCGAGATCAGCTGGGTGCAGGTGATGGTGGGCCAGGGCATCCTGCCGCAGGGCTACCACCCGCTGGTGGATCAGGTGCCCGACCGCGATGCCGAAGGCTTCCTGGCCAGCGTGGCGCAGACCATCGGCCACTGCGTGGACGTCATGCCGACCCACCAGCAGTTCATCGATCGCTACTGCAAGGCGGCGGCGCCACGTTGAGCGACGGCACCGCCGGCGCAGTCGCCGCACGCACCGATCGGCAGGCAAAAAAAGGATCGGGCACAAGGCCCGATCCCTTCGAAAACCGGGACAAGCCCGGTGGACAATGAGTGGCACAGCTTCCGACTGACATCGGACGAGGGGCATCGTACGCAGGCTTTAACGTTAAAGCAACACTTTAATAATATCTGCGTAACTCACTGATTAATCAGAGGTGGCAACCACTTCGGTCTCGTGAAACAAGGTCGGGAAGTTGCGTGCGAACTCTTCGCTGCACTGAGCAACGTAGTCAGCACCCACCTGCTTCACCTTGGCGTAGTCCGCCGCTTGCCAGTCGGCCAGTGACAACTCAATGGGTGCGGGATTGCAGCGTTGTGTGACCGTTGCCTGGCGCTGGCCGTCGCGGTCCGGAGCGCGCGCTTCCATATCCAATGAAAAGTGCAATTGGTAGGGCGTCTGCGAATCCGCCAACGAAGTGTAGATCAATGCCCATGTGGCGGGACGGATCACAAACTGCGCGGGCGGCGTGGCCGCAGGATGCGCCAGCGCATAACCGCGCAGTTGTTCTTCCAGCGCGTGCGGGAGTTCCTTGATTGAAGGATCTACCAGATCCTCATTCGGGTCACCGAGCAGATCCTCTTTCTTGAATGCCGTAATGTTTCCGCCGGTGCTCATCGCCCCGAAGATTCCCTGCATGACTTTCAGGCTGGTTGCCTTTGCGGTGTGCGAGCGATGCACGACACGCAACCCGGTGGTCTTGCGATAGATGTCTTTCGACGCGACCACGGTCAATGGTGGCTGGATCGGCTCGGCGACGATCGCTTTGGGTTTTGGAGCCGTTGCGCAGGCGCTGAGCAGTGCGGCGGCCAGGCCGATGGAGATCGAACGAACACGTGCCATGGCAATCATTCCTTTGAGGTGGCGGGGCAGGTGGGCAACGCAGCGGCAATGGCGCGGCGTTCGGTCGTACCGTCGTTGCGCTTTGTCAGTGCATACACATCCAGCCGACAGCGGCCCGCACCGAAATCCAGGTGCGCCTCGTAATCGACACCCGATTCCGGCACGAAACTCCGCGTGGTTGCGCAGGTCGGCCCGTGACCGATCGGGGCATTGCAGACCATCCGATAGCCTGGCGGCGCTTTGGGACACGTCTGACTGGCTACAGCACCGGCACTGAAACCCACCACCATGGGTTCTCCTGCCCGCACAGCCAATTCCAAGGGATGTTTGGGTGTATCGCTCAAGCGCGGCATGCCCAGATCCTGCCCACCAAACACCAGCGCGCGAGCAGCTCGGCCGAATCCCGGCACGTTGGCACGGTCGCACGTGGTCCCAGGGTAGATGACGGTATTACCGTCATCTCCGACGATGCGCAGACGCGTTCGTTGACCGTCGGTGGGTTCGTTGTAGCGGAACAACTCAGGCACGTTGGCGACGAGAGAACAGGCGCCAAGACCAATACAAAGCACCACCGCAGTTAGCGGCCGAAAAAGATCACGCATGACACTGCTATCCGAAACCGGTGTCCCGTATCGGCAGCGACCGGCAGCGCGAGACGCTGCGGTAGTACCGTCCTTGGGTGATATGGCGCAAACATCGCGCACATGCGCATCCTTGCAGACGATGGTCACCGTCTAGGTCGTCTGCCGATAAAGAATTACGCTTTCACGTGATCCTCACCAGCAGGCAATACCCCACCCCACGTAGGTGATTTCCCTACCCGAGTTGACTGGCTATCGCATTTCGCATCTTGCGAGGTTGCAAGAAACCGCAGCCGCCTTATTCGTGACGTTGCCCCAATGCAGTACGAATCTCGGTCTGGATCGCAGCCGCAGCAGCGGCCGGATCGGCCGCCAGGCGGATCGGCCGGCCGACCACGATGGCATCGGCGCCGTCGTTGAAGGCCTGCGCCACGCCCACGGTGCGCTGCTGGTCGTCACCAACCGGGCCGCCGGGGCGGATGCCGGGGCAGACGATTGAAAACCCCGATCCGGTGGCGCGGCGGATCGGGCCGGCCTCCTGGCCGGAGGCGATCACCCCATCGATGCCGGCGGCCTGCGCGGCCAGCGCGCGCTCCACCACCACCTCCACCGGCTCGCGGTCGATGCCCATCGCCGCCAGGTCCGGCCGGCCCATCGAGGTCAGCACGGTGACCGCCAGCAGGCGCATGTCGCCGTGGTTGGCCTCGGCGGCGGCCTGCAGCATGCCGGCGTGCCAGCCGTGCACGGTGCAATAGCTGACCGGCCACTGCGCCAGGCGGCGGATGGTGCCGGCCACGGTGGCGGGGATGTCGAAGAACTTCAGGTCCACGAACACGCGCTTGTCGCGCCTGGCCAGCGCGTCGAGCACCTGGAAGTACTCGCCGGAGGCCAGCAGCTCCATGCCGATCTTGTAGAACGACACGGAGTCGCCAAGCCGGTCCACCCAGGCGATCGCCTCGGCGTGGCCGGGCACATCCAGCGCGAAGATCAGCCGCTCATGCGCGGCCAGCGGCAGCGGCGCGCGGCTCATCGGGCCAGCTCCAGCGCGGCGCGCTTGGCATCGTGGCGCTGCTGCCAGGGCTGGGCGTAATCGTTGTTGAACTGCGCCGGCTCCCAGCCGCCGTAGCTGGGGTTGGGCAGCATCCACCAGCGTTCGCCGAACCAGTCGTGGTACTGCTGCAGCAGCGCGCCACGCGCCTGGCCGGTGTTGGCAGTGACCTGCACGAAGTCGCCGAGCTGGTCGCCGACCTGCATCAGCACGCGGTAGGTCTGGCCGGCCAGCTGGCGCCGGCAGTTCTTCTCGCTACCGTTCTGCTCGCAACCCTGCACCACCGTGCCAAGGCCCAGGAACATGCTGTCATCGGCCACCGGCAGCCCGACGCTGCGCAGGTTGGCCAGCGTGGCGTCCTTCAGGTGCACGGCGCGGTTGGAGATGTAGATCAGGGTGATGCCGCGGGCGTTGGCGGCCTTGGCGAAGTCCACTACGCCGGGGATGGCGGTGGCTTTCTTCTCGGCGACCCACTGGTCCCAGCTCAGCTCGTCGTATTCCTTGCCGTCGCGCAGCAGGCGCGCCTGGTAGGGCGAGTTGTCCAGCACCGTCTCGTCCACGTCCAGCACCACCGCCGGCTTCAGCCCGGTGGCGGCATTGCCGCGTTCTTCCGGCACCAGCGCGTCCCAGTTGGGCTGCTTCAGCGCAGCGTCCAGCTTGTCGGCAGCGGCGCGGTAGGTCTGCTCGGCCACTGCACGGTACTCCTCCGAGCGCTGCATCCACAGCACCGCGTTGAGGTTGTCGTCGCCGGCCGGCGCGGTGGCGGCTGCGGGCGGCGTGGCGGTCTTGGCTGCGGCGGCGCCGGCGGCCACATTGGCGGACACGGCGGCGTCCTGCGCGCGCAGCGCCCGCTCCTTGTCGCCGGGTTTGCAGGCGCTCAGGGCCAGCGCAGTGCAGGCGAGCAGGGACAACGGGGCGTAAAGCGAGGGGCGCATGGCATCCACCAGGACAGGAGCGGCAATGAAGACCGCGATTTTAGCGGGTTCGTGCCGCACTGCCCGCTCCGGCTGATGGCTATGCCGTCGGCAACGGCTGAGGCGCACGGATGGCTGCCGCTGCGACGCGGGGCGTATGGCCAGTTGACCGAATGGGTTTGAACACCACTGCGACGGATGCGTGCTTGCGCCAGTCCGACCCTGCTCAGGCTCATGGTCGCCGCACAACGCAGGCGTGCACCATGCAGACGTCGATGTCGTAAGCCACGCTGCGTGATGGCCGCACCGGAAGAACGCAAACGCAGGATCGGCATATCCTTGTGCGCTGATTGCCCCGGAGTCGCCCCCATGACAGACGCACCTTCCCCGCCCGTCCTCGATACCGCCCAGGCCCGCGTACTCGGCTGCCTGATCGAAAAAGAGGCGACCACGCCGGATGCGTATCCGCTCACGGTCAACGCCGCGCAGGTGGCCGCCAACCAGAAGACCGCGCGCGAGCCGGTGCTGACTCTGCAGACCGGCGTGGTGCATCACGCCCTGCGACAACTCGAAACCCTGGGCCTGGTGCGCCAGCAGTTCTCCTCGCGCGCCGAGCGCTACGAACACCGGCTGGGCAGCATGCTGGACCTGACCCGCCAGCAGGTGGCCCTGATCGGCCTGTTGCTGCTGCGCGGTCCGCAGACGCTGGGCGAGCTGTTCGCGCGCAGCGAGCGGCTGGCGCGCTTCAACGATGCCGACGACGTGCGCCACCATCTGGACCGGCTCATCCAGCGCAGCCTGGCGGTGCAACTGCCGCGTGCCAGCGGCCAGCGCGAGGACCGCTACATGCACCTGCTCAGCGGCGAGCTGGACGTGGAGGCGTTGCAGGCCGCGGCGGCGCGCGCTGCGCCAGGCCCCCGCAGCAGTGCCGACAGCAGCGAGCTGGAAGCGCGCGTACAAACGCTGGAAGCCACCGTCGCCGAGCTGCAGGATGCGCTGGCCGCCGTGCAGGCGCGCCTGGAGGCGGCTGGCGCCTAGCGCGACGGTTCGCACCTGAAGGGAGATGCCCGCTTCACATCGACGCCTGCGCGGGGCGCAAAGCACGCAACGACCAGCCAGACCGCAAGACGACGCGCTTGCCGCGCAGTGACGGCGCAGCCTGCGACCGGCCCGCTCACGTCGGCGTATCCACCTCGTCCCAGTCGGCGTCTTCGAAGTGCAGCAGCCAGTTGAGGGTGTAGTGACGCTCGTAGACCACGCCCGGCACGATGCCGGCCGGTGGCGGTTGCTCGCTCTGGCCGGCCTGGCGCACTGCCCAATGCAGGCGCAAGTGCCGGTCCAGCGCATCCAGCAGCTCGGGCACCGGGCGTAGCGTCAGCGACGGCCGCGTCGCGGCCTCGGCATGCTCCAGCGCGCGCTGGGCGGCCAGGGGCACATCGCACAGGTCGGTCGGCTCCGGCAGCGTGTCCGCCAGGCCCAGGGCCCACTGCAACACCGCCAGGCCTTCGTAGCGCCAGCCGAAGTTGGCCAGTGCCTGCGCATCCGGCGCTGCCTGGGCGAAGAAGGCGCGCTCCTGCGGCGACAGCGCTGTGGCGACGCCGGGCAGACGCGCATCCACCTCGTCCAGCGACGGCGGCGTGTCGCCGGCCGCCAGCATCTCGGCGCGCAGCGCCACCGCAAACAATGCCAGCATGCGTTGGTTGACCACTGCCGCATCGCGCACACGCGCCTCGGCCTCGCCAGGCACCGGCGGCAGGCTGGGCGGCACGCGGATGCCTTGTGCAGTGAGCAGGGCAAGTTGCTGCGCGCGCCGTTGCAGCGCGTCCGGCGGATACGGCACCTGCGCATCGTCGTCGATGGCCGGCTCGCCCTGACTGATCAACACCCGCCCGTGCGGATCGCGCACGCTGCCGTCGGCCAGGAAACACACCGCGTTGGCCTGCTCGGCCCACTGCGCCAACTTCCCGAAAGCCGCATCGTCGACCTCGAAAGTGAAATGCTGCCGCACCCGCTGCACATGCCGCATCAGGTGGTAGCGCGATTGCGTCATCTGCCTATCGCCGGCCTGATTCACATAACCGACAAACCCGTGCAGATGATTGACCAGCTCCGGATCGACATGGTCGCGGTGCTGCACGGCGGCCTGCGGCAGAAAGTCCGGCCATAACGGCGTGCGCAGCGTGGAATAAGCGTTGACCAGCAGTGGCATGCGAACGTCCTTTACAGAGCAACCAACCCCGCCATTATGCGGCCGCGCGATGGCTTGCTGCGTCGACGAGCCCTGCTGCGGGTCGCCGCCCTGGTGCCAAGAGCGGCGACCCATACTTGGCGAAGAGTCATCAGGCGAACGTGGACGACGCGCCGGAAACCAGTGTCACGAGCAACACATGCCGCACCGAGCACCCGCCGTGCCCGTCTCACTGCTGCGCAGGTTTTAGCCCCGCGCTGAGCACGCCGTCCGCGTCCAGGCTGCAGAGCACTTACCCGTAGTGAGGGCTGCATCCTGTTGATCAGGCCATCGAGGGAAGGCCGCCGCCTGCTCAGCCAGCCGTGCCGGCAGGCCCGAGATCAATCGCGTAATACAGCACTGCCTCGGTCTGGGGGCTCAACACCCGCAACCCTTGCTGCTGCAGTCCGAGCTTTTCCAGCGCACGAATCGAATCGGCATTGTCCGGCGACACGATCGCGCACAGTTGCGACAAGCCCAGTACATCGCGTGCGTAATCCAGCACCGCGCGGCCGGCTTCGGTCACATAGCCCTTGCCGCGATACGCAGGCAGCAATGCAAAACCGATATGCGGCACCGGCAAGGTCTCGCGACATAGCAGGCCCAACGTGCCGATAAACGCGGCATCCTCGCGCGTCTCCACCGCCCAGTGCGCAAAACCATGTCGCTCCTGGTGGGCCTGCGCCCAATCGCGCAGATGCGCGCGCGCCTGCTCACGCGTGCGCACACCGCGGTCGTTGATGCCGGCGATGAAACCGGGGTCGTTGACCAGTTCCAACATCGCGTCGGCATCGTGCTCGGGGTCGAGCGTGCGCAAGCGCAGCCGCGGGGTTTCGATTACGACAGTCACGGCACACTCCGGCATCAGGTAAAACCAGACTGCCGTGCAGCCGTGTCGCTGGCAAGCGATGCGGCATGTGGTGCGCGTTGCGCACGCAATGGCACACCGCGGGTCAGTCGAACAATGCCTGGATCGCCGCCAAGCCCGCACTGGCGCGCTCTTTCTTGCGCTCGGCATCGGCCACCGGGTCGGCGCCATCGCGCTGCAATTCTTCGGCAGGGATCTCGTCGAAGAAGCGGCTGGGCTTGAGCCGCACATGTTCGCCGAACTTGCGCGTCAATTTGCTGTGGCTCATCCACAGCTGTTCCTTGGCGCGGGTGATGCCCACATACAGCAGCCGGCGCTCTTCCTGCAGGTTGCCTTCTTCCAGGCTCACCTCATGCGGCAGCACGCCGTCCTCGCAGCCGACGATGAACACATAACGGAATTCCAGGCCCTTGGACGCGTGCATGGTCATCATGCGTACCTGGTTGCCGCCATCGTCCTTGTCGTTGCGCGACAACAGCGCCAGCTGCGCGGCCAGATCGCTGGCGCTTGCACCACGCGGGCCGCCTTCGAACCACTCGGCCAGTTCGTCCAGATTGCGCTTGCGGCGCTGGAAGCCGGTTTCGTCCTTGGACTGGTTGCGCAGGTCGTTGAGCAGGCCGGATTTGTCGGCCAGCATGCGCACCAGCTCCCCCGCCGGCAGCCTGGCCGAATGCTCGCGCATGTCGCGCAGGATATCGGTGAACGCACTCAGGCCATTGGCCGCACGCGGCGGCAGGTGCTGCAGCGCGCCCATCGACTCGGCCGCGCGCGACATCGGCACCGACTTCGCACTGGCAAGCTCGGCCAGCCACGCCAGCGAGGTCGCACCGACCTCGCGCTTGGGCGACTGCACTGCGCGCAAGAACGCCGCGTCATCTTCGGGGTTGACGATCAGCCGCAACCACGACAGCACGTCCTTGACTTCCTGCCGCTCCAGAAACGCAGTGCCACCGGTCAGGTGATACGGCACGCGCAGCAGCTGCAGCGCCTTTTCCAGCGGCCGCGATTGAAAATTGCCGCGAAACAGGATGCAGAAATCGCTCCACGGCACCTGCTTGGCGGTACCCAGGAACGAGATCTCGGCGGCGACCTTTTCCGCCTCGTGCTCGCTGTCGCGGCATTCCCACACGCGGATGCGCTCGCCGTCGGCCTGATCGCTCCACAAGGTCTTCAAGTGCTCGTGCGGGTTGTGCGCGATCAAGGCATTGGCCGCACGCAGCACGCGGTTGGAGCAGCGGTAGTTCTGTTCCAGCTTGATGATTTGCAGCGCCGGATAATCGCGCCCCATCTGCTGCAGGTTTTCCGGATTGGCGCCACGCCAGGCGTAGATGCTCTGATCGTCGTCGCCCACGCAGGTGAAGTTGCCGCGCGGCCCGGCCAGCATTTTCAGCAGCCGGTACTGCGCATCGTTGGTGTCCTGGCACTCGTCTACCAGCAGGTAGCCGATGCGCTCGCGCCAGCCCATCACGATCTCTTCGTTGGCCTCCAGGATCTGCACCGGCAGGCGGATCAGGTCGTCGAAGTCCACCGCGTTGAAGGTGGTCAGCCGCGCCTGGTAGCGCTCGTACAGGCTGGCGGCTTCCTTTTCGCGATTGCTGCGTGCCGCCGCCATCGCCTGTTCGGGTGACAAGCCGGCGTTCTTGGCACGCGAGATCAGGTTCTTGGCATCTTCGATCGCATCGGGCTTGGCGCCGTGCATCAGGTCCTTGATCTGGGCGGCCGCATCGTCGGAATCGAAGATCGAAAAGCCGCGCTTCAAGCCGGCAGCGGCGTGCTCGATCTGCAGGAACTTCAGCCCCAGCGCGTGGAAGGTGCAGATGGTCAGGCCATCGGCGCCATCGCCACGGATGCGCTTGGCCACACGCTCGCGCATTTCCTTGGCCGACTTGTTGGTGAAGGTGATCGCCGCGATGCGCTTGGCCGGATAGCGGCCGGTGGCGATCAGGTGCGCGATCTTCTCCACGATCACGCGGGTCTTGCCGCTGCCGGCACCGGCCAGCACCAACAAGGGACCTTCGCAGTGCAGCACCGCGGCGCTTTGCGGGGGATTGAGACCGTGCATAGAGGCTTCCGACAGAGCGCGCCATTGTAGCGGGGCTGCCCGCGGCTGGCCGGCGCGATAGGTTCATGTAACCGTCGCAGCTGTGCCTCGCCGCGCGGCTACGCGTTGCACTCGCATCGACGACCCCGAGGTTCACCGCGCCGGGCCACGCCAATGCAGCGTACCCAGAGCCCGCATCCAGCCGCCTGGCCCGGTAAAATCGCCCGATGGCCAAGCTCTACTTCTACTATTCGGCAATGAATGCCGGCAAGACCACCACCTTGCTGCAGTCGGCGCACAACTACCGCGAACGCGGCATGCGCACGCTGATCCTCACGCCCAAGCTCGATCACCGCGCCGGTAGCGGCGTGGTCGCCTCGCGGATCGGCCTGCGCGCGGACGGGCGCACCTTCGATCGCGGCACCGAGTTGCAGCAGCTGATCGAACGCGACATCCAGGCCGAAGGCGCGCTGCATTGCGTGCTGGTGGACGAGGCGCAGTTCCTCAACCGTGGCCAGGTCTGGCAGTTGAGCGAGGTGGTCGACCGCCTGCGCATTCCGGTGCTGTGCTACGGCCTGCGGACCGACTTCCGCGGCGAGCTGTTCGAGGGCAGCCAGTTCCTGCTGGCCTGGGCCGACGAGCTGGAGGAGATCAAGACCATCTGCCACAGCGGCAGCAAGGCCACCATGACCGTGCGCGTGGATGCGCAGGGGCACGCGGTACAGGACGGCCCGCAGGTGGAGATCGGCGGCAACGAGCGCTACGTGTCGGTCAGCCGCGCCGAGTTCAAAAAGATCATGCGTGGCGAAGGCCGCATCGACCCGCTGCAGATCGCGCTGCCGCTACCGCCGGCGGGTGCGTCGGACAGGTAAGCCAGCATGGTGACTGGCTGAAGAATTCAGCTGAGATGCTGGTGACGCGCTGTCCCGGTATGCACGTGTAATGCGTCGCTAAACCCCTGCAGGCATTCGCTCGCCGCCGTATTTCCGACGCGCGGCAACGAGGGTATCGTTGCCATGCCGTTGCAGCGATCCACGCGCAACCAGGCACAACCCCAGTCCTGTAAACTGGCGACCATCCACTTGTTGGGAGGCACCCATGGATCCGCTTCCTGCCGAGTTACGCGCAGATATCGCGCGCGTTGGCCGGTTATCGTCGGTCCCCGATGTCCTGACCATTCTCACCCGTCTGACCGGCATGCGATTCGCGGCCGTTGCGCGCGTGACCGATACGCGCTGGATCACCTGCCAGGTCCGCGACGAGCTGTCATTCGGCCTGGCGCCCGGCGACGAGCTGCCGCTGGTCACCACCTTCTGCGACAGCGTGCGCACCCAGGGCAACGCGTTGTGGTTCGGCCATGCCTCCGAGCACCCGGTGTTCCGCGATCACCCCACGCCGCGGCTGTACGGCTTCGAAAGCTACGTGTCGGTGCCGATCAGGTTCGACGACGGCAGCGTGTTCGGCACCTTGTGCGCGCTGGACCCGCTGCCGCGCATCATGGATGCGCCGATGGTGGAAAAGATCGAGCTGCTGGCGCAACTGCTGGCAGCGCAGATCCAGGCCGAGCAGCGCGCCGAAGAGAGCGCGCAGGAATCGCTGCGCGCGCGCAGCGAGCTGGGGCGTATCGGCGCCTCCGCCCGCCTGCGCGAAGAATTCATCGGCATCCTTGGTCACGATCTGCGCAACCCGCTGCAGTCCATGCATGCGGTGGTGGACATGCTGGCGATCGATCCGCTCAACCAACGCCAGGGCTGCGCGATCCGGTCGATGCAGCGCAGCCTGCGGCGCATGGAAGAACTGATCGATTTCGCCAGCGATTTCGCGCGCGGTATCGAACGCGACTGGCTGCAACTGGACTACGGCAACGGCAGCGACCTGCTCGATGCCTTGTCGCAGGTCGTCGACGAAACCCGCGCCGCGTATCCGAACCAGGTGCTGTCCACGCATGTGGCCATCGACGAGCCGGTGCATGGCGATGCGGTGCGCCTGGCGCAGATGTTCGGCAGCCTGATGATCAACGCCGTGGTGCAGGGACAACAGAGTTCGCTGATCAAGGCGGTCGCGGTCACCGAGCAGGGCCGCCTGCGCATCGAGGTCTGCAATCTGGACGGGATCGATCCACGCCGGCTCGACGTACTGCAGGCCTCCACCCACGTGCACACCGGCGGACGCGCCTTGCCCGAAGTGGATCTGGGCCTGCACATGGCCGCCCAGATCGCCCGGGCCCATCAGGGCGAACTGCGCATCCTCAGCGGCAAGGACGGCACCTGCTTCCGGGTGGACCTGGCCTGCGTGCGCCCGCGCGCGCGCATGCAGTTGGTCAACAGCTCGACGTCGGCCTGAGTCCGGGGCGCCTGGGCAATCCCGCGGCGCCTGGGCGACGCATCAGCGACTATGCGGCTGCAACGCCGCCGCGCTCGACACTCGAGATCGGCGGCCTGTCGTCACTGCGCCATCCGCACCTGCCTGACAATCGCCCACCTTATCCGTCGCGCGACGTGCCTGTGCGCTAGTAGATTTTGCGCTCGATCGCCGGCGGCGGCGTCCACTGGTACAGCCAGGTTTCGGTCAGCGGCTTGCCGTTGGCGCGCAGGAACAGGCGGATATCGATCTGCTGGGTGCTGTCGTCCGGCGGCACCAGGTCGAACATCGCCCGATAGCCCTTGAGCTCATGCAGCGGACGCGCCGACACGATCTCGGTGCTGCCACGCGACACCTGGAGGATGGCCTCGACCTTGGCTTTGGGGTCCTTGGCCAACGCAGCCAGTTCGCCCCCGGCGAAATCCACCGCAAACCGCCACGAGAAATGGCTGCGCTTCTGCCCGACGATGCCGCCCAGGCCGGTGCGCGTGGCCACGCAATGCGCCAGCGGCGAGCTGGCCGGCGGATGCGCGCCCCAATACAACCGGTACCCCATCAGCAACTCCTGCCCCGGCTGCGGCTTGTCCTGCGGATTCCAGAACGCCACGATGTTGTCGAAGGTCTCGTCCACGGTCGGAATCTCGACCAGCTGCACCGAGCCCTTGCCCCAGCCGTTCTTGGGTTCCACCCACAGGCAGGGGCGCTTGTCGTAGAACACGCCGTCGTCCTGGTAATGGTCGAAGTTGCGATCGCGCTGCAACAGGCCGAATCCGCGCGGATTTTCATCGACGAACATGTTGAAGCGCAGCTGCGGCGGGTTGCACAGCGGCCGCCAGATCCACTCGCCGCCGCCGGTCCACATCGCCAGGCCATCGGTGTCGTGGATTTCCGGCCGCCAGTCCCAGTCCATGCGGCGATCGTTTTCGCCGACCTGGTACATACTGGTGCACGGGCCGATGCCCAATCGCTCGATGGTCTTGCGCGGGTAGAGCGCGCTGTCGATCTCCATCACCAGCACCTCGCCATTGGTGATGGCAAAGCGATACGCACCGGCAACACTGTGCGAGTCCAGCAGCCCGTACACCACCACGGTATTCGAATCGTCGGCCGGCTGTTCCAGGTAATAGGCGATGAAATCCGGGAACTCCTCCGGCCCGCCGGTGCCGGTGTCGATCGCCAGCCCGCGCGCCGATTGCCCGTACTGGCCTTCCTTGCCGACCGCGCGGAAATAGCTTGCGCCCAGGAAGGCGGAGAAATCGCGGTCGGTGTCCTTGCGCGTGTTGAGACGGAACCCGGCAAAGCCCAGGTCCTTGGGCAGCTGCCTGCCGCCCAGCCCGCTGCTGCCGTAGTCGAACGCCGCCGGGTCGTACGCAAGTTGCTGCGCCTGGCCGTCGACGATGTCGTAGATATGCACGGGAGTGTGGAAATACAGCCCCAGATGGAAGAACTTTGCCTGGAACTTGCCGTTGCCGTCGGCCCATAGCGCATGGTCCTGGCGGTAGCGGATTGACTGGTATTGATCCCAGTTCAACGCTTCCAACGACCCCGGAAGCAGCTGCTTATGGCTCTTGTAAGGCGCCTTGGCCAACGCACGCGCCTGCCCCTTGAGCCAGGCATAGTCGAACGGCTGCGGCTGCCCCAGGCGACGCAGTCCAACGGCCTTGGCCGCCAACGCCCACTGCGGCAGCACCGGCAAACCGAGCGCAGCCAATGCGGCGGCGGCATTCTTCAGGAAGTGGCGTCGTTGCATGCGCATCGGTCTGCTCAGGGAATGGCCGCCATCATAGCCACAGCTCGGCATGGAGGTGAATGCGCAGCTCAGGGCGGCGCAGACGAAGGCGCGCACGCATTGGTCAGCTGCAGCTCCTTAGCCTTGCTGCACAGGAACTGGTGTTGCGCCTGCTGCGCGTCGGGTCCGGTGTAGCGCAGCAAGGTCCACTGCTCGTTCGCCTGCATCTGCCCGCCCGGCGCCAGCTGCCGGTACGGCGCATGGACCTCCAGTTCCAGCAGTCCGCGCTCGGGGTGCTGTGGCGGCGCGTCCAGATACAGTTCCACCTGCCCTTGCTCCGGATGGATCGCGGACAGCGGCTGGTGCGCAAAGCGGATCACCAACACCTGGTCGCCCGCAAAGCCCGCCATCCAGCCTGCCGAAGGCTGCAGCAACACCTTGCCACGCTGAATCAGCCCGTCCTGTCGTGCGTCGGCACGCAACGCAAACACACCGCCGTGATGCCGGTAGGCCGGCGCGACCGTGCCGGCCTCGGTCGGTGACTGGAGGCGAATGTCTGCCGCATCGGCGACCGGTACGAACACGCGCGTGCCTGCGGCAACACGCGTGTTGAACCACAAATCCCAGGCGATCGACTCGCTGCGGATATTGCGGGCGGTGGCCTCCACTTCCACGGTGTCGGCACGCGTGGATGAAACAGCCACGCGCTTGCGGAACTGCACGCCGGTGACCGGACTGGGCAAGCCTTGCAGAATCAACCGATCGCCAGCACGTGTGATTGCCTGCGTGGTAGCCAACGACAGGTAGGGGTCCGGCGGCCACACCGCGGCTGCGGCCTTACGTGCGGGATTGACCTGCTGATGCAGCCACCACTGACTCTGGGGCCCCACCCAGACATCGTGGCCGAGATACGGGATATCGCCTGCAGTCGCGGACACTTCTGGCGCGGGCTGCTGATCAACCGCCTCGCCCGTCTTCAACACGTTGGGGTGTCCACGCAAATGGAAGGACAGTACGCGCCCACCGAACGCGGGCGTAGCGCTGAGTTCAACAACCCCGTTGTGCAACTGGATGCGCTCAACTGCAGGTTTGCTGCTGGACGCAAGCTCATCCGCGCAGGCGCCTGGTGCCAGCGGCAACGCTGAGGCACCCACAAGCATGATCGGCATTAAGTAGCGCAGTGAGGCAGGCATGGACGACTCCAATCGCAGGACGTCACGATTGTGGCGCGATGCACGGCAACGCACCATCAAGCAATCGGCCACTGCGGCTCCAAGCGCGCCGTTTGCTGTTATCCGGGGGCTACTGGCCAGCTGTCGTAACTGATCCAGAGCTGGAGGTTGGCGTTTGGATCAGCGTGGGCCACCTGGCCGGCGCTCAACGCTGGCAACTGCTGCACCACACCGTCGCGCGTTGCCCGATCGTGGCGTGTTTCAACACACGTCCACACTGCTTGCAGGTTTCACCTTCGCGCCCATACACCGTGAGTTCCTGCTCGAAGTAACCGGGCGCCCCGTCCGGGCTGATGAAATCGCGCAGCGTGGTACCGCCGCGCTGGATGGCGTAGCCGAGGATGTCTTTCACTGCCGTGGCCAGGCGCCGGTAACGTTCCAATGACACTTTGCCCGCTTCGCGTAATGGGCTGATTCCGGCGCGATGCAGGCTTTCTGCCGCATAGATATTTCCCACGCCGACGACGACCGCCTGATCCATCAGAAAGGTTTTCACTGCCGCGCGCCGGCCACGCGCCAATGCATGCAGATAATCGCCAGTAAATGCCTCCGATAAGGGTTCCGGGCCAAGTGCCGCCAGCAGATCGTGCACGTGTGCATCGCCCTGCCACAAAAGGCAACCAAACCGACGCGGATCGTTGAAGCGCAGGACGCGGCCATCTTCCAGGCTGATATCCACATGATCGTGTGCCCGCGGCGGCGTATCGCCGGGTAAGACGCGCAGACTTCCGGACATTCCAAGATGCAGCAGCGCACTGCCGCCGGCATCGGTATCGATCAACAGGTATTTGGCCCGGCGACGCACATCGGTGATGGTCGCGCCGGGCAACAGGCGCTCGATCTGCTCGGGAATGGGCCAACGCAGGTCGGGGCGTCGCAGGATGACGCCGTGGATACGTTGGCCGACCAGATGCGGTGCTAGGCCACGCAAGGTGGTTTCGACTTCGGGCAGCTCGGGCATGCAGGTCTCCGATTGGCCGGGCCGGCGGTACGCCGGCACGGATCAATATGGTGGCCAACGGCAGTAAATCCAGCTCGTCGCCCCAGCCTCGTTACGGTGCTCGATTGCGCCTGGAGCGTCCAAGTGCCGTGGTGAGATTCGGACCTCTGGCTTTGGCTTTGGCTTTGGCTCTGCCTTTGGCTCCGTCTTTAGCTTTAGCTTCGGCTGTGGCTTTGACGTTTCGCGGTTGAATTTTGGGCAAAAAGAAACCCTCAGTCGTATTGGACTGAGGGTTTCGGGTAAAGCCCCTGGCGATGACCTACTCTCGCATGGCTTGAGCCACACTACCATC
>NZ_MDSK01000039.1 GCF_002940205.1 Xanthomonas arboricola pv. guizotiae
GTAAGCAATGTTCGATGAGGGCAAATTGTGCTGGCGTGATCTCCATGTCCAATAGTTTAACCTCCCCAGCCACTAGCGTTAACAGGACCTAGTCGGAGAGTGGTCGATGCTGGCGCTGATGGTTGCTTTGGCATTGAGCGGCTGTGCTGCTCAGGATGCGCACTACGTGCTGCGTGATCACCCCGACGTGCGTGCCGAATTCCATCAGGTCGCCAGCGGCCCGCAGTGGCCATCACATTTGGCGTTGCGGTTGCACTCCACAAGCTCGGGCCGGGATGCGTGGTTTCTGCCATGGAATGGTGGCAGCGACGGAAGTCAGCATATGGCCTCGACGAGCGACGTCACTGCGCCGGGGTGGCATGCGCCAGACCCCGACGGCGGGCCGCGACCGTTGGGCGATGTCAGCTATATCGGTACAGATGTGGACTATCGTGTCTTCAGCGAGGTGCCGCGCCTTGGCGCACCAGCACCAGCGCAATTTCTGTTGCCCGACTTGCGCGAAGCGGTGTGGTACCGGGCCGGGTCCGAGCAGCGGTTGGACATTGCACGGCAATTCTTCGATCTGAATGGCTGCGCCGCGCAGAGGTGAGTGGTGACGCGCGTTGCGGTTGATCAGGAGCGCTGCGGCACCTGGCCGTTTCCTTCTCCCATCGGGAGAAGGTGCCCGAAGGGCGGATGAGGGTACGTGCGCACGTAGAAGAGATGCATTCCTTATGCAGTGAACCTACGGCCACAGCGAGGCGCTGATCGACGAGATGCGCCGTGCGCATTGGCGCTGGTTCGATCAAAGACGTTGCAAACCCCGTGCAATCCGTTCTACCGCCTGCTCAAGACGCGGCAGGCTTTGCGTATAGGCGATGCGGACGTGCTGGTTGGCGCGGTGGTGGCCGAAGTCGATGCCGGGGGTGAAGGCGACATGCTCGGTTTCCAGGAAATGCGCGCAGAAGGCCTGGGCATCGTCCGAGAATGCGCTGATCTCCGCGTACAGGTAGAACGCACCCTGCGGTTCGACGGCGATGTTCAAGCCCAGTGCGCGCAGCGCGGGCAGCAGGTAATCGCGGCGTTGCTGAAACTCGGCGCGGCGTGCTTCGAAAATGGCGATGCTCTCGGGCGTAAAGCAGGCCAGCGCGGCGTGCTGGGCGATCGTGGAGGCGCTGATGTAAAGATTCTGCGCGAGTTTCTCCAGCTCCGGCACCGCCTCGGGCGGTGCGATCAGCCAGCCCAGGCGCCAGCCGGTCATGCCGAAGTACTTGGAAAAACTGTTCAGCACGAACGCGCTGTCGTCCACTTCCAGCACGCTGTGCGCGTCCATGCCATAGGTCAGGCCGTGGTAGATCTCGTCCACCACCAGGTGGCCGCCGCGCGCATGCAATGTCTGCGCGAGCGCGGCCAGTTGTACGCGCGACAACACGCCGCCGGTGGGGTTCGCCGGCGAAGCCACCAAGGCGCCCACGCTATCGGCCTTCCAACAGGTTTCCACCAGCGCAGGAGTCAACTGATAGTCGGTGCCCGGGCCGACCGGCACCAGTTGCGCGGCGCCTTCGACCAGGCGCAGAAAGTGCCGGTTGCAGGGGTAGCCCGGGTCGGCGAGCAGCCAGTGCCTGCCTGGATCCACCAGCAGGCTGCTGGCCAGCAGCAATGCGCCCGAACCGCCCGGTGTGACCAGGATCCGCTCCGGATCGACGTTGCATGCATAGCGCTGCGCATAGAAACCGGCAATCGCCTCGCGCAGCGCCGGCAGTCCGCGTGCGGCGGTGTAGCGGGTGTGGCCGGCCGCCAAAGCGGCCTGGCCGGCAGCGACGATCGGTGCGGCAGTGCTGAAATCGGGCTCGCCGATTTCCAGGTGGATCACATCGTGGCCGGCCTGTTCGAGCGCATTGGCGCGGGCCAGCAGCGACATCACATGGAACGGGGCGATGTCCTGGCTGCGGCGGCTGTAGCCGGCTGCATGCGGAAGTCTGGAATCCATCGCTTCGATGATAGACCAGCATGACCTAGGGCACATGAAGCCCGGCGACGGGCTCTTCCACACTCGGGCGCTGGGATGGCATTGCGTTCATCCAACGGACCCCAATCTGATGAAGCCTGTCCTTTACTCTTCTGATCGCCAGCCTGATGACCACATCTGTTCCCTCCGCCTTCGCAGCTCTCCCATCGCCGCCGGACGTGGCCAAGCATCCGCATGTGGTCAAGGCGCCGTTCGGCGCGACCCGCAACGACGACTACTACTGGCTGCGCGACGACAAGCGCGAAGACAAGGCGATGCTGGCCTATCTCAACGCCGAGAACGCCTACACCGACACGGTGATGGCGCCGCTCAAGCCGCTGGAAGACACGCTGTATACCGAGATCGTCGGGCGCATCAAGCAGGACGACGCCAGCGTGCCGTATCGCGAGCGCGGCTACTGGTATTACACGCGCTTCGAGGCCGGCAAGGACTACCCGATCCAGGCGCGCCGCAAGGGCAGCATGGATGCGCCGGAACAGATCCTGCTCGACGTCAACCAGATGGCGCAGGGCAAGGGCTACTTCAGCGTCGGCGATGCGGAAGTGAGCCAGGACAATCGCATCCTGGCCTGGGCCGACGATGCGGTGGGACGTCGCCAGTACACGATCCGCTTCAAGAACCTGGACACCGGCGAGATCTACCCCGATACGGTGGAAGGCGTGTCGGCCAACGTGGTCTGGGCCGACGACAACAAGACCCTGTTCTATGTCGAGAACGATCCGGAAACGCTGCTCACCGTGCGGGTGAAGAAGCATGTGCTGGGCACGCCCTCCAAGGACGACGTGCTGGTGTATGAGGAGAAGGACGACAGCTTCTACATGGGCATCGGCCGTACCCGCGACGACAAGTACATCACCATCTGCGTGGAAAGCACGGTGTCGTCGGAGACGCGTTATGCGCCGGCCGACAATCCCGAGCGGTTCACCTTGCTGGCCAAGCGCGAGCGCGATGTCGAATATCACCCCGAGCATTTCGATGGCCGTTGGGTGATCCGCACCAATGCCGATGGCGCCAAGAATTTCAAGCTGGTGACCGCACCCACCGATGCGACCACGCGCAAGCAGTGGAGCGACTGGGTGGCGCACGATGACAAGGTCTATATCGAAAACTTCGAGCTGTTCGACGGGTTTACTGCGATCGAAGAGCGCTCCGGCGGGCTGGAACGCGTGCGTCTTCAATTCAACAGCCCGCACATGGATGTGGGAGCTCATGCGGGGGAGCCGCACTACGTCAAGGCCGACGAGCCTGCGTATTCGATGGGCCTGGCAGTCAATTCCGAGCCGGACACCGAGTGGTTGCGCTACAGCTACACCTCGCTGACCATGCCGGCGACCACCTACGAACTCAATACGCGGACCGGCGAGCGCAAGCTGCTCAAGCAGCAGCCGGTGATCGGTTACGACGCCGGCAAGTACGTGACCGAGCGCGTCTGGGTGAGCGCGCGCGACGGCGTCAAGGTGCCGGTGTCGCTGGTGTACAAGCGCGGCTTCAAGAAGGACGGCACTGCGGCATTGTTCCAGTACGCCTACGGCAGCTACGGCATGTCGATGGACCCGGCGTTCAACCTGCCGGCGATCAGCCTGCTGGACCGCGGCGTGGTGTATGCCATCGCGCACATCCGCGGCGGCCAGGAAATGGGCCGCCAGTGGTACGACGACGGCAAGCTGCTGCACAAGAAGAACACCTTTACCGACTTCATCGACGTCACCCGCGGCCTGGTGGAACAGGGCTATGCCGCCAAGGACCGCGTCGCCGCTTCCGGCGGCAGCGCCGGTGGGTTGCTGATGGGTGCGGTGGCCAACATGGCCCCGCAGGACTATCGCGTGATGGTCGCGCAGGTGCCCTTCGTCGACGTGGTCACCACCATGCTCGATGCCAGCATCCCGCTCACCACCAACGAATACGACGAGTGGGGCAACCCGGAAAAGAAGGCCTATTACGACTACATGCTGTCCTACTCCCCGTACGACAACGTGACCAGGCAGGCCTATCCGGCCCTGTTCGTCGGTACCGGCCTGTGGGATTCGCAGGTGCAGTACTGGGAGCCGGCCAAGTGGGTGGCCAAGCTGCGCGACGACAACACCGGCACCCGGCCGATCGTGTTCCGCACCAACATGGAAGCCGGCCACGGCGGAAAGTCCGGCCGCTTCCGCCGCTACCGCGAACTCGCCGAGTCGTATGCGTTTGTGCTGGATCAGCTCGGGGTCAAGTAGTTGAGGGGCGGGGATTGGGGAGGCGGGATTGGGGATGGGTAAAGGCAAGATCTCCCATCCCTGCGTGCAGACGTCCCCTCATCCGCCCTTCGGGCCCCTTCTCCCGGTGCGAGAAGGGGGATGCCCGGACCATCTCGGCGCCCGCTGGCCGTATCATTTACCCATGACGCGACCGACTCGATTCCGCTGGGCCTGGTGGTTGCTGGCCTACGCCAGCCTGGCGACCGGCATCGTCGGTATCTTCGTGCCCGGCCTGCCGACGACCGTGTTCATCCTCATTTCCGCCTGGGCTGCCTCGCACGGCTCCGAGCGCCTGCACAACTGGCTGCTCTCGCACCCGCGCTTCGGCCCGGCGATCGTCGAGTGGCAGACCTATCGCGCGGTCAGCCGCAAGGCCAAGTGGATGGCCACGCTCACCATGACCGTCTGCGCCGGCATCATGCTGTGGTGCGTGCCGGTGTTCTGGGTCAAATGCCTGTCGATCGGCAGCATGGCGGTGGTGGCGATCTGGCTATGGCTGCGCCCCGAGCCGCCCCCGCGCGCGCTGCCCAGCCCGCACTGAGCGCACTGAGCGCACGGCAGTCAGGGTGTTCTGGCTATACTTCGGGCATGAGCATCATGTCCCGACCGTCTGTTCGTCTCGCACTGGTTGGTGCGACCTTTGTCCTGCTTGCCGCCTGCGGCAACAAGGGCCCGCTGGTAATGCCGCAGAAGCCGGTGCCGGTGGAAGCCCAGCCCGTGCTGCAGCCGCCGGACGCGCCGCAACCGCTGGATGAGTCCTCGCCCGCGCCTGCGCCGGTGAATACCGAGACGCAGCCCGCGCCCACCACCGACCAGCCCGCTAGCAGCGGCAATGAGCGCTGACGGCCGCAGCGGGCGTCTGCGTTTCACCAAAATGCATGGCGCCGGCAACGATTTCGTGGTGCTGGACCTGCGCCACGGCACGCCGCCGCCGGATGCCGCGCTGGCCGCACGCCTGGCCGACCGCCATTTCGGGGTGGGCTGCGACCAGATCCTGACCATCGAGAACCCGCGCAGCAGCGCGGCGGTGGCGGCGTATGGCATCTGGAATTCCGACGGCTCGGCCGCGCGCCAATGCGGCAACGGCGCGCGCTGTGTGGCGGCCTGGCTGGTGCGCGACGGCACCGCGCAGGGCGATGACTTCGTCATCGATAGCCCGTTCACCTCCCACCGCGTGCAGCGTCTGGATGCCGGCACCTATGCGGTGGCGATGGGCGTGCCGCAGTTCGAGCCCACGCAGATCCCACTGGCCGGCTTTGCGCATGCGCGCGAGGAATACGCGCTGCCGGTGCATGGCGAAACCGTGCGTTTTGGCGCGGTGTCGATGGGCAACCCGCATGCCGTGGTGGAAGTGGGGCGGGTGGACGCGGCGCCGGTGGAGCGCGTCGGCGGCCTGTTGCAGCAGAACGCCGCGTTCCCCGATTCGGTCAACGTCGGCTTCGTGCAGGTGGTCGACCCGACCCATGTGCGCCTGCGCGTGTTCGAGCGCGGCGTCGGCGAAACCCTGGCCTGCGGCAGCGGTGCATGCGCGGCGGCGGTGGTGCTGATGCAGCGCGGTCGTGTCGAGCGCGACGTGCAGGTGTCCTTGCCCGGCGGCGAGCTGCGCATCCGTTGGGCCGGCGAACAACAGGAAGTCGTCATGTCAGGCCCGGCCGTGTTCGTCTTCGATGGAGAGTGGAACTGATGAGCGAGAACACGGACACATTCAGCGCGCACGAAGTGGCAACCTGGTTGCGGCGCCACCCGACCTTCCTCAAGCAGTTCCCGGATCTGGCGGTGAGTCTGCTGGTGCCGCGCGACGACGGCCCCACCGCCTCGCTGGCCACCTATCAGCTGGAAGTGCTGCGCGACAAGAACCGCGAGCTGGCGCGGCGCCTGCACGAGCTTGGCCACAATGCGCAGGACAACGAGCGCCTGGCGGTACGCACGCATCAACTGACCCTGGCGCTGATGCGCCAGACCAGCGCGGCCGACACGCTCAAGGCGATGGCCGCCTCGCTGGCGGAAGATTTCAATGGCGAACTGGTGCGGCTGGTGTTGCTCAAGCCGGTCGCCGGCCTGGAGGCCGACTGGCTGCGGGTCATCGCCGCCGACGATGCGCGGCTTGCCCCGTTCCGCGATTGCCTGAGCGACGGCGAGCCGATCTGCGGCCGCCTGCAGGCGGAAAAACACGCGCTGCTGTACGCCGACCAGGCTGCCAGCGTGCAATCCACCGCGCTGCTGCCCTTGCCCGGCATCGGCCTGATTGCGGTGGGCAGCAGCGACGCCAACCGTTTCTATCCCGGCATGGGTACCTTGTTCCTGCGCATGATGGGCGAGTCCCTGGGCGTGGCCTTGCAGCGCTTCGACCCATGATGGGCAGTGCAGGGTGCGCCGATGCGTGCAGCCTGCGCTGGATGGCCGCGCCGATGGTGCGGCAGCGAGGAATCTGAGGTGGCGTCGGTCGACGATTTCCTGGGATATCTGCAGATCGAGCGGCAGGTGTCGGCGCATACGCTGGATGCCTACCAGCGCGATCTTGCCGCGTTGGTGGGCTGGGCCGGCGAACACGCCATCGACGATGTGGCGCAGCTCGATAGCGCACAGTTGCGGCAATTCGTCGCGGCCGAGCACCGGCGCGGGTTGTCGCCCAAGAGCCTGCAGCGTCGCCTGTCGGCATGCCGCAGTTACTACGCCTGGTTGCTCAAGCATGGCCGCATTGCCGCGAGTCCGGCGGCGGCGCTGCGTGCACCCAAGGCGCCGCGTAAATTGCCGCAGGTGCTCGATGCCGATGAAGCGGTGCGTCTGGTCGAGGTGCCGACCGACGCGCCGCTGGGCCTGCGCGATCGCGCCTTGCTGGAGCTGTTCTATTCGTCCGGGCTGCGCCTGAGCGAGCTCTGCGCGCTGCGCTGGCGCGACCTGGATCTGGACAGCGGCTTGGTGATGGTGCTCGGCAAGGGCGGCAAGCAGCGCCTGGTGCCGGTGGGCTCGCATGCGATCGGCGCGCTCCGCGACTGGCTGCGCGACAGCGGCGGGCGTGCCGACACGCATGTATTCCCCGGCCGCGCCGGCGGTGCGATTTCGCAGCGCGCAGTGCAGATCCGCATCAAGCAACTGGCGGTGCGCCAGGGCATGTTCAAGGACGTGCATCCGCATATGCTGCGGCACAGCTTTGCCAGCCACATCCTCGAATCCTCCGGCGACCTGCGCGGCGTGCAGGAATTGCTCGGCCATTCGGATATCGCCACCACCCAGATCTATACGCATCTGGATTTCCAGCACCTGGCCAAGGTCTACGACGCCGCGCATCCGCGGGCCAGGCGCAAGAAAGCTGCTGAGTGAGTGGTGCGGCGTGTGTTGCGCGTAGCGGTTAACCACTTCTCTGAAGTACCGCCGCGTGCGAATCGCCGCTTTTGAGCCGCTCTCCCATTGGGAGAGCGGCCAGAGCGCAGGCATCGGCGCTTGTAAGCGGATCCATGCGCGGGCCTGCGTGGTTATTCAGGCCGTAGCGTTCCCTGCAGTGATGCGCATATGACGGCCGCGGACTGCGGCGACAGGTTTGCGCAGCAGCTCCCCCGCGCCGGCGACGATCATCCGGTTCATCCCGAAGCGCATACCACGCTCCCAATCGTTGTCGTGTGCGGCTGCTCAATCCCTGCGTGCCGGTAGCCCACACGCATGCTGTCTGCCGTCTGAGCGCGCTGCATCGGCCGTCCGCGCCACCTGCGCGCAGCATGCTTGAACCCGGCAGGGGCGTCCCCACCTCATTGGAAACCCCCGGAGGACCCATGGACCCCAGCCAGAACCCCAACATCGTTCACGCCACCACCATCATTTCGGTTCGGCGTGGTGGGCATGTCGCCGTTGCCGGCGATGGCCAGGTCACCCTCGGCCACACCGTCATGAAGGGCAATGCGCGCAAGGTGCGCCGGCTCGGCCGCGAAGGTCAGGTGCTGGCCGGTTTTGCCGGTGCCGCCGCCGATGCGTTCACCCTGTTCGAACTGTTCGAAGCCAAGCTCGACAAGCATGGGCAACTGACCCGTGCCGCCGTGGAGCTGGCCAAGGATTGGCGCACCGAGCGCCGCCTGGGCAAGCTCGAAGCGCTGCTTGCGGTGGCCGACAAGGAAACCTCGTTGATCATCAGCGGTACCGGCGATGTGATCGAGCCGGAAGACGGCATCATCGCGATCGGTTCGGGCGGTTCGTACGCCCTGTCGGCCGCCCGCGCGCTGCTGGCGCACACCGAACTCGATGCCAAGACCATCGCCACCGAAGCGATCAACATCGCCGGCGATATCTGCATTTATACCAATCGCAATGTGGTGGTCGAAGAGCTGTGAATCGGGAGTGGGGAATCGGGAATCGCAACAGCGGTTTCGGTTCCACCCCGACGACATAGGCTCTTGATTTCGCGCTTGCGATTCCCCTTTCCCCATTCTCGATTCCCCAATGCCAAATTCCGATACTTCAACCATGACTCCGCGCGAAATCGTGCAGGAGCTCGACCGTCATATCGTTGGCCAGCACGATGCCAAGCGTGCGGTTGCCATCGCGCTGCGTAATCGCTGGCGCCGCATGCAGCTGCCCGAAGAGCTGCGCAACGAGGTGATGCCCAAGAACATCCTGATGATCGGCCCGACCGGCGTGGGCAAGACCGAGATCGCGCGGCGCCTGGCCACCTTGGCCAATGCGCCGTTCGTCAAGGTCGAAGCCACGCGCTTTACCGAGGTCGGCTATGTCGGCAAGGATGTGGAACAGATCATTCGCGACCTGGCCGACACCTCGGTCAAGCTGTATCGCGAACAGGCCAAGGTGCGCGTGCGCAACCAGGCCGAAGAACGCGCCGAAGACCGCATCCTGGATGCGCTGCTGCCGCGCCGTGCGGCCGGGATCGGGTTCGATCCGGAAGCGGCGCGCAACGAGCCCTCGTCGCAGGACAACGACACCCGTATCAAGTTCCGCCGCATGCTGCGCAACGGCGAGCTGGACGAGCGCGAGATCGAACTGGAAGTGGCGGTCAATGCCAGCATGGACATCATGACCCCGCCGGGCATGGAAGAAATGGGTCAGCAATTGCGCCAGATGTTCTCCAACCTGGGCAGCGGCAAGTCGCAGAAGCGCAAGCTCACCATCAAGGCGGCGCGCCCGCTGCTGATCGAAGAAGAAGCCGGCAAGCTGGTCAACGAGGACGACGTGCGTGCGGCGGCGATCGAAGCCTGTGAGCAGCACGGCATCGTGTTCATCGATGAGATCGACAAGGTCGCCAAGCGCGGCGAAGCCGGCTCCAATGGCGGCGATGTCAGTCGCGAAGGCGTGCAGCGCGATCTGCTGCCGCTGGTGGAAGGTTCCAACGTGTCGACCAAGTACGGCACGGTCAAGACCGACCATATCCTGTTCATTGCGTCGGGCGCGTTTCACTTGGCCAAGCCCAGCGATCTGATCCCGGAATTGCAGGGCCGCTTCCCGATCCGCGTGGAATTGACCGCGCTGACCAAGGCCGATTTCGTGCGCATCCTCACCGAGCCCAAGGCGGCGTTGATCAAGCAGTACGAAGCCCTGCTGCAGACCGAGGGCGTGCGCCTGAGCTTCGGCGCCGATGCGGTCGAGCGCCTGGCCGAGATCGCCGCGCAGGTCAACGAGCGGCAGGAAAACATCGGCGCGCGCCGCCTGCACACGGTGCTGGAGCGCCTGCTCGATGTGTTGAGTTATGAGGCGCCGGATCGCGACGGCCAGAGCGTCACCGTCGATGCGGCCTATGTCGATGCGCAGCTCGGCGAGCTGGTGCAGGACCCGGACCTGAGCCGCTATATCCTCTGACGGCGAGGGCACCGCACTAGAGAGTTGGTCGGTGGCCGCGTGAAAAGCTGTTTGCCGAACGTGTGTCGGACTTCGAGACGGCGCATCAGGGTCACGGCGTGCATCACGCACTGCCCTTACTGCTCTTAAGCAAGCACACCGACCATCTCGACTTGGTCCTTGCCCGCCCAACGTCGCGGGACCTTACGCGGCATGGATGCCGCGTAAGCGCCTACATGGACGTACTTGCGGCGTGTCCTGCGATGGTGGGCGGGCAAGGACCTTGCAGCCAAGCCGCAGATCAAGCGATCTGCAGCCAAACCGCTCAGTCCTCGCCGATATCCTCGTTCCACACGTCGGGGTTGGCCGAGATATAGCCGCCCAGCAGGTCGATGCATTCCTGGCTCTGCAGGTCGATGACAGTGACGCCGTGCTCGCGCAGCCAGGACACGCCGCCCTGGAAGGTGACCGACTCGCCGACCACCACGGTGCCGATATTGAACTGGCGCACCAGCCCGCTGCAGTACCAGCACGGCGCCAGCGTGGTGACCATGATGGTGTCCTTGTAGCGGCGCTGCCGGCCGGCCTTGCGGAAGGCATCGGTCTCGCCATGCACGGAGGGATCGTTTTCCTGCACGCGCCGGTTGTGACCGCAACCGAGCAGGCGTCCGTCGTTGTGGTACAGCGCCGCGCCGATCGGAATGCCGCCTTCGGCCAGGCCCTGGCGGGCTTCGGCAATGGCGGTGTCGAGCAGTGCGCGGTAGTCGGGGGTGGTGATCATGCAGGCTCCTGGGTGGCGGCGTCGGCGCGACGCAGCATGTCGATGTGGGGAATGCCGTCTTCCAGATACGGTGCGGACGAGGGCGTGAAACCGTGTGCGGCGTAGAACGCCTGCAGGTGCGCCTGCGCGCCCAGTTGCACGGCGCTGGCGGGCCACTGCCGGTGCACCAGCCGCACCCCTTCCTGCAGTAATGCGTGTGCGAAGCCGTGGCCGCGCTGCGTGGCGGCAATGACCACCCGGCCGATGCTCGGCTCGGGGTACCTCACACCGGGCGGTAGCACGCGCAGATAGGCGGCCAATGCACCGTCGTCGGTGCGGCCGAGCAGATGCAGCACACCCGGCAGGCTGTCCTTGCCATCCAGCTCCGGATACGCGCACTGCTGCTCCACCACGAATACATCCGAGCGCAGCCGCAGCAGCGCGTACAGCTGCGTGGTGCTCAGTTGGTCGAAGCGCAGGCACTGCCAGTGCAGCGAGGGTGGGGACAGGGACGACATCAGCGCATGATAGCGGCTGTGTCGCGTCAGTCGACTGCGCTGTCGGTGTCGATCGCCACCACTACCGACATGCCCGGGCGCAGCCGCGGTGCCAGCGCCTGGTCCGGATCGACGCTGATGCGCAAAGGAATGCGCTGGGCGATCTTGACGAAGTTGCCGGTGGCGTTGTCGGCCGGCAATACGCTGAATTCCGAGCCGGCGGCCGGGGAAATTTCCTGCACGCGGCCGTGCAGACGCGCATTGTCCAGCGCATCCACGGTAAAGCTGGCGCGCTGCCCGATGCGGATCTTGGCCATCTGGGTTTCCTTGAAATTGGCCACGATCCATAGCGTGTCCGGCACCAGCGACATCAGCTGCGTACCATTGGTGACGTAGGCGCCCTGGCGTACGCCGAGCTGGCCGAGCTGGCCATCGCGCGGGGCCAGGATGCGCGTGTTGTCCAGATTGATCTGCGCCAGTTGCACGGTTGCCTGCGCGTTGGCCACCGCCGCTTCCAGGGCGGCGCGATTGACGGTGACACTGCGTGCGTTCTCCTCGGCGGCCTGCACGGCGGCACGCGCCTGTGCCACACCGGCATCGGCCTGCGCACGTGCGGCGAAGGCGGTGTCGCGATCCTGTTCGGACACCAGTTTCTGCTCGGCCAGCTGCTGTGCGCGCGCATACGCCGAGCGGGTGCGGTCGCGCTGGGCCTGATTGCTGCTCAGTGCGGCGCGCTGTTCGGCGATGGTGGCATCGGCGCTATGCCGCTGCTGTTCCCAGTTGGACAGGTTGGCCTGCGCGGTCTGCAGCTGCGCCCTGGCCTGTTCGAGCTGCTGGGCATAGATGCGGTCGTCGATCCTGGCCAGCAACTGGCCGCGTTTGACGTGGGCGAAGTCCTGCACCGGCACGTCGGTCACATAGCCGCTGACCTGCGGCGCGATCACCGTGATCTGGCCATGCACCATCGCGTTCTCGGTGCGCTCGACGGCGCTGACGAACGGTGGCAACCGCCATGCATACAGCACCAGTGCCACGCCGAGCAGGGCCAGCCCGCCGAAGCCGATCACGCCACCGATGCGGCGCCGCCTGCGACGTTGCAGATCGGCAGGAGAGGTTGAAGCTGCAGGTGTATTCATGGGCGCGCGGTGGAAGCAGGAGAGGGGGACGACGCAGGTGGGCGCAGATAACGCCGCCACACCAGTACGGACAGGATCCATAGCCCGGTGGCGATGGCGATGCAGCCGATCAACAGGAACACGTCGTTGTAGGCGAGCACATTGGCTTCGCGCGTGGCCACGCTGCCCAGGGCGCGCACGCCCTGGGCCTGGCGCAGGGCAGGGTCGCCGATGCTGCGGCCGTACAGCGCGGCATCGGCCTGCACGCGCGCGGCCACTTGCGGGTCGGTCAATGCCAGATGTTCGACCAGCTGGCTGGAATGGTATTTCTCGCGCACGACCTGCACGCTGCCGAGCAGCGCGCTGCCGAGCAGGCCGCCCATGTTCTGTGCCATGCCGAACAGCACGATGAAGCTGATCAGGTTGCCCGGCTGTGCGATGACCCGACCCAGCCCGGCCACCATCGCCGGGCCGATGAAGAAGGTGCTGCCAAAGGCGAGCAGGAACTGGCTGACGTACATCTGCTCCGGGCGGGTGAGGCTGGTGGCATCGGCATCCATGAAACAGCCGATGCAGATCGCCGCCACCGCAATGATCAGATGCTCGGCCACCCGCGCCGGATTGATCAGCCACGCGCTGGCGGCCACGCCGACCACTGCACCCAGCAACATCAGCGCGAACAGGGTCTGCAACTGCGTGTTGGCCAGCCCCAGGGTCTGGAAGAAGCCGATCGCGCCGGTGCTCTGCTCGGACAGCACCAGCCGGATCAGCAGGATCGCCAGGCCCAGCCGCAGCATGTCGCCGCTGGCCAGCCAGCGCGTGTTGATCATCGGGTTGCGGCGGTTGTGCTCGATCCACGTCGCCGTGCACAGCAGCACGATGGCGGCTGCCAGCACCACGCCCAGCCACGGCGTGCTGGTCCACCACAGCAGCCGCCCCAGCGACAGCACCGCCGCCAGCCCGGCCGAACCGGCCGCGAACAGGCTGAAGGTGAGGAAATCCAGCGGCTCGAACACGCGATAGCGGTCGCTGGGCGGCAGCTTGAGCGCCAGCACGCAGGCCAGCGCGAACACCGCCAGGCCGAGTTCGAACAGGTACAGGCCCTGCCACTGCGCAAATTCCAGCAGGTCGGTGGAGAACACCCGCGCCAGTGGCAACGCCAGCTGGGTCATGCCCAGGCCCAGCACCACCGCCTTGAGCCGGTACCTGGCCGGAAACGCCTGGATCACGTAATACAGCCCCAGCGAGCTGAGCGCGGCGCCCACCAATCCGTGCGCGGCACGCACGCTGATCGCCGAGCTCAGGCTGTGCACGAACAGATGCGCGAAGGCGATGACCGCATACAGCGCCAGGAAGATCTCGGCGAAGCGGCGCAGCCCGAACTGCTGGCGGAACTTCACCAGCAGCAGGTTGGCCGACATGTTGGTCATCACGTAGGCGGCCGGCAGCCAGGCCATTTCGGTGGCGTAGGCGCCCAGCGTGCCCTGCAGATAGGTCAGGTTGGCGGTGACCAGCGCATTGCTCAGCCCGCCGGTCAGCGCCACCACCACGCCCACCAGCCCGTACTGGACGCGGCGCCGGGTGGAGTGCAGGGGGGTGGAGGCCGACCCGGGCAGGGTCGGCTTCTCGTGGGGCTGCCAGTCGCGCTGGACGTACTTGTCGTGCACGCAAGGCTCGCAGGGCCGGTCGCAGGGAAGGCGGCGATTGTGGTCCGGTTGCGGTCATGGCGGCGTCAGCAGTGCGATAATCCGCCCATGAGCGAATCCCCCTATACCTCCGGTACCACCCATTTCGGCTTCCGCGACGTCGCTGCCAAGGACAAGCAGAAGCTGGTCGGCGAAGTGTTCACCTCGGTCGCGCGCAACTACGACCTGATGAACGATCTGATGAGTCTGGGCGTGCACCGCGCATGGAAACGCTACTTCGTGGCGACCGCGCAGGTGAAGCCGGGCGACCGTGTGCTGGACCTGGCCGGCGGTACCGGAGACATTGCCGTGCTGCTCAAGGAGCGCGTCGGCAACGAGGGCACGGTGGTGCTGGGCGACATCAACGCCGGCATGCTCTCGGTGGGCCGCGACCGGCTGACCAACCGCGGCCTGGTGGCCGGCTTCGATTACGTGCAATGCAACGCCGAGGCGCTGCCGTTCCCGGACCAGAGCTTCGATCTGGTGACCATTTCCTTCGGCCTGCGCAATGTCACCGACAAGGACGCCGCGCTGCGCGAGATGTATCGCGTGTTGAAGGTGGGCGGCCAGGCGCGCGTGCTGGAGTTTTCCGAAGTCACCGCCGACTGGTTCAAGCCGATCTACGACTTCCACTCGTTCAAGATCCTGCCCAGGCTGGGCCAGTTGTTCGCGCGCGATGCCGACAGCTACCAGTACCTGGCCGAAAGCATCCGCAAGCACCCGCCGCAGGAATCGCTCAAGGGCATGATGGGCGAAGCCGGGTTTGCGCGTTGCCACTACAAGAACCTGACCGGCGGCATCGTGGCGATCCACTCCGGCTACAAGATCTGACCCGGATCCGACGCGGCGTGATCTGAGCGTCCGCTCCGGCGCGCAGCATGCGCCGGCCATCGCGCGTCGGCATCGCGCGAGCACGCCATGCTCGTGTCCGCTTGCCGCACGATTGCATTGTGCGCAGGTGCATTTGCCGACAAACTTTTGAGACTCCCGTCGCGTCGGCTCCCCCAAACGGTCGGCGACACTAACCGCTCTTTTGCCGGAGACGTGGATGCGCTTGTACGCAGGGTTGTCGCGCGTGTTTCCCCGCTCCTTCAGCGCCAAGCTGCTGGCGGTGACCTTTGTCGGCATCCACCTGCCGTTGCTGTTGTTGATCGCCTGGCTGGCCGCGCAGAGCGAGTTGAGCGGGCGCCCGCTGTGGTCAGTGGTGATCGTGGCGCTGCTGGCCACGCTGGCTGGCACCGCGGCGACCCTGTCGGCGCTGTATCGCCTGGTCGCACCGCTGCGCATCGCCGCCGACGCACTGGATGCGTATTACGCCGATCAACGTCTGCCCAGCCTGCCCGAACAGGGCGACGACGAACTGGGGCGGTTGCTGCGTGGCATCAATCGCAGCCTGCGCGGCATCGATGCCGGCATGCGCGATCTGAAGAAGCACGCCTTGTTCGACCCGCTGACCGAGGCCTTGAACCGGCGCGGCTGCGAACAGGCGATGCGCGATTCGGTCAGCGCCGCGCAGCGCGAAGGCTGGCCGTTCGTGCTGTTCGTGCTGGACATGGACAACCTCAAGCCGATCAACGACCGCTTCGGCCATCTGGCCGGCGATCGCGTGCTGGTGCGGCTGGTGGAATCGGCCTACGGCTGGCTGGGCGCGCAGGACTGGATCGGGCGCTGGGGCGGCGACGAATTCCTGATCGGCGTGTATGCCAGCGAGGACGACGCCACGCTCAAGCTCAATCAATGGCTGTCGATGCTCGAACGCGAGGATGCCGACGAGGCGCCGCTGCATGTGAGCGCCGGCAGCGCGGTATGCGAGCGTGGCCTGGATGCCACCGAGCTGTATCGCCGCGCCGATGCGGCGATGTATCGCGCCAAGTTCTCCGGCGGCCGGCGGCTGGTGCGCGACGGGCATGACAGCCCGCGCAGCCATCCGGTGCTCTAGGCGATCCGGCAATCACCTTGTGGCCGGACCATCGTCGGGTGCACGCTGCGCATGGCGGCATGCGTCAGACCATCACTGCGGGTGCTGCGTAAGGTTCGCGCCGATCCGGCCAGCGACATGCACGGCGTCCTCTGCTGGCGTGGGTTGAGCGGCCGGCAAGCGCTCGCCATCGGCCGCACGGGCAGGCAACCGCCCGGGGCAGTAAAATACCCAATTCCCTCGCTGCGGTGCCGTCGATGCGCTTCCCGTTCCTGTCGCTGTCCCTGGCCGTGTCCATCGCGCTGGCCGGCTGTTCCAACGAGTCCACGCCGCCGGCCGCCAGCACCGCCGCGCCGGCCACCACTGCCAAGGCCCCCGTGAAAGCAGATGCCCGCAACCACGACGAAAGCTCCTACGCCCAGCCGCAGCTGGTGGTCATCAAGGATCTGGCGCTGGACCTGAAGCTGGATTTCGACGCCAAGCAGATCGGCGGCACCGCCACCTACACGCTGGAGTGGAAGGACAAGGCCGCCAGGCAGCTGGTGCTGGACACGCGCGAGCTGAGCATCGCGCAGGTGCAGGCCGACGATGGCAAGGGCACGCTGGCGCCGCTGCAGTTCGCGCTGGCGCCGGCCGACAAGACCTTCGGCAGCAAGCTCACCATCGAAGCGCCGAATCAGCCGGCCAAGCTCGTGATCACCTATCACACCGCGCCGACCGCCTCGGGCCTGCAGTGGCTGGAGCCGTCGATGACCGAAGGCAAGCAGCTGCCTTTCATGTTCAGCCAGTCGCAGGCGATCCACGCGCGCAGCTGGGTGCCGTTGCAGGACACCCCGAGCGTGCGCTTCACCTACAGCGCGCATGTGACCTCGCGCCCGGACGTGATGGTGCTGATGAGCGCCGACAACGACCCCAAGGCCGCGCGCGACGGCGACTACAGCTTCAAGATGCCCGAACCGATTCCCTCGTATCTGCTGGCGATTGCTGCAGGCGATGTGGTGTTCAAGCCGATTTCCGCGCGCTCGGGCGTGTGGGCCGAGCCGGCCATGGCCGACAAGGCCGCCAGGGAATTCGAAGACACCGAAAAGATGATCGGTGCGGCCGAAAAACTGTATGGCCCGTATCGCTGGGGCCGTTACGACATGCTGGTGCTGCCGCCGTCGTTCCCGTTCGGCGGCATGGAGAATCCGCGCCTGACCTTCGCCACGCCCACCGTGATCGTCGGCGACAAGTCGCTGGTCTCGCTGGTCGCGCACGAACTGGCGCATAGCTGGTCGGGCAATCTGGTGACCAATGCCAGCTGGAAGGACATCTGGCTCAACGAAGGCTTCACCACCTACGTGCAGGCCCGCATCACCGAGGCGCTGTATGGCGCGGAGATGGCCGAGATGGAGCGCGAGATCGACCAGGGCGACCTGCTGGCCGAAGTGAAGGGCATGGCGCCGGCCGACCAGTCGCTGGCGCTGCCGCCGCTGGCCGAGCGAGACCCCGACGAGGCCCTGAGCCAGGTGGCCTATGTCAAGGGCGCGTGGTTCCTGCAGTTCCTGGAGCAGCGCTTCGGCCGCGAGGTGTTCGACCCGTTCCTGCGCGGCTGGTTCGACGATCACGCCTTCCAGAGCGCCACCACCGACCAGTTCGTCGATTACCTCAGCAAGAACCTGCTGGACAAGCATCCCAACACGGTCAGCGCGGCCGAGGTGGATGCGTGGCTGAAGCAGCCGGGCATCCCGGCCTTCGCCGCCAAGGCACGCTCGCGCAGCTTTTCGATCGTGGACACCGCGCGCATTGCCTGGAGCGGCAGCGGCACGCTGCCGAGCAAGCAGGTCACCGGCGAATGGGGCACGCAGGAATGGGTGCACTTCCTCAGCGGCATGGGCGCCACGCTCAAGCCCGAGCAGCTCAAGCAGCTGGATGAGGCCTACCACTTCACCGGCACCCCGAACGGCGAAATCGCCATGCGCTGGTATCCGCTGGCGATCCGCAGCGGCTACACCGATGCGCGCCCCGCTGCAGGCGAGTTCATCGAACGCGTCGGCCGCCGCAAGCTGGTGCTGCCAATCTACGCCGAGTTGTTGAAGACCCCGGACGGCATCGCGTTCGCCGAGCAGGCCTTCGAAAAGGCCAGGCCCAGCTACCACCCGATCACCACCGCCTCGGTGGCCGAGATGATCGCCAAGGCCAAGGCGGCACCGCCGGTGCAGCCGCAGCCGTAATGGCAGGGGAGGGCGTCGCAGACGCCCTCCGTCGCTTCCATCGCCGCATCGTGCCTGCAACCACCATCGTAGGAGCGCACCCGGGCGCGACAGGGCTTTCCCGGTGAACCCCCGTCGCGCCCGGGTGCGCTCCTACGCTGTGTGGCCTTCTGATCGCGGCTGTNGTCGCTTCCATCGCCGCATCGTGCCTGCAACCACCATCGTAGGAGCGCACCCGGGCGCGACAGGGCTTTCCCGGTGAACCCCCCGTCGCGCCCGGGTGCGCTCCTACGCTGTGTGGCCTTCTGATCGCGGCTGTCGTGGGCGGGCTGGTATCGGTGGCCGAGATGATCGCCAAGGCCAAGGCGGCACCGCTGGCGCAGCCGCAGCCGTAATGGCAGGGGAGGGCGTCGCAGACGCCCTCCGTCGCTTCCATCGCCGCATCGTGCCTGCAACCACCATCGTAGGAGCGCACCCGGGCGCGACAGGGCTTTCCCGGTGAACCCCCCGTCGCGCCCGGGTGCGCTCCTACGGTGTGCGGCGGTTGATCGCGGGTCATGCGGGCAGGCTGGTGCCGTTGCCGTTGCCGTCCATGCCTTCCGGACGCGACGATGCAGTCCCGCCGTGGTGCATGCTCGCCCGCCACTTCCATCGCCGCATCGTGCCTCCGCAATCATTGCCGTAGGAGCGTACCTGGGCGCGACGTGGCTTTACCGGGAATGCTCCATCGCGCCCGGGTGCGCTCCTACGGTGTGCGGCCTTCTGATCGCGGCTGTCGTGGGCGGGCTGGTATCGTTGCCGTTGAATTCGCCCCGGAGTCGACGATGAAGTATCTGCTGAGCGCGGCCTTGTGCGTGGCTGCAGTGAGTGGCTGTACCGATCGCGAGGCGCAGCGTCAGGCGCAGGCAAGCGCGCAGGCGCAGGCCAAGCAACAACAGGCCGATGCACTCGCCAAGCACTACGACGAGGCGGTGAAGGATGGTAACTGGGACATGGCACGCGCGCATGGCGCCGCACTGCTGGAAGGCTACGCCGGCACCGCGGCGGCCACACGCATCGAATCCGGTTATGCCGACATCAAGGCCAAGGGCGACCAGGCGCGCGAACTGCGCCGCATGCAGGCGTTGTGGCAGTACTCGCAGGTGCCGGCCAAGGGCGGCACGCAGCGCTCGGCGATGATCGATGCCAGGAGCCGCGTGGATGTCGACGGCAGCGGCCCCAAGCCGGTGAGCCTGGTGTTCCGCGATCACCCGCAGTGGAAGCGTCACAGCTATCTCGTGCTCAAGGCCGGCGACTTCAATTGCTATGGCGGCTGCAAGGTGCAGGTCTCGGCCGATGGTGGCGCACCACGCCCGATGGCCGCGCACCGCCCCGACACCGATGAAGCGATCGCGATGTTCATCGACGACGACAAGGCGCTGTGGAAGCTGGTGCGCAACGCCAAGCGCATCAGCATCGCGTTCCCGGTGAAAGCCGGCGGCACGCGCACCGCAGAGTTCGACGTGGGCGGCCTGGACACCACCCAGATGCCCGGCTGGAAGTAGGCGCACCGCCCTTGCACGGCACCAGCTGCGCAGCCGGCGTACGGCATCGGCATGAGGTGCCGGTCCATTCGGGTGAGTGCGCGATGTGCGTTCCCTGGCGGCTTGCGGCGTTGCCTCAACCATCTCTGGAGTCTCCTCACGGATGGACGCCATGGCCATTACACAGCTTTCTCCCGCGTTGTCCGGTTACCGCCATTGGGTGTTCGACATGGACGGCACGCTGACCGAAGCGGTGCATGATTTCGCCTTGATCCGACGCGCGTTGGAGATCCCGCCCGAGGCGGACATCCTGCACCACCTGGCATCGCTGCCGGCCGAGCAGGCCGCAGCCAAGCACGCCTGGTTGCTCGCGCACGAGCGTGAACTCGCACAGGCCGCACAGCCTGCACCCGGTGCAGTGGCCCTGGTGCGTGCATTGCAGGCAGCCGGATGCCGGCTCGGCATGCTCACCCGCAATGCGCGCGCATTGGCGCAGGTGACATTGCAGGCGATCGGCCTGCACGATGCATTCGCCTGGGACGACATCGTCGGCCGCGATGAAGCCGCCCCCAAACCCGCACCCGATGGCCTGCAGTATTTTGCGCAACGCTGGGCGGTGGACGGCGCAGCACTGGTCATGGTCGGCGATCACCATAACGACCTGGCCTGCGGTCGTGCAGCCAGTGCCTGCACCGTGCTGGTCAACACACCCGGCGATCCATGGCCCGGCCTTGCCGACTGGCGGTTGCAGGATTGCACGCAGTTGCTGGCGCACTGGAACCGCTAGCGTGAGGTTTGGCGAGTAGGCCAGGCATGCGAAGCATGGAGTGCGATGCGTGGCTGGCGCGTATCGTTGGATGACGATGACGATCAGGACACCGTCATCGCCTTGGAAGTGACATGTGCTCGAAAGGGCGTGGACGCTGCTGAATCCTGCAACGCGCCATCAGCAAGCCAGACATCACACGGCTGGCTGCGCCGTACCCTCATCCGCCCTTCGGGCACCTTCTCCCGATGGGAGAAGGGAAACGCGGCAGCACCCCGTTCGACGACGTAGCTGGCCTTCGGTGAGGTGTTGCCTTGCGCGAGCCACAGCAAGCGATGTCGCCTCGAGCCTGCAAGGTGCGCAGCACTGACCGACAGGCAGGCCCACACCCGCTGCACCATCCATGTCACAGCACGCCCGGCGCAAACTGTGCCAGAACCGTGACAGTGCGCCTTGCGCAAGTCACTGCCGTCGCGACAAACCCTGCTGCTCCAGCATGGTGCATCGCATCAGCGCGCTGGCATGGCGTTTGCTCTCCTCCCCTCGACGTTTCCGACGTCCGCGGTGCAACTGGCGGGTGCAACGCCTGCGCTGCGGGATGTTTCAACCGACTGGTTGTTCAATCGAGAGGGGTAGACGCATATGCACCAATCTTCCTGTCGCAGCCTGCGCAGCAGTGTGCTGCTCATGCTTGCGCTGAGCGCCGCGTTGGCCGGCTGCAAGAAAGACGCCGCCACGGAAACGACGACAACGCCCGCACCGGCCGCCAAACCCGCCGCGCCGGCGGCCGCCGCCGTGGTCGATACCGACAGCGAGTTCACTACCAATGCCAGCAACCCGGACAACTGGGGCGGCGTGGGGCGCGACTTCGCACTCACCCGGCATAGCCCATTGGCCGAGATCAATCGCGACAACGTCAAGAACCTGAAGATGTCATGGGAAATGAAGACCGATGCCACGCGCGGCCACGAGGGCCAGCCGCTGGTGATCGGCACCGTGATGTACATGGTCAGCGCGTATCCGAACAACGTGTTCGCCATCGACCTGGCAGCGCAGGACGACGGCGGCAAGGTGTTGTGGAAGTACACCCCGCAGCAGGACGAACGCTCGGTGGCGGTGGCGTGCTGCGATACGGTGAACCGCGGCGCCTCGTATGCCGACGGCAAGCTGGTGTTCGGCAGCCTCAGCGGCGATGTGATCGCGCTCGATGCCAAGACCGGCAAGGAAGTGTGGAAGCAGAAACTCGCGCACCCGGACAAGGGCGAAACAATCACCATGGCGCCGATCATCGCCGACGGCAAGGTTGTCGCCGGCATCAGCGGCAACGAGTTCGGCGTGCTCGGTCGCGTGGCGGCCTACAACCTGTCCGATGGCAAGCAGGCCTGGTCCTGCGATGCGGCCGGCACCGACAAGGCGATCTGCCTGGGCCCGGATTTCAACAAGGCCAATCCGCAGCATGGCCAGCTCGGCGACCTGGGCGTCAAGACCTTCCCCAACGAGGAATGGAAGCGCGGTGGCGGCGCGGCCTGGGGCTGGTACAGCTACGACCCGAAGTTGAAGCTGGTGTACTACGGCACCGGCAATCCCGGCCTGTGGAGCCCGTCGTATCGCTGCGGCAAGACCTCGCAGGAGGAATGCAACAACGGCGAGCATGACAACAAGTGGTCGATGACCCTGTTCGCCCGCAAGATCGATACCGGCGAAGCGGTGTGGGGCTACCAGAAGACCCCGTTCGACCAGTGGGATTACGACGGCATCAACGAGCCGATCCTGGTCGACCTGACCATCGATGGCAAGCAGGTTCCGTCGGTGGTGCAGTTCGACCGCAATGGGTTTGCCTACGTGCTCGATCGTCGCGATGGCACGCTGCTGCGCGCGCACAAGTTCGTGCCGGCCAACTGGGCCGAACGCATCGACATGAAGACCGGCCGCCCGGTCAAGGTGGCAGCGCATTCGCCGCTGGAGCGCGGCAAGAAGGTGCAGGCATTCCCGTCGGCGATGGGTGGCAAGGACCAGCAGCCGTGCTCGGTGGATCCGGCCAATGCGGCGGTGTTCTTCTGCGGCACCAACAACTGGCACATGGAGCTGGAACCGCAGGAACGCGGCAACACCATGATGGGTCTGCCGTACGTGTTCGCCAACGTGATGATGAAGCCCAACGAGCCCGGCGCGCTGGGCATCGTCAAGGCCTTCGACGTGGTGGAAGGCAAGTCCAAGTGGGAGATCAAGGAGAAGTTCCCGGTGTGGAGCGGCACCCTGGTCACCGACGGCGGGCTGGTGTTCTACGGCACGCTGGATGGCTGGTTCCGCGCGGTGGACAAGGACACCGGCAAGAAGCTGTGGGAGATGAAACTGCCCTCCGGCATCATCGGCAACCCGATCGCCTACAAGGCCAATGGGCACCAGTACGTGGCGGTGTTCTCCGGTATCGGTGGCTGGATCGGCCTGCCGGTGGCCGCAGGCCTGGATCCGTCCGATCCGTATGGCGCGCTGGGTGCGGCCGGGCTGGCATTCGGTGCGGGCTTCGACAAGATCCCGCTCGGCGGCATGGTCCACAGCTTCCGTATCGACGGCGCCGGCAAGACCGTGACCGCCAGTGCCACCGCCACGGCGGCCGCCGGCGGCGGCACCGCCAATGCAGCAGCGAAGACGGCACGATGACATCCACGCAAGGCGTTGGACGCGCGTACCGGCAGTTCGCTGCCGGTGCGCGTGGCATGCACCGGCAGCTGTGTCGGCTGCTGGTGCTTTGCAGCCTCGGACTCGTCGCCGCAGGCTGCATCCGCGAGCCGTCTTCACCGGCGGCTCGCGCTTCTCATTTCGATGCGGCGCCCACTGCGTCGCCTGCATCCACCGCCGCGCCGGCAACCACGCCTTCGGCGGCATCCGCGCCGCCACCTGCGCCAGATCCGCACGTCCTGCGCGTGTGCGCAGACCCGGGCAACATGCCGTTGTCCAACAAGGCCGGCGAAGGCTTCCAGAACAAGATCGCGCAAGTGGTTGCCGATGCCATGGGCCGGCGCCTGCAATACGAGTGGCGCACCTATTACCAGCGCGGGCTGGCACGCAGCACCATTACTGCCGGCCGCTGCGATGTGCTGATGGACCTCAACAGCGATTTCGAGCAGGGCCTGACCACGCGCCCGCTGTATCGCTCGGCCTATGTGCTGGTGACGCGCAAGGGCCTGGACCTGGTGCCGACATCGCTGGACGATCCGGCGCTGAAAAAACTGCGGCTGGGCGTGTTCCAAAGCTCGCCTGCACGCCAGGCCCTGTACGAGCACGGCATCAGCGGCGAGGTGCAATACCTGTTCTACGACTCGGCCACTGCGCCGGAAGAACATCCCGGCAAGCTGGTCGAACGGGTCGCCGCCAACGAGCTGGATGCGGCCGAATCCTGGGGGCCGGTGGCCGGGTATTACGCGCAGCGCAGCGGTCTGGGTCTGGTGCCCTTGAACACCATCGACGATGCGGTGCTGGAGTATTCGATGGCGTGGGCGGTGTCGCGCAAGAATGCCGACCTGCGCGATGCGTTGAACACGGCGTTGCAGCAGAGCGCGGCCAAGATCGCGGAAATCCTGCGCAGTTATCACGTGCCGCTGGTGCGCTGTGGCGACTGCGTGGTGGCCGGCGAGCTGGCATCGCATGGGCCGTATGTCATGCCCACACCTGCCTCCACTGCGCCCAGCCCGGCGGCCTCATCGCAGGAGTTGGCGCAGCTGCAATTACGCATCGCCGACGGTGCCAACCCGAACCAGGAGCTGGCGCATGCGCTGGATGCCGGCGACGCGGTGCGTGCGGCATGGCTGCTGCGGCATGGCGCCGACGCCAATCGTCCCAACCTGCTCGGCGAGCCGCCGCTGCATCAGGCCATCCGCAATCAGGAGCCGGATCTGGTCGGCCTGCTGCTGGATGCCGGCGCACGCCTGGATGCCCACGATACCGGCGGCTGGACCGCGCTGATGAAAGCTGCATGGGCCAATGATGCGGACAGCGTCGGCAGGCTGCTGGCCCGGCGCGCGCCGGTGGATACCGTCTCCAGCGATGGCTGGAGCGCACTGGAGCTTGCGGTGTCGTATGCCGATGTCGCGGTGGTGCAGGCGCTGCTGGACAAGGGCGCGAATGTGCGGCGCGCCAATCCCACCGGATTCACCCCGGTGATGTTTGCCGTGGCACGCGACGACTCGGCCATTCTCGATGCGGTGCTCGCACGCGGCGCGGAGGTCGGCCACGCCAACCAGGCTGGTGTCACTGCGCTGATGCTGGCCGCAGCGGCCGGGCGCGAAGCGGTCGCCAAACGGTTGCTGGCCGCAGGCGCCGACCCGGCTGCGCGCAACCGCGACGGCAAGACGGCCGCAGACCTGGCGCAGGCACGTGGCGACGCCGCACTGGCCACGCTGCTCACCGCGGCCCAGCGCCCCTCCCGGCAATGACCGTGTCACCCGCCGCGCGCACGGGGTGCGCGGTGCTCCCTCCGATCAGAAAGGTTCGTGCATGCGCAAGTCCACCGTGGGTTGTTTCGATCGTTCCATGCGCGCACCGCTGTGCGCGGTGATGCTCAGCGTCGTGCTGGCCGCCTGCGGCAAGGGCGCACCGCCGCCTGCGCCCGCGCCCGAGGCGGCCACCGCACCGGCTGCCCGCCCGCCGGCGCCGGCCACCGCACCGGCTGCCCGCCCGCCGGCGCCGGCCACCGGTACTGCCGCGCCCGCGCCTGCAGCGGCGAGCGCCGCGGTGCCCAACCCGGCCGCCGGGCCTGCGCCGGATCCGGCTACCCCGCCTGTTGCACCTGCCACTGTGGTGCCGATCCCGAAGGGGCCGGAGGTCAAGGTCACTCCCGAGCTGATCGCCGAGGGCAAGAAGATCTATTTCTCGGCCGGCTGCAATGCCTGCCATGGCGGCACCGGTGGCGGCGGCATGTGCCCGCCGTTGACCAACGACATCTGGGTCTATGGCAGCGACGATGACAGCTTGCGCACGCTGATCAACGAAGGCACCGCCGCGATGATCACCCACGGCAAGACCCGGATCGGGCATGAAAAGGTGGTCGGGCAGATGCCGCCGTTCGCGCCGGTGCTCAAGCCGGGCGATACCGAGAAGTTGCTCGCCTTCATCCACTCGATCAACAAGACCGCGGGCAAGGCGCAATGAGGCCAGCGCCATCCGGTTGGCGGTGCATCCTTGCGGCAACGACGCTGGGCGTGTTGCTGGCCTTGGCCGGTTGCCGGCGCGATGCCGAGCCGCCGGCGTCCAGCGAGGCGCCGGCGACAGCGACGCCTGCAACGCCCGCTGCAGCACCGCTGCCCGCAACGCCGCCGGTATTTGCCTATGTGCCCAACCAGCGCAGCGGCACGGTATCGGTGATTGATACGCACACCGACACGGTGGTGCGTACGCTCGGTGCGCAGGGGCAGCTGGGCAAGCGCCTGCAGCAGGTATTGCCGGGCGCGCACGGGCGCCTGTACCTGATCGATGCCGAGCATCACCGCCTGATCGAACTGGATACCGACAAGGACGCGGTGCTGCGCAGCGTGGAGATCGGCGAGAACGCCGAAGGCATCGCGCTGGCGCCGGACGGCAAGCAGTTTGCGGTGTGCGTGGAAGGCCAGAACCAGGTGATGTTGATCGATGCGGCGCAGTTCCGCGTGCAGCAGGTGATCGCCACGCGCGGACAGGCGCCCGAGCACTGCGCCTACACGCCGGACGGGCAGTGGCTGCTCACCAGCAACGAGGGCTCCAACGACATGGACATGATCGAGCTGGCCACCGGTCGCTCGCGTGGCGTGGTCGCCACCAGCGGCCATCCGCGCGGCATGGCGTTTGCACCCGACGGGCACAGCGTCTACATCGCGCAGGAAACCGCCAACGTGGTCGACGTGATCGACCTGCAGACGCGCCAACGCCGCGCCAGCCTGCCTGCCGGCGTGCGCACGGCGGGCGTGGCGTTGTCGGCCGATGGCACGCGGCTGTATGCGTCCAACGGCGGTGCCGGCACGCTCAGCGTGATCGATACCAACACTGCGCGCAGTCTCGCCGAGATCGCGGTGGGGCTGCGGCCGTGGAACCCGGCGCTGACCCCGGCCGGCGACAAACTGTATGTCGCCAACGGGCGCTCGAACACGGTGAGCGTGATCGACACCGTCGCGTTGCGCGAGATCAAACAGATCCCCGTCGGCGAATTGCCGTGGGGCGTGGTCATCGCGCGCTGAGCGGCGACCATGCCGCTCAGCGCCAGGGAGGCCGGATGAAGACACGCGCTGCGGTGGCATGGGGTCCGCGCCAGCCGCTGACCATCGAAGAGGTGGACCTGCAGCCGCCGCGGCCCGGCGAGGTGCTGGTGCGCCTGGTCGCCACCGGCATCTGCCATGGCGATGCGCATGTACTGGCACACGGGCAGGCGGGCAGCTTTCCGGTGATCCTGGGGCAGGAGGGTGCCGGCGTCGTCGAAGCGGTCGGCATCGGCGTCACCAGCGTGCAGCCCGGCGATCACGTCATCCCGCTGTACATGCCCGAATGCGGCGTGTGCAAGTTCTGCCGCTCCGGCCGCACCAACCTGTGCCAGGCGATCCGCAGCAGCCAGGAGCGCGGGCTGATGCCCGATGGCAGCAGCCGCTTCTCGTTGCATGGGCGGCCGATCCTGCACCACATGGGCACCAGTACGTTTTCCGAATACACCGTGGTGCCGGAGATCGCGGTCGCGCGAATCCAGCCGGAGGCAGCGCTGGATCAGGTCTGCCTGCTCGGCTGCACGGTCACCACCGGCGTCGGTGCGGTGCTCAACAGCACCCATGTGCGGCCCGGCGACGGCGTGGCGGTGTTCGGCCTGGGCGGCATCGGCCTGTCGGTGGTGCAGGGTGCGGTGCTGGCGCAGGCCGGGCGCATCATCGCGGTGGATATCGACCCGGCCAAGTTCGCGCTGGCGCGCGCCTTGGGCGCCACCGATTGCCTGGATCCGCGCGACTACGGCGCGCCGATCCAGCAGGTGATCGTGGACCTCACCGATGGCGGCGCCGACCACAGCTTCGAATGCGTGGGCGATGTCGGCGCGATGCGCGCGGCACTGGAGTGCTGCCACAAGGGCTGGGGCGAGAGCGTCATCCTTGGCGTGGCCAACGACGCGCAGGAAATCAGCACGCGCCCGTTTCAACTGGTGACCGGGCGGGTGTGGCGCGGCAGCGCCTTCGGCGGCGTGAAAGGGCGCAGCGAATTGCCCGGTTACGTCGCGCGCTATCTGCATGGCGACATCCGGCTGGCGCCGTTGATCACCCGCACGCTGGCGCTGGACGACATCAATCAGGCGCTGGCGGATTTGCGTGCGGCGCGCGGCATCAAATCGATCGTGCTCTACTGAGGGAGACGCCGATGGCAGCAGGCACACGCAGCACAGCGAGATTGCACCATCACGCACGGGCAGGCGCCTGTGCCAGCGTCTTGCTCGCGAGCAGCGCGCTGGCCGTGGCGGCCGAGGCGCCGCAGGTGACCTGGCTGGACCGCATCGAGGTCACCGCCACGCCGATTCCCGGCACCACCATCGACGCGGCGCAACTGCCGTACATGGTGCAATCGGCCACCAACAGCGCGCTGTCGCGCGCGCGCAGCAACAACCTCGGCGATCTGCTGCAGCGGCGCTTCGTCGGCGTGGATGGCAACGACGTGCAGGGCAGTGCGTTCCAGAACGATCTCACCTTCCATGGGTTTCGTGCCTCCGCCTTGCCCGGCGCCTCGCAGGGCGTGTCGGTGTATCTGGATGGCGTGCGTTTCAACGAACCGTTCGCCGATATCGTCAGCTGGGACATGCTGCCCGAGTCGGCAATCGACGCGGTGACCCTGATGCCCGGCTCCAATCCCCTGTTCGGGCCGAACACGCTCGGCGGCGCGGTGGTGCTGTCCACCGCATCGGGCCTCACATCGCCGGGAGTGCAGGGCGAGCTGAGCATCGGCAGCGGTGCGCGCAAGCGGCTGGATGCCAGTTACGGTCTCGCCGGCCAGGACGGCTGGCATGGCTTCGTCGCGGTCACCGGCTTCGACGAAAACGGCTGGCGCGATGCCTCCGAGGGCCGCCTGGGAACCGTGTTCGGCAAGCTCGGCAAGCAGGGCGAGCAGACCGACTGGAGCCTGTCGCTGCTGCACGGGCGCAGCCGCCTGATCGGCAATGGCCTGCTGCCGGATACGCGCTACACCGACGATGGCCCCGAGCCCGGCCCGTATCGCGCCGACCGCCGCGCGGTGTACACCTCGCCCGATCTCACCCGCAATCGTAATACGCTGTTCACCGCGCAACTGGACCATCGTTTCGACGCGGACACCGCATTGCATGCACTGGCCTACGCGCGCGTGGGCCGCCGCGACACCGTCAATGGCGATATCGGCGAGGACTACGAGGAATTCGTCGAAGAATGCGCCTCCGGTTACGCCGCCGACGGCAGCGCGCTGGATGCCGATTGCGATGTCGCGCGCGCCGATGCCGATGCATTGCCCACCGGCGCGCTCAACACCACCCAGATGCGCCAGGAGGCGCAAGGCCTGGCAGTCAACCTGAGCAGGCAATGGGGTGCGCATGCGCTCAGCACCGGCGTGACCTTCGATCGTGGCCATGTGCGCTATCGGCAATTCGCGCGCGACGGCTGGGTGCAGGCGGACCGCTCGGTGGCTGCCGATCCGGATGCCGAGCGCGCGTTCTTTTCCGGCGTGCGCGGCAGCACCAAGACGCTGGGCGTGTTCGTCGCCGACACCTGGGCGCTGGACGCTGCCACCCATCTCAGCGCCGCAGTGCGCTGGAATCGCGTGGTGGTGGACAACATTCTCTCCACCGCCGAGGACGGCGACCGCCCCCGCGAGCGCTTCGTCTATGCCAAGGCCAATCCATCGTTGGGGTTGACCCATCGGCTCGATGCGGGGCTGACGCTGTACGGCTCGGTGGCGCAAAACAGCCGCGCACCGACCGCGATCGAACTGGGCTGCGCCGATCCGACCCAACCGTGTCGATTGCCGACCGGCCTGCAGGCCGACCCGCGCCTGGAGCAGATCGTCTCGCGCACGTACGAGCTCGGCGCGCGCTGGGCGCCGTCGGCCAACAGCAACGCCAGCCTGTCGGTGTACCGCGCCGACAATCGCGACGACATCCTGTTCCTGCGCGCCCCGGACACCCAGCTGGGTTACTTCGACAATGTCGGCCGCACCCGCTACCAGGGCGCGGATCTGGCGCTGCACCTGCGCAGCGGCGACTGGCACTGGTCGGCCGGCTACAGCTTCCTGGATGCGACCTACCGCAGCGATGGCGAGCTGCTGTCCGGCGAGCGCGTGATCGCCTTGCGGCCAGGCCTGCGCATCGCCGCGTTGCCGCGCCACAACCTCAAGCTCGGCGTGGAATGGCAGCGCGATGCGCTGACCCTGGGCGCCGGGGTGCGTGCGGTGGCCGGGCGCGTGGCCAGCGGCAACGAGGATGGCCAGGTCGACAACGCCGACGACGGCGAGCCGGCACCCGAGCGCATCGACATCGGCACCGCCGGCTATGCGCTGGTGGATCTGCAGGCGCGTTGGCAACTGGGCGCACGGCTGTCGTTGTTCGCCCGCATCGACAACGTCTTCAACCGCCGCTACGCGACCTACGCGGCCGTGGCCGAAGACGTGTTCCCCGATGGCGAACTCGCGCGCCCGCAGGAAGCGCCGGTGGAAACCGGCCCGGCAAGGTTCCTCGCGCCGGGCGTGCCGCGGCAGTATCTGATCGGGTTGCGTTGGGCGTTGTGAGTCTGGGGCGGGATTGGGGATTGGGGATTGGGGATTCGTACGGTGCAGGCTCCAGTTGCCGGCAGCGTCATCTGGATGGTGCCGAGCTGCGCTGGTGGAGGGCGCGGTGTCCTCACCGCTCGCGGGACACGCCGTAAACCCATCCCTGGGGGCTCGGTGGCGGCATCCATGCCGCCACACGGTCCCGCAATCGGTGAGGCCACCGCACCAGAGAGTTGGTTGGTGACGTCATTGAAGAACGAAGACACTGCAGCAGACAGTTGATGGTTACTCGGAAGCTTAGATCAAGAGCCGAGTCGGTCGAGCGCGCGGCGCCCTCACCGCGCGCGGGACACGCCGTAAACCCGTCCCTGGGGGCTCGGTGGCGGCATCCATGCCGCCACACGGTCTCGCAAGCGGTGAGGACACCGCACCAGACAGTTGATTGGTTGCCTTGTTTAAAACCATGCACACCGACCATCTCGACAGGTCCTTGCCCGCTCACCGTCGCGGGACCTTACGCGGCATGGATGCCGCGTAAGAGCTTACAGGGACGTACTTGCAGCGTGTCCTGCGATGGTGGGCGGGCAAGGGCCCTGCAGCCAAGCTCCAAATCATCCGCTCCACAATCGCGGCATCGACAAGTGGTGCATGCCGCACCAAACAACAGCGGCACCCACCTGATGGTCAAGAAGTGCTCTTGATAAATCGCTCCAAATACCAGCGCCAAGAACCAGCATGGGCTCTGACGAATCCCCCAATTCCGAATCCCGAATCCCTGCCTCTCAGTTCCCCAATCCCAAATCCCCGCCCCCTCAATCACCCGGTCTCCAGGCCGTGCTTGCGCAGCTTGCGATACAGCGTGTTACGGCTGATGCCCAGGGCATCGGCGGTGCGGCTGACATTCCAGCGGTGGCGTTCGAGTTGTTGCTGCAGCACCAGGCGTTCGGCCTGGTCGAGTGCGACGCGGCCGGGCATGTCGTCGGCGGCCACCGCGCGGCCATCGACCAGGCACGGTGCGCTGCCGGCATCGACGATTTCCTGCGGCAGGTTGGGCAGGCGGATCACCCCGTCGCTGCACAATACCGCCGCCGTGCGCAGCACATTGCGCAACTGGCGCAGGTTGCCCGGCCATGCGTAGCTCAGCAGCTTGTGCATCGCTTCCTCGCTGATGCGCACGCTGTGCTCGCTGGTTTCCTCGCGCAGCAGGGTGCGGATCAGCTCGGCCTTGTCGCTGCGCTCGCGCAGCGGCGGCAGGTGCAGCACCACGCCATTGAGCCGGTAGTACAGGTCCTCGCGAAACTCGCCGGCCGCCACCCGCTGGGCCAGGTCGCGATGGCTGGCGCTGATCACGTGCAGCTCCAGCGGTACCGCGCGTTCGCTGCCCAGCGGGGTGACGCATTGTTCTTCCAGCACGCGCAGCAGGCGGCTCTGCAAGGGCAGCGGCATGTCGCCGATTTCATCCAGGAACAGGGTGCCGCCGCTGGCCTGCAGCAACTTGCCATGGCGGCCTTCGCGCGCGGCATCGGTGAATGCGCCGCGCGCATACCCGAACAATTCGCTCTCGATCAATGCCTCGGGAATCGCCGCGCAGTTGATCGCCACGAACGCGCCGCCGGCCCACGGCGAGCCGCGGTGCACCGCCTTGGCAAATTCCTCCTTGCCGGTACCGGTGTCGCCGCGCAGCAGAATCGACACGCGATGCGCGGCCAGCTTCAAGGCATTGGCCAGGTTGTGGCGCATGCGCGAATCCGAGCCGACATGCTCGCCGGGTTGCAGCTCGGTATCCGGTGCCAGCTGCGCCGGCCCACCCACCGCCGGCAGCGCAGCGCGTGCGCGCGGCGGGCGCACCAGTGCGTAGAACCGCCGCCCATGGCAGGCGCAGCGGATCGACCACAAGGTGCCGGCATCGCTGCCGGCGCGGTGCTCGAGGGTGTCGAAATCCAGCTGCATCACCTGCGCGATGTTGCGGCCCACCAGCTGGCTGCGATCGATCTTGCCCAGTTGCTCCAGTACCGCCTCGTTGACTGCCAGCACGCGGCCATCGGTATCGATCGCGATCAGCGCCTCGTGCAGCAGGCCGGCGAACTCGGGCCGGCTATGGAAGCGCAGGATGAACGCATGGCCGAACTGGTTGAGGAAATGCGAGCGCGAGATCTGCGCCGCCGACATGCTCACCAGGGCCACGGTGTGGCGCTGGATCTGCTTGCCGTCCTGCGCATTGGGAGTGGACGCATCCAGCACCGCCAGCAGCCCGCCATGCGGGTCCAGGATCGGCGCGCCGCTGCACGACAGCGGCAGATGGCGGGTCAGGTAATGTTCGCCGCGGTGCACGCTCACTGCGGTGCGCTCGGCCGCGCAGGTGCCCAGGCCGTTGGTGCCCTGATGACATTCGGCCCAGCTGGCACCGCTGAACAGACCGGCCTGGCGGAATTCGCGCAGCAGGGTGGGGTCGTGCACGCTGTGCAGCACGGTCGCCTCGGCATCGGCAAAGATCACCGCGTAGCCGCTGCCGGCGATCTGCTCGTAGAGGTTTTCCATTTCCACCTTGGCAATGCGCAGCACATCGCCGAGACGTTGCTGGCGCTCGCGCACGTGCAGCGCATCATGCACCAGCGGCTCGGGGACTGCCTCCGGCAGCAATGCGTAATCGTCCAGGCAGCGCCGCCACGAGCGCGACAGCGGTGCGGCAAGCGGCGCAATGTCGCGCAGCCGGCGGATCTGCCGGAGCGCATCCGGTTCGATGTCCGGCAGGGCGATGGACGTGGCGGCGACAACGCTTGGCTCGGACATGGGCCAGCGTTCCTCAGTGGGCGCGAGGTGTCAGTAGAGGCACAGATCGGGCTGATGCTCAAACTGCATTGCAGCAAAGTGCGTTGCAGACGCGCCGCTTTCCTGCGGGAGAGGGGGTGGGATGAGGGGACGGTGCGAAGCCCGGTGCTGTTCAAGCTGCACCAGGCTTCGCCCGTCCCCTCATCCGCCCCTGCGGGGCACCTTCTCCCCCATGAAGGGGGACAATGTCCCGAGGGGAGAAGGGCACAGCGCTGATCAGTGGCTATGCCGCGTCAGAGCGCGTAGCCGAATTGCTGCTTGAACTGGTCGTTGAACTCGGCAAAGTCGAACCGCTGGTTCTGCGTGCCGGGGTGCTCCACCTTCAGCGCGCCCATCAGGTTGCCCATCCGCCCGATCGTCAGCCAGTCGTAGCCGCCCTGGATGCCGTAGATCAGGCCGGCGCGGAAGGCGTCGCCGCAGCCGGTCGGGTCGACCACGCGGCGCTCGTGCGCCGGCGGGATGTCGTAGGTCTTTTCCGGCGTATGCACCAGCGCGCCCTTGGGGCCCTGCGTGGTGATGTAGGCCTGCACGCGCGAGACGATGTCCTTCTCGTCCCAGCCGGTGCGTTCCTGCAGCAGGTTGGATTCGTAGTCGTTGACCACCACGTACTGGGCCTGCTCGATGAACTGGCGCAGCTCCGGGCCGTTGAACAAGGGCATCGCCTGGCCGGGGTCGAAGATGAAGGGGATGCCGGCGGCAGCGAACTCTTCCGCATTCTGGATCATGCCCTCGCGCCCGTCCGGGCCGACCAGGCCCAGGGTCACGCCCGGCACATCCTTCACATGGTTCTCGTAGCTGCGCATCATCGCGCCCGGATGGAAGGCGGTGATCTGGTTGTTGTCGTGGTCGGTGGTGATGAAGGCCTGCGGGGTGAACAGGTCGTCGATGATCTTCACCCGCGACAGGTCGATCCCCAGCGTTTCGAAATGTTCGCGATACGGGCCGAAGTCCTGGCCCACGGTGCCCATCGGGATCGGCGCGCCGCCGAGCAGATGCAGGTTGTAGGCGATGTTGCCGGCGCAACCGCCGAACTCGCGGCGCATGCGCGGGACCAGGAACGACACATTCAGGATGTGCACCTTGTCCGGCAGGATGTGGTTCTTGAACTGGTCCGGAAACACCATGATGGTGTCGTAGGCGAGGGAACCACAGATCAGTGCGGACATCGAGTCAGGCCTTTGCGTTGGGAAATACCCGCCAGTTGCCGGGCATGGCAGCGGGACGGCGCGCGCGCCGCGGCGCAAAGGGTAACGGCTGCGACCGATCAGGGCCACAACCGCATGCCATGCCCGGCGTGACCGGCACATGAAAACGACGCCGCAACGGCCGATTTTTCCTTGCCCGCACCGGGGGGGATTGCTAGGCTAGTGGACTTCGTTTTCTGCCCAAAATTTCGCCAGTCTGGCGGCGGGCACGCGACTTACCCAGGAACAACTCCCTCGATGTTCAAGAAACTCCGCGGCATGTTCTCCAACGACCTGTCCATCGACCTGGGCACGGCCAATACGCTGATCTACGTACGCGGGCAGGGCATCGTACTGAACGAACCGTCGGTGGTGGCGGTGCGTCAGGACCGCGCAATCGGCGGCACGCGCTCGGTGGCCGCGGTCGGCGCCGAGGCCAAGCAGATGCTCGGCCGCACCCCGGGCCACATCACCACGATCCGCCCGATGAAGGACGGCGTCATCGCCGACTTCACCTACACCGAGGCAATGCTGAAGCACTTCATCAAGAAGGTGCACAAGTCGCGCTTCCTGCGCCCGAGCCCGCGCGTGCTGGTGTGCGTGCCGGCCGGTTCCACCCAGGTCGAGCGCCGCGCCATCAAGGAATCGGCCGAAGAAGCCGGTGCGCGCGATGTGTATCTGATCGAGGAACCGATGGCCGCGGCGATCGGTGCCGGCATGCCGGTGACCGAGGCGCGCGGTTCGATGGTCATCGACATCGGCGGCGGCACCACCGAAGTGGCGGTGATCTCGCTCAACGGCATCGTCTACTCGCAGTCGGTGCGCGTGGGCGGCGACCGCTTCGACGAGTCGATCACCAACTACGTGCGCCGCAACCACGGCATGCTGATCGGCGAAGCCACCGCCGAGCGCATCAAGCTGCAGATCGGCTGCGCCTACCCGCAGGACGAGGTGCAGGAGATGGAAATCTCCGGCCGCAATCTTGCCGAAGGCGTGCCGAAGATGATCAAGATCAACTCCAACGAAGTGCTGGAGGCATTGCACGAGCCGCTGTCGGGCATCATCTCGGCGGTCAAGCTGGCGCTGGAACAGACCCCGCCGGAACTGTGTGCCGACGTGGCCGAGCGCGGCATCGTGCTCACCGGCGGCGGCGCACTGCTGCGCGACCTGGACCGCCTGATCTCCGAAGAAACCGGCCTGCACGTGCAGGTCGCCGACGACCCGCTCACCTGCGTGGCCCGCGGCGGCGGGCGTGCGCTGGAGCTGGTGGACATGCACGGCAACGAGTTCTTCGCGCCGGAGTGATGGGTTCGGGAATCGGGAATCGGGATTGGGGAATCGTAAAAACATTCCCTGCCTGCGGCCCTTTGCGGTTACGACGCGGTCCCGCCGATTTGAGTTCCAGGGCAGCCATCGAAACTACTGCGCAGCCGCCTGGCGGGCGTGGCAGGTGCTCGGAATCCTCATGCACCGCCCGTACACTCCGGTTCCTGCGCGCTGCCCGCACCCACCTGACGATTGCTCGCTACGTTTTGTTAGCCGCTCCTAGCCTGAGCCGCACCAAGGGCAGCACAGCGCTCTCCGATTCCCCATTCCCGATTCCCTATTCCCGGCCCTGACAGTGCCCTCCTACGCCGGTCCTCCCGTCGCCTCCCGTCCGGGCGAAGTCACCTCCACGCTGCGGCTGCTGGTCTATCTGGTGCTGGCGATCGTGCTGATCGCGCTCGATAGCCGGGGTGGCTGGCTGAGCCAGGTGCGTCTGCAGGCCAACCTGCTGATCCAGCCGATCTGGGCGGTGGCCGGGCTGCCGGGGCGGATCGGCTCGCAGGTGCGCGACAACGCCGCCACCCATGCGCAGCTGGTGGAAGAAACCCGCGACCTGCGCAATCAGCTGCTGGTGGCCAATGCGCGGCTGACCCGGCTGCAGACCGCTGCGCTGGACAACGCGCAGCTGCGCGAACTGCTCAACGTGGCCGAGCGCCGCGGGCTGGACGTGCAGCTGGCGCCGATCCTGGATATCGACCTGGACCCGACCCGGCAGCGCCTGCTGCTGGACGCCGGCAGCCGCGATGGCGTGCTGATGGGTCAGGCGGTGATCGACGCCGGCGGGCTGATGGGCCAGGTGATCGAAGTGACCCCACTGCATTCGACCGTGCTGTTGCTGACCGACCCCGACCACGCGGTGCCGGTCAGCGTGGCGCGCAACGGCGTGCGCCTGATCGTCTACGGCCGCGGCGACCGACTGGAACTGCGCGACATCCCGCTCAGTGCCGGCGTGCAGGTGGGCGACGAAATCGTCACCTCCGGCCTCGGTGGCCGCTTCCCGGCCGGCTTCCCGGTCGGCAAGGTGTCCGAATTGCATCCGGACGACACCCACGCCTTCCTGGTCGGCGAACTCACCCCGGCCGCCAAGCTCGATCGCGGCCGCGATGTGCTGCTGCTGCGCGCGGGCAAGCCGTTGCGCGTAGTGCCGGGAATGGGGAATGGGGAGTTGGGAATCGGGAATGGCAACGGCAACGGCAACGGCAACGGCAACGGCAACGGCAACAGCAACAGCAACAGCAACAGCAACGGCAACGGCAACAGCAACAGCAACAGCAACAGCAACAGCAACAGCAACAGCAACAGCAACGGCAATGCCGCGCCTGCTGCTGCGCCGGCGAACGCGCCGGTGAGCAGAACGCCGGGCACTCCGACGGGCGGTGCTTCCAGTACTGCGATCGATGCGGCCCCCCCGCCGGCTGCGTCATCGGGCGCCGCTACCGCAGCCGGCGCCGCACCGCGCGCGCAGCCCGCGCCGGCATCTGCCACGCCCGGCGGTGTGCAGCCGTCTGGCGCGGCGGCATCCATCCGCCAGGCCAACGTGTCCGCCCGTCCATCCATATCGGACGTGAACGAAAACCAGAATCCCGATGCCCGCCCGGCTTCACCGCAGGGCACGCGGGCGGCAGCGACTGGACAATCGGGAGCAAGCAACCGCAACACCTCGCCAACGCAGAGCGCCGCTCCTACCGATTCCCCATTCCCGACTCCCAATTCCCGTCCGGCTCCGCAGGAGACGGACCAATGACCCGCATGCGCAACACCTGGATCCTGCCGGCGAGCATCGTCATCGCGCTGGTGCTGGGCCTGCTGCCGCTGCCGGTGGTGGTGCAGCCGCTGCGTCCGTACTGGCTGGCGCTGGTGCTGGCGTACTGGGTGATCGAGGAGCCGGACCGGGTCGGGCTGGGCATCGCCTTCGTGGCCGGCGTGCTGGCCGACCTGCTGTATGGCGGGCTGCTCGGCGAGCAGGCGCTGCGGCTGGTGATCATGACCTTCATCCTGCAGCGCTTTCGCGCGCGGATGCGCTTCTTCCCGGTGTCGCAGCAGGCGCTGGCGATCGGCGGGCTGCTGCTCAACGACCGCATCGTCTCCTCGGCGGTGCATCTGGCGGTGGGCGAGCCGACCCTGCCGTGGAGCTACTGGTGGGCGCCGCTGCTGGGCATGGCGCTGTGGCCGCCGCTGTTCGTGGTACTGGATGCGGTGCGGCTGGGCAAGCGGAGCAAGAAGTAGGCCATGCACGGGCGTCGTCATCCCAAGAACCCGCATGCGGAGGCCGAGCAGTTCCGCCGGCGTGCGGTGCTGGGCTTTGTGATGGTGGTGATCTGCCTGGTCGGGCTGGGCGGCTGGTATTTCAAGCTGCAGGTGCTCGACCACGAGGTCTATGCCACGCGCTCGGAAGCCAACCGCATCAAGCCCAGGCCGGTGGTGCCCGGGCGCGGCATGATCTACGACCGCACCGGCCGGCTGCTGGCCGAGAACGTGCCGGCCTTCCGGCTGGACGTGACCCCGGACAAGGTCGCCGACATGGACGCCATGCTGGCCGCGCTGGGCAAGGTGATCCCGATCGCGCCGGAGGATCTGGAGCGCTTCAACCGCGAGCGCCGCGCGCGCCGCAGCTTCCTGCCGGTCACCCTCAAGTTGCGCATGAGCGATGAGGAAATGGCGCGCTTTGCGGTGGAGCGCTGGCGCTTCCCCGGCGTGGAGCTGGAGCCGTACCTGACCCGGCGCTACCCGTACGGGCCGCTGTTCGCGCACATCATCGGCTACGTCGGCCGCATCGACGAGAAGGACCTGGCGGTGCTGGGCGAGGGCAATGCCGCGCTCACCCACATGGGCAAGTCCGGGCTGGAGCGCTATTACGAGCAGGACCTGCGCGGCCAGGTCGGTTACGAGCAGGTCGAAACCAACGTGCAGGGGCGGGCGATCCGCACCGTCGGCCGGGTCGCGCCGCAGTCGGGCGCGGACCTGCGGCTGTCGGTGGATGCCGACCTGCAGCGCGCGATGGTGGCCGCGTTCGGCGAGCATGAAGGCGCGGCCATTGCGATGGACCCGCGTACCGGCGAGATCCTGGGCATGGTCAGCCTGCCCAGCTACGACCCCAATCTGTTCGTCAACGGCATCTCGCATACCGATTTCAAGATGCTCAACGACAACCCGTCGCGGCCGCAGTTCAACCGGCTGGTGCTCGGTGGGGTGGCGCCGGGCTCCACGCTCAAGCCGCTGATCGCGCTGGCCGGCCTGGACAGCGGCCTGCGCCGGCCGGAAGACCGGGTGCTGTCCACCGGCATGTTCTACCTGCCCGGGGTCAGCCGCGGCTGGGGCGACTCGCACCGCGGCGGGCATGGCTGGACCGATCTGCGCAAGTCCATCGCCCAGTCGGTCAATACCTATTACTACCGGCTGGCGGTGGACATGGGCATCGAGCGCTTCGACCACTACCTGGGCGAGTACGGCTTCGGCCAGCCGACCGGGGTGGACCTGCTCGGCGAGATCGGCGGCATCCTGCCGTCGCCGGCCTACAAGTACAAAACCCGCAAGGAGCGCTGGTATCCCGGCGACACCGTCAACATCGCCATCGGCCAGGGCGACTGGAAGGTGACCCCGCTGCAGCTGGTGCGCGGGGTGTCGGCGATCGCCAGCGGGCTGCTGCTGCGCCCGCACCTGGTGCTGGAGCAGCGCACCGGCTTCGATCACCCCTGGCAGCCGATGATCCAGCCGCCGGGCAAGCCGATCAGCCCGAGCGCGGCGCACCTGCAGGTAGTGCGCGAAGGCATGATGGACACCATGCGCCCGGGCGGCACCGGCTATGCGATCACGCCGGGCGCGCCGTATCAGATGGCCGGCAAGACCGGTACCGCGCAGGTGGTCAGCCGCAAGGGCGTGGCGGCGGTGGACCCGCGCAGCCTGCCGATGCATCTGCGTCACCGCGGCCTGTTCGTCGGTTTTGCGCCGGCCGACAATCCGGTCATCGCGGTGGCGGTGGCAGTGGAAGGCGGTGGCTTCGGTACCAGCTCGGCGGCGCCGATCGCACGCAAGATCTTCGATGCCTGGTTGCTCGGCAAGCTGCCCGCCGGCCTGGAGCCGCTGGACAGCGAGCTCGGCATGACCGCGGTGGGCGTCAACCAGTTCGAAGCCGGCGCCACCGATGCGCGCCAGGCCGGCGATGCGGCCGCGGCCACGCTGGACGAGCTGCCGGTGGTGATCGGCCAGACCGCGGTGGCGTTGGACCCCAACACGCCGGCGCAGCCGGTGGTGCCGGATGTGCCCGATACGGTCCAGGAGACCGACCATTGAGTGACATCCTGCGCTGGCTGGTGGACATGGTGGCGCGTTTCACGCGCAGCCTGGACTGGGTGCTGTGCCTGGCGCTGGGTGCGCTGATGGTGATCGGCCTGTCGGTGCTCAAGAGTGCGGGCGGCGCCGCCAACGGCGATCACCTGGTGATGGCGCAGGCCGTGCGCTTCGTCATCGGCCTGGCCGCGATGTGGGGCATTTCGCGCATGTCGGTGCTGCGCCTGCGCGCCTGGACGCCGTGGGTGTACGGCCTGTCGATGCTGCCGTTGCTGGCGGTGTTCGCGCTGGGCACCGGTAAATACGGCCGCCAGTGGCTGGACCTGAAACTGTTCTACCTGCAGCCGGCCGAACTGCTCAAGATCAGCCTGCCGATGATGGCGGCCTGGTATCTGCATCGCATGCCGTTGCCGCCACGCATTTCCACCGTACTGGTCACCTGCATGATCATCGGCGTGCCGACCGCGCTGATCATGCTGCAGCCGGACTTCGGCACCGGCGTGTTGATCGCTGCCAGCGGCGTATTCGTGCTGCTGCTGGCGGGCTTGCCCTGGTGGTGGGTGGCGGTGGGCGTGGGCGGCGTCTCGGCGGCCGCGCCGGTGGCCTGGTTCTGGCTGCTGCGGCCATACCAGAAGGACCGCATCATGATGTTCCTCAACCCCGAAAACGACGCGCTCGGTGCCGGCTGGAACATCATCCAGTCCAAGATCGCGATCGGCTCGGGTGGTTTCGACGGCAAGGGCTGGGGACTGGGTTCGCAGTCGCATCTGAACTTCATTCCCGAACAGACCACCGATTTTGCGTTCTCGGTGCTCAGCGAGGAGTTCGGCTGGATCGGCGTGGCGACCGTACTCAGCCTGTACCTGATCGTGATCGCGCGCTGCCTGTGGATCGCCGCGCAGGCGCGCGACACCTATTCGCGCCTGGTCGCCGGCGCTACCGGCCTGGCGTTCTTCGTCTACGTGCTGGTCAACGGCGGCATGATTTCCGGCCTGCTGCCGGTGGTGGGCGTGCCGATGCCGCTGATGAGTTACGGCGGCACCTCGGCGGTCTCGCTGCTGGCCGGCCTGGGCCTGGTGATGGCGGTCAAGGCGCACCGCCCGGTGCACGGGTACTGACGCGGCCGATTGCATGGGGCAAGACACAAGGCCGTACGGAGATGAGCAACTAGAACTGGTTGCCCGCTCTAATTTGGGGAGCCAAGGGCGAGCGAGCCAATTTGGACGGATCGTCGAGCGTTGTAACTCCTTGTCTAATTTACCGCCTTGGTATGCGTGTTATTCGATAGGGAGCAGATCAAACAAATCTGCATTCGCGGCGATACCGGTCAATTCGACGTCATGGCTTGATCCTGTAATCTGGCAGGCGGAGATATTCTGAAAACAAGCCAAGGATCCGAGCATGGAAGGCATCGCGTTATGAGCGGAAAGATCAAAATCGGCGTCGCCATCGGACTATTGCTGTTCGCGTTGGTGGGAGGGCTTTTTTTCTCCGGTCAGTTGATCTTGATGCTCTTGAAGGTGGCAGGGCCGCTGAACGCCGGCACCTACTGGTCTTACGTCAAGGCGCTCGATCTTCCGCAGTTCGCTCCCTATGCCAGCAAGATCAAGCTGGCCGGCGCAATGGGCTTCGGCGTGCCGCTTGTGGCCTGGTTCGCACTGCTGATTCCGCTGTTCAAGCCAAAGGCCGCCGCCTTGCATGGCGACGCACGCTTTGCCTCCGGCAGTGATCTGGCCAAGAAGGACATGCTCAAACCGTCGCCAACCGGCATCGTGGTTGGCAAACACGGTGGCAAGTTGGTGCGCTTGCCCGGCCAGCAGTTTGTGATCCTGGCCGCGCCCACGCGCTCGGGCAAGGGGGTGGGCATCGTCATTCCCAACCTGCTCGACTACCAAGGCTCGGTGGTGGTCCTGGACATCAAGCAAGAAAACTTCGACCTGACTTCCGGTTGGCGCAAGAGCCAAGGCCAAGAGGTCTTTTTATTCAACCCGTTTGCTGAAGACGGGCGCACGCATCGCTGGAATCCACTGAGCTACATCTCACCAGATCCGGCGTTTCGCGTGTCGGACTTGATGAGTGTCGCGGCCATGCTCTATCCGGATGGCTCGGACGCCCAGAAGTTCTGGGTGAGCCAGGCCCGCAATGCCTTCATGGCATTTACGCTCTATCTGTTCGATAGCCTGGACGACCAGATCAAGCGCAAGCATCCAAAAGAGATGTGGATGTTCCCAACGCTTGGGATGCTCTATCGCGTGTCCTCTGGCGACGGGAGCGACTTGAAGGGCTACCTCAAGAAGCTTTCGCAGCGCGACTTCCTGGGTCGCGATGCCAAGATGGCGTTTGACAATTTGCTCTCGCAAGCCGAAGAGACCTTCGCCTCGATCATGGGCACGTTCAAAGAGCCGCTCAACCAGTTCATCAATCCGATCCTGGATGCATCGACCAGCGACAACGACTTTTTGCTGACCGATGTGCGCAAGAAGAAGATGAGCATCTACATCGGCATCCAGCCGAACAAGCTTGCCGAAAGCCGCTTGTTGATCAACTTGCTGTTTAGAGCGGCTAACAAAACCCAGGAAGAAGGCGTAAGCAGATGATGGAGGATGCGAGCGAAAGCAACGCCAAGTGGAGATCGATGCGACGTTC
>NZ_MDSK01000040.1 GCF_002940205.1 Xanthomonas arboricola pv. guizotiae
GTCGCAGGCTCAAAGCATTGAAGGGTCTGACGCCGTACGAGTTCATCTGCAAGCAGTGGACATCCGAACCCGAGCGGTTCAAGGTGGACCCGATTCATCTAATGCCGGGACTGAACACCTAGAAGCCGACGCGTCGGAGTTCACGCGGATAGCTGTGTAAAAACTTTTTTTACAAACTCTGTTGGACGCGGCCGGAATCAGGCGGACAACGGACAGGCGTTGCCGGCCCGCGTAGAAGATGCGAGCAAGGCGCTAACGTGCAGGTGCGGCGATACAGCCGGCGAACGACAGTAAGGAATTGGCAGCGCAGGGCGGCGCATGCGTCTGCTGACGTACGCACGGGCTGGCGAAGAAGAAAATTGGCGCCAGAGAAGAGGCTCGCCGGAGAATCACCTCGGCTGAACTCGCCGACCTGCGTCGCGCTAGGCGCGGCATGATCCGGCGTCCGGGTGCGTCCGGCATCGTCTCAAGGCGAGGTGATTGCTACACGAGTTACAGGGCGTTACTCAGCAGCCGAACGCCCGCCACCACCTTCCAAAGCACTGAATTTATTGCGTTATTACCGAAGCGTTACGCGCGTTACAGCGGTTACCCTGAAAAATGGCAAGTCCGAAAATAAAAGTGGGCAGACAGCGGCTAGATAGATGCCCTGAGACTGTCCAAGTAGTCCGCCCAGGCTTGCATCATCTTCCGGCGCTCGACCAGATGGGCAGTGCGGTTGTAAGCGCGTCCGTTGGGATCTCGGACGGCATGCGCGAGTTGGTGCTCGATGTAGTCGGGACGAAAGCCCAGAACCTCGTCCAAGACGGTGCGTGCCATTGCTCGGAAGCCATGACCTGTCATCGTGTCTGAGTCATAGCCCAGCCGCCGCAGTGCCGCGTTGATGGTGTTCTCGCTCATCGGGCGCCCTTTCCCACGCACGCTAGGGAAAACGAACTCACCGCGACCCGTCAGCGGATGTAGGTCGCGCAAGATGGCAACCGCTTGCGAGGACAATGGAACCACGTGGGACTGAGCGGTCTTGCTCGCAATGAATCGCCATTCGCTCGAATCAAGATCAATGTTCTCCCAGCGTGCTCGCCTCAGTTCTCCTGGGCGCACGAATACGAGTGGAGCCAGTTGCAGCGCTCCCATCACCACTGGTGAACCACGATAGCCATGGATCGCTCGCAATAGCTCACCTACCAAGGCTGGCTCGGTCACGCTGGCGAAATGACGACCCTCCGGTGGAGTCAAAGCGCCCTTCAGATCAGAAGCAGGGTTGCGTTCCGCTCGCCCGTAGCAATGGCATAGCGAAACACTTGGGCGGCAAGCATCCGCGCGCGATGAGCAGTTTCCACCGCCCCACGCGCCTCAATCTTCCGCAGTGCCTGCAGTAGATCGCGAGCCGGTATTGCATCCACTGGACGGCTACCGATGTAAGGACCGAGATCCTTCTCAAGGAGGCGCCGCTCACGCACAACTGAGCCAGCAGAGAGTTTGTTGGCTCGCATAGATAGATGCTCCGCGGCGATCGCCTCAAACGTGTTGGCCGAGCGCTCCAAGGTTGCCGACTTCTCGGCCTTGCGCTGTTCGCCAGGATCGATGCCTTCGGCCAACAACTTGCGCGCCGCCGCATGTCGCTCACGTGCCGTAGCCAAGCTGACATCCGGATATGTCCCAAGCGATAGCGTGTTGCGCTTGCTCGTCACCGGGCGGCGGTAGTCCCAACGCCACCACTTTGCACCGTCAGGGCGCAGTAGCAGATACAGGCCGCCGCCGTCGCGAAGCTTCTGCACCTTGGCGGCGGGCTTTGCCTTACGAATGGCTGTATCGGTCAAAGGCACTTTGGCGGTAACTGACTTTGGGGGGCGGTAGCTTACCGCCAAACTTACCGTCATCAAACTTGGGATCTAAGCAAACCCCATAGGACGCAATCAGACACAAAAAAGGCCGAAACTACTTGTTTCATGTGGGTTTTCGGCCTTCTTAGGACGCTACTGGATATTGAAATGGTGGGCCCACCAGGATTCGAACCTGGAACCAAAGGATTATGAGTCCTCTGCTCTAACCGTTGAGCTATAGGCCCGGCAGGGTGGGTGGCGAGATGCGGGGCATGTCGGACCGTCCAGCTGAGCCGAAAGTTTACCTGCCCGCGCGCGTCGCTGTCTGCTGACATCAGGCATTGATGAGAAGAAGCGCCCGCACCCACACGTGCCCGCGCATGCCCAGACAAAAAGCCCGGCGCGAGCCGGGCTTCTAAATTTGTGCGCGATCAGTGTGTGCTGCGCACCATTCGCGGTGCAAGATCCGGAACTACAAGCACCTCAGCAATTCCGAATCCCCACTCCCGAATCCCCAATCCCGGCCTCTAAGCCACCTCAAGCTGCGCATCGACCAATTGCCGGCCTGCGCGGAATCCCTGCGCGATGGCTTCCTGGTAGGTCTCCCAGCCCGGCTCCCGGCCACCGATGCGTGGCTGGCGTTTGCCGCCCAGTGCATACACATCGACCCACAGCGTCCAGCTGGCGCCCGGGGACGCCTGCTCGGTGCGTACGCGAATCTCGTGCTCGCGGTATGTGGTGGTTTCAAAGCGGCTTTGCCTGCTCATACGACGGCCTCGTTCCATTCGTCCATCAACTTAGAAGCCACGGCTAGAACGTCACGTGAGCCAGGCGGAAACATCGACTTCATGTTGCACCGCTGTCTGGCTTCGTCGCCGGGGCGTGAATGTCGCCTGCGCCATCCCCGGCGCGTCCATGCTTCGGCAACGTCCACCCGGCAAGCATAGCTCGCGGCATGCCCCACAACGCAACAGCCCCGCATGTGCGGGGCTGTTGTGTGATCACTGCACCGATACGGCTACCGGATCAGTCAATGTCGAGGAACGAGCGCAGCTGTTCCGAACGGCTCGGGTGACGCAGTTTGCGCAACGCCTTGGCCTCTATCTGACGAATCCGCTCGCGGGTGACGTCGAACTGCTTGCCCACTTCTTCCAGCGTGTGATCGGTATTCATGTCGATACCGAAGCGCATCCGCAGCACCTTGGCCTCGCGCGGGGTCAGCCCTGCCAACACGTCCCGCACCGTCTCGGAGAGATTGATGTTGGTGGTGTTGTCGATCGGGGACTCCACGTTGGTGTCCTCGATGAAGTCGCCCAGATGCGAATCCTCGTCGTCGCCGATCGGGGTTTCCATCGAGATCGGCTCCTTGGCGATCTTCATCACCTTGCGGATCTTGTCCTCGGGCATGTCCATCTCCTTGGCCAGCTCCTCCGGCGTGGCCTCGCGGCCGAACTGCTGGAGCATCTGGCGGGAAATGCGGTTCAACTTGTTGATCGTTTCGATCATGTGCACCGGGATACGGATGGTGCGCGCCTGATCGGCGATCGAACGGGTGATGGCCTGGCGGATCCACCACGTCGCATACGTCGAGAACTTGTAACCGCGGCGGTATTCGAACTTGTCCACCGCCTTCATCAGGCCGATGTTGCCTTCCTGGATCAGGTCGAGGAACTGCAGGCCGCGGTTGGTGTACTTCTTGGCGATGGAGATCACCAGGCGCAGGTTGGCCTCGACCATTTCCTTCTTGGCCTTGCGTGCCTTGGCTTCGCCATAGGCCATCGCGCGGCTGATCTCCTTGATCTCGCCCAGGGTCAGGTAGTTGGCCTTCTCCATCTCGATCGAGCCCTGCTGCTCGGAGACGATCTGGTCCTTGACATCTCGCAGCGCCGACGACCACTTCTGCTTGCGCTTGAGTGCGTCTTCCACCCATTCCAGGTTGGTCTGGTTGCCTTCCCAGGAGCGGATGAAATCCTTGCGCGGCATGCGTGCCACGGTGGTGGCCAGGTGCAGCACCTTGCGCTCGTGATCCTTGATGCCGTTGACCACGCCACGCAGCTGGGTGACCAGCGCATCGGTCAGCGGCAGCGGCAGCTTGAGCGTGGTGAAGATGGCGGCCATGTCCTCGCGCGCCTTGACCACCAGCTTGTGCTCGGCGCCGTTCTTGGCATAGATCTTCTTGAACTTGGCGTATTCGTTGGCCAGGTTCTCCATGCGCGTGGCCACTTCCACCGGGTCCGGACCGGTCGGGCCGGCCTCTTCCTCGGCAGCGTCGTCATCGCCGTCTTCGTCGTCGTCTTCATCGACCGCGTCTTCGTCGACGGCGACCGGGCCGGCGGCGGCCAGCGCGGCAGCGGCGGCGTCGGCTTCCTCGATCAGGTCGTTGAAGCCGACCACGATCTCGGCCAGACGCTTCTTGCCTTCCTTGTGCGCTTCGTAATCGGCCAGCAGCATTTCGGTCGACAGCGGGAACACGCCCAGCGCTGCCTGGACCTGGCTCAGGCCTTCCTCGATACGCTTGGCGATGGCGATTTCGCCTTCGCGGGTCAGCAGCTCGACCGTGCCCATTTCGCGCATGTACATGCGCACCGGGTCGGTGGTGCGGCCACCTTCGGTATCGAGCGCGGTCAGCGCGGCGGCAGCTTCTTCGGCTGCGGTGTCGTCAACCTCGCGGTTGCCGGTGTTGCCATCGTTGAGCAACAGGGTTTCAGCATCGGGCGCAACTTCATGGACATCGATGCCCATGCCGTTGATCATGCTGATGATGTCTTCGATCTGCTCCGGGTCGACCAGGTCGTCGGGCAGGTGGTCATTGACTTCCGCGTAGGTCAGATAGCCCTGTTCCAGGCCCTTGCTGATCAGTAGCTTGATGTCGGATTGCTGGGCAGGACGTTCGTTGGCCATGAGTGCTCGCGCCACCGGCTTTGAGATTGGAAAGAGAACCTAGCATTATACCAGCGTGAAGCCCGGTCTGCCGGATTCAAGACAGGACCGCTGGTGGACGTGGGTTTCTAGGGTCTGAGAAGGAAGGTCACCGGGCCATCGTTGACCAGGTCGACAACCATATGGGCACCAAAGCGCCCGGTTTCCACCCCGCCGCGATGTTTTTGGCGGCAAATCGCCACCAATTGATTGAACGCCCGTTCAGCCTCCAACGGCGGCGCGGCCGTGCTGAAGCCGGGGCGATTGCCGGAACCGGTGTCTGCGGCCAGGGTGAACTGGCTGACCAGCAACAGGCCGCCGCCGGTGTCGGTGAGTGAGCGGTTCATCTTGCCGGCGTCGTCGGCGAACACGCGGTAGCCGAGCAGGCGCTCGGCCAGGCGCCGGATCTGCGCGTCGCTGTCGCCGGGCTCGACCCCGACCAGGGCCAGCAGCCCGGGACCGATCTGCCCGACGGGCTGCGCATCGACCGTGACTGCGGCGCGGGTGACACGTTGGATCAGCGCAAGCATGGGCACTCTCCGGCAGCAAACTGTGCCGCGCAGCATGCCCAGCACGGTTGGCACTGTCACGCGCGGGTCATCGCCGGCCGCGCTGTTTAGAATTGCGCGGATGAAACCCGATGTTCGCGCTCGCCTGCTCTACGCCACCGCCACCACCGTGGGCCGCCTGCCGTGGCCGCTGCTCAAACGTGTGGCCGACGCGCTGGCCTGGAGCTGGCGCAAGCTCGATGGGCGCGAGGCGCGCGTGGCACGCCGCAACCTGGAACTGGCGTACCCGGAACTGGACGCCGGCCAGCGCGCGCAACTGCATGCGCAGGTGCTGCGGTCGACCGCGCGGCAGACGCTTGAAGTGTTGCGTACCTGGACCCGCCCGCCGGCCGAGAACCTGGCGCGGCTGCAGCGCAATGGCCAGGCGCTCTACGACGCCGCACTGGCTTCCGGGCGCGGCGTGATCGTGGCCGCGCCGCACTTCGGCAACTGGGAGCTGCTCAACCAGTGGCTGTCCGAACGCGGGCCGATCGCCATCGTGTATCGCCCACCGGAATCGGACGCGGTGGACGGCTTCCTGCAACTGGCGCGCGGCGGCGACAACGTGCGCCAGGTGCGTGCCGAAGGCCCGGCGGTGCGGCAGTTGTTCAAGGTGCTCAAGGACGGCGGCGCGGTCGGCATCCTGCCCGACCAGCAGCCGAAAATGGGCGATGGCGTGTTTGCGCCGTTCTTCGGCATCCCCGCCCTGACCATGACCCTGGTCAACCGACTGGCCGAGCGCACCGGCGCGATCGTGCTGTATGGCTGGTGCGAACGTGCCGGCGGCGACCTGCAATTCGCGTTGCATGTGCAGCCGGCCGACCCGGCAGTGGCCGACGCCGACCCGGTGCGCGCGGCCAGCGCGCTCAACGCGGGCATCGAACAGATCGCCCGGCGCGACCCGGCGCAATACCAGTGGACCTACAAGCGCTACACGCTGCGCCCGCCGGGCAGCGGCGAGCCCAATCCGTATGCGACCGAGCGGCATCCGCACTGACGCCGGCTGGCTGAAGACGGAGCCGCTCGCACACAGCGCGGCAGCGGCAGCGGCAGCGGCAGCGGCTCAATCGTCGTGCGGATCGGCCGGCGTGGCGAGGATGCGCTGATAGAACGCCAGGTCCAGCCAACGGCCGAACTTGAAACCGGCCTCGCGCACGGTGCCGGCATGGGTGAAGCCGAACTGTTCGTGCAGGGCAATGCTGGCCTGATTGCTGGCATCGATGCCGCCGACCAGCACATGCACGCCGCGTTGTTCCGCCGCCGCGATCACGCCCTGCAACAGCAGGCGTCCGAGCCCCTTGCCGCGATGGTCGCGGTGCACGTAGATCGAATGCTCCACGCTGTACTTGAACGCCGGCCAGGCGCGGAAGGTGCCGTAACTGGCGAACCCCATCAGGCTGCCGTCGGCAGCTTCCACCCCGATCACCGGAAAGCCGCCCGCACGCTTGGTCGCAAACCAGCCGACCATGCTCTCCGCTGGCCGCGGCTTGTAGTCGTACAACGCGGTCGAGTTGGCGATGGCGTCGTTGAAGATCTCCAGGATGGCGCTGGCGTGGCGGTCTTCGCTGCAGTCGGTGAGAGACATGGGGTCCGGTGCGGGCAGAGGGTCTTGGGATTAAAAGGCATTGCCGGGCGATGAACAACGCAGCCGGCATGCAACCAATCCACGCCTGCCGCGCAACTCAAACGGCGGGCGCTGGATGCAGCGTTCCACCCGGCCGTGGCGACTGGCGATTGCGAACCACGCGACAATGGCCGCACGCGGCAGGCAACGGCCGCGGCGGCGGCCGCCTTGAAGCGGCCGTGGCAATCCCCATCTGGAGTCGTGCATGAGCAGCCCCGTCCCCTCCCCCAGCGCACAGGCCTTCGGTGATCCGGCCGCGATCCGTTGCGAGCGCGCCGCCTCCGAACTGCGCGCCGGCCGCCCGGTGCGGCTGACGGCGGCCAACGGGCAGGCGCGCGCGGTGCTGGCGCTGGACAGCAGCACCGCGCAGTCCTACGCGGCCTTCGCGCGTGCGGCGCAGGGGCGGCACTATCTGTTCGTCACCCCGACCCGCGCCCAGGTGCTGGGCCTGAGCGCGCCGCAGGGCGCGCGCGTGGCGCTGGTCGAGCACGACTACGACCGGCTCGCTGCCCTGGCCTACCTGCGCGACACCCCGGTACCGACGCAGTGGACCCCGGGCGATGCGCTGGACGCCGGCGCGGTGGAAATCGCACGGCTGGGCCTGCTGCTGCCGGCGATGCTGGCCGTGGAGCTGCACGGCGCGGATGACCACGCCGCCTTTGCCGGTTGCCAGTCACTGGCACTGGACGATCTGGGCAGCGGCTGCGCCAAATCCGCCGCTGCTGGCTACGCGCTGGTCACCCGCACGCCGGTGCCGCTGCGCGGGCTGGGGATGAGCGAGTTCGTGGTGTTTCGTGGCGGGGTGGCGCAGCGCGACCAGGTGGCGATCGTGGTCGGCCAGCCCGACCTGTCGGCCGCAGTGCCGGTGCGCGTGCATTCCTCCTGCCTCACCGGCGATCTGTTCGGTTCGCTCAAATGCGATTGCGGCGACCAGCTGCGGCATGGCCTGGTCAAGCTGAAGGAACTCGGCGGCGGCGTGCTGCTGTATCTGGACCAGGAAGGCCGTGGCACCGGCATCGCCGCCAAGATGCGCGCGTACGGTTACCAGCATGCGGGCCTGGACACCATCGATGCCGACGCGCAACTGGGCTTCGGCCCGGACGAGCGCCGCTACGGCAGTGCGGTGGCGATGCTGCGCGGTCTGGGCATCGGCCGGATCCGGCTGCTGACCAACAACCCCGCCAAGGCCGAGCGCCTGCGTGCGGCCGGCATCGCGGTCGAAGACCGCATCCCGGTGACCGGCGACATCACCCCGGAGAACGAGCAATACCTGCGCACCAAGGCCGCGCGTGCCGGGCATGCGCTGGATGTGGATGCGCTGATTCTGGCCGCGCAGTAAGCGCCGCCGGCGCCGGATGCGCCCGCCCGCGGCGCCCGGCTATGCTTGCGCACCGCTCCTGCAGGCCAGCCTTGTGCACGACGCTCCACCGCCGCACCCCGAGGTCATCGTCGCTGCCGCGCCGGCACAGGTTGCGGCAGTGGACCACACCCAGTGGCAACCGCTACCGCAACGCGGGGCGTATGTGGCCGGCGTCAACGGCGCGCTGGGCGGCGGATGTGCCGGGCTGATCGCGGCCGGCGTGACCGTCACCGTGCTGCACGCCTGGCATGACTGGCCGGTAGTGCTGGGCGTGACCGTGGTTGCGGCGCTGCTGGGTGCGTGGTTCGCGGTCAAACGGCACCGGCTCACCCACTGGAAACTCGACCAGCACGGCCTGGCGCTGCAACGCGGCCATCTGTGGCAGAGCGACACGCGCATTCCGATTTCGCGCGTGCAGCACGTGGACCTGCGCCGCGGCCCGATCGAACGCGCCACCCGGCTGACCACGCTGGTGGTGCATACCGCCGGCAGCCGGCTCAACGCGGTGGCCTTGTCCGGCCTGGATCAGGGCGATGCCGAACGCCTGCGCGACCGCCTCGCCCGCCAGCTCGATCACGACGACGACGCACTGTGAGCGCCATCGAACACCCCGGCCAGGACGAGCAGCGCCTGCATCCGCTGTCGTGGGTGTTCGTGTTGTTGCAGCAGATCCGCCAGTTCCTGATTCCGCTGGCGGCCCTGGTGCTGTTCGGCAGCCGCGATGGCAGCCGCGACTCGGCCGACCACATCGCCACCGGGGTGGTGATGGCAGTGCTGGTGGCGATCTCGGTGCTGCGCTATTTCACCTACCGCTACCGCATCGGCACCGATGGGGTGGCGATCCGCAGCGGGCTGCTGGAGCGCAGCCGGCGCGATATTCCATTCGCGCGCATCCATAACGTGGTGGTGCATCAATCGTTGCTGCACCGGCTGGCCGGCGTGGCCGAGGTACGCCTGGAATCGGCCGGCGGCCACAAGCCCGAAGCGGAAATGCGCGTGCTGCGGCTGGACCAGGCGCTGGCGCTGGAAGACCTGATCCGTCGCCGCACGCATGACGCCGATGCCAGCGCGCCGCAGATCGTCAACGACAGCAACACGCTACTGCGTCTGCCGCTGGGCGAAGTGATCCGGCTGGGGCTGATCTCCAATCGCGGCATGGTGGTGGTGGCCGCCAGCTTCGGCGTGATCTACCAAATGATTCCGCGCCGCACGGTGTCCAACTTCGTCGAGCACAACGGCGAGCTGGCGTACCGCTACGTCAGCCAGATCCATCCGGGGGCGGCGGTCACCGCCGCGTTGGTGCTGCTGGGCGCCCTGGCCTTATTGGTCGCGATGCGCGCGCTGTCGGTGGCGCTGGCGCTGGCGCAGTACCACGGCTTTCATCTCAGCCAATCCGAGCGCCGCCTTACCGTGGAGCGCGGCCTGCTGACGCGCATCCGCAGCAGCGTGGCGCTGCGGCGCATCCAGTCGTGGACGCTGTACGAAAGCCGCCTGCATCGCCTGTTCGGCCGTCGCCAGTTGCGGGTGGAGACCGCCGTGGCCGGCACCGCCGACCGTGAAGGCAGCGCATTGAAGGAGCTGGCGCCGATTGCCGACCCGCAGCGCTGCGATGCCTTGTTGCAGCGCCTGCTGCCGGGGATTGCCTGGCCGCCGGCACAGTGGCAGGCGATCGCCACGCATTGCTGGTGGCGATTGAGTCTGCCCACGCTGTTGTTGCTGCTGCCGCTGGCGATCGGCCTGGCCTGGCAATTCGGCAACCAGGCGGCGTGGTTGCTGCTGTGGTTGCCGTGGAGTGCGTTCAAGGCGCATCGCCAGGTGCACCGCATGGGCTACGCGGTGGATGCGCGGTTTGTCGCCGTGCGCGGCGGCTGGTGGAAACGCTGGTGGCGGCTGGCCGAGCTGGACAAGCTGCAGGCGCTGCAACTGCAACGCTCGCCGCTGGACCGTCTGTCCGGCACCGCAACGCTGTGGCTGGACACTGCCGGTGCCAGCGCGGCCGGCCCGGGGTTGCGGCTGCGCTTCGTGCCGTTGGCGCAGGCGCAGGCGCTGCAGGCGCAGTTGGGTGCCGCGCTGGCGCGGCGCAAGCTGCGCTGGTGATTAGGAATCGGGATTGGGGAGTCGGGATTCGGGATTGGGTGAAGAGCTGATTGGCAGCGGTATCTCGTCGATGCGCAACTCGCAGCGATCAGCGTTGTGCCGGGCCCCAGTATCCGAGTTCGCGGCGGATCTGCAGGCCTCGCCACACTGCGCCCAGCGGCTTGCGCCGCAGCGGACCGAGCTTGCCGGCGATGAAGTGCTCGGTCGCTACGATCACCCGCTCCGACGACTGCCCGTCGCGGTACGGGTGGATCGCATCGGCATAACGGGCGAGCGCATTGCGCAGCGACGCATCCGGCGCCAGCGCGCGCGCCAGCTGCTGCGGCAATTGCCCGGGTTGCTGGAAGTCCAGCATATGCGGCTGTGGCACGCGGTTGCGGAAGGTCACCACCGGTTTGTGCTGCACCACGAACTCGGACACGATCGACGAGGTATCCGACACCAGCACATCGGCCGCACGCTGCGCGGCCATCACTTCTTCGGGTTCGACAAAGCGGGCATGCGGCCCGGCCAGCGCGCGATAGCGATCGAACAGCTCCGGCGCGCACTTCGGATGCAGCGTCAGCAGCCAGTAATGCGCACCGCGTGCGATATCGGCGGCGATCTCGTCGTAGAGCGCGGGCGCAGCGCTCAAGCGCTCGGTAAACGTGGAGCCGAACAGGATCACCGGCCGTCCGTTGGCGGGCGCGCGCAGTGCAGCGCTGCGGCCGCCATCGTCGCGGAACACCGGGTCGAGCTTGGGCCAGCCGGTTTCGACCACGGCAAAATGCCCTTCGCGCGCGGCCAGTGCGCGAAACGGCGCCGTGGTGGCCGGGCCTTGCGTGCAATACAGATCGAACAGCCCGCGCACGCGGAAGTGCCCGCGATTGTCTTCGCGTTTCTGCACGTTGAAGCCATGGAACAGCTGCACCTTGGCGCCCGCAATGAACGGTGGCACCCAGTTGGCCGCGCTGAACACCGCACGCGGGCGCAACGCCAGCGCCTCGCGCAGGCCGACCTCGCGCACCTCCGGCAACACCAGCCCGCGTGCACCGCCCTCGAACCACGCCGACACGGCGTGCCCGCGGGCCTGTAATGCCTGCGCCAATGGCGCCAGAATAGGCAACGCGTAACGTTCCGTTGCGAACAGCAGGTATTGAGCCATCACATGTCCTCTTCGACCGCACCCGACGAACGGCCGCGCATCAGCGCCTGCATTATCGCGTTCAACGAGGCCGATCGCCTACGCGACTGCCTGCGCTCGCTGGCGTTCTGCGACGAGATCGTGGTGGTGGACTCCGGCTCCACCGACTCCACCGTGACGCTGGCCACCGCACACGGCGCACGCGTCCTGCAGCGCGCCTTCGATGGCTACCGCAGCCAGAAGGCGTTCTGCGTTGCGCAGGCCAGCCACGCCTGGGTGCTGTGCCTGGATGCCGACGAACGCGTCAGCGATGCCTTGCGGGCATCGATCGTTGCCGCGCGCGATGGCGGCTTTGCCGGTGCGGCCGGCTATCGCTTCGCACGGTTGTCGGAGTATTTCGGCCGGTTCCTGCGCCATGGCAATGCCTATCCGGATCGGGTGCTGCGTCTATTCGATCGACGCCGCGGCGGCTGGCGCGGCAAGCGCGAGATCCACGAGGCGGCCAGTGTCGACGGTGCAGTGGTGACCCTGGCCGGCGATCTGATCCACTATCCGTACCGCTCGCTGGCGCAGCAACTGGCCAAGACCCAGCGCTACGCGCAGATGATGGCCGAGCACGAGCATGCGCGCGGCAAGCGTGCGACCTGGAGCAAGCTGGTGCTGGCGCCGGCCTGGCGCTTCTGGCGCGGCTATCTGCTGCGCGGCGGATTTCGCGATGGCTGGCACGGGTTGATCTATGCCTATGTCCGCGCCAACTACGTGCGCCAGAAGACCATCATGCTGTGGCTGCTGCAACACAACCAGCCGGTGCAGGATCCGCCGCGTGCGGACGAGCAGCACGGCGACTGAGAGTCGTCAGCAACACCACCCGGTTCACCGCCCGGCAGCGCGAGCGGCATTCGGAAACGGCACCCGACAACGTCCATTCCGGTGATCGAATCGACGTAAGGCCCAGAAGCCAACCCAAGCCGCGCTAGGCCTTGTCGGCCACTTGAGCCGGGAACTCCTGCACCTGACGCGCTGCCAGCCCGACCAGCACGCCGACCATCGCCGTGTAGAAGCTGGCCGACACCTGGTGCGCAAACATCGACTGGGTCAGTCCGCACAGCGCATAGCTCACCACGATCATCACCCCGGCCGCGGCCGGTCCGCGGAACTGGCGCTGGCCGCTGCGGCGATGCAGCCGCACGAAGATCCATAACGGCACCCCGTAGACCGCAAACAGCAGCAACAGGCCCGGAACGCCCTGGGTGGCGCCCCATTCGGCCAGATCGTTGTGCGCATGGCCCAGATGACAGCGCAGCAGCCAGGTGTCGCCGGCGCATACCGGCAGCTCGCGCATCGCATCGTCGAAGCGCCCGACGCCGATGCCGGTGAGCGGATGCGCGCGCAAGGTATCCCAGGCCACATGCAGGCGCTCGATCCGGGCACCGGCGGACGAGTCGCTGTCGCCGACCTCATAGCGCTGCAGGTCGCTCTGCAACTCGCCCAGGCGCATCTGCTGGGTCAACGCCGGCACGCTGAGCACCACGCCCACCGCCAGCACCGCACTGCCGACGAAGGTCAGCAAGCGCATGCGTGCGCTCTGCCAGGGCGCGCCCCAGATCAGCACGCCCAAGGTCACCAGCAACGACAACCACACCCCGCGGCTGCCGCTGAGCACGATCACCACCACCGTGGCGATGGCCGCGCCCACCAGCCAGCGCACCTTGCCGAGCGGACGGCAGAACACCGCCACCACCAGCAGCATCAGCGCGATGTCGGCAAATACGATCGCATTGGTCCAGCCTTCCGCGCGGTCGGCACCGTTGATCACCTGCAGCATGGCGATCAACATTGCCGCGAACACGCCGGCCAGCGCGCCCCGCCATAGCCAGACCTGGCGCGGCTGCAGTGCGTACGCCCACACCGCCGCCCACGGCAGCACCAGAAAGCGCGAGCGGTTGTCGACATCGCGCAGGCCGTGTTCGAACAGCACGATCGACAACAGCGACATCGCGATCACCGCCGCGGCCAGCCACCCCAGCGCGCGCAGCGACCAAGGGCGCATGGCAACGCCTGCGCGCAGGCTGCGCCAACCCACCAGCGAGCCAAGCAACAGGCACAGCCCGAAGGGCAGCAACCCGCTCGGCATGCTGACCACCAGCGCGGTCAACGCGAACACGCCCAGTTCGGCAATGCCCACACCTGCGGGTGACGCGATCGGAGCCGACGAGGAAAGCGCAGCGGGCTGGGTGGGCAAGGAATTCATTCAGACATCGGTGGCAAATGGGGGTGACATCGGGCGACGCGCGTCAGCGAAGCCGGCCAAGCTAACGATGCCCCGCATGAATCCATGCTAGACAGCGGCCGGCGACGGCATTGACGGGCCGCCGATCGCGGCAGACACCTGCGCTGCGTCGGCTCATTCGGTGTCCAGGTTGCCCTGCTCCTGCGCTTCCAGCGCCCGCTGCTCGGAACTCGCCACGCAGCTGCCGTGCACGGCATCGGCCGGTACCAGCCACCAGCGACGGCGATTGGCCACCCCCGCCATCTGGCTGCGGCTGCGGTCCACGCAGGCCAGCAGCGCGGTCTCCTGCGCCATCAGCCAACGTTGGCCGGGACGCTCTGCCTGCCAGGCCACCGCCCGCTGCAGCTGCTGTTCCCACGGCACCTTGAAGCCGAAGGTCTGCGCGGAGCGGTCGGCCATCAGCAGGTTCTGTTCCTTCCAGGCCACCAGCCCAAGCTGCGCGTCGGGGCCGATCCGGCGCCCGGCCTCGCGCATCACCGCGCCCGCCGAACTGGAATCGTTGAAGATCGGATAGCAGACCAGGCCGAACGCCACCCACCACGCGCCCAGCAGCGATGCGGCGGCAAGCGCGGAACGGCGCACCCGCAGCAGCAACAGGCTGGCCACGCCCCATAGACCGACCGCCAGCAGCAGCCAGCCGAGCGGGTCGGTGGCCTCGCTGCCGACCCCGCGGCTGTCCATGATCTTCTGCTCGAACCCCGGGTGCCCGATCAGCATCGCCGCGCCGCCGGCAGCAAAGGCCACCGTCAGCAGCAGCACGAATCCGAACAGCAGCCGCTGCACCCCGGCGCGGCGCAGCAGGCCTGCCGCCAGCGGCGCCAGCGCCAGGCAGAACATCGGCAGCGCCGGCAGGATGTACACATCGCGCTTGCCGCTGGGAATGGTGAAGAACGCCAGCACCAGCAGCCACCAGGCCAGCGGCAACAGATAGCGCGCATCGCGTCGCTTGAGCCGGCGCCACCAGGCCGGGATTGCCCAGGGCAGCAGCAGGATGGTCGGCAGCCACATCGTGGCCATGCCCTTGAAGTGGTACCAGACCGGCTGCGCGTGATCCCAGGAATTGGCGTAGCGCTTGGCGGTCTGGCGCAGCAGGATGTCGTTGAGATAGACGCGGTACTCGGGCTGGCCGGCGGTCAGCGCAGTCACCATCATCGGCACGAACCACAGCAGGATCGCCACGAAGAAGAACAGCGGCCCCAGCCAGAAACGCCGATCGCGCACATGCACGCGCACGCCCGGCCAGCCGCGCGCCGCCGCAATGCCGGCCGGGATCAGCATCAGCAGGGCGATGATGCCGACCCCCTTGGTGATCACGCCCAGCCCGGCGGCAAACCAGCCCAGCGTCCACCAGCGCCAGGCCGGCCCCAGCAGCAGATGGCGCAGCAATCCGTAATTGGCCAGGGTGATCCAGAACACCACCAGCGGATCGATCTGCGCCTTCTTGGCCTGGAAGGTGAAGTGCAGCGTGAACAACAGCATCCACGCCGCAGACGCGCCCACGCGCCGGGTCCACAGTCGGCGCCCGAGGTCGTACACGCAGGCCAGCGTGCCCAGCGCCGCCAGCAGCGACGGCAGCAGGAACGCCACCCGCCAGTTGCCCAGCAGCGTGTAGAACAGCGCCTGCAGCCACATCAGCATCGGCGGCTTGTCCGAATACAGCTCGTTGCCGCGATGCGGGAACAGCCAGTCGCCGCTCATCACCATCTGCTTGGCGACCAGTGCAAACCGCGGCTCATCCGAGGGCCAGGGGTCGCGCAGTCCCAGGCCGGCACCGATCACCAGAACGGCGGTGATGGCCAGCAGCCAGAAATCCTTGGAAGCACGAGTCTTGAGCATGACGGGCGGCAATGGATGCGAAGGTGGAGCGCCGGGAGCGGCGCGCGGTCAGGACGCTTTTAGCAAAAGCGCGTAGAAAAAACCGTCGCAGTGCTGCTCGCCGGGGAAACGCTGCCGCCCGGCACCGGCCGCATGACCGAATTGCGCACCCAGCGGCTGCGCCTGCGCATCGGCAGTGCGTTGCAGGAATGCCTGCACCTGCGCCTGGTTCTCGCGCGCCAGCAGGGAACAGGTCGTGTAGAGCAGCTGCCCGCCCGGCCGCAGCGTGCGCCAGGTGGCATCGAGCAGACGCGCCTGCAACGCGCACAAGGCGTCGATATCGTCGGCACGGCGATGCAGCAGCACGTCGGGCTGACGGCGCACCACGCCGGTGGCCGAACATGGCGCATCCAGCAGCACCGCATCGAACGGCCGGCCGTCCCACCAGGCGGCGGTATCGGCCGCATCGGCGGCATGCAGGGTCACTTGCGCGTTCGGCACGGTACGCTGCAAGGTCTGCTGCACCCGCTCCAGCCGGCGCGCATCCACATCCAGCGCGGTGAGCTGCAGGCCAGGATGACGTTCCAGCAGATGCGCGGCCTTGCCGCCGGGCGCCGCGCAGGCATCGAGCACGCGTGCAGAGGGCGTCAGCGCCAGCGCATCGGCAACCTGCTGCGCGGAGCCGTCCTGCACCGAGACATCGCCCTCGGCGAAACCCGGCAACTGGCTCACCGGCACCGCCGCGTGCAGACGCACCGCATCCGGCAACACCGCATCGGTGTCCGCGCCGATGCCCGGCGCGGCCAGCCGTGCGACATAGCCGGCCGGGTCGATCCGCGAGCGCTGCACGCGCAGCCACATCGGTGCCATCTGCGCGCTTGCCACGAAGATGCGTTCGGCCTGCTCGCCCCAATCGGCGCGCAGTTGCTTGCGCAGCCAGGACGGCCAGCCCGCATCGGCGGACACCGCCGGAAACCCCTCGCGCTGGGCGCGCCGCAGGATCGCGTTGACCATACCGGCCTGCCGCGGCCGGCCCAGCGCGCGGCACGCGTCCACGGTGGCCGACAACGCCGCATGCGCGGGCAGCTGCAGCACGTCGAGCTGGGCGAAGCCGGCCATCAGCAGCGCCTTCAGTTCGGCATCGCGCGGCGGCAGCGGGCGTTCCAGCCACTGCCGCAATGCCACCTCATAGGCCGGGCGGCGGCGCAGCACCGCAAAGCAGATCGCCTCCACCAGCGCGCGGTCGCGCGGATCGCCAAGGCCGGGCAAGGTCGCGGCCAGCTCGGCCTTGAGCGAGCGGCCCTGGTCGAACACCGCCGTCAGCACCCGCGCCGCGGCCAGACGCGAGCCGACGCCCGCAGTTGCGGTCTCTGCCGACATCAGCGCAGCGCCGGCAGGTCGCGGCGCGCGTTGAGGTAGTCGGCAGCGGTGATCGCCTTGCCACCCTCGCGCTGCAGCACGCGCACCCGCAGCGCGCCCTGCCCGCAGGCGATGTCGATGCCCTGCTTGCTGGCGGCGAGCAGGGTGCCCGGCGCCTGCTGATGGGCCAGCTCCAGCGCCACCGCGCCATGCAGGCGCACGCGCTCGCCGGCCAGCATCGCCTCGGCCACCGGCCATGGATTGAACGCGCGTACCCGCCGTGCCAGTTCCTGCGCCGGCCGGGTCCAGTCCAGCCGCGCCTGCGTCTTGTCCAGCTTGTGCGCATAGGTCACGCCTTCGGTCGGCTGCGGCTGCGCCACCGGGCGGATGCCGGCACGCAGCAGGCCCAGGCCATCGGCCAGCACCTGCGCGCCCAGCGCGGCCAGGCGGTCGTGCAGCTGCCCGCCGGTTTCCTGCTCGCCGATGGTCAGCCGCTGCGACAGCAGCACCGGGCCGGTATCCAGCCCGGCTTCCATCTGCATCAGGCAGACCCCGGTTTCGGTATCGCCGGCCTCGATCGCGCGCTGGATCGGCGCGGCGCCACGCCAGCGCGGCAACAACGAGGCATGCACGTTCCAGCAGCCATGGGTCGGCGCGGCCAGCACCGCCTTGGGCAGGATCAGGCCGTAGGCCACCACCACCATCAGATCGGCATCGAGCGAACGCAGCGTGGCCAGTGCTTCGGGCGAACGCAGCGTCTGCGGCTGGAACACCGGGATGCCGCGCGCGATCGCCTCCAGCTTGACCGGCGACGGCGTCAACCCGCGGCCACGGCCGGCAGGCCGATCCGGCTGGGTATAGACCGCCACCACTTCATGCCGCTGCGCGGCTGCGCGCAACGAGGCGACGGCAAAATCCGGCGTACCGGCGAAGATGATTCTCATAAGGCTGGGATTCGGGATTCGGGAGTGGGGATTCGCAACGGCAGGTGTGCTGGCCGGGGCGAGAATGGCGTGGAGCTGAGAGGTGGGAGCGGGATCTGCGCTGGACGATTCGGCAACTCGGCGCCAGAACCTGCGTGACCCACCATCAATCGAGCGCACTGAGAAGCTGGAGTCGCAACCGAGAATTCGATGCCGGCTACAGGCAGCGATGTATCAATCACCACTCCCGCATCCGAAGTTTCAAGGCCATCCGCCGACAGACTTGGTGCAATAGCAGTGCGCCGCCATAGCCATGAGATCGCACCAGAATGAGCGCTCAACGATTTGAAACGAGCAGACTCAAAGACCAGCAAAAACCCGCTTTTGCCAATCCCCAATCCCCAATCCCCAATCCCAGCCCTCAAGCCACATGCTTGCGCTGCTTGGCCAGTTTCTTGCGCACCATTTCGCGCTTGAGCGGCGACAGGTAATCGACGAACAACTTGCCGTCCAGATGGTCCATCTCGTGCTGGATGCACACCGCCAGCAGGCCGTCGGTGCTCAGTTCCTGCGCCTTGCCCTGGCGGTCGAGATAGCGCACGGTGATCGCATCGGCGCGGGCGACGTCGGCATAGATGCCCGGTACCGACAGGCAGCCTTCCTGGTAAACCTGCTCGCCCTGCCTGCTCACGATCTCCGGGTTGATGAACACCTGCGGGAGCGTCTTCTCCTCGCTGACGTCGATCACCATGAAACGCTTGTGCACGTCCACCTGACTGGCGGCCAGGCCGATGCCGGGCGCCTCGTACATGGTCTGGAACATGTCGTCGAGCAGGGTCTGGAATGCCGGGCTGGTGAGCTCGGCAGCGTCGACCGGCACGGCCTTGGTGCGCAGCCGCGGATCGGGGAATTCGAGAATAGGGAGCAAAGCCATGGGATTACCCGTCTGGGAACACCGGCGCTGCGCCGGCAAGACGCTGTCATTCTAGCGCAATGCTTGCGTGCCGCCCCGGTTTCTGGACTATAGTGCGCGGACCTGTTGGGGAATCAGGCAAGAAGGCACTCATGTTGAACCGACTTCGTACGGTCGTCGCTGCGGCGATGCTGACCGTCGCGACCTACGCTGCCGCGCAAGCGGTGGGCGAGCATCCAGAGACTTACGTGGTCCGCAAGGGCGATACCCTGTGGGACATCGCTGGACGTTTCCTGCAAAAACCCTGGTTGTGGCCGGAAATCTGGCAGGCCAACCCGCAGATCCAGAATCCGCACCTGATCTATCCCGGTGACGTGATCAGCCTGGCCTACCTGGATCGCGTCGCCAAGGGCACCGTCCAGCCCGGTCCGCGCCAGGAAGCACCGATCAACGCGATTCCGCTGGCCGATGTCGAGCCGTTCCTGAAGAACCTGCGCGTCACCGACGACTTCGACCAGCTGCCGTATGTGGTGGGCCTGGAAGGCGGCCGCACGCGTGCCACCACCGGCCAGGTGGCGTATGTGGTCGGCCTGGACGATGCACAGCCGGGCCAGCGTTTTGCGGTGGTGCGCCCGACGGTGAAGTTCAGCCTGCCCAAGCACAACGAAGACCTCGATGCGGCCGGCAATATCACCGCAGGCTCGGGCAACATCTGGAAGAACTTCATCGCGCCGAGCACGCGCCGCGAGTTCCTCGGCTACGAACTGGCGCAGGTCAACGTCGGCACCATCACCCGCAGCGCAGCGGGCGGCAACTCCAAGGCAGCGACACTGCTGCTGCAGGACAGCGGCCGCGAGGTACGCGCCGGCGATCGCATCGTCGCCGTCGAGGCGCAGCCCTACGACCTGCAGTTCATCCCGCATCCGCCGTCGGAACAGGCCCTGCAGACCGAATTGCGGGTGCTGGCCATCTCCGATGCCTTCATCGTCGGCGGCACCCGCGACGTGATCGCCATCTCCGGCGGCGCCCGCGAAGGCATCGACAACGGCACGGTGTTCTCGATCTGGCGCAAGGGCCGCACGGTCAGCGACCGCGTCAAGCATTCGCGCTTCTCGCGGACCGACGACGACTTCAGCGGCCCGGCCGGCTCCACCGTCGGCCTGCCCGACGAATACGCCTCGCACGCGATGGTGTTCCGCACCTTCGACAAGGTCAGCTATGCGCTGGTGATGGAAAGCGTCAAGCCGACCGGCCTGGGCTACTTCGTCAGGCATCCCGACGCGCAGTAAGCGAAAATTCCGATGCGGTAATACGACGGCGCCTGAGGGCGCCGTCGGCGTTTGCGGTCCAGGCTGGACGCATGGCCCTCCCCACGTCCGACCTGCGCGCACTCCTGACCCTGCTCCTGGCGGGCGGCCGCAGCCCGCCGCGGAAGGCATTGCTGACAACCTTCGGGGCAGCGGCCGAGATGCTGGCGGCCGGGCCTGCTGCATGGCGCTCCGCCGGCTGCGACGAACTGCAAACTGCGCTACTGCAAACCCCTGACACGCGCGCGCTGGACGCCGCGCTGCGCTGGTGCGAGCAACCAGGGCACCACCTGATCGGCTGGCACGACCCGGATTACCCGGCTTTGCTACGCCATATCGCCAACCCGCCGATCGCCCTGTTCGTGGACGGCGACCCCAACGCGCTCTGGCATCCTGGCGTGGCCGTGGTCGGCAGCCGCTCGGCCACTGCCGGCGGGCGCGACCACACGCGCGCATTCGCTTCCAGCCTTGCCAGCGCCGGGCTGAGCGTCGTCAGCGGCATGGCCGCAGGCGTGGATGCGATCGCACACGAGGCCGCACTGGCCCAGCGCGATGGCATCACCGTGGCGGTGGTCGGCACCGGCGCCGATGTGGCCTATCCCGAGCGACACCAGGGCTTGCGCGATCGCATCGCCGCGCGCGGCGCGGTGGTCAGCGAGTACCTGCCCGGTACCGGGCCGGTCGCGGGGCACTTCCCGGCCCGCAACCGGATCATCGCCGGGCTGGCCCTGGGCACCCTGGTGGTGGAAGCGGCCATGCGCTCGGGCGCGCTGATCACCGCGCGGCTGGCGGCGGAGGCCGGGCGCGAGGTGTTCGCCCTGCCCGGCTCGCTGCACAATCCGCTCGCACGCGGCTGCCATCACCTGATCCGGCAGGGCGCCACCCTGGCGCAGGAGCCGGCCCAGATCATCGAGGGGCTGGGCCTGCTGTCGGGCGAATTGGCCAGCGCCTTGCGCGAGCGCCTGGCCGCCCCCACTGAGTTGCCCAGGAAGACAACGTCCGGCGCTGGCGCCGGCCCTGCCCGCTCCGATCCCGACTACCAGCGCTTGTGGCAGGCGCTGGGCCACGACCCAACCCCTATGGATTCATTGGTGCAGCGCACCGGATTGACGGCCGCCGCGCTGTCCTCCATGCTGCTCATCATGGAACTGGAGGGAGACGTGGTCGCCGAGCACGGTCGCTATACCCGCAATCCCTAGTTTCTTCACCTCCACAGCGTCGCGCGACGCAGGCCGAGGGGCAATGAAAGAGAGCATTCTTGATGTACTGCTGTACCTGTTCGAACATTATTTCAGCGAAGATGCGGACCTGGTCCGCGACCGTGACTCGCTTCAGAACGGCCTGATCCAGGCCGGTTTCAGTCCCGCAGAAATCAGCAAAGCCTTCGATTGGCTGGACGCGCTCTCCGAGCAGCGGCCCAGCGTCGCGCGCCCGCATGTCGATGGACCGGTCCGCATCTATCACGGCCCGGAGCTGGACAAGCTCGATGTGGACTGCCGTGGATTCCTGCTGTTCCTGGAGCAACACCGCATCCTCGACGCCGACCAGCGCGAGCTGGTGCTGGATCGCGCCATGGCGCTGGACCAGGACGAACTGGACCTGGACGACCTCAAATGGGTGGTCTTGATGGTGCTGTTCAACCAGCCGGGTGCCGAAGCGGCCTACGCCTGGATGGAAACGCAGATGTTCCTGGACGAGCCTGAACCCGTACACTGAGGCGGAAGCCGCAACGGACGCGTGCGAGGGGACGGCAATGAGCAGTTGGTATTACGCCGAGGGCAACCGCCACCGGCGTGGCCCGGTGGCCGACGAGGCCTTGCTGGCGCTGTATCGCGATCACGCGATTGCACTGGACACCCTGGTCTGGCGCGAAGGATTTGCCCGATGGGTGCCGCTGTCTGCGTGCGCCGACGAGCTCGGGCCACCGATATCCACCGATCTGCGCGCCGCGCCGCCGCCGCCCCTGCCGCCGGTTCCGCCAGCGGCTGTCCATAACGCAGCCGCCAGTGCACCCTCTTCGTCAGCGCATCGCCTGCCTGGCAACGGGCCGGGGTGGCCGCTGGCGTTGGTGCTGGGCGCGGTGGTGGGCATGTTCGTGCTGGTGGCGATGATCGGCATCCTGGCGGCGATCGCGCTGCCGGCGTACCAGGACTACACCGCGCGTACCAAGGTCGCCCAGGCGATTGCGGCGCTGACGCCCCTGAAGCCGCAGATCGCCGAATTTCTCGCGCAGCGAGGCCGTTGCCCGGTCAACGGCGACGCCGGCTTTCTCGCGCCCGAGCAGTATGCGAACGATGTCCTGAGCAGCGTGCGGATCGGCCGTTTCGACACCACCGAGTGCGGCGTCGAGGCGCTGCTGCATGCGCCGAAAATGACCAGGATCGACGGCAAGGCGCTGTGGCTGGATTTCGACGCGGACGCCGGCAGCTGGCAGTGCAGCTCCGAGATCGACGACAACCAACTTCCGCCGGACTGCCGCGGCTAGTCAATCGCTTTACGCAAGGGGACTTCAATGACGCAGTGGTATTACGCCGACGCACAACGCGAGCGCCAGGGGCCGGTGGACACGGACACGCTTCGCGCGCGCCTGTCGGACGGCCTGATCGATGCGTCCAGCCTGGTCTGGCGCGAAGGCTTTCCACAGTGGGTGGCACTTGGCGAGGTCGCGGCCGAGCTGGGGATCGACACGTCAGTGCCGGCAACCGCCGCGCCGATCGGAGGTGCGCCGGTGGACGGTGCGCACGCTGAGCCGCAGGCGACGGTTTACCCGACCAGTGTCGCGGTGGATCACCTGCCTACCGGCGCCGCGTCGCTTGCCGGCCCGGCGGCAGACGCTGCGCTCGGGCAGGCCGACGCCGGGCTTGCCGATCACCCTGGCGCAGTCGATCACCAGCAGCGTCCGCCGAGCGGGCACGCTGCACCGGCAGATCCGGTGGCGTGGCCCACCACGCCGGCAGCCCCCGCGACACCCGCCGCGGCATCGAGCCCGATGCCGACCAACAGCTCCCACGCGCCTGCAACGCCCCCGCATGCGCCGTCGCAAGCACCCGCCGGCGCGGCGCCTCCAGGCGCCTGGGACTCCATCGCCACGCCCGCGGCAAGCGTCGCATTGCACGATGCCCCGGTTGTCTACGCCGGCCTGTGGCGGCGCGTGGCCGCCAGCATCCTGGACAGCCTGATCACCACCTTCGCGGTGTACCTGATCGTGATCCCGCTGGTGTTCGTGGTGGCGCTGCTGACCACCCGGGGCGACTCCGGTTCTGCACTGGACGATGGCAGCCCGCTCGGCATTGCGATCCTGGTGATGTCCTACGGCATCGGCCTGGCGATCCCGACGCTGTATTTCGCCTGGATGCAGTCCAGCCGGCATCAGGCCAGCCTGGGCAAGCTCGCCTGCGGCATCAAGCTGGTGCGCGCCGACAGCAACGGCGGCCGGGTCGGTTTCTGGCGCAATGTGCTGCGCTACCTGGCCTATATGCTGATCAGCGTGCTCACCCTGGGCATCGGCGCGATCGTGGCCGCGTTCATGGCCGGCATGAGCGCGCGCAAGCAGGCTCCGCACGACAAGGTCTGCGACACCCTGGTCGTGGACCGCTGGGCGTTTACGGATCACCCGGAGCGCCAGTCCAGCGGCCTGGACACGGTCACCATCGTGGTCCTGGCCATTTATGCGGTGCTGCTGGTGATCTCGGTGGTGGTGGTGGGCTTCATGCTGGCCGCCATCGGAATGAGCCAGAGCTAGCAGTTCGCGGCCCTGGCCGCTTGACACGGCGGCGTCCGCCGTGATCTTTCTAATAAGAGAACTGAACGCCCGGGCTCGTTTCCCGGGCGTTGATCTGTGGGAAACGGTCGATCTGCTTCCCTCCATCGGCCAATTAGGCCACGCTACCCGCCCCCCGGGCCCTGCCCAAAGAATTCGCCACCATGCCCAAGCACCTGCTCATCGTCGAATCGCCCGCCAAGGCCAAGACGATCAATAAATACCTCGGCAAGGACTTCACCGTCCTGGCCTCGTATGGGCACGTGCGTGACCTGGTCCCGAAGGAAGGCGCGGTCGATCCGGACAACGGCTTCGCGATGCGCTACGACCTGATCGAAAAGAACGAGAAGCATGTCGAAGCCATCGCACGTGCTGCCAAGGGTGCCGACGACATCTTTCTGGCGACCGACCCGGACCGCGAAGGCGAGGCGATCAGCTGGCATATCGCAGAGATCCTGAAGGAGCGCGGCCTGCTCAAGGACAAGCCGATGCAGCGGGTGGTGTTCACCGAGATCACCCCGCGCGCGATCAAGGAAGCCATGCTCAAGCCGCGCGCGATCGCGGCCGATCTGGTCGATGCGCAGCAGGCCCGCCGCGCGCTCGACTATCTGGTCGGCTTCAACCTGTCGCCGGTGCTGTGGCGCAAGGTGCAGCGCGGCCTGTCGGCCGGCCGCGTGCAGTCGCCGGCGCTGCGCATGATCGTCGAGCGCGAGGAAGAGATCGAAGCCTTCATCGCGCGCGAGTACTGGTCCATCGATGCGCATTGCCGGCATCCGTCGCAGCCGTTCAATGCGCGCCTGATCAAGCTGGACGGGCAGAAGTTCGAGCAGTTCACCGTCACCGATGGCGACACCGCCGAAGCGGCGCGGCTGCGCATCCAGCAGGCCGCGCAAGGCGTGCTGCATGTGACCGATGTGGCCAGCAAGGAGCGCAAGCGCCGCCCTGCCCCACCGTTCACCACCTCCACGCTGCAGCAGGAAGCCTCGCGCAAGCTCGGCTTCACCACCCGCAAGACCATGCAGGTGGCGCAGAAGCTGTACGAAGGCGTGGCGCTGGGGGACGAAGGTTCGGTCGGTCTGATCAGCTATATGCGTACCGACTCGGTGAACCTGTCGCAGGACGCGCTGGCGGAAATCCGCGATGTGATCGCGCGCGATTTCGGCACCGCCTCGTTGCCGGACCAGCCCAACGCCTACACCACCAAATCCAAGAACGCGCAGGAAGCGCACGAGGCGGTGCGCCCGACCTCGGCGCTGCGCACCCCGGCGCAGGTGGCGCGCTTCCTGTCCGACGACGAGCGTCGCCTGTACGAGTTGATCTGGCGCCGCGCGGTGGCCTGCCAGATGATCCCGGCCACGCTCAACACCGTCAGCGTCGATCTGTCGGCCGGCAGCGAGCACGTGTTCCGCGCCAGCGGCACCACCGTGGTGGTGCCCGGCTTCCTGGCGGTTTATGAGGAAGGCAAGGACACCAAGAGCAGCGAGGACGAGGACGAAGGCCGCAAGCTGCCGCTGATGAAGGCCGGCGACAACATCCCGCTGGACCGCATCGTCACCGACCAGCATTTCACCCAGCCGCCGCCGCGCTTCACCGAAGCGGCGTTGGTCAAGGCATTGGAGGAATACGGCATCGGCCGGCCGTCCACCTACGCCTCGATCATCCAGACCCTGCAGTTCCGCAAGTACGTGGAAATGGAAGGCCGCAGCTTCCGCCCCACCGACGTGGGCCGCGCCGTGTCCAAGTTCCTGTCCGGGCATTTCACCCGTTACGTGGATTACGACTTCACCGCCAAGCTCGAAGACGACCTGGATGCGGTCTCGCGTGGCGAGGAAGAATGGATCCCGCTGATGGAGAAGTTCTGGGGCCCGTTCAAGGAACTGGTCGAGGACAAGAAGGATTCGCTGGACAAGACCGACGCCGGCAGCGTGCGCGTGCTCGGCGCCGATCCGGTCAGCGGCAAGGAAGTCAGCGCGCGCATCGGCCGCTTCGGCCCGATGGTGCAGATCGGCACCGTCGAAGACGAGGAAAAGCCCACCTTCGCCTCGCTGCGTCCTGGCCAGAGCATCTATTCGATCTCCATCGAAGACGCGCTGGAACTGTTCAAGATGCCGCGCGCACTGGGCCAGGACAAAGACCAGGATGTCAGCGTGGGCATTGGCCGCTTCGGCCCGTTCGCGCGCCGCGGCAGCGTCTATGCGTCGCTGAAGAAGGAAGACGACCCGTACACCATCGATCTGGCGCGCGCGGTGTTCCTGATCGAGGAGAAGGAAGAGATCGCGCGCAACCGCGTGATCAAGGACTTCGAAGGCAGCGACATCCAGGTGCTCAACGGCCGCTTCGGCCCGTACATCAGCGATGGCAAGCTCAATGGCAAGATCCCCAAGGATCGCGAGCCGGCGTCGTTGACGTTCGAAGAAGTGCAGCAGCTGCTGGCCGACACCGGCAAGCCGGTGCGCAAGGGCTTCGGCGCCAAGAAGGCCACGCTCAAGAAGAACGCGGTGAAGGACTCGGCCAAGGAGGCCAAGGACGCCGCAGCCAAGAAGACCGCGGTCAAGAAAACCGCCACCAAGACCGCGGCGAAGAAGGCGCCGGCCAAGAAGGCCGCTGCCAAGAAGGCCACCAAGCGCGTGGTCAAGAAGGCCGTGAGCAAGGCCGCAGGTTAAGGGCGCCGCATGCAGCACACGCTCAGCCTGGACAGCGCCGTCGCCACCCTGACCCGGGGCGGCGTGATCGCCTATCCCACCGAAGCGGTGTGGGGACTGGGCTGCGACCCGCGCCAGCAGGCCGCCGTGCTGCGGCTGCTGGAGATCAAACGCCGCCCGGTCGACAAGGGCGTGATCGTGGTCGCCGCCAGCCTGGATGTGCTGCACGACTGGGTGGATCTGGACGCACTGGCGCCGGCCCGCCGGCAGGACGTGCTGGCCAGCTGGCCGGGCCCGCATACCTGGATCCTGCCGATCACCGCACAGGCGCCGCGCTGGGTCACAGGCGCGCATGACGGGCTGGCGGTGCGCATCAGCGCGCATCCGCTGGTCGCCGCGCTCTGTGCGGCCTGGGGCGGCCCGTTGGTGTCCACCAGCGCCAACCTGGCCGGCAAGCCGCCCGCGCGCAGCCGACAGGCGCTGGACCCGGCCCTGCTGGCCAGCATCGACGGGGTGACCGATGGCGAGGTGGGCGCATTGGCGCAACCGACCCAGATCCGCGATGCCCGCAGCGGACAGATCCTGCGCGACTGAGCAGCCGCCACGCGCCGCCTGTCGGCGCGCTTGGCCCCGCACACCGCCGGCCCCTTTGCCCACAGCCGGGCAGACGCGCACACTGCAGCCATGCGTACCGTCCTGACCCTTCTGTTGCTGGCCACCGCGCTGCCTGCGTCGGCGGCCAGTACCGCCAGCAAACCGGATCCGAATGTGCGGATCTACCGCTGCGTCAGCAGCACCGGCACCGTCGCCTTGCAGGATGCGCCGTGCAGCAGCGGCCGCCAGCAGGTGCTGGACCTGCAGCGCCCGCAGGATCCGCCGCCGCAACCGCAGCGCGCCGTTGCCGCCCCGGCCGCCGTCGCGACGCAGCCACCGCGCGAGGTGCGCATCATCACCGTGCAGCCGCCGCAGCCGATGTACGAGTGCACCACCGAAGACGGCAACCGCTATACCAGCGACAGCCCGGACGGCAATCCGCGCTGGGTGCCGACCTGGGGCCCGGCCTATGTGGGCAACGGCATTGCCCCGCCGGTCAGCGGCGGCGGCATCCAGCGTCCGCCGATCTCGGTCCGCCCACGCCCGGCGATGTCGGTGCAGGGAAGCGCCGGTCGCGGTGGCAGCCTGCGCGGCAGCGCAAGCTTCGGCGGCGGCGGTTATCAGGGAGGCTACGAAGGCGGCTACAACGGCGGCGGCTACGGCGGCACGGTGATCGTGCCGTACGGCAACGTGCAGATCCGCGACGAATGCCATGCCCTGCCCGAACAGGAAGTCTGCGCGCGCCTGGCCGACCGTCGCTGGGAGCTGATCCGCCGCTACAACAACGCCCTGCAGAGCGAGCGCCAGGATCTGAGCCGCGAACAGCGCGGCATCGACGCGCGCCTGCAGCGCGATTGCGGCGGCGCATGAGGCGCTGGCCGTGGGCGGTATTGCTGGCGTGTGCTTCGGTGGCCGGCGCCCAGGAAGTGGCGATCTACCGGTGCACCGACTCCAGCGGCGCGCTCACCGTGCAGAACATGCCGTGCCCGAAGGGCATGCAGCAGCAGAAGAAACTGATGACGGCACCGGCCGCGGTGCCGTTGACGGCGGGTGGATCAGGCGCGGCGTCGCCTGCGCGTAGCACGCCCGCTGCGCAGCCGCCCACGATGCCCAAGACCGATGTCCCCGCCGCCGCTCCGGCTGCAACGCCGGCACCGACGCCGCCGGCCGCGCCCTCGACCTCCACGCTGCCACCGCCGCCCTTGTTCGAATGCACCGCGTACGACAACGGGCGCTATTTCACCGAAGACCGCGAGCCGGCCACGCGCTGCCTGCCGATGCAGACCACCAACCTGGCGGGCGGGCCGGCAACCGGCGGCGGCAGCGCCTGCGAAGTGGTCACCGACCGCTGCGCACCGGTGCCGGACCAGAGCCTGTGCGAGGCCTGGCGCCAGCGTGCCGAACAGGCCGAATCGACCTGGCGCTTCTCCGACGAGGCGCAAGCGGCCGAGCGCAAGCAGCGCTACGTGCAGATGCGTCGGGTGCTGGACGAAAGCCGCTGCGCGAATCCGTCCGCCACGCCATGACGCTGCAGCCGGCGTGGCCGCGCATGCCAGCCAGTGTGCCGGCGCTGTGCTTGCCGGGCTGATTCTTTCGAGCCACTGCAACCGTTAGCGATCACCGGATGACCTGCGCGGTGCAGCGCTCCGCATGCGAGCAAGCCTGCCGCACTGTCGCCTGCGTTGCGCGCAGACGCAGCGGACGAACACCGGAGGCGCAGGTGCAGCAAGGGTTCGGCGCATGCCTGCGCAGCTTCCGATGCCATGCGCAGGCACTGTCCGCGCGCCCACGCACGCAGGCGTGTCAGAACCCGTAACGCAGGAATCCGCCATCCACCGCGATGCATTCGCCGGTGATGTAACTGGCCGCCGGCAGACAGAGGAAACCGACGGCGGCGGCCACTTCTTCCGGTTCGCCGATGCGGCGCATCGGGGTGCGCTCGATGACCTGCTCGTAGTAATCCGGATCCGACAACGGCCCGGAGGTGCGACGGGTGCGGATGTACCACGGCGCCACCGCGTTGACGCGGATGCCGTCCTCTGCCCATTCCACCGCCAGGTTGCGCGTCATCTGCTGCAGCGCGGCCTTGGTCATGCCGTACGGCGCGCCGCTGCGCACATGGGTGATGCCGGAGACGCTGCCGACGTTGACGATCGCCGATGCCGCGTGGCGGGTCAGCAACGGGTGCGCATACCGCGACAACTCGAAAGCGGCGAACACATTGGTTTCGAAGATGCCGCGCCACTGGTCTTCGGTGTAATCGATCGCCGCGCGGGTGATGTTGCCGCCGGCATTGTTGATCAGCAGATGCAGGCCATCGGCATGGTCTTCCACCCAATCCAGAATCGCGCGCCGCTCTTCGTCGTCGGCCACATCGGCGGCCAGCCCATGCAGCTCGCGCTCGGGAAATTCCTCGGCCAACTCGTCACGCGCCTGCGCCAGCGCATCGGCATCGCGCGCCACCAGCAGCAGATCCGCGCCGAAGGCCAGCAATTCGCGCGCGATGGCAAAGCCAATGCCGGCGCTGGCGCCGGTGATGAGCGCGGTCTGTCCATCCAGCCGCCAACGGTGGGTTGTCACGTGGGTCATCCTCTTTCAAGACGCAGGAAACGGCCGCAGCAGCGCGCTTGACGCATGCCTGCGGCCCGGGCGTTAGGATACCGCCACCCCGAGCGAGGTCACGACGATGAAACGGCATTGGATTCTTGCGATCAGCCTGACGTTGCTGCTGGGCGCCTGTCAGCGGCCGCAACCTGCGCCCACCGAGCAGAAGCCCGAGCCGCAGGCCACCGCCCTGCGCGACCACCTCCAGGAACCGTTGAACAAGGCGCACGCAGTGCAGGCGGTAAGCGACCAGGCCGCAGACGATCAACGCAAGGCGATCGATGCGGCCACGCAGTAACCGAAGCCTGCTGTCTGCAGCACGCGCGTTTTTTGTCGACGCAGCAACTGCGCGTGCGCGCCTGCGATTGAGCGCAAGGCGATCGCTGCATCTGCGCGCACGGCAAGCACGCGTGAGGTCGCTCGACCGAGGGCTGATTGCCTGTGATCGTGGCGCCCTGCGTTCTGCCATTTTTGCGCTGCTGGCGCGCCCGCATTGCTGCATCGCCTGAGCGCAGATACAACAACGCCGGCACAAGGCCGGCGTTGTCGATCCATCAGGTTGCGAACCTGCCGCGTCAGAAGCCGCAGAAGCAGTACGCCAGCGACTTGACCGGGGTACCGCCCGCCTTGCTGTCGTGCACGGCGTCTTCGACAAAGCGCAACTGCGTGTCCACTTCCGGCAGCGAGCGCGCCAGCAGTGCGCGCGCCATGCCCGAGTCGCCCAGCATCCAGGCGCCCATGCGGCTGCCGGCAAATCCGCTCATGAACTGCGAGAACGGCGTGGCCGGCTTTTCCACATAGCGCACGCGGAACTTGCCGCGGCTCAACTTGGCGCGGTCGGCCGCATCGGCCACCGCTTCGGACATGCCACCGAACGCGTCCACCAGGCCATGCTGCCTGGCCTGCGCACCGCTCCACACGCGGCCGCGTGCGACCTTGTCGATGGCGTCCACCGACTGATGCCGCGCCTGCGCCACCTTGCCGGTGAAGTCGGCATAGCCCTTGTTGATCACCGCCTGGATCACCTGGCCGGCGGCCGGGTCCAGCGGGCGGGTGATGTCGAAGGCACCGGCAAAGCGCGTGGTACCCACGCCATCGGTGTGCACGCCGATCTTGTCCAGCGCGCGGGTCAGGTTGGGCACCATGCCGAAGATGCCGATCGAGCCACTGATGGTCGACGGGTCGGCATAGATGCGATCGGCATTCATGCTGATCCAGTAACCGCCCGAGGCGGCCAGATCGCCCATCGACACCACCACCGGCTTGCCGGCCTGCTTGAGCGCGACCACCTCGCGACGGATCTGCTCGGAGGCGAACACTTCGCCGCCGGGCGAATCCACACGCAGCACCACCGCCTTGACCTCGTCGTCGTCGCGCGCCTGGCGCAGCAACGCGGCGGTGGACTCGCCACCGATGCGGCCGGCCGGCTGCTCGCCACCGCTGATCTCGCCAGCGGCCACCACCACGGCCACCTGCGGACGGCTGTCCATCGGCGAGCGCTGCGCCTGCAGCTGGCTCAGATAATCGTTGAAGCCGATGTTGCGAAAGCCGCTGTCGGCATCGCTGTCGGCCACGCCGCGCTTGGTCAGCAGCGCGTCGACGTCCTCGCGGGTCTTGAGCCCGTCGACCAGCTTCTGCTGCAGCGCGAACTTGGCCAGATCGCCACCGGCGGCGGCCACGCCCTCGGGCAGCGTGTCGATGCCGGCGGTCAGCTGCGCCGGGCTCAGCTTGCGCGCCTTGCCGACATCGGCCAGGTAGCGCTGCCACACGTCGTTCATCCAGAACAGGTCTGCTTCCTTGGCGTCGGCCGAAGCGGCATCGAGGATGTACGGCTCGGCGGCGGACTTGTACTCGCCCACGCGGAACAGGTGCACGTCCACGCCGAGCTTGTCCTGCAGGCCCTCGCGGAAATACTGGCGATAACGGCCAAGCCCTTCCAGCAGCACGCTGCCCATCGGGTCGAGATAGACCTCGTTGGCCTGTGCGGCCAGCAGGTACTGGCCCTGGCTCATGCTCTCGCTGAAGGCGACGATCTGCTTGCCGGAGGCGCGCAGCTTCTGCAACGCCGCGGCCACTTCGCGCTGCGAGGCGAAACCGGCGGGCTGAAACTTGTCCAGGTTCAACACCACCCGCTCGATCTTGCGGTCCTTGCCGGCCGCCTCGATCACCCGCACCAGGTCGCGCAGCTGCACTTCCTCGGCGCTCTTGTCGCCGACCGCCTTGGCCAGCGACCGGCTCACCGGGTCGGCGCTGAACTGCTCGACCAGCGTGCCTTCGGGGTTGATCACCAGGGTGGTGCGCTCGGCCAGCGGCTTGCTGCCGTCGCCACGCGCGATCGCCACCACAAACAGCAGCAGCACCAGGAACAGGAAGCCGAAGAACACCAGGTTGAAGATCAGGCGCCGGGTGAAATTCATCACATCCCACAGGCCGACGAAGAAACTGGCGATGGGACTGCGATGCACGGGGTGGTTCATGGAAAACTCCGTCGAAAGACGCTGCATACGATCAATGGTGTCCAGCATACCGGCTGCGCGGCGCGCGCGGCATGCGCTGGAAGTCAGGGGGGCGCGCCGGCAGTCAGCCGCCGGCTGGTCTGCCGGAAGCGCAAGCCCATCAGGACCGACGCCACGGTCAGGCCTAGAATCAGGCCGATCCACATGCCTTGCGGCCCCCAGCCCAGCCCCAGGCCGAGCCCGGCGCCGATCGGCATGCCGATCCCCCAGTACGAGAACATCGCCAGGAACATCGGCACACGGGTGTCCTTGAGTCCACGCAACGCGCCGCTGGAGAGCACCTGGATGCCGTCGGGAAACTGGAACGTGGCAGCGAACAGCAGCAGCACCGAGGCCAGCGCGGCCACCGCCGCATCGTCGGTATAGACGCTCACGATGGCGTCGTGGCCCAGCAACAGCACGCTGGCCGACAGCGCCTGGGTGCCCAGCACGATCGCGTAACCGGCCCAGGCCGCGCGCCGCATGCCGAGCGGATCGCCGCGCCCGACCGCATGCCCGACCCGCACGGTGGTCGCCTCGGCCACGCCCATCGGAATCATGAAACACAGCTGCGCGACGTTGATCGCGATCTGGTGCGCGGCCGCTTCGGTGGAGCCGAGCCGGCCGATCAGCAAGGCGGTGACGATGAACAGGCCGCCCTCCATCAGCACGGTGATGCCGATCGGCAGACCGGTGCGCAACAGATCGCCGATGGCGCGCCAGCGCGGACCTTCGAAATGGGTGAACAACTGCAGGTGCGCGAAGCGGCGCGAGCGCCACAGATACAGCGCGAACACGCTGGCCTGCACCCACATGGTGATCGCCGAGGCCATGCCCAGGCCCTGCGCACCGTGTTCGGCAAAGCCGAACTTGCCATAGGTCAGCGCATAACCCAGCGGCGCCAGCACCAGCAGGCCGCCAAAGCCCAGCAGCATGGTCGGCAGGGTCCAGTGCATGCCCTCGCTGAGATAGCGCATGCAGAAGTAGAACGTCAGCGCCGGCCCGCCCCAGCGCACCGCGTGCAGGAAGTCGGTCGCGCCCGGCACGATGTCCGGCGCAATCCCGAAGGTGGGCAACAGCGGCGGCACCGCACTGAGGAACGCGAACATCACCGCGCCCAGTCCCAGCGACAGCCACAGCGCCTGGCGGAACAGCGGGCCGATCTCGCGCTCGCGGCCGGCGCCGCGCAGCTGCGAGACCGAGGCGGTCAACGAGATCAGCGTGCCGATCGGCACCAGCATCGGCAGCCACAGCAGCGAGGTGCCGATGGTGACCGCCGCCAGCGTGGCGGTGCCGTGGTGACCGGCGATGACGTTATCGACGAATCCGATCAGGCCGGTGGAGACGTGACCGAGTACCAGCGGCAATGCGAGCAGGCCGGTGGTGCGCACTTCCGCGCCGAAACGCGGCGTCGCGGAGGTGGGGACAGGAAAGACAGACATGACAACCGATCGCTGCGCGGACTACGGCCGTGCCGGGAGGCGCTGGCACCGGGTCGCGTGGGGCCGCTATCTTACCCGCACTTGCGACACGGGCTGCGGCTGTCGGCTGTCGGCTGTCGGCTGTCGGCTGTCGGCTGTCGGCCGCAAGGCGCAAGGCGCAAGGCGCAAGGCGCAAGGCGCAAGGCGCAAGGCGCAAGGCGGGAGATGCTAGGCGGCGAGCGGCCGGCCTGGCTGGTCACCGGAACCGGATGCCTGGGCTTCAGCGCGGTCCGTGTCCTTCGTGACGATCGCCGCTTCGCGCGCATCGCCGAAGGCGGCAGCCCCGCATGCCCTCGGCTCGGTGTCCGGCCCCGCTGCCCGGTATCGAGAGGATGGACACCGAGCACGCGTGGAGACGACGCCGGCACAGGGGTGCTGCAACGGGGCTGTCGCGCTGCTGCCAATCAGCGCGCCAGCTGGCGCTTCAACCAGGCGCTGCGCGTTGCCGGCGCCTGCGCGAGCAGGGCATCGCGCAAGCCATCGCGCTCCTGCGGCGGGGTGCGTTGTGCCAGCATCGCCAGCTGTTCCAGCTGCCCGGCGTCCAGGCTGCGCAGTGCCGCCAGCAGCGTGTCGCGCTGCGCTGGCGGCACGTAGCCGATCAGGGGCTGCAACTGCGGATAGAACGCGCCCAGCTGCGAGCCCAGGCGCCAGCCATCGCGATGCAGGCGATCCATCGCGGTGAACTGCGTGCGCAGCGCGCGCTGCTGGTCGTCGGGCAAGTCATGCAGACGCTCGCGGGCCTGCCGCACCACCACCCGGTCGGTGGCGGTGAGTCCTTTCCAGGCCGCATAACGGGCGCGCAGCTCGGCCCGCTGGGCCGGCGTCAATGCGTCCCAGCGCGCGCGCTGCTGCGCAGCGCTCGGGATTGTGGCAGTGGCGGCTGCGAGCGTCGGCATGCCGGCAGGCGCAGTCGCGTTGCCTTCTTCCAATGGTGCCGGCAGGGTCTGCGCAGCGGCCATGCCGACAACAGCCAACGCCAGCAGGCCGCACCACTTAATTGTCGTCATCGACGGTCTCCAGGGTGGCGGCAGGCTGCTCGGCCGCGGTGGCATGCGCGCCGGATTCGTCGGCCGGCACCGGATGGCCGGCCGCATACCAGGCGTAGAAATCGGCCGAACGCGCCAGTTCCAGGTCCGGGTCGGCCAGCATCGCCTGGTCGCGCGGATCCAGGCCGGGGTTTGCCACCGCGTCCGGCAAATTGGCGGCGGGAAGGTCTTCCACCAGCACCGGCGCGGCATCGGTGACGTGCAGCACGCCGGCCGGGGCCTGCGAGACCGGCTCGGGCGGCAGGGCCGGGCGGCGATGCGTCCACCACCAGCCCAGCGCCGCGAGCAGCAACGCCAACCCCAGCACCGCCAGCCCGAGACCGGCGTGGCGGCGGTCGATCCGTGGCCACTGCCATTGGCGTGCAGGACGGTTGCGCGGCGCGGCCGGGCGGCGCGCTTCGGCGGCGGCCGCAGGCGTGGCCGCGACTGGCTGCAGTGGCATGCCGGCCAGCGCCGACTCGCGGAGCTGTGCCAACCGGCTCACCTGCGCCGGGCTGAGCTCGCGCAACTCCTGCTGCGCGGCCTCGGCCAGTGCCCGCCAGGCCTGCGCATCCGGGTTGCCGGCCGCATCGCGCGGGCAGGCACGGGCCAGCGACTGCCGATAGGCCGCCACCTCGATGCCTTGCACCTCGCTGGCAGGTTCCTCCTCCAGTCCGGCCACGATACGCAGCAGCAGCGCCAGCCGGTCGCTGGTCTGCATCCACCCCAGTGCGGTGAACGGCGGCAGCCAGGTCCCCGGCATGGGCTCGCGCCGCAGCGGCGGGGCAGTCGCCAGCAGGCTCCAGAAGCGCATCGGCCAGCCGGCCAGCGGGCGGCCCGCCGCCTGGCTGCTGAATGCCCGCAACGCCGCCGCCAGGGCCCGTTCGGCCGCCGCGCCATCGCCACATTGCAATTGTGCGAGCACCAGACCCCGGCGTTCGACACCGCGCAGGAACGCAGACAGCGCGACAGGGGTGACGGGGGCGTCGGGGACTACGGTCATGGGAACTCCAGCATCGGCCGGCATGATACCGAGGCAACCGGCCCCCGCCGATGGCTTGACAGATCGACCCGGCTGCGCTGCGTCCCGGTGCCATCGGCCGCCATCACCCGCGCGGGTTGTGCACAGCGGCAGACATGCCGATACGCAGGCGTCTGTCAACTGTTGATTTTTCATTGTTGCATTCGTGTTTCACGCCTAAGTGATTGATCCTTATAACTTTAAGCCGATTGGTGAAAAAATGTCCAACAGGTTGCAGAGGCTAGTGAATCCGCCTTCACAGCGTGGAGCACCAGACTAATTCACAGCCTTATCCACAGGCAGTGTGGATAAACCGGTTTCCTTAACCCTCACATAGGTTTACGTCGGATTTATCACTTCCGTCACACAAACGCGTCGTAACCCGACCTGCCGATTCGAGGACGATCGATCGGCGTCTGCCGGGCGCTGGACAGGGCCGGTAGACTGGCCGGATGTCTTCGACCGTCGCCACCCTGCGCATCGCCCTACCGGTGCCGCTGCCCCAATTGTTCGACTATCTGCCTCCGGCCGACGCGCCGCTGACCGACCCGGCGCGGGTCGGCTGCCGGGTGCGGGTGCCGTTCGGGCCGCGCGAGCTGGTCGGGGTGGTGGTGGAGATCGGGCAGTTGGCGTCCGCCGAGGGGCTGCGCCCGGCGCTGGCATGGTGCGACGACGTCCCGTTGCTGGTCGAGGAGCTGGCGCGTTCGCTGCAGTGGCTGGCGCGCTACACCCACGCCCCGCTGGGCGAGGCCCAGTCCAGCGCCCTGCCCGGCCCGTTGCGCCGCGGCGAGCCGCTGGCCGACACCCATGCCTGGGCCTGGCAGCTCACCGAAGCCGGGCGCACCGGCGCCGCCAGCCTGCGCGCCGGCAGCCGCCCCGCCTTGCTGGCCGCCCTGCTGCTCACCGGTGCGCTGGGCGAAGAACAGCTGGACCCATTGCTGCCGCACTGGCGCGAGGCCGCACGCAGCCTGGCCAAGCGCGGCCATGCCGAGCGCGTGGCGGTGCCGGCCGACAGCATCCCGCCCCGCCCCGGCAGCGGCCCGCAGCTCAACGACGAACAGCAGGCCGCCGCCGACGCCATCCGTGCGCAGGGCGGTTTTGCCACCTATCTGCTCGATGGCGTCACCGGCAGCGGCAAGACCGAGGTCTACCTGCAGGCGATCGCCGACTGCCTGGCCGCCGGCAAGCAGGCGCTGGTGCTGGTGCCGGAGATCGGCCTGACCCCGCAGACGCTGGGCCGCTTCCGCGCCCGCCTGGGCGTGCCGGTGCACGCATTGCATTCGGGGCTGTCCGATGGCGAACGGGCGCGGGTGTGGGCGGCAGCCTGGCGTGGCGAGGCCAAGCTGGTCGTCGGCACCCGTTCGGCGGTGTTCACCCCGCTGCCCAATGCCGGGCTGATCGTGATCGACGAAGAACACGACGGCAGCTACAAACAGCAGGACGGCATCCGCTATCACGCGCGCGATTTCGCGCTGGTGCGCGGCAAGGCGCTGGATGTGCCGGTGATCCTGGGCAGCGCCACGCCATCGCTGGAAAGCCTGCACAACGCCTATTCCGGTCGCTACCGGCATCTGCGCCTGGCGCGCCGGGCCGGCGAGGCGCGTCCGCCGCGCGTGCGCGTGCTCGACGTGCGCAAGCGCCCGCTCAAGGACGGCCTGTCGCCGGAAGTGCTGGCCGGCATCGGCACCACCCTGGCACGCGGCGAGCAGGTGCTGGTGTTCAAGAACCGCCGCGGCTACGCGCCGGTGCTGCTGTGCCACGACTGCGGCTGGACCGCCGCCTGCCAGCGCTGCAGCACGCCGCTGCACCAGACCCCGATGACCGTGCACGCCGGCGGGCGGCGCCTGCAATGCCATCACTGCGGCGCGCGCCAGCCGGCACCGCTGGCCTGCCCGACCTGCGCCAGCCTGGCGCTGCAGCCGCAAGGCATCGGCACCGAGCGGCTGGAAGAACGCCTGACCGAAGCGTTCCCGGAGTTTCCGGTGGTGCGCATCGACCGCAGCACCACCCAGCGCCGCGACGCGCTGGAGACCCAGCTGGCGCGCCTGGGTAGCGAGGCCGGCATCCTGGTCGGCACCCAGATCCTGGCCAAGGGCCACGATCTGCCACGGCTGACCATGGTGGTGGTGGTCGGCATCGACGAAGGTCTGTTCTCGGCCGACTTCCGTGCCGCCGAAAAACTCTCCCAGCAGCTGATCCAGGTGGCCGGACGCGCCGGGCGCGCCGACCGCCCCGGCGAGGTCTGGCTGCAGACCCATCACCCCGACCACCCCCTGCTGCAGACCCTGGTCAACGGCGGCTACCACGCCTTTGCCGACGCCGAACTGCAGCAGCGCGAGGCCGCGGGATTTCCGCCGTTCGCGCATCTGGCGCTGTTCCGCGCCGAGGCCAAGGACGTGGCGGCGGCCAACCAGTTCCTGATGGCGGTGCGCGGCCTGACCACGGCAGACAGCACCGCACAATCGCCTGCGTTTGCCGCAGTGGAGTGCTACGGGCCGATGCCGGCACCGATGCCGCGCCGCGCCGGTTTCCAGCGCACCCAGTTGCTGTTGTCCGCGCAACAGCGCCCGGCGCTGCATCGCTTGCTGGACGCGCAACTGCCTGCGATCCATGCGCTGCCGCAGGCGCGGCGCGTGCGCTGGTCGCTGGATGTGGATCCGATCGATCTGTATTAGGGCCTGTTAACGCTAGTGGTTGGGGAGGTTAAACTATTGGACATGGAGATCACGCCAGCACAATTTGCCCTCATCGAACATTGCTTACCT
>NZ_MDSK01000041.1 GCF_002940205.1 Xanthomonas arboricola pv. guizotiae
ACGTCGCATCGATCTCCACTTGGCGTTGCTTTCGCTCGCATCCTCCATCATCTGCTTACGCCTTCTTCCTGGGTTTTGTTAGCCGCTCTTAGTATGCCGCTTTGGTGACAAGGTGATGCTCGATCATTTTGAGGAAATTGTTTACCCGGCATTTTTTGATCAACGTATCCGAGAATACGGATCTACTAAATACTTTTTCTCAGAAGTCAATCTTGTGTACTTAGGGGAAGATGATCAAGCGCGGCCATTGGTGGGCATAGCTGGAAGGTTCATTAAAGACGGCGAAATTAGCCGAGAACAAATCTATAAAAATGGTGTACTGGTAAAGAACTCGAGGAAAATGCAATCGAGCCCTTCTTCCATATTTTTACTCATACTACATAACCATAGGCTTGTTTATGTGAGGGAAATGGCTGGAGCACCAGACAAAGCTTCTTTCAGATCAACTTTGCTGACATTTCTTAAAAGCGCTCGAGATGAAAATATTAAGGCTCGCTTTGAAGAGGTAGACAATGAATATAGTACGAGGAAAGATCGTCGAGAAAAAAAAGATGAGATTTACGATGAATATCAAGTGCCTTCATTGCAGGTTATACCGCTTGCAAGTCACGGTAGCGTAGTGGATTTTATTGAGAAATATGATGTTCTTCGTCAGGTAAAAATTACTTATAGGGCCACCAACGATGAGAATCCAATGGGAGATTTCTTCACCTTGCTGAAAGCAAGTAAGGAGGCACTCGGAAGTGATAAAGCCGTCGTCGTTCAAGAGGCAAAAAAAGGTTTAGATAAAAGCGAAGCAGCAAGCCAGATTACAGCTGCTGCCGGCCAAGGAATTAATAGCGTAGATCTTCGCGGAACCGATGATGCTGGAGACACGCTTGTTGGGAATAACGATAGCTTTCAGTTAAAAAAGCCTATTGAAGGACTAAGTAGTGATCCTGCAGAGGCTGCAGAAGCACTGTTCGAATCATTCAGAGAACTAGGGAACCTCTGAACAACTCTTGGCGTTGCGAGCGAACTTGGGATTTCGCTTGATCACGACAATCTCCGTTGCTGAAAATCAATCACTTACGCGTGATGGCTCCAACCTCAGGCGTCGATCAGAAGTCTATCGAGGAGTTGTTCAGAGCTTCCCTAGTAGACGATGGAATTGTTAGGCTAGAGAGAGTAAGTGTAAGCGCTATGAGGAAAGTAAGTGCGATCTTTGATAGGCACTTTTTATGAGCACTAGGGATATGGGCCCGGAAAGTTTCACTTCCGAAACTAATTTGTGGCAAATATATAATAAGGCGCGGCGAATACCATCCAGTAGATTTAATATATACACCACTCTGATGGTTGCATTTTTAGTCGGCGCTGCTAGTTTTTTTTCTGACGTTGGAGCCGTGCCAACAATCAAGGCCGTCCGTGATTTAGCTACCCTTGGCCTAAATACGACTCTAACGGTGCTTGGTTTCTTAGTTGCAGGATTTACAATTTTCGCAACGGTTACAAATCCCAATATGTTGATCGCGATGGGTAGTTTCCGTCATAAAACAAGTGGATTATCCTGGCTCAAGCACTCATTTTTCGTACTAATTCGAACGTTTTTGTACTTTATTTGTTATGCAACCTTCTGTTTTTTTATAGTGTACATGGCTTCGCCTGGTGGCGTCGCTTCGTTGCTTTTCCGCCTTTCTCCGCATCCTGATGAGTACAAGCTTTGTTGTGCGAAGTTGGCTTATGTGGTGTTGGCAACTGGTCAATATTTTCTTCTAATGCAACTCAAATCTTTTATATTCAACATGTATCACTCGGTTGTCGCCAGCCTGCAATGGCGGGCCGAAGGTCGAGAATAACTGCAAGGAAGTACGGCGACTCGGAAATGGCTTGCCTAAGGAACCTCTGAACAACTCTTGGCGTTGCGAGCGAACTTGGGATTTCGCTTGATCACGACAATCTCCGTTGCTGAAAATCAATCACTTACGCGTGATGGCTCCAACCTCAGGCGTCGATCAGAAGTCTATCGAGGAGTTGTTCAGAGGTTCCCTAAGAGATGCCTCAGCACTTTTTAAGAAGGTTGGGGTCCTTGCGCATCTGCAGGAGCAACGGTTCAATCCGCGAGTCAATAGGTGTCACGCATCACCTCCATCGATCTGGGCGCCATATACGCACTCGCGCCTTGTGCCACCGGCGGTGGTCTCGTAGATCAGCAAGGCAACCGAAAAGCCTTGTGCTCCATCTTGGATGGCGCGCCAATGTTGCAGAAGCGTGCCGCCCTGGAATGGGCGCTGCCCGTCGCGCGTGTACCCCATGGCTTCAAGCTTGGCTGAAAGATCCGCCGCATCCCATATGCATGCGGCATCGGCCACGCGCGTCGGGTCGCGTTTGTCCGGCAGCCCGACCAAGAGATTGATAAAAGAAAATCCCTTCCTCTCCGGGTTGTGCGATACATACAACGTATAGCCGTTCGCCAGCGGAAGACTCCGCAGCACGCGCCGTGACACCGCAAGATCCTTCGGCGGGTCGAATTTGATGCCCAGCATCTCCTCTACCCGCTTGTGGCTCATGTCACCGGGTTGTCTTAGCGACGCTGCAAATCTCAAAAGCCCGGCTTCAATCTGCTGGATGTTGAGAGCGGCATTCTGCTCCGTGGTTGCCGGTACAGAACGCGCAGTAGGTGTAGGTGATGAAGCAGCAGGCAGATCGCTCGCTTGCTCAGGCGGCCGGGTGCATGCGCTCGACAGCACCGAGGTCAGTGCCAAGCAAAGCAGCAGCGTGAATAAGCGAAAGCGGGTCATTGTTGTCTTGTATGCCGGCGCGGCGCGTCGATACAAGGCAAGGTACTCGCCCACGTCCAAGCCGGCCAGCCCATCGCTTGCAGGCCTGACACTTTGACTGAGACAGGCGCAGCGTCAGGGGGCGGTACTCAAATCCCCGAGCACATCGTCCACCTGCTCGGCCAGGTACTGCAGGCAGTGCGCCCATTGCTGGAGTGGAATGGCCGGCATGCCCATGGCGCCTTCGTCGCGAGCGCGCGGTGTAGCCAGGGTGGCGAGCAGGCGCAGTTGATCGCGTACGCGCAGCAGGTGGTATTGCGTGCCTTCGGACATCCAGTAACCGGGTTCGTCGTGCATGCCGCTCTCCTTGCCGTGAGGCAGCTCCCGCTGCACAACGCAGCGGGATGCCGGGAGGCTAGAAACCGCACACAGCCGGCGGGCTTATTCCCCTTGCGGGTGTTGTATTCGCCGCCCTCCCGGCGTAGGAACGCCGAGCAGTGCCAAGCCAGATGGCCGAGCACAAAAAACCCACCAAAACTCGGAGGTGGGTACCGCTGTGTGGGGAGTTTCTAGGCTCCGGCTGGAAGTGTGCGGGTGGTGCAGGGCAGGGTCAAGCTGAGGTGACTGTCCGAGTGCGGGGAAGCCGTCTACATAGAAGAATTCTCTGGCTGAGCGCAGCACTGCAATGAGTCGCTGCAACCAGTTGACACACCACGCAACGCGTAGCAATCTCGCCTGCAAGGAGCCTAGAAACTCCTCACGTAGCGGTACCCACCTCCGTCAAACCGGTGGGTTTTTTGTGCCTGCATTCTCGCAGGTGCAACCGACGCAATGCCTGCGTCGGGAGGGCGGCTAATACAACACTCCTTCGGGAGGAATACGCCCGCCGGCTACGTGCGGTTTCTAGCCTCCCGACATCCCGTCGCGTCGTGCGACGGGCCTGTTCGTCAAGGAGGGCTTTGCCATGCGTCGATCCCCATCCCGTTCTACGCCCGCGCGCAAGCGCGCCACGGTACCACCCCCTACCGAAGTCGTCTGGCGCTCGCTGGATCCCTCGATCCAGCCGCGTCCGTACCTTGAGCGCACGCCCATCCCCGAACCCCGTACCGAACCACGCACACCACGGCGGCCCGGCCGCCCGCGTGCGCCGCAGCAGTGCACCGTCGGCTATGGGTACTATCCCGACAGTCACCAGCGCATTCCCACCCTGCGCCTGCGCGGCCGCTGGCTGGAACAATTGGGCTTTGCCATCGGCAGCAAGCTGCACATCCGCCAGCGCGGTGGCGAACTGGTCATCAGCGTTGTAGACCCTCGCTGATCACGCCGCAGCGCATGCGCGCACCGCATGTGCCCGGCCCGTTGCTGGAGACGTCGCATGATGAGTGAGGGCATGACCGGCACGTCGCGTGCAGACCGCCACGTTGTCATCGGCCAGTTGGTCGCGACACGCGCGCATGCCGCAAGCGCGGCGCCGGCTGAGCGATACGGCAGCCGCCCCTGGCGCCACCGCAGCGCCTACGCCGTGCGCGAGCTGCCGGCCCGCGCGCCCATGGCGGGCATCTACGCGCTTGGCCGCTTCACCACGCGCTGGCAGGTGCGCGAGGAGCGCGTGCCGGCCAGGGAACGCTTCGACCAGGCCGTGGTGCAGCTGCAGGCGGAGCTGCTCACCTATATGCGGCGGCGCCTGCGCGACCCGCACACCGCCGCCGATCTCGCCCAGGAAACGCTGCTGCGCCTGCTGGCCTACCGCGACACGCCAGACATCCACAGCTACAAGCTGCTGCTGTACCGCATTGCCCACAACGTGGTGCTGGAGCATTGGCGCACGCGCCACCGCAGGCACGCCTCCCGCCATGTGCCGCTGGAGGGCAGCGAACCGCTCGCCGCCGCCGGCACGTCGGTGGACCAGTTGGTGGACGCCCGCCGCACCCTGCAGCACCTGCACACCCACACGCTGCCCGCGCTGCCGCCCAAATGCCGCCAGGCCTTCATGCTCAACCGCTTCGATGGCCTCACCTACCCGGAAGTCGCCGCCGTCATGGGCATCTCGGTCAAGATGGTGGAAAAGCACATCAGCCGCGCCCTGGCGGCCTGCCGCGCGGCAGTGGGTGAGTAACGCCAGGGCAATGCATCTCCAATCATCCTGCCGCCTTCGGCTGTAGTGCAGCGATCATGGTTGGCCTGGCGTTCTTGCTTTACCGTGTTAACCGGGCGCAGGCGGTGCAACGTACTACAGCTGACAGCCGTAGCAACCGCTCCCACTTGATAGCGAATGGTCTTGTTTTCGCAACGCTGGCGCTGATCGGCTATGGACTACTGACGCGGGTTTTGGTCGGCGTCAGCGCGGTCTAACTGCACCGGGATCAGATCAGCGCCTTGCCGCCCCGTGCTCCAGGTTGGCTCTGAGCTGGTCTTCAACGGGCCGCAACCCGTGGTGGACTTTGTCTATGTGCTGGCATCCCCGTGCCTGCTGGCCAGGTGGGTACATGCATTGCTGACCAGCAGTGCGTCGCTTCGGATACGCAATCGCCCATTCGCGCGTGCTTGCGCAGTGCCGGGGTTAGCCCTGGCCTACTTGCCTCCGGCATTGGCGTCTCAGGAAAAAAGTGATGGGAAACTGTTTTTCAAACAATGTCAGTAGCACGCATGCGCATGTGACCTACGCGCAGCACGAACCCACGCCCCAGGCGACGCCGCAGCGGCCGACGCCATCCACACCCTTGCCGGATCAGTCGCCACTGCAGGGCCTGCAGCGCCGCTCGCCGCGCCCGTCGCGCCCGTCGCGCCCGTCGCGGCCGACGCGGCCGACGCGGCCGCAGCGGCCGACGCCATCCACACCCTTGCCGGATCAGTCGCCACTGCAGGCCCTGCAGCGCCGCTCGCCGCGCCCGACAACCCCATCACGGCCAACGCCACGGCCAACTCCCTCGCGACCAACGACGTCACAGTCAACGCCGCCAAAGCCAACGCCGCCAAAGCGCTCGGGCGTGGAAAATCGCATGCTGTTGCAGATGCAGGAGATGGCGCAGGAGTTGCTCAATCAGATTGGTCCCATCCTCAACAATGAAGCGCTCCTTGCCCAACACGAATCAGCACTCAAGCTGTTCAAGCACATGAGTGACTGCGCACTCGGAAAACGGGCCGTTGGCGGCAGCGACGATATTGCTAAAAAAATTAAGCAGATCCAGAACCGGATCGCGCATCATTATGCGAACCCGGACGCAGCTGCGCCGCCTGTCGAGGGCATCGAGCAATACGCGGGCCGCGCCACGTTCAAAGAGATGCGGCAACTTGCGGCGGATGTCGATCTTGAGATCCAGGTGGCCGAGGCAGGGGGCGATGAAGAGTTCTTGCGGTTCACGGAGGGCCTGGTCCTCAATCGAGAGGTGGCAGCTCAGGCTTCGAACCTGGTGTCCGGAGTCGAGGAGACCTACGACGCGCCGAGCGGAGAGCATGGAAGACGCATACAGAATCTTCTCAAAAAGCTTACGGAGGGAGCGGCCCTGTCAGGGGGACTCTTGGACATTGTCCGGCCGTTGCGCGAAAACCCGGTTGCATTGGCCGACGCACTGCACACGCTGGTCAGGCGGTACCCGACATTGGGAAATAACCCGAATTGGAGGAAATCTGATTAGGCGAGCCGCGCACGACCTGCACGAGCTCATTCACAAGTGGCACCTATCGCGGTAACCAAAAAGTGACTGCGGGCAGGTGGTTCCGTTTTGGAACATATGACCGCGCACGCGTAGCAGCGCGCATGGGGTTCAGCTATCGGGCAGGGGGCCACCCTATGCTCCGCGCCTTTGGACGCCTCGGCACCCCGGCCGACGCCAAACCGGAGGTTTCATGCAACGCCTGCTCCTTGTCTCCAGCCTGCTGGTGGCCCTGTCTGCCTGCAGCGACAAATCCGCACAGCACGCCACGCCTGCCGGCGCTGCCGCCGCAGCGCCCGCCAAGACCGCTTCGGCGCCCGAGTTGCTCACCCGCGACGCGTTGTTTGGCGCCGCCGAGAAGGTGCACGTGCTGGTGAGCCCGGACGGTGCGTACATCAGTTGGGTGGCGCCGCTGAAGGGCGTGCCCAATCTGTGGGTGGCGCCGATCGATGCGCCCGACAAGGCACGCGCAGTCACCCAGGACAGCGGGCGCGGCATCAGCGAGTATTCCTGGAGCCACCGTGCCGGCACGCTGCTGTACAAGCGCGACCAGGGCGGCGATGAAAACTTCCACCTGTATGCGCTGAACCTGGCCGACGGCAGCAGCAAGGACCTGACCCCGTTCGACAAGACCCGTGTGGAGCTGTACGGCCTGAGCGCGCAGCACCCGGATCAGCTCATGGTCGGCATCAACAACCGCGACGCGAAGTGGCACGACCTGTATCGCGTTGATCTGGCCACCGGCCAACGCACGCTGGTGGAGAAGAACACCTAACACATCGAAACCTATCTGCTCGATGGTGACTTGCAGCTGGGCTACGCAACACGCGTCGCCGAAGACGGTGGGGTTGAAGTGCTTGCCCGCCAGGGCGCCACCTGGAAAACGCTGGAGAGCGTTCCCTTCGAAGATGTATTGACCACCGAAGTGGTGGGCCTGAGCAACGATGGCAACACGCTGTACCTGCGCGACTCGCGCAACCGCGACACCGCCGCGCTGTACGCGGTGGACACCGCCACCCACGCGCGCACGCTGCTCACGGAAGACGCGCGCGCCGATGTGGACAGCGTGCTGAAAGATCCAAAGACCGGTGCCGTGCAGGCCGCCTCGGTGGAGTACCTGCGCCGGGAATGGACCGTGCTGGACCAGGGCATCGCCAAGGACCTGCAGGCCTTGAAGGCGCTGGGCCCGGGCGATGCGAAGGTGGAAGCACGCACCCAACGATGCCACCTGGATCGTGAGCTATTCGCCTGCAGAAACGCCGCTGCGCTACTACCGCTACGACCGCGCCACGGCGAAGCTGACCAAACTGTTCTCTGCGTATCCCGCCTTGGAAGGCAAGCCGCTGGTGCCGAGCTGGCCGCAGACGCTGACCGCGCGCGACGGGCTGCATCTGGTGAGCTACCTCACCCTGCCGGCCGATGCGGACGCCAACCACGATGGCAAGGCCGACAAGCCGGTGCCGCTGGTGTTGTTCGTGCATGGCGGCCCCTGGCTGCGTGACAGCTACAACAGCTACGGCGCTTACACGCAATGGTTTGCCAACCGCGGCTACGCGGTGCTGGCGGTGAACTACCGCGGCTCCACCGGCTTCGGCAAGGCCTTCACCAACGCCGACAACGGCGAATGGGCCGGCAAGATGCATGACGACCTGCTCGATGCGGTGCAGTGGGCGGTCACCCAGGGCGTCACCACGCCGGACAACGTGGCCATCATGGGTGGCAGCTACGGCGGTTACGCCAGCCTGGTGGGCCTGACCTTCACCCCGGACACCTTCAAGTGTGCGGTGGACATCGTGGGTCCGGCCAACCTCAACACGCTGCTGGCCACCATCCCGCCGTACTGGACGGGGTTCTATAAGCAGGCGATCAAACGCATGGGCGACCCGGCCACCGCGCAGGGCAAGCAGTGGCTCACCGAACGCTCGCCGGTGACGCATGTGGACAAAATCCGCAAGCCGCTGCTGATCGGCCAGGGCGCCAACGACCCCCGCACCAACCGCGCCGAGAGCGAGCAGATCGTCAACGCGATGACGGCCAAGAACATCCCGGTCACCTACGTGCTGTTCCCGGACGAAGGCCACGGCTTCAAGCGCCCGGAAAACAGCAAGGCCTTTAACGCGGTGGCCGAAACCTTCCTGGGCCAGTGCCTGGGCGGCCGCGTGCAACCCATCGGCAGCGACCTCACCGGCTCCAGCATCACCGTGCCCGCCGGTGCCGAGCAGATCAATGGCCTTGCCGATGCATTGAAGACGCATACGCAGGCGATCCGGACCTAGCTTGCGGGTGAGGGTGCCGGCCGGGAGTTGGTGCGGTATAGCCACCCAGCCGGCAGCATTCAACCTTGTATTGCATCACTGCAGCGTTGCGTGGATGGCCGCTGCAGGCGGTGCATAGGGCGAGGAGAGCTGGCGCGCGGCGTTTTGCGTACCGAACGAAGCGAGCAGGAAGAGCAGCCCCAACGCGGCCGGTATCGCGCCCTTGGGCTTGCGCACACCCAGATGCGCCATGCCCGACAACAGTAGATGGTAGAACATGCCGGCGTAGGCCAGATCACTCAGTGCAGTATTGAAGCGCCACACAATCGCCACCGGGCCCAGGATCTTGATGACGATCGTCCACGGCACCAGCAACGGTGCCGAATACCCCAGCTCGGCCTGCGCGTTGCGCACGAACTCGCCCTTGGCCAGATACATGCCGGCAGAGGCCAGGTACAACAGGCACAGCAGCGCGGTACTGATCCAGTAAATAGAAATGCTCATGGTGTTTGCCAGCCACTATGTCAATGCAACTGGCCATCAGAATGTCGCCTAAGATACCTATTGAAAAGTAGGATGAATCACCGGGGCTTGGTATGAAAAAGCAGACCATTGAGGACGGCGAGCGCAATATGCACGAACAGATGCGCCGTGCATTTGCGTTACTGTCCGGCAAATGGAAGCTGGAAATCATGTGGCTGGTCAATCAGCGCGTGTATCGCTTCGGCGAGCTGCGCAAGGCCATCCCTGGTGTTACCCCGCACATGCTCACCGCACAATTGCGCGAGCTGGAAGCAGATGGCCTGGTTACGCGCACCGTATTTGCGCAGGTGCCGCCGCGCGTGGAATACGCCATCACGCCAAAGGCGCGCGGACTGGGCCCAACAATGGAAGCGCTGACCGCGTGGTGGCAGCAACATGGCGACAGCGTTGCAAAGCGGCCCGCTGCACGCGGCGCAAGCCCGGCGTTTAGGAGGCAGGCCTGGGCGTGCGTTGTGCGCGTGCACGTGGCTTGATCATGGTTGCGGCGACGTGCAAACAATCCTGGCTGTCAGCCTGGTAACTCAAAAACCATTTCCAAACCCCAAAACGCCAACGCCCCGATCATGTCGGGGCGTTGGTGCGATCTCTCGCCGAAGTGGGGTATAGCGTCTGCATCGTCATACCTGACGCCTGGCGGCCTATCCACTGCTTCAGCGCGGCGGGCGTAATGCCTGCCTACAGTGCTGACTTGCCAGCGTTACTTGGCGGCGTCGCGCACTTTGTCGGCAACCTGGCCAGCCTTGTTCTGCACCTTGCCGACGTTTTTCTCGGCAGCGCCTTCCAGCTCGGTGCTCTTGTCGCCGGTGACGCGGCCAACGGTTTCCTTGATGGAACCCTTGACCTGCTTGGCGGTACCTTCGATACGGTTCTTGTCCACGGGGTGCCTCATACGGTTGGGGATGTTGCGGCCCAGTCTGTACCCGCAGGACGTGAGTGCGACGTGGGCATGCCGTCATCCCCGCGTCAGCAGGCGCAACTGCCGCGCGCGCCGCATGCGCCTGCACGGCTTGCCGAGGTCCGCTGCGTGCCACAATGCGCGCACTTTCCGCCAGGCCATGCCGTCACGTGAGCACACAGCGCCCCGCCACCGAGTCCGCCGGCCTGGAGTTTCTTGCGGGGGGCGGCGAGATGGGCGCGCTGATGCGCGCACACGATTGGGCCGCCACGCCGCTGGGGGCGCCGGAGACCTGGCCGCAGTCGCTGCGTTCGTCGTTGTCGGTGGTGCTCCAACTCCACCCTGCTCGGTGCGGTGCTGTGGGGGCCGGAGCTGCGCATGTTCTACAACGACGTGTACGTGCAATCGATGGGCGACCGTCATCCGCAGGCGCTGGGCCAGCCGGTGACCGAGGTATGGAAGGAAACCTACGCGCCCATCGCGCAGGACTTCGCCCGGGTGATGCAAACCGGTGAGGGCTTCGGCCAGGGGGTCATCGCCTTGCCGATGCTGCGTAACGGCGTCAACGAGATGACCTACTGGAATGCCACCGCCTCGCCGATCCGCGGCGAAGACGGCAGCATCGTGGGGCTGATGAATATCGCCATCGAAACCACCGCGCAGGTGGCGGCCGACCGCAACCGCGACATCCAGCACGCGATGCTGAGCAACGAGAATACCCACCTGGTGCATGAGGTGGTCAACCGCACCAGCGAGCGCGATCGCGCGCTGGAGGCGGAAACCGTGGCGCGCCGCAATGCCGAGCGCGTGCAGCTGGCGCTGGCGGCCGGGGCGATCATCGGCACCTGGATCTGGGACCTGCCCACCGATGCGTTTTCGGTGGACGAGGCGTTTGCGCAGAACTTCGGCTTGGATCCATCCAGCAGCCGCACCGGCCTGACGCTGGAGGAGGTGATCCAGACCGTGCACCCGGACGACCGCGAGGGGCTGCGCGCGGCCATTGCCGAAGCGCTCGCCCGCGGTGGTGCCCACGCGCACCAGTACCGGGTCAAGCGGCGCGACGGAAAGTACTACTGGCTGGAAGCCAATGGCCGGGTCGAGAAGGCCGCCGACGGCACGCCGCTGCGCTTTCCCGGCGTGTTGCTGGACATCGAGGCGCGCCACGCGCTGTCGGAAGAGCGCGACCGCGCGCTGGCGGCCTTGCGCGAGTTGAGCGACACGCTGGAGCAGCGGGTCAGCGAGCGCACGCGCGAGCTGATGACGGTGGAAGAGGCGCTGCGCCAGTCGCAGAAGATGGAAGCGGTGGGGCAGCTCACCGGCGGGCTGGCGCACGACTTCAACAATCTGCTGGCAGGCATTTCCGGCGCGCTGGAGCTGATGAGCCTGCGCATCGAACAAGGCCGCTTCCGCGACCTGGAGCGTTACGTGGCCACCGCGCAGGGCGCCACCACGCGCGCGGCTGCGCTGACCCACCGGCTGCTGGCATTTGCGCTGCGGCAGACGCTGTTGCCCAAGCCGACCAACGTCAACCGGCTGGTGGTGGACATGCTGGAGCTGATCCAGCGCACGGTGGGCCCGGGGATCTGCGTGGAAAACCTTGCCGCGGCCGAGCTGTGGCTGGCGCTGGTGGATGCGCCGCAGCTGGAGAACGCGCTGCTCAACCTGTGCATCAACGCGCGCGATGCGATGCCCGACGGCGGGCGCCTGCGCGTGCAGACCAGCAACCGCCGGATCGCCCGCGAGATGGGCCAGCAGCTGGGCATGCCGGAAGGCCATTACCTGTCGCTATGCGTGAGCGATACCGGCACCGGCATGGCGCCGGAGGTGGTGGCGCGCGCGTTCGATCCGTTCTTCACCACCAAGCCGATCGGCGAAGGCACCGGCCTGGGCCTGTCGATGATCTACGGGTTTGCCAAGCAATCCGGCGGGCAGGTGCGCATCCAGTCGGAAGTGGGCAAGGGCTCGACGGTGTGCATCTACCTGCCGCGGCATGCCGGTGCCCACGACAGCAGCGACAGCGGCCCCGCCACGCTGGACCTTGCCCCCTCGCTGGCCGGCGAGACCGTGTTGATCGTCGACGACGAACCCTCCATCCGCCTGCTGTTCACCGAGGTGCTGGAAGAGCTGGGCTACACCGTGCTGGAAGCCGGCGACAGCGCCACCGGGCTGGGCATCCTGCAGTCGCCGGCGCGCATCGACCTGCTGATCAGCGACGTGGGCCTGCCCGGCGGCATGAACGGCCGGCAGATGGCCGATGCCGCGCGGGTCGGCCGGCCCAGGTTCAAGGTGCTGTTCATCACCGGCTTTGCCGAACACGCGCAGTTGAACGACCGCCACCTGGAACCGGGCATGGCGGTACTGGCCAAGCCGTTCAGCGTCAGCCTGCTGGCGGCGCGGGTCAAGGAGATGATTGCGGGCGAGTGCTGAGCGGTTGGGCGCTGCGCAGGCGCTTGTCAGGGCCGGTGCGTGTGCCCGGCCCGCCGCAACCGGGCCGGCCTCACTCCACGCTGGCGGCGACCAGCCGTTGCCATAGCGCGGCGTTGGCCGCGTGGTCCGGCTCCAGCGTGGACAGCACGCCCAGCGCATGCTCCTCCTGCTCGGCGCCGTGGCGGGCGAGCATGGCCAGCGCGGCGGCCAGCCGGCCGTAACGCAGCGCCATGCCGAGCGAGGTGGTGAGCAGGGTGGTGTCGTGCCCGGGGCGTTGCTCGTCCAGCGCGGTGCCCAGCGCGGCGGGCAGGTCCCAGATGGTGGCAATGGTCTTGGCGACCGCGGCGGTGTGGCGCTCGACCAGCGCGGCGGCCACTTCCAGGCTGTAGGGCAGGCTCGGGCGCTCGGCGTAGGTATCGCGCAGCACGCGCAGGATCACCACCGCGCCCAGGCCTTGCAGCAGGCCGGCCAGCTGCGCCGACAAGGTGTCGCCACCGCGCTCGCGCATGTAGGCGGCCGCGGCGGCGGCGGTCCGCAGGGCGTAGTCCCACACCGCCGCCGGCAGGCGCGCGTAGAGGCCGCCCTCCAGGCTCAGCACCGGCTGCATCACGGCGGCGGCGACGATCTGGCGCACGCCCTCGGTGCCGATATGCACCACGGCCCGCTCCAGGCTTTCCAGCGCGCCGCCTTGCGGGCGGTACAGCGCGCTGTTGGCGATGCGCAGCAGGTTGGCGGCCAGCGCCGGATCCTGCGCGATGATCGCGGCGATGCCGCGGCCGGAAGCATCCGGGTCGTTGACCGCGCGCATCAGCTGCGGCAACAACTGCGGGCGGCGCGGCAACAGCTGCGGGCGCAGGTCCACGTGGTCGAGCGCAGCGCCGACCGCCGCCAGCACCGCGGCCTGGGCCGGGTCGGTCGGCAGGTGGCCGTCGGCCAGCGCCGGGGTGGACATCACCGCGGCATACATGCGGCGCAGCAGCGGCTGCATCGGTGGCGGCCCGGACGGCAACGGCTGTGCTGCAGCGGCGGTATGCGCCTGGGCCTGCGGCGGCGCCGGTACCTGCTCAGCCGCCGGCTGCGGCACCTGCGGCGCTGGTGCGGCAGGCGTGACGGTGGCAGAGGCGGCAGAGGCAGCCGTGGTGCGCGCACGCTGGCGCAGCAGCAGCCAGGCGACCACGCCGGCGAGTCCCAGGCCGGCAAGCAGTCCGGCAGCAAGCAGCAACACAATCACAAAGGTCCAGGAGTCGTCCGATCGGTGCAGCGACTATCCGCGAAGCCGGTGTTGACGGCAATGCAGGCGTGCGGGGGGCGTGCGATGCCAATGGCGCCCGCCGCGCGCGCGCCAGGGCTGGATACCGGCAATGACCTGCTGCACTGCAGCGACTGGCGGTGTGTCTTCAAGTTGACCGCTCTATTGCACGTGGCGCTAACGCCGCAGGCCGCACTATGCGTCACCAGCTGTGCAGCCCTAGAGCCTCTAGGCAGCTTAAAGGGTGCAGGCATCCGCAGTTGGACCAATTCGAGACGAAGACACCGCGCACTGCGCGGTGTCTTCGTTTGTGGATGGCGATGGGCACGCGCGCGGCATCGCTAGCGGCGGCATTGCGGCACCGGCGCGCTACAGCGTGCCCTGCTTCCACAGCCGCACGATCGCGGCCGGTGCATGTTCTTCGGGGATGCGCAGCGGCTCGCTGGCACCGTCCCAGGCAATGCTGAAATAACGGCGGTCGCCGCCACCGGCCTGCGGGCGCGGCAGCGCATGCACCAGGCACTGGTCCAGCAAGGTGCGCAGCTGCAGGCGCTGCGCATCGTCCAGGTCATCCATCACCAGCTGGCGTTCGCGCCGCATGGCGGGGAAGGCGGCCACCCCGCCCTCGCGAGCCAGCCGCAAGGTCACCCCTGCCTCCACCGGTGGACGCTGTGGACTCATGCCAGTACGCCCACGTCGCGCCAGGCCTGCTGCACCGCGGTTGCCTCGGCACTGCCGGCGCCGTAGTCCGCTGCGGCAATGCTGACGGTGAGTGCGGCAAAGGTGGCGAAGTCCGCACCGGCGGCCAGCTCGCCGCCGCTGAGTGCGCGGTACCAGATGCGGCCGGTCTTCTCCCAGGCGTGGCCACCGATGGCCACCGCCGCGCGATAGAACGCGTGATTGGGAATGCCGGAGTTGTAGTGCACGCCGCCATCGTCCTCCTGTGTGTCGACGTAGCCGGCCATGCTGGCCGGTTGCGGATCCTTGCCCAGGGCCGGGTCATCGTACGCCGTGCCGGGCGCCTGCATCGAGCGCAGGCCCACGCCGTTGATGCCGGGCATCAACAAGCCGGCGCCGATGATCCAGTCCGCCTCGCTTGCCTGTTGCCGCAAGGTGTACTGCTTGATCAACACGCCGAACACATCCGACAGCGACTCGTTCAGGGCACCGGACTGGCCCTGGTAGATCAGGTTGGCGGTGCGCTCGGTCACGCCGTGGGTCAGCTCATGGCCCACCACGTCGATGGCGATGGTGAAGCGGTTGAAGACCTCGCCATCGCCATCGCCGAACACCATCTGCTCGCCGTTCCAGAAGGCGTTGTCGTAGCTGCGCTCGTAATGCACGGTGCCGATCAACGGCATGCCGTCGCCGTCGATGGAATTGCGCCCGTACACCGTCTGGAAGAAGTCGTGGGTGGCGCCCAGATAATCATAGGCCTCGGTCACCGCCACATCGTCGGTGGCGGCAGCGCCCTCGGCACGGACCAGGGTGCCGGGCAGCGCGGTGCCTTGCCCGGCGTCGTGGATCTGCCGCTGCACCGCCTGCGCGGCGGGCGTGCCGGCCGTATCGGCGGCCAGCGCCCGGGCGCCTGCGAGCAGGCCGAGCGCGCGTTGCTGGCGCAGCTGCGCGGTGATCTGCCGGGACAACAGCGCGCACTGGCGCGCGCGCTCGGGCGCCGCCTGGGCCACATGGTCCAGCAGGTACGGCGGCAGGATGCCGGCACGGCGTGGCGTGACGAATGCAGACATCAGCGACCTCCACAATGGGCTGCGCCCGCGACTATGCAGAGGCCGGCTTTAGGAATTCGTTAGCCCGGCGCACGGTGCGCCCCGCGCATGCATCGCGATAGGCCTGGCGTTCATTCCAGCTGCGACAAGGCCTGCTGGATCGGCGTCTGCCCGTCGACGAAGCCCACCGTCTTGCCGATGGTGGCCGGCATGGCCAATGCCGCGGCAATGACCTGTGCCACGTTGGCACGCGACACGCCGCCGTCGGCATCACTGCCCGCGGGTAATGCGGCCGGTTGGCGGCTCCAGCGTGAGCCGCCCTGGCCCCAGCACGGTCCAGTCCAGCGTGGTGGTGCGCAGGTACGCATCGGCCGCCGCCTTGGCCTGCGCGTAGGCGAAGAAGCCATCGTCCGGGCCGATGCCGTGTTCCAGCCCGGCACCGAGATAGGACACCATCACGTAGCGGCGCACGCGTGCCTGCGCGGCGGCCTGCATCGAGCGGATCGCCGCATCGCGGTCCACCGCGTAGGTGCGCGCCGCATCGCCGCCACCGGCGCCGGCCGACCACACCATCGCATCGTGGCCGGTCAGTTGCGCGGCGATGGCATCGGTGTCGGCCTGTTCGAGATCGAACACCTGCGGGGTGGCGCCGTCGGCAATCACATCGTCTGCGTGCGCAGGATTGCGAAACAGCGCGGTGACCGAATGCCCGCCGCGCATCAGCAGCGGCGTCAGCAGACGCGCGACCTTGCCATGGCCACCGATCACGACGATACGCGACATTCCAACCTCCAAGACGGTGCGCCATTGCGGCGCGGACTGCATGCATCCTCGCCAACAGGGCGCTAAGGCAGTGTGGATAGGTGTGGAGAGGCGCTCCGTATGCGCATGCACTTGCAGGTGCGTGGATTCGACCCGGCTGGTGCTTGCGTAATGCGGCGCTACGGCGAGTGCCCTGCGCATCACCCGGGCAGGCGCGTGCGATGCACCGCATCGACTGGCGGCATCGCGCAGCCTTGCCGGCATCCTCGCCACCGGCATGCAAGGCGCAGATGCACCACCTGCCTGCCGCACATCTGGGACACTACGCGGCACAACGTCCGGAATGCCTATGTCCAGCTCAATCGATACCGACCTACGTCCACGCGTGGGCTGCGGCGCGTTCATTCGCCGCGCCGATGGCCGCCTGCTGCTGGTGCAGCGCGGGCGTGCGCCCGAGCAAGGCCACTGGGGCCTGCCCGGCGGCAAGGTGGACTGGATGGAGACGGTGGAACACGCGGTGGTGCGCGAAGTGCTGGAAGAAACCGGCCTGCAGGTGCAACTGCAAGGCGTGCTGTGCATCGTCAGCTACTTCGAGCCGGACCTGACGCCGCCGCAGCATTGGGTCGCGCCGGTGTATCTGGCCGCGATCCAGGGCAGCGAGCATGCCGCGCGGCGCGAGCCGGAGGCGATCGCCGACATCGGCTGGTTCGCACTGGACGCACTGCCGTCGCCACTGACCACTTCCACGCTGCAGGCGTTGCAGCAGCTGCCACCGACTGCGGCGTCGACATCTGCCGCCTGAGCGCATGACTTCAGTGCATGCGTCGATGCATCGGCACACGCCGCAGCGGTGCCGGTGATCGCGATGTCGATGTCCGCCGGATGCTAGGAAACACATCAACCTGCCTGCGATATCGAATGCTTGCGTACGCCTGATGCGATGGTCCGATTGCACGCTGTGGTGTGCGTAGTTGCAGCATGTGCGTTACATCGCGTCGTTACATGCAGCGCCATTGTCTGTACGCGGTGCCGGCCGGCCACCGACGGTATCCTTGGCGGTTCGACTTGCCTGGGAGGGCACTGCATGACACGGCATTGGTGGAACAAGACGCTGGCGCTTACGTTGGCCTGTACTGCGTGCAGCATGCACGCGACCGCCGCCGAACCGGCACCACCGGCGACCGCATCCGCCGCCGATGGCATCCGGCATGTGCCTGCGTTCGACCTGCCGGTGTCGGAGTATCTGAGCCCGGCCGCGCGTGCGCATGTGGCCGCCGGGGTGGCGCGCGCCGATCCATTGGACGAGGCCGACAACGCCACCTTGCTCAAGCAATTGCCGAGCATCCGCGCCGACACCGAGCGCTGGGCCGAGGGCGTGATTGCGCAGCTGCGCACGCGCTACGCGGTGGAGATCACGCCCGAAACCTGGAACGGTGTGCCGGTGCTGCGGGTGGAGCCGCGCACGCGCACACCCGAGCAGGCCAGGCGCCTGTTGATCGAACTGCATGGCGGTAGCTTCGTGATGGGCAGCGCGGCCTCGTTCGGCTTGATGGAAGCCATTCCGCTGGCGGCGATGACCGGCATGACCGTGGTCGCGGTGGATTACCGGATGGGGCCCGAGCACCATTTCCCGGCCGCCAGCGAGGACGTGGCGGCGGTGTATCGCGCCGCGCTCAAGACCTATGCGCCAGAGCGCATCGGCCTGTTCGGCTGTTCGGCCGGCGGTGTGCTCACCGGCGAATCGCTGGCGTGGTTTGCCAAGGAGAGGTTGCCGATGCCGGCGGCGGCCGGGCTGTTCTGCGCCGCAGGCGATGCGCGCTACCGCGGCGATTCGCGCATTGTGGTGGCGGCAGTCAACGATGCCTTGCTGCCGGACAGGGCCGGTGCGTTGCCGATCTGGGAAGACCTGTACTACGGCGACAATGTGGACTTTCACGATCCGCTGGTGTCGCCGGTGTTTTCCGATACGGTGCTGCGGCAGTTCCCGCCGACGCTGTTTCTCACCGCCACGCGTGCGGCCGAGTTGAGCAATGCCGCCTACACGCATGCGCGCCTGGTGGATCTGGGGCGCGAATCGGACCTGCATGTCTGGGATGGCCTGGGACACGCCTTCCACCTCACCAACGCGCTGCCGGAGAGCCAGCAGGCACTGCGGGTGGCCGCGCGTTTCTTCAGCAAGCACCTGGGCCTGCCGCCGCCGACGTTGGCTGCACCACGCTAACGCCACGCTGACACCGGCTAGGCGCAATGCTTACATCTTCTCGCCTAGGTTGAGGCCGACTGGCGCTGCACCTGCGGCGCCAACATTGATCAGGAGAAATCGGATGAGTCTGCAAATTCCTCAGGGTGCCTTGGTGGTGGTGGCCGATGGTGGCGAAGCGCGCTGGTTCACCAACACCGGCAACGAATCCAAGGTGGTGCTGCGCCAGCACGCGCGCACCGACGTGCAGAACGTCGACGACGATGGCCCGGCAGGCAAGGCACCGCAGGATCTCACCGAGGCGGACCGCGACGAAATGACCTTCGCCAAGCAGCTGTCGCATGCGTTGAACGATGGCGCGCTGAAGCACGAGTACACCCATCTGGTGCTGGTGGCCGACCCGACCACGCTGGGTCGCGTACGCCCGCTGCTGCACAAGGAAACGCAACAACGCCTGGTCGGCGACCTGGCCAAGGACCTGACCAACCTGCCGCTGGACGAGATCCAGCGCGCCTTGTCGTAACACGGCGGAGCATCGAGACGATGGGGTTCGTTCGCGACTACGCCACCCAGGCGCCCGAGCGTGGAGAAGTGGATGCACGGACCGGGCTGCAGGTGCTGGAGTTCGGCACCGACTGGTGCGGCCACTGCATTGCCGCGCAACCGCTGTTGCAGAAGGTGCTAGGTGGCGTTGCGGCGCTCGACTACCGCAAGGTCGAAGATGGAAAAGGGCGGCCGCTGGGCCGCTCGTTCCGCGTCACGTTATGGCCGACCATCATCCTGCTGCGCGACGGCGTGGAAGTGGCGCGCGCCGTGCGCCCGCAGACGCGTGAGGATCTGCAACCGCTGCTGTCGCAGCTGGGTGAGGCGCTGGTGTAGGCATGCGCCGCGCCTGATCGATGGCATGCGCTGCGGTAGGACATTCGCGGTGCACCGAGGGCGCAAAGTACGCGCCTAATGCGCCAACTGCCTTGAAACAAGCGGTTTTCCGCGATGCGGCCGCAGCGCGGCTGCATCGCTCTGCCCGTTGTAGTAGAATGACGGGCTGATCAAGCCCTTGGGCATTGCCCATCCCTTGGTCGTCTGTCCCGCAGCGTCGCTGAGTCCACGCGGCCGTCCGGGAATGCCTCCGGCGTCATCTTGTGCATGTGCCATTGCCATGCCTGCGTGATGCGCCGTGTCCTGTGCGTTGCCAGGGCGAGCGGGCAGCGATGGCCGCACATGGAGACACAACACATGCACGACGCGCGCGCGATTGCCTCGCACTTCGGCTGGTTCAAACGCCGCCGCCAATTGCAGCTGGACGAGGTCACGGTGGTGGACCGCGGCATGCTGCGCAAGGCGGTGGGCGCCGCCGCGCTGGGCAATGCGATGGAGTGGTTCGACTTCGGCGTGTACGGCTATCTGGCGGTGACCTTGGGGCAGGTATTCTTCCCGGTCAGCAACCCGACCGCGCAGTTGATCGCCACCTTTGCCACCTTCACCGTCGCCTTCCTGGTGCGGCCGATCGGCGGGATGGTATTCGGCCCGCTCGGCGACCGCTACGGGCGGCAGAAGGTGCTGGCCGCGACCATGATCCTGATGGCCCTGGGCACCTTCAGCATCGGCCTGATTCCGTCCTACGCCAGGATCGGCCTGTGGGCACCGGCGCTGCTGTTGCTGGCGCGGCTGTTGCAGGGGTTTTCCACCGGTGGCGAATACGGCGGCGCGGCGACCTTCATCGCCGAATACGCCACCGACCGCAATCGCGGCCTGATGGGCAGCTGGCTGGAATTCGGCACCCTGGGCGGCTACATCGCCGGCGCCGCCACGGTGACGGCGTTGCATATGACGGTGACCCCGGCGCAGATGCTCGACTGGGGCTGGCGCGTGCCGTTCCTGATTGCCGGCCCGCTGGGGCTGCTGGGCCTGTACATGCGCATGAAGCTGGAAGAAACCCCGGCATTTCGCGCCTATACCCAGCAATCCGAACAACGCGAACGCGACACCGCCGCGCAGGGCTTGCTGACGCTGCTGCGCCTGCACTGGCCGCAGCTGCTCAAGTGCGTGGGCCTGGTGCTGGTGTTCAACGTCACCGACTACATGCTGCTCACCTACATGCCCAGCTATCTCAGCGTCACCATGGGCTATGCCGAGAGCAAGGGCCTGTTGCTGATCATCCTGGTGATGCTGGTGATGATGCCGCTCAACATCGTCGGCGGCCTGTTCAGCGACAGGCTTGGCCGCCGGCCGATGATCATCGGTGCGTGCGTCGCGTTGTTCGCGCTGGCCATCCCCTGCCTGCTGCTGATCGGCAGCGGCCATGACGGCTTGATCTTCGCCGGCCTGATGCTGCTCGGCCTGGCGCTGGTGTGCTTCACCAGTTCGATGCCGTCCACGCTGCCGGCGCTGTTCTACACGCCGGTGCGCTACAGCGCGTTGTCGATCGCCTTCAACGTGTCGGTGTCGTTGTTCGGCGGCACCACGCCGCTGGTGACCGCCTGGCTGGTGGAGCGCAGCGGCGACCCACTGGTGCCGGCGTACTACCTGATGGGTGCAGCGGCGATCGGCCTGGTGACCATGCTGTTCGTGCGCGAAACCGCCGGCTTGCCGCTGCGTGGCTCGCCGCCGGCGGTGGCCAGCGATGCCGAGGCACGCGCCTTGCTGCGCGCCGACAGCCCGGTGACGGTGGATGCACAGCTGCCGGCCAACGCAGCGGCAGCGATGGGCCAGCCGCGCATGGCGTGAAAGGGCAGGGTCTTCGCAGCGCAGGCGCCTGTCGGGCAGGCGCCTGCGATGCCGTGCAGCAGCACAACGCTGCCGCCTCTGCTGCCCTCGGCGCGCTGCATGCGGGCGCTGCTCAAGGCGATTCCGGCATGCGCATATCGGCCGACGGCGTGCCCTCGCCGGTTTCAACGTAGCGTTTGAGGCTGCTGCCCAAAAAGAAGCGCCAGCCGCGTGCGCAGGCCTCTTTGCATGGCGAATCGCGGTAACCGGACTGCACGAAATCCACTTGCGTGCCCTGACTGGTGGAGCGCAGCTCGAAGCGCATCACCGTGCCCTTCCAGGCGTCGGTGTCGAGCATGTTGGAGGCGTGGCAGCGCCAGCGCACCAGGCGGTAGTTGGCGCCGTCGTCGATGCTCAGCTCCACCCGCCAGCCCTGCCGGCTCCAGTCCAGCCGCACCCGGTTCTCGACCAGGCTCACCTCGCGTGTCCACCAGCGCGCCAGCTGCATGGGCTCTGACAAAGCGGCGCAGACCACTTCCGGCGCGGCCGCAATGACGATGCTGTGGCGGATCTCACGATTCATCTGATCGGCATTGGCTGCTTGAACCCCGATGATCGCGCATTTTGCCAGCCAATTGCAGGATGGTGTTTTTCGCTTGCCGAGTTCGCTCGTCCGGCGCTCACATGGCGCTGGGTACCATCGGTGCAAGCCCCAACGACGAAGAGCAGGCATGACGACGCTTCCGATCCCGGTGATGGACGTTGCCGCGCAACGCGATCTGGCCACCGCGCACGCGCTGTTGGAAAACCCCGGCGTGGCCGCCCAGCTGGCCAATGCACTGGGCGCGCCGATCGAGCGCCTGGTCACCCGACGGCTGCCGAAACTGGTCACCCGCAGCATCGACGGCGTGACCCGCCGTGCGCTGCAGGTGGCGATGCAATCGGCATTGCTGAGCCTGCGCGGCAAGACCGACCTGCAGCAGCCTGCGTCCACCACACGCCACACCATGGCGGTGGCTGTCGCTGGCGGTGCGGGCGGATTCTTCGGCCTGCCCGGCTTGTTGGTGGAATTGCCGCTGACCACCACGGTGATGCTGCGCTCCATCGCCGATATCGCCCGTTCCGAAGGCGAATCGCTGCGCGACCCGGAAACCGCGCTGGCCTGCCTGGAAGTGCTGGCGCATGGCGGGCGCAGTGCCAGCGACGACGGCGCCGAATCGGGCTACTTCGCGGTCCGCGCGGCAATGGCACAACAACTCAGCGCTGCGGCGCATTACGTTGCGGCGCACGGGTTTGCCAGCAAGGGCGCACCGGTGCTGGTGTCGCTGGTGTCGCGCGTTGCGGCCAAGTTCTCGGTCAATGTCGGCGAAAAACTCGCCGTGCAGGCGGTGCCGCTGGTCGGTGCGGTGAGCGGCGCCACGCTCAATACCGTGTTCATGCGCCACTTCCAGGCGATGGCGCGCGGGCATTTCATCGTGCGCCGGCTGGAGCGCCGTTATGGCGAAGACGCGGTGCGGCGCGCGTACGAGGCGTTGCCACCACCGCGCTGATGGGCCACTACGGGCGACGTGACGCTTGTGGCCAAACGGGCAACGACCGCGCTCACTGTCGGGCGAAGTCGTGAATTCGCACGCAGTACGCATGCGCTGGGTGTCTTCGTATCTGTCTCTTGCCCCGGCATGCAGCGAGAGGCCACATGCCGGGACGGGAACGCTTTATTGATCGACACTGGCGCTGCCACGCATCGCTAGCGGTGCAATGGCAGCTCGCGTTAGTTGGTAGCCACGCAGTTCCAGCGTGTCCTGACGTTTTGCCACACACCGGTGGTGTTCGCAGAAGTTGCTTGCATCTTGATCAGGTCAACGCGTGTCACCGTCGCCCTCACGCGTTTGCACGTGCTGAAAGCGGCATTGCTCAGCGAGCGGATGACTTCCTTTGGAGTGGGCTGCCCAGCGCGTGCCTGGCGCGGATTGGCGGCGACGGGACCGTCGAATTTGATCGTGGCGATGACTTGGGATGCTGCGCGGGCGGATTGCGCAGCCGGGAGCGCGGCCGCAAGCAGCGCAATGGCGGCAATCGTTTTAAGCTTCAAGAAAGCATGAGATTACATGGTCGATTCTCAGGAGATGGCGTCGAAAAAGAAGTGCGTATGACGCAACAAAGGTAGCGAGCGCAGCACGTGCTGTTGTGCAGCTCGGTCGTTCCCTTCGCCATGTCTTCGTAAACTGTTGTTTGCCGCGTTGTCTGTTATCGCGCCGCTCATCTACAGCGGCGGCTGCGGTAGGTGGACTGAAAAATAATCAGGATACTTTTGATGACCAAGCCCTTTTCGCCCGCCTCTGCGCGTAACCGCGACCCGATTCTGGACGTGCTGCGCACGCACTTTGCCGACCGGCAGCGGGTGCTGGAAATCGGCGCGGGCACCGGGCAGCACGCAGTGCACTTCGCTGCGGCGATGCCGTGGCTGCAGTGGCAGGCCAGCGACCACGCCGATCATCTTCCTGGCATGCGGCAATGGCTGGATGACGCTGCGCTGCCGAATACCCCGGCGCCGATTCCGCTGCAGGCCGTGCTGACGCCCACGCCGGGGCTTGCACCCCTGCCCAGCGTGCCCGCGCTGCGTGACGGCCAGCGCGGCTTCGATGCGATCTACAGCGCCAACACCTTGCACATCATGGGCTGGCCGCAGGTGCAGGTCTTGTTTGCCGGATTGCCGGCGGTGCTGGCACCGGATGCGCTGCTGGTGGTCTACGGGCCGTTCAACCGCAATGGGCAATTCACCAGCGACAGCAATCGCGCCTTCGACGCACTGCTGCGCGAGCGCGACCCCGCCTCGGGCATCCGCGATGCCGAAGCGGTAGATGCACTGGCGGCGTCGGTGGGATTGCAGTTGATCGACGATGTGGCATTGCCGGCGAACAATCATTGCCGGGTGTGGCGGCGTGTGATGGTCGAGCGTTGAATCACCGGCTTGCCGAGTGCAGCCGATGAGGGAGCAGCTGTCGATTACGTGCAGAGGTGCAGCATGCGGCTGCAGGTCCAGACAGCTCCGCTGCACCGGTGCGGGTATGCACAGAGTTGCTGGAGCGTTGCAAGGGCCAGTGGTGGCAAAACCGTCATGGACTCATGGCCGCGCGTGGCGGTCATCAATGGCAAGCCGACGCATGTGCTGCGATGCCTAACGCGTGTGGAGGGCTGCGATGCGCGAACGACGTCATCGAAAGCGCAATCTGATCTGTGCCAACACCGCATCGCGCGAGACCATGCGGGGCGTTGCCACAGCAGGTCATCTCACGTAGGAAATGCCATCGACAACGTTGACCTGCGGAGCTCGTTCAAGCGCTTGCCACGCCAACCCTTGGCGAATGTCGCCGCCGTTCGAACCACCACAACGCTGCCGCAACGCTGAGCCAGACAAGCAACCACGGCCAGCGTGTGCCCGGTTGGGAAGCAGGTGTTGCACTGGTTGCGGAGGAAGTGGTTGCCGCCAGTGCAATGGTGGCTGCGCGCAGTTGCTGCGCGTACATGGCCGGGGTGTCGTTGGGCGCGCGGATGTAGAGCCAGCGTTGTGTGGCGCCGCTATGCAGGCGATGCCAGCCGGCGGTTGCGGGCCAGTAGCCGGCGCAGGGCGGGCTATTGCCGTTGCGCTCCAGCAGGAGCGGTTGGCGGGCCTGGTTTGGGTCGGTGACGAAGGCGTCGGGGCTCAGCTCGCACAGGGTCATGCGTTGCTGCGACCAGCCGTTCTGTACCGGGCTGGGTAGGGCGGCGCCGGGACGGGCGACGGCGCCGGACAACTGCGCCCAGAGCGCGGCATGCAGATCGCTGCGGCCGGCCAGCACCAGCGCGAAGCTGTCTTCGACCAGGCCGATGCCGATGCGCCCGCGTCCCTGCGCGCGCCACCAGCCCAGGGCGCTGCCGTCGTCGGCGCGTGCGGCGATCAGGGCGTCGCTGGCCTGCGGTTGCAGGTCGCGACGTTGCAGCGGCGCCAGCGCCGGGGTATCGCCGGGGCTGGCAGCCGGACCGCTGGGTCGAGCCAGCGCGGACAGCCGCTGCGGCGCGGGCACCGGGCTGCCGGTGCTGCCGCCGCTGACCGCAAGGCCCAGCTCGGCCAGGGCGGCGCGGGCGCCGGCGTCCACTGGCCCGTCGGTGCGCACCAGCACGCCCAGGCCGCGCTGGATCGCCGCGCGCAGGGTCTGGCGCTGCGCGTTGCCCAGCGCCACCAGGCGGCGTGGGTCGAGGACCAGCAGGTCGAGCCGGTCCAGGCTGGCCGCATCCAGCGCGGCGCCCTCGCCGAGCTGCACCCCGGGGCCGACCGCGATCTGGCTACGCACCTCCAGCCCGGCATCGCTGGCCCAGCGGCGCAGGTATTTCAGTTCCGGCTGCGGCGCGCCGGCCAGTAACAGCACGCGTGCGGACGGCACTGCGGCGATCAGCACCGGCACCTGCACGCGGCTGCGTTCGGCGCCTGCACCATCGCGCAGGCGCAGCGCGAACAGCACCTGCCCCGGTGCGCGCGCCAGGCCTCGTAGCTGCACCTGGCCGGCCGCATCGGCGGTGGCGGTGTCGACCACCTGCCCGGCCGGGTCCAGCAACTCCACCCGCGCGCCCGGCAGGCCCTGCACGCGCGCGCTGATGGCGATGCGTTCGCCGGGTGCGGCCGGCGGCGGCGTGGAGACGGCGACCAGGCCGGTCGGCACCGGAGCCAGCGCCAGCCGCACAGGGATACGCAGGCCGTCGCGGTCGCGCGCCGGCAGGCCGCTACCATGCATGACCAGCGCGGTGGTGCCGGGCGCGCGCCGCAACGCAGTGGCCAGATCCGGGACGCGTGCCACGCCGGGTAAGGCGGGCGCCTCGGGCAGGGCGACCCACGCCGCAGCAGTCGGGCGAACCTGGTCTGCCTGGGTGCCTGCGGTGGCGACATGCAGTTCGCTCGTACTGCCGGCATGCGGCGGTGGCAGCAGCACCGGGTAGAGCAGGCCGGCCAGGAGCGGTTGGGCGGCGAGCAACAGCCACAGCCGGGCGCGCGCGTGCGGTTGCCGGGCATGTGCGCGCAGCAGCCGGAACCAGCTCACCATCACCAGCAGCAGCAAGGCACTGCCGACCAGCCAGGGCAGCGCGAGCGTCATGCCTGCGGCTCCGCTTGCGTGCATTCAGCCCGCCGTGGCCCCACGCGCCGGGTCGCCGCGCGCGCGTGCAGCAGGCGGAACCTGCCGCGTGCGGTCAACCGGGGTGGTGGCAGCATCATGGTTGCGGCTCCTGGCGCAGCGCATCCAGATAGCGCTGGCCGCGGATGTCGGGCGCGGCGCGGCGATGCGGTGCTGCCGGTGGGGCAAGCAGGGTGCGCCAGACCTGGGCGCGCAGCTGGGTGCGGCAGCTGGCGCAGTCGGGTTCGGCGCGCAGCGTTTCCACGGCGGCGGCCAGGCTCAGTGGGTCGTGCAGGTGGTCCTGTTGGGTTTGCAGCCAGTGCGCGTAGCGGGCCAGGGTGGCGTCGGGCACCGGGGCTGCTTCGCCCAGTGCATCCCATAGCTGCAGCGCGGACGGGTCCGGGTCCGGGCGGCTGTCCAGCCCGGCGGCACGGTCGCCCAGGCCGGCGCGGTCGCCGCTCAGGCGGCGGCCGGGGTCGATCGGCGGCAGCTGCGTGCCTACCCGCGCCAGGTAGATGCGTTCGGCCTGCTGCACCTGCTTGATGAAGCCCAGCGCCTCGTTGGCAAACGGCAACGCACGCTCCGGGTGGCCCTGGCGCAGCTCGCCCTCGGACTGCCACATCTGGTCCAGCGCGGCGCGCAGCAGGGCGCGGGTCTGCGGGTCGAGCAGGGTGGCGGCTTCGGCGTGGTCGTGGGTATGCCCGAATTCGGACAGCACGTCCTGCGCCTGGCCGAAGCCGTTGCGCTGCGGCCCGCCGTCGCCATGCGCATGATCGTGGTCGTCCAGCGCGGCAGCGCCGGCCTCGGCGGCATGGTCGTGCGTATCGTGCCCGTGTTCGTCCCGGGCGGGCGCGGGCGTCGCCGGCGTTGCCGGTGCATCCGCGGTGGGCATGTCGGCAGTGGGCAGAGCGTCGGCCGGGGCGTCGCTGGTGGGTGGCGCGTCGGCAGCCGGCGGGCCTTGCGGCGCGCCTTCGCTCTCTTCGCCCAGGAACTGGCCGTAGCGCAGCCGCAGCAGGCGCTGGTCCACGCCGATGGCGTCGGCGCGCTTGAGGTAGGTGGCCGGGTCCAGGCGCGGCTTGTCCTTCAGCAGCGCCTCGGCGTCGATGATGATCTGGCGCTGGCTGCGGAAGTAGGCCGGCAAGGTCTGCTTGACGCTGGCTTCCAGGCCGGCGGCCATGGTCTGTTCGGGCGGCGGCCAGCGCAGGATCACGCTGGCGCTGCGGCCTTCCTGTGGGTTGGGTTGGCGGGTGTCGTGCACGATGAGCTGGGCGATCAGGTCGTCGCCGGCGGCCATGTCCAAGGCTTGCGGCTCCAGGGTGGTGGCGAAGCTGCGTTGCCTGGTCGCGCCACTGCCGGTGAGCGTGCGGCGCTGGGTGGTGAAGGTGATGTTCTCGCCGCTGCCCTGGGCCAGGGTGAGGCGCAGCTCGGCGCTGGCGGCGACCGCGTAATCGTCGCTGACCTCGAAGCGCAGCGTCCAGGTGCGATTGGCTGGGGACCACAGCACCAGGCTCTGTTCGGGCGCGAGCACGCGCACCTGCGGCGGGCGGTCCGGCAGCACGTCGAGGCGATGCAGCTGGCGGTCGGCCGGCGTGCCGTCGATGAGGATGCGGTACAGGCTGGCGCGCTCGGCGATCCAGTGGCCCTGCCAGGTATCACCACCGCCTTGCCGGGACAGCGCGACGACGCGGCCATCGGTGAGCCGCAGGGCCACGCTGCGCGGCGCCGGGCTGACCTGCAGTTGCCAGTCCAGCCGGGTGCCGGCCGGCACGCGCGCGTCCAGGCCGGGCAGGCGTGCGGCGGGAAGGCCGGTGTAGGCCGGCGGGGTGCTGTACAGCCGCGCCTGACCCAGGGTGGGGGCGCCGGTGCCGGCGCGGGCGGCGGCGATCCGGTCGTTGCCTGCGGTGGGCCGGTGAGCGGGGTGCGGCCACAGCAGCAGCGCGGCGCAGGCGAGCCCACCCAGCACGCTCCAGGGCCAGGCGCGGCGCCACGGCCAGGCCGGGCGCAGGTCGCGCGGGGCGCTGCGCAGGCGCTGTTCCAGGCGCTGGCGTTGCCGGGTCTGCAGCGGGCCGAGCTGCCCGGCCGGGGCGAACAGCAGGTCGCTGCTGTCTTCCAGATCCGCGTCGCGGTCCAGCCGGCGGATCAGCCAGGTCTGGTCCAGCCGACGTGCCGCCAGCAGTGCCACGCCGATCAGCGCCAGCAGGCCCAGGAGCAGCAGTGGCAAGACGGCTGCCTGCGCCCCGGCGCGCCACGCCAGCGCCGCTGGCACCGCCGCCAGCGGCAGCCCGCACAGCAGCACGCCGGCGGCCTGCCGTCGCCGCGCGGCCTGCCAGGCGTGGAGCAGGGCCGGCGTGCTCATGCCGCGCTGCTCCGGCGGGGCGCGGTGGCCAGCCAGCGTTCGACCGCAAACAGCAGCAGCACCAGGCCGATCAGCCACGGCGCCAGCGGCCACGGAGCGCTGGCCAGGCGGATGGCAGGGCCGCGTTGCGGCTGCTGGGTCTGCGCCAGCGCGCGCTGTGGTGCGGGTATCGACTGCAGGGCCTCGTGCAGGCGGGTGGGGACGTCGGCATCCAGCAGCGCCGGCAGACGCTGCGGCTGCAATGGCGCGGCCCAGCGCAGCAGGCGGCCGCGGCCGAGCGCTGCGGCATCGAGCAATGGCTCGCCAGAAGCAGTGTGTTGCACGGGCTGCAGCGTCGCGACGAGGTTGGGCGGGATGGTGGTCTGCGCATCCAGCAGCAGCTGCCCACCGGCTGCGACCCAGGCCATCACCGGCGCCGGCGGGGCACTGCGCGACAGCCATGCCACCACCGTGCCTGGGGCCCAGCGCGCTGGCTGCGCATCGGCCGGCGTGCCTGTCGGCAAGCTGCCCGGCAGCGCCCAGGCGGCATGCACGGCGCGCAGATAGCGCAGGGCCGGTGCGGCGCTGTCGTCGGCAATCGCCTGCAGTCGTAGCGGCGCGGCAACGGCGGGGGCCGCAAGCGGCGACTGGCCGGGCACGACCTGCCACCGCACCTGATGCGACAGCTGCAGCCGTTGCGCATCCAGCGGCCCCCACTGGCTGGGCACGATCACGCTCAGCGCAGCATCTGGCGACAGGCTGGCATCGAGTTCGCGCAGCAGGCTGGATATCGGCGGCGCGGTGTCGGCGGGCGTGGCGGGTGGGTGTGCCGCATCGGCATCGACCGGCGGGAAGCCTGGCGCCAGCCACACCCACTGCGCGTTGGCCGCGTGGCCGAGTGCCTGGGCCGCGGCCAGATCCACGCCGGGGCTGACCACGACGCGCGGGCGCGCCTGCTGGTGGTCGCGCAAGGCCGGCTCGGCCAGCAGCAGTGCCACCGCGGCCAGCAGCAGCAAACGCACCAGCAGCAGCGGCCATTCGTCGAAACGCACGCGGTGGCGCGGGCGCGGCAGCGCACGCAACCAGCGCAATGCGGCAAAGTCGGTGGGCCGGTGTTCGCTGCGGCGGGCCAGATGGATCAGCAACGGCAGCAGCAGTGCGGCCAACGCGGCCAGGCCGGCGGGGAACAGCAGGAGCAGGTTCACCGCTGCGCTCCCTCGGCTGCGGCGCCGGCGCCGGTGCGCTGGCTCATCGCCGCGCACCGTGCGCGAACAGCTCGCGCAATGCCGCATCCGGTGGCGCATCCAGATAATGCACGGCGTGCGCAATGCCGGCCGCCTGCCAGCGTGCCTGCAGCGCGCGCTGGGCCGCGCCGAAGCGTTGCAGATACGCAGCGCGCAGCGCGGCGCCGTCGCCGAGCAGTTCTTCCCCGGTTTCCGGGTCGCGGAAGCGGTGCCCGCCGCTGAAGGGAAAATCGCGTTCGTCGCAGGTCAGCACCTGCAGCTGCATCACCTCGCGGCGTGCGGTGGCGAGTTTTTCCAGCGCGCCGAGCAGTGCTTCGTCGAAGCCGTCGCCGATCGACAGCACCAGCGCGTGTGCGGCGATGCGTTCCCACAGCGGACGCAATGCATCCATGCCCGGCCAGCGGCCACCGGCGCGCAGTGCGTGCAAGGCCAGCCACAGCCGGTCGCGTTGACGCGGCCCGCCACCGGCCGGCACCGCCACCAGGCCATCGCCATGCACCGCGAACAGGCCGACCTGGTCGCCTTGCTGCAGCGCGACCTCGGTAGCGCACGCGGCCAGGGTCGCCATCGCCTGCAGACGGGTGTATTGCGGGCGCGCCTGATCGGCCTGCCCCGCGGAGGCGGTGGCGTCGAGCAACACCCACAGCGTCAGCGGGCTTTCGCGCTCGGCCTCGCGCACGAAGAACCGGTCCGAGCGGGCGTAGAGCTTCCAGTCGATCTGGCGCAAGGCATCGCCGGGTTCGTAGGCGCGGTATTGCGAGAATTCCAGCCCGGCGCCGCGGCTGCGGCTGGCGTGCTGGCCGATCCCCTGCGCACCCTGCGCCTGCCGCGCACGCAACTGCAGGCCGCGCAGGCGGCTGCGCAGCTCGGCGGGAATCAGTGCCGGCATGTCCATGCTCACGCCGCGACCTGCCTCACGCCGGGAACGGCACGGCGCGCAGCAGCGCGGCGACCACATCGTCGGCGCTGCGTTGCTCGGCCTCGGCGGCGAACGACAGCAACAGGCGGTGGCGCATCACCGGCGCGGCCAGCGCGACGACATCCTCGCGGGTGGCGGCAAGGCGGCCATGCAACAGCGCACGCGCCTTGGCCGCCAGCACCAGCGATTGCCCGGCGCGCGGGCCGGCGCCCCATTTGATCCACTGGCGCACGTCCTCGCCGGCCCGCGGGCCGGGGCGGCTGGCCCGCACCAGGCGATTGATCCAGGTCAGCAGATCCGCGCCCACATGCACGTGGCGCGCCTGTTGCTGCAGCGCCAGCACGCTGTCGGCGTCCATCACCCTGGGCACCTGCGCGCTGCGGGTGCCGGTGGTCTGGCCGAGGATGTCGCGCTCTTCCTGCTCGCTGGGATAGTCCACCCGCACATGCAGCAGGAAGCGGTCCAGCTGCGCTTCCGGCAACGGGTAGGTGCCGGCCTGTTCGATCGGGTTCTGCGTGGCCAGCACAAAGAACGGCGCCGGCAACGCATAGGTGGTGCCGGCATAACTCACCGTGCGCTCGCTCATCGCCTCCAGCAGTGCGGCCTGGGTCTTGGGCGGGGTGCGATTGAGCTCGTCGGCCAGCAGCAGGTTGGTGAAGATCGGCCCCTGCTGGAACCGGAACTGGCGATGTCCGGTGCCGTGATCCTCTTCCAGCAGCTCGGTGCCCAGGATGTCGCTGGGCATCAGGTCCGGGGTGAACTGCACGCGGCGGAACTGCAGCTCCAGCGCCTGCCCCAGCGAGCGCACCAGCAGCGTCTTGCCCAGGCCGGGCGCGCCTTCCAGCAGGCAGTGGCCGCCGGCGAGCAGGCCGATCAGCAGTTGCTCCACCACCGCGTCCTGGCCCACCACCGCCTGCGCCAGGGCCGCACGCAAGGCGCCGAGTTGGGAGAGCTGCCGGGTGAGGGTGTCGTCGTTGGGGGAAGTCATGGGGGAAGTCTCGTTGTCTGGCTGTTGGCGTAGGAGCGCGCTTGCGCGCGATGCGCTACCGGTAACGCCACATCGCGCGCCAGCGCGCTCCTACAGGAGCGGGCAGGGCTTGCGTGTGCGGCGGTGGGTGGTTGGCGGTGCGGATTGCCTGCAAAACATCTCCGGCGATGGTGTGTAGGAGCGCGCTTGCGCGCGATGTGGCGTTACCGGTACGGCATCGCGCGCCAGCGCGCTCCTACGGATCGATGTCAGTTGGTCAATGCATACATCACGATGTTCACTGCGAACCTGGTGTTGTCTTCGGCCAGGAAGCGTTTGTTGCGCCAGTCGTAATCCCATTCGCAGCCGTAATCCTTGTTGCTGTACAACACGCCGAGCCGGCCGTCGATGCTGATGCCCCTGAGGTAGTCGTGCACCAGGTCGTCGCCCCAGCCATTGAGCTCGAAACTGGTGGCCGGCGGGCCGTCGGGGAATTTGAAGAATGCGCTGTAGAGCCGATGGTTTTTGGGCAGTTTCTGCAGCGCGGTCTTGCCGAAGATCGAGGTCATCTGCGCCTCGAACGAAGTGGCGAACAGGCCATCGATATCGTGATTGCAATCGTCCACGAACACGAAGCCGCCGTTACGCACATAGCACTCGAAGTTGCGCCGCTCGGCCGGATTGAATTCCACCAGCTTGTGCCCGGACAGATAGCAGAACGGCGCCTGCAACATGCGCGGATCGGCTAGGTCCAGCACATGCTCCTGCGGGTCCACGCGCAGCTGGGTGTAGTCGATCAGCGAGGTGCTCAGGTTGGACGGCATGCGCGCATCCACATCCCAATCGCCCGAGTCGTAGCGCAGCCGGGTCAACCAGAAATCGTAATTGCCAGCCGCCCGCGCCTGCCGCGGCAGCGCCAACGCAGCGACGCTACCGAGCAGCAATCCAAGGAAATGACGGCGCGTCGCGGGCGCCGCCAGGGCGTGTAGACCGGGAACGGGATGTGCAGGAAAACCATCGGGCCGCGAAGAGCTTGCTCCGCTCTCCCATTCCCGATTCCCCACTCCCGATTCCCGGCTCTCAGTCACACCGCATCCGACAACGAGGTAAACGTGAAGTCGCGCAGCCGCATCGGCGGAATCATCATCACATAGCTGGATCCATCGCCAGCCACGCGCACCGGCCTGCCCAGCTCGTCGATGTTGTTGAGCATGATGATCGGCGATTCGTTGAAGCGGAAATTCTTCACCGGGTACTTGATCTGCCCGTTCTCGATGTAGAAGGTGCCGTCGCGGGTCAGCCCGGTCAGCAGCACGGTCTGCGGGTCGACCATGCGGATGTACCAGGTGCGCGTGACCAGGATGCCCTTCTCGGTGCCGCGCACCAGCTCGGCGATGTTCTTGTCGCCACCGGCCATCAGCAGGTTGCCCGGCTCGCCGACCGCGCGCTTGCCGTTCTTCTGCGCCCAGAACCGCGAATACTGCAGGTTGGCGACCTTGCCGTTCTCCACGATGGCCATCTTCTCGCGCGGCAGGCCTTCCTCGTCCCACGGCAGCACGGCGGCACGCGCATCCCATGGGTCGGCGGTGATGTTCACGCGCGGGTCGTAGACCTGCTCGCCCAGCTTGTTGCCGCCGCCCTTCTTGGACAGGAAGCTGCGGCCCTCGTCGGCCATGCGCGCATCGAAGTAGCGCATCATGGAAGAAATCAGGCGTGCCGCCGCTGCCGGCTCCAGGATCACCGTGTACTTGCCCGGTTCCAGCGCCTTGGCTTCGGAGGAGTCGCTGGCCTTGCGCATGGCGATGCGGATGTCCTGCTCGGCCTTGAAGTCGGCGGCATCCTTGAGGTTGCGGCCCACCCAGCCCGAGCCGCGACCGTCTTCGGTGCGCACGGTGCAGGTGTAGTCGAAACGCGCGCCACGCTGGTAGCCGAAGTTGCCCTTGCTGTTGGCGAACGCGGTAAAGCTCTGACCATCTTCCAGGAAGCCGGCCGCGATCAATCCCTTGCCCTTGCACGGGGCGATCGAATCGGCGGCCACCTGCGCGCGGAATGCCGGGTCGATGGCGGCGGTGGAGTCGCTGAAGGTGGGGCTGGGCCTGTAGGTCTGCTTGTCCACCGCCGGCATGAATTCCGGGTTTTCCGGCGCCAGCCGCGCCAGGTCTTCGGCACGCCGCACCACGCGCTCCAGCGCGGCATCGTCGAACTCGTTGATGGTGGCGATGCCCACGCGCTTGCCGAACGCCACCTGCACCTGCAGGTCGGTGTTGTCGACGATGCCGCTGGTGGACACGTTGTTGAGCGCAAAACGGATGTTGCCGTCGATCGAGCCGGTGAGCGTGGCGGTGCACTCGTCGGCTTTGGACAGCTGGATGACCTTGTCCAGGATGGCCTTGGCCTGCGCTTCGGTAAGGATGCTCATGTGGGTTTCTCCTGTCAGCCGAGCGAGCGGGCGGTCTTGATGACGTTGATGCCGTCGAAACGGGCGGTGGACGAGCCATGCGAGACCGCCGAGGACTGGCTCGGCTGGCCCTTGCCGTCGAAGAACGAGCCGCCCAGGCGGTAGTCGCGTTGATCGGCCACGGCGCTGCAGGCGTTCCAGAATTCCGGCGTGCGGATCTGGTAGGCCACGTCTTCGAGCATGCGGGTGATCGCACCGTTCTTGATTTCGTAGAACAGCTGGCCACCGAACTGCGCGTTGTAGCGCTGCTGGTCGATGGAGAACGAGCCGTCGCCGATGATGTAGATGCCGTTTTCCACGTTCTTGATCAACTCGCTCACGCTCAGCGGCGTCTTGCCGGCGGCCAGCGACACATTGGCCATGCGCTGGAACTGCACGCTCGACCACGAGTCGGCGTAGCAGCACCCATCGGAGGCGGTCTTGCCGAGGATATGCGCCTGGTCGCGGATGGCCTGATAGTCCACCAGCTTGCCGTCGCGGATCAGGTCCCACTGCTTGGTCTTGACGCCTTCGTCGTCGTAGCCCACCGCACCCAAACTGCCGGGCTGGGTCTTGTCGGCCAGGATGTGCACCTTGTCGCTGCCGTACTGGAAACCGGCCTTGAGCTTGTCCAGCGTGGCGAAGCTGGTGCCGGCATAGTTGGCCTCGTAGCCTAGCACGCGATCCAGTTCCAGCGGGTGGCCGACCGATTCGTGGATGGTGAGCCAGGTGTGCGAGGGGTCCAGCACCAGGTCGTACTTGCCCGGCTTCACCGACGGTGCCTTGAGCTTTTCCTGCGCCTGCCTGGCCGCGGCGATCGCGTCCTCCTTCATGTCGTAGGACAGGCCGTAATTCACCACGCCGTTGGGCGAGACGAACTTGCCCGAGGCGGCGCCATCCAGATATTCGTAGCCTAGGCCCATCGGCGCGGACAAGCCGTCGCGGGTGCGGAACTTGCCGCTGGCCTTGTCGATGGCGGTCACGCTCAGCGGCGCCCAGATGCGGTGCACGTCCTGGTCGATGTAGGAGCCGTCGGTGCTGGCAAAGTACTTCTGCTCGTTGACCACGAACAGCATCGAGTTGACGAAGTTGGCGCCGGCCGCGGTGGCGGCTGCGTTGACGCCCAGCAGCAGGTCCACCTTGTCCTTGATCGGCACGTCCATCGCGTTCTTCTTGATCGGCGTCTTCCAGCTGACTTCCCCGACCCCGGGTGTGGGCGCCAGTTGCACCGGCGTGCCCTGCACCTTGGCGTTGGCCTTGGCGATCGCGGCAGCCTGCGCGGCGGCCTTGGCCACGCCCTGTTCGGTGAGCTCGTTGGTGGCGGCGAATCCCCAGGCGCCCGCCACCAGGACGCGCACGCCGGCACCGATGGATTCGGTGTTGACCACGTTCTGCACCTTGTCCTCGCGGGTGATGACGAACTGGCGCAGATACCGACCGATGCGCACATCGCAATAGCTCGCACCGGCCTGACGCGCAGCATTGAGGCCGGCATCGGCCAGGCGCTTCTTGCGGCCCACATCCATCTGCGTCACCAATTGCTCGGCGGCAATCGCCTTGCCGAAGTAGGCCGGCACGATCAGGCCACCCATGGTCAGCCCGGTCAGGGCCAGGAAATCACGTCGCTGCACGGCAACTCCCCAATGATCCCGCGCGGCGCGCAGGTGGTGTGGCGACACGCACATGGCTCTGCGCGCGGTATCCCCGATTCTTGCCGGGCGATGAACGCTGCGTCAAATGACTCTCGGCAGGGGTGCGTGCGCAAACGTTGGGCGCCGATGAATCGCGTGGCATAACCGGCGCGCATCGATGCGTGGCGAGCGCGGCTGGCGGCGTGCGATGAGTGTCGCTGCATGTTGGATGCGCAGACCCATTCCTTAAATCAGGTGCAGAGCGGAGATCTACGCGCTCACTGCAGGGCCCTTGCCCGCCCACCATCGCAGGACACGCTGCAAGTACGTCCCTGTAAGCTCCTTGGTGGCATCCAGGCCGTCATCGAGCCCCCTGGACGGGTTCACGGCGTGTCCTGCGAGCGATGAGGGCACCGCGCGCTCGGCTAACTCGTCTTGGAGACTGCCGAGCGATCGCAACGCACACAATCTCAGTGCCTCAATGTGATTGGCGAGTGCGAAAAAATCAATCACAGCGCAGCCGATCCAGCGACCCTCAACCCAGCGAACGCGCGGTATTGATCACGTTGATGCCATCGAAGCGCGCCGTGGACGATCCGTGCGACACCGCCGAGACCTGGCTGGGCTGGCCCTTGCCATCGAAGAACGAGCCGCCCAGGCGGAAATCGCGTTGATCGCAGACCGCGCTGCAGGCATTCCAGAATTCCGGCGTGCGGATCTGGTAGGCGCCGTCTTCCACCAGGCGCGTGACCTGGCCGTTTTCGATCTCGTAGAACAGCTGCCCGCCGAACTGCGCGTTGTAGCGCTGCTGATCGATCGAATACGAGCCGCGCCCGTGGATGTACAACCCACGCTCCACGTTCTTGATCATCTCGGCAACGGCAAGCGGTTGCTTGCCTGCGGCCAACGACACGTTGGGCATGCGCTGGAACTGCACGCTGGACCACGAGTCGGCATAGCTGCAGCCATCGGATGCGGTCTTGCCGAGCAGATGCGCCTGATCGCGCGTGCACTGGTAATCGACCAGGATGCCGTCCTTGACTAGCTCCCACTGCTTGCTCTTGACGCCTTCATCGTCATAACCCACCGCACCCAGGCTGCCCGGCTGGGTCTTGTCGGCGACGAAGGTCACCGCATCGCTGCCCCAGCGGAACCCCGCGTCGCGCTTGTCCAGCGTGGCGAAGCTGGTGCCGGCATAGTTGGCCTCGTAACCGAGCACGCGATCGAGCTCGAGCGGATGGCCCACCGATTCGTGGATGGTGAGGAACAGATTGCTCGGGTCGATCACCAGATCGTACTTGCCGGCCTTTACCGACGGTGCGGTGAGTTTGGCGCGTGCCTGCCTGGCCGCGGCGATCGCATCTTCGCGCGCGTCGTAACTGTGCCCGTAACCGATCAGCCCGCCTGGCAGTTGGTGCTTCTGCTTGGCATCGCCATCCAGATATTCGTAGCCCATGCCCATCGGCGAGGACAGTCCGTCGCGGGTGCGGAACTTGCCGCTGGCCTTGTCCACCGCAGTGACGGTGAACGGCAGCCACAGCCGGTGCACGTCCTGATCGATGTAGGAGCCGTCGCTGCTGGCGAAATACTTCTGCTCGTTGATCGCAAACAGGCGTGAGGCCACGAAGGTGGCGCCGGCATTGAGCGCGGCCGCGTTGACGTCCATCAGCAGCGCCACCTTGTTCTGCAGCGGCACTGCCATCGCGTTCTTCCTGATCGGCGTCTTCCAGCTGACCTGCCCGGCCGGCGTCACCGGCGCCAGCTGCACCGGCGCCCCACCCAGCCGCGCATTGGCCTTGGCGATCGCCACCGCCTGCCGCGTGGCGGTGGCCACGCCATCGCTGCTCAGCGTATTGGTGGCCGCAAAGCCCCACGCGCCATCGGCCAGCACGCGTACGCCCACGCCGCTGGATTCGGCGTTGACCACGTTCTCCACCTGCGCCTCGCGGGTGATCACGAACTGGCGCAGATAGCGCCCCACCCGCACATCGCAATAGCTGGCACCCGCCGCCTTGGCGGTGCTCAGCGCGGTATCGGACAAGCGCCGGCTGCGCGCGGCATCGTTGGGTGTGAGCAACTGCTCGGCGGCGATCAGGCGCGTGTTCGGCAACAGCAAGCCGGCAGCACCGATGCCAGACAGGGTGAGGAAGGTACGACGGTCCACGGCGGTTCTCCGTTCAAGGCGAGCGACACGACCCCCGCCGTGCCAGCCCCCGAGACTGGCCGCTGTGGGCGTTGGTGGTCAAGGGGCAGCGCCGGCGGGCCGGTGTCCGCGTCCAGATCGCATGGCGTGCGGCGATGCGATGCCGGACACTGGGCGGCCGTGGAACCTCGCGCCGCCGTGCGGGCAGCGGCAGCGCCCGTATCGATCCAGATACCTATGTCCCATTTGCACACTTCTGCGTTGCGGCACATCGAAAACGTCAACCGCCTTGGCAGAACCGAGCACGACCACTGGCGAACGCAAACCGGCTGCCGCAGGCTGCGCG